>CAVDUV010000017.1:0-62659 GCA_963612465.1 Bacteroidaceae bacterium | reverse complement strand
GTGGGCGAGCTTGCGTGCCTCGGGAAACATGGAATCGGTAATCTCGCGCAATGAGTCGAATCTCTTGATAACAGAGTATAGCATGACTACAAGATGCTGGTAAGCATCAAAGTGCTTCACATAGCGTTCTCCATTACGGATGCGGCTAAATTCGAGGATTTCTTCCCTGTTGAGCAAATTTATCAGCTGACCGTACATCGGCTGTCCGATAAAATGTGTACTTTTGTTCATAGTTACTTGCCTTTTATTTGCAAAAACAAAAGTAACTAAAGGGCTGAATTTCGAGCGAGAAATTCGGCCCAATTATTTATGCTTGCAAAAATTTTTAGCGGACAGCAATAATTATATAACAAAATGTTATGGAATTGAACTCATTGGGAAGTCGGTACGGAGAGGATATAAAAAAGGCCATAAACTTAAATCGTTTATGACCCTTTTGGTGATCCGGCTGGGACTCGAACCCAGAACCCTCAGCTTAGAAGGCTGATGCTCTATCCAGTTGAGCTACCGGACCAGATTCCTGTGAAGGTGTGCCTCTCGGGCTTTGGAGCCTGGCCGCACCTTAAAAGCGGTGCAAAGTTAATGCTTTTTTTGTTTTTCTCAAAAAAAGTTTGTCATTAAAGCAATTAATCGGCATTTGTGCCGTGTTGTGCGGAGTCCCCGGGTGGCAAATGCAGGGTAGCGGCTATCGGCTCGAGGAGCCTTGCTTTGTGCCTGTGCTGTTGCGGTAGATGGTGGTGCTGCCTGACTGTGACGATGTGCCGGTTTTGCGCCCCAGCTCGTCGCGGTAGGTCACGTTGCCACGGTTGTCGGTGCTCGATGTGCCGGTTTTGCGCCCCAGTTCGTCGCGGTAGGTCACGTTGCCACGGTTGTCGGTGCTCGATGTGCCGGTTTTGCGTCCCAGCGCGTCGCGGTAGGTCACGTTGCCACGGCTGTCGGTGCTCGATGTGCCGGTCTTGCGTCCCAGCGCGTCGCGATAGGTCACGTTGCCACGGCTGTCGGTGGTGGCGGTGCCGGTTTTACGCCCCAGAGCGTCGCGGTAGGTCACTGTGGTGTTGCTTTGCGCCCAGCATCCAATGGCCGAGGCTGCAAGCAGTGTGGTCGCCAGAAGTCGATGTGTAAATTTCATGTCGGTATGCTTTTTTATAGGTGTTACTTTCAAATTTTGTGCCTGAGCCATTTTGGACCCCGGTGTGTGGCCGTGATGGTCTCGTTTTTGCCTTGACTCACACGCCCTTATTGGCAAAGATAAATCATAATTTGCTGATTTCAAATAGCAAGTGCGCTTATTTTTTGATTTATAACGTTATGTTACTGCCGCAAATGCTTGCCATGCCGCTTGCCGTTAAACTGAAATCATTAATCTTTGTATTAATTAACGTGATAGCCGTGCCGTAGATGACTTTAAAAAATTACCTTTGCACAAATAAAAATCATTATCGAAAACAACAAAAGAAAAATATTGCTGAAACTATGAGCGAATCTGTTAACATCAGAGAGTTAAACGACTTAATCGCAAGTAAGAGTAATTTTGTGAATTTGGTTACTCAGGGCATGGACCAAACCATTGTGGGCCAAAAGCACTTGGTCGACTCGTTGCTGATAGCCCTGCTGGCCAACGGCCATATCCTGCTTGAGGGTGTGCCTGGCTTGGCCAAGACGCTTGCCATCAAGACCCTGGCACAAATTATCGATGCCAAGTACAGCCGCATCCAGTTCACCCCCGACTTGCTGCCTGCCGACGTTGTGGGCACAATGATCTACAGTGCGCAAAAAGAGCGCTTCGAGGTGAAGCCCGGCCCGGTGTTTGCCAACTTTGTGCTGGCCGATGAAATCAACCGTGCCCCCGCCAAGGTGCAGAGCGCGCTGCTCGAAGCCATGCAGGAGCGCCAGGTGACTATCGGCGACCAGACTTTCAAGCTCGACGACCCGTTCCTGGTGATGGCCACCCAAAACCCCATCGAGCAGGAAGGTACCTATCCACTGCCCGAGGCACAGGTCGACCGTTTCTTGATGAAAGTGGTCATCGGCTATCCCAACAAGGCCGAGGAACGCCAAATCATACGCATGAACATCGACGGCCACAGCACCAAGGTGCAGCCGCTTGTCAGCCCTAAGGAAATAATAGAGACGCGCTCAATCGTCAACCGCATCTACATCGACGAGAAGATAGAGCGCTACATTGTCGACATCGTGTTTGCCACGCGTTTCCCTGCCGACTACAATCTGCCCGACTTGACCAACATTATCTCGTTTGGCGCATCGCCGCGTGCCTCGATCAGTATGGCCCTGGCCGCCCGTGCCTATGCGTTCTTGCGTGGCCGCGGTTATGTGATTCCCGAAGACGTGCGTGCCGTGTGCCACGATGTGATGCGCCACCGCATCGGGCTGAGCTATGAGGCCGAGGCCAACAACATCAGCGCCGACGAGGTGATAAGCCAAATCCTCGACAAGATTGCAGTGCCCTAATGCACCAAGCCAGCACTCTTGCCTGCCCCGTAACGGCTTTAGGCTCTACGCCGTCAAGGCGTGTTGCAACGTGTAGCCGGGGTAGGGCATGGGCAATGTTTAATCAACCATTATGATTATGGATTCCAACGAACTGCTCAAGAAAGTCCGCAAAATTGAGATAAAGACCAAGGGGCTGTCGCAAAACATCTTTGCCGGCGAATACCACTCGGCCTTCAAGGGGCGCGGCATGACGTTCAGTGAGGTGCGCGAATACCAATATGGCGACGACGTGCGCGACATTGACTGGAATGTGACCGCACGCCACAACCGCCCCTACGTCAAGGTCTATGAGGAAGAGCGCGAACTCACCGTGATGCTGCTCATCGATGTGTCGGGCAGCAAAAACTTTGGTGCCATGGGTGTGGCCAAGAGCGATATGATTACCGAAATCGCTGCCACGCTGGCTTTCTCGGCCATTCAAAACAACGACAAGGTGGGTGTGCTCCTTTTTTCGGACCGTATCGAGAAATTCATACCGCCGCAAAAGGGACGCAAGCACATATTGCTGCTCATTCGCGAGCTGCTCAACTTTGAGCCCCAAAGTCGCGGCACAAACATCAGTCTCGCTCTCGAATACCTCACGGGTGCCATCAAGAAGCGTTGCGCGGCGTTTATTGTGTCAGACTTCATCGACGGCAACGACTATTACCGCGCCATGTCGATAGCCGGGCGCAAGCACGACCTAACCGCCATCCAGGTATATGACAAGCGCGAGGCACAGATGCCCGACGTGGGTCTGATGAAGGTGGCCGATGCCGAGACCGGACTTGAGCGATGGGTCGACACCGGCTCAAAGCGTGTGCGTCAAGCCTACGATAAATGGTGGTATCAGCGCCAGCTCAACATGAACGAAACTTTGCAGCGCTGCCGGGTAGACTCGGCTTCGATATCCACAAGCGACGACTATGTGAAGTCGCTCATGGGGCTGTTTCAGCGCCGTGGCGTGACTCGCTGAGGCCTCACCTGCATCGTGCTGGCCCTCAATAGAATTATATAGAATGACAATTATGAACGAAAGATACATCAGACTGCTGAAACGCCATGCGATGGCCGTCGTGCTCGTCTTGACCGGAGCCGGAGCTGCCCACGCAGCTCCCGCCACGCTCAAGGCTCGCCTCGACACCACCGTGATGGTGATGGGCCGCACCTCCACGCTCAGCCTTGAGCTGGTGCAGGACAAGGGCACCAAGGGCTTTTTCCCTCTCGATGCCTCCGACACCATCACCTCGGCAGTAGAGATAGCGTCACGGCCTAAGCCCGACACCGTGGACATAGGCAACAACCGCATGCAAATCACCAAACGGCTCGTTGTGCAGTCGTTCGACTCGGGCGTCTATGTGTTGCCGCCGGTGCTATACATAGCCGGTGCCGACACTGTGGCCTCCAACAGCGTCACGCTCAAGGTGGTGCCCGTCAAGGTGAAACAGGGCGATGAGATAGTAGATTTCAAGCCTGTGGAGGAAATTAAGTCGAAACTGCTCGACTGGCTTCCCGATTTTGTGACCGACTACTGGTGGGCATTCCTCCTGGCATTTCTTGTGGTGGCGTGCTGCGCCGCAGCCTACGGCCTGTGGTGGCGCAAGGGAATTAACCCGCTGAAGCCCGAGAAGAAGCGCTTGCCGCCCTATGAGGAGGCTGTGCAGCGCCTTGAGGAGCTCAATAGGCGCCAGTTGTGGCAAAATGGCGAGGAGAAGGAATATTACACCGAGCTTACCGACATCCTGCGCGACTACATCTACAGGCGCTTTGAAATAAATGCCGTGGAGATGACGTCGACGCAAATCGTGGCCACGCTCAAGAAGAATGAAGAAACCAAGGCTGTCAACGAGCAGCTGAGCGAAATCCTGGCCATGGCCGACTTTGTGAAATTTGCCGCCGTGAAACCCATTGCCGACGACAATGAGATGGCATTCACGCGCGCCCGTCAGTTTGTCGACCACACGCGTCCTGCCGAGCCTGCCGCCGATGCCGGCCAGAATGCGGGCAAGCCAGCCGCCGATAAGCGGGGAGAGGAGGCTGCCCGATGATGGAACTGATGCACCCCGGCCTGCTGTGGCTGTTTTTGATTTATGTGCCGCTCATAGCATGGTATGTGTGGAAGCACCGTGTGGCACAGCCCTCGATGCGACTGTCGACCACCCACCCGTTCAACGCCATGGGCACATGCTGGAAGGCAGTGCTGCGCCATGTGATGTTTGGCGTGCGGTTGCTTGCCATAGGCTGCCTCATTATAATATTGTGCCGCCCGCAGTCGCGCGACAGTTGGTCTACGTCGGAAACCGAGGGCACCGACATCGTGATAGCCCTTGACGTGTCGACCAGTATGCTCGCCAAGGACTTCAAGCCCGACCGTTTCACGGCAGCCAAGGATGTGGCGTCGCAGTTTGTCACAGAGCGCCCCAACGACAACATCGGCCTGGTGATATTTGCCTCCGAGGCATTCACTCAAGTGCCCATGACCACCGACCAGGCAGCAATCGTCAATGCAATCAACAACATCACGATGGGTGTGCTTGAAGACGGCACGGCCATTGGCGACGGCATAGCCACCGCCATCAACCGCATCAAGAGCGGCAAGGCCAAGTCGAAGAGCATAATCCTGCTCACCGACGGCAGCAACAACACTGGCGTGGTGGCCCCCGTCACCGCAGCCCAGATAGCGCAGAAGTATGGCATAAAAATCTACACCATAGGCGTGGGCACCAACGGCAATGCCATGTGCCCGGTGGCCATGTATAACGGGGTGCTGCAATATCAGTCGCTCCCTGTGGTGATCGATGAGGCCACTTTGCGCAAAATAGCCTCGACCACCGGCGGCACCTATTTCCGTGCCACCAACAAGGATGTGCTCAAGAGCATCTTTAAGGAAATCGACAAGCTTGAGAAGACCCGCATGGATGTGCGCAACTTCAGTCACACCGAAGATGCCTATATGCCGTGGGCTTGGCTCTTGCTGCTGCTTGTGGCTCTCGACCTCACCGTCAAGTATACCGTGCTCCGCAATGTGCCTTAGGCCATGCGCCGGAGCCGCACTACTATTTGTCTACTGTAAAGAATCATAGAGGATAACAAATGTTTAGTTTCGCAAATCCCGAATATCTATACTTGCTGTTGCTTGTGCCGCTCTTTGTGGGCTTGTTCCTGCTGTCGAGATGGTTGCGCAAGCGCAGTCTCAGCCGCTTCGGCCGTCAGGAGCAGGTGGAGCAACTCATGCCCGACGTGTCGCGCTACAAGCCATGGATCAAGCTTGCAATCGAGATGCTGGTGCTGGTCATGATTGTCATTATTCTGGCACGCCCCCGTGCCGGTTCCACCAAGACCACATCTAACCTTAACGGCATCGAGGTGATGATTGCCGTCGATGTGTCAAACTCAATGCTCGCCTCAAGCACCGACGACTCGCAGGGCGTGAGCCGCTTGCAGCAGTCAAAGCTTATTCTCGAAAAACTCATCGACCGTTTCAATAACGACAAGGTGGGACTGATTGTGTTTGCCGGCAATCCTTACTTGCAGATGCCGCTCACTGGCGATGCGCAATCGGCCAAACTCTTCCTCAACGATATCAGCACCGGCATGGTGCCCACGCAGGGCACGGCCATCGGTGCCGCCATCAATATGGCCATGAAGGCTTTTCCGCAGCACAGCAAGGCGCAGAAGGCAATCATTGTGATAACCGATGGCGAGAACCATGAGGATGATGCAGTGGCGGCTGCCTCTGATGCCCACAAGGCTGGCGTGCAGGTCAGCGTGATGGGTGTGGGCTCTGCCAAGGGCGCGCCCATACCGGTCGACGGCAACGGCGGCTATCTGCGCAACGATGAGGGCGAAGTGGTCAACACTGCTCTCAACGAGGAGATGGCACGCAAGGTGGCTGAGGCAGGCAAGGGCATATATGTCAATGGCAATGACGCCGATGCAGTGGAAACACTTACCGAAACACTGTCGAAACTTGCCAAGACGAGCTTGGCGCAAGTGAGCTACAGCAAGCACGACGAGCTGTTCCCCGTCTTTGCCTGGTTGGCCTTGGTGCTCATCGTGGCGGGCATTTTCGTGCTCGACCGCAAGAACCCATGGCTCAAGAAATACAACTTTTTCTCAAAAACAGAAAAAAACAATAGCAAATGAAACGCCTCAATATTTTGCTCTCGGCTCTGTGCATGTTGCTGGCCGTAACGGTCGCTTTGCCCGCTGCGGCACAAGCTGCCGGTCAGCAAACTTCGGTGAAGCAGGAGCGCAACCACATACGCAGCGGCAATAAGCTCTACAATGCAAAAAAATATGCCGAGGCCGAGGTGGAGTACCGCAAGGCACTGCAGGCCAACCAGCGCTCGGTCGTCGGACAATACAATCTGGCCCTTGCCCTGATTCGCCAAGCTGGCGGCGATGCCAACGGCAAGGACAATCCTGCCGTGCAGGCGGCGCAGCTATTCATGAATGTGATTAAGGCTTCCGACGGCAACAAGCTGCTGCAGTCGCGCGCTTTCCACAATCTTGGAAACATCGCTTATGGCTCTCAGCGCTATGAGGATGCCATTGGCTATTACAAGGATGCCCTGCGTCGCAACCCCTACGATGAGGATGCTCGCTACAATCTGCGTAAAGCCCAACTCAAGCTGCAAGAGCAAAAACAGAACAAGAACAACGACAAAAACAAGAACAACGATAAGAAAGACAACGACAAGCAGAAGCAAAACCAACAAGACAAGTCGAAGCAAAACCAGCAAGACAAGCAGCAACAGCAACAGCAGCAAGGAGGCATGAGTCAGCAAAACGTCGACCAAATCCTCAAGGCTATGCAAGACGAGGAACGTGCCACTCAACAGCGCATGAATGCCGCACGCCAGCAAATGCAGCGTGGCGAGCGTGAGCGCACGCGCAACAAGTGGTGAGCCGCGTGCTTTCCTCACTATCTGGCTGGGCTGCTCCCGGTAATTGCTCTCTTCTGCCAAAACGCAAACTTATTATGTTATGAAAAGAATTGTATTTTCAATAGTGCCGGCGCTCATCGTCATCTTGGCGGCATTCACTGCCACAGCCGCCACCACATTCACTGCTCACGCACCCGAAAAGGTGACCGTGGGCAATGCCTTCAATGTGGTGTTTGTGCTTGAAAATGGCAGTGGCAGTGGATTCCAGACGCCCACTGTGAGCGGCCTTAAATTGCTGTTTGGCCCTGCTATATCGCAAGGATACTCAGTCGTGTTCAATGGCCGCACCACCAGCCGCACCACCGAGGAATATACCATGACCTACATGGCCAAGTCGCCGGGCACCTATCACATTGGGGCGGCGTCGATCACCGTGGATGGCCGCCGCATGACCACTCGTCCGCTCACCGTCAAGGCTGTGGGGCAGGGGCAGTCTACGGCACCGTCGAGCCAGGCCGTTCCCCAAGGTGCTCCGTCGGGCATGCCGTCGCTCAGCAACCCTATGACGCAGTCGGCGGGCAAAGATGTCAAGGGCAGCGACATATTTGTGCGCATCACCATGTCGAAGCCGCAGGTCTATGAACAGGAGGCTGTGGTGTGCACCATAAAACTCTACACCAAATATCAGGTGTCGTCGTTCATGGCCACAAAGCAGCCATCGTTCAACGGTTTCCTTATTGAGGAATTGCCGCTGTCGCCCACGATCAACAAGGTGGAGCGGGTCGATGGACAGAACTATCTGGTGGCCGAGCTCAAAAAATGCATTCTCTATCCGCAACAGTCGGGACAGCTTTCCATCACATCGGGCAACTACGATGTGACGGTGGTGCAGTTCGACACTTTCCACACTCAGTGGGGCAGCGTGTCGCAACCGGTCGAGAAGAAGTTGCAGGTGAAGAGCAACCAGGCTTCGGTGAAAATCGATCCGCTGCCTCAGCCTCGTCCTGCCAACTTCAGTGGTGCAGTGGGCGACTTTACTATCACCTCGTCGGTGACACCGCAGTCGCTCAAGACCTATGCGCCTGCCACTTATAGCCTGGTGGTAAGCGGTACCGGCAACCTTAAGTACATCAAAGGTCCCGATGTGAAGTTCCCGTCGCAGTTCGATACCTACGATCCGCAAAGCAAGATATCGGTCTCGCCCAATGGCTCCAACGTGAGCGGAACCGTGAAGTTTGACTATATGTTCATCCCGCAGTTTGTGGGCAATTTCGACATACCCGGTTTCGACTTCACATATTTCAACACCAAGACCCGTTCTTACCAGACGCTTCATGTGCCTGGTCACAAGCTTGCTGTGGCCAAGGGAAGCGGCAAGCCGTCGAGCCACTATAAGTTGCAGAACGCCGACATCCACAAGCCATTCCCGGCTTCGGAGCTGAATCTCAGCCGCAGCCACTCGCACTATGTGACCTCTGCCGTCTATTGGATGTGCTTTGTGGTGCCGCTGGTGGCATTCGTGGTGTTGCTGCTGCTTTACCGCAAAATGCTGCGTGAGCACAGCGACGTGTCGCTCATGCGCACCCGCCGCGCAAGCAAGGTGGCCCAGCGCAGGCTCAAGGCTGCCCGCCGCTTTATGGAGAAGGACGACCGCAATGGCTTCTATGCCGAGCTGCTGAATGCGGTTTGGGGATACCTGAGCGACAAGATTGGCATTCCGGTCTCGGAGTTGAGCAAGGACAACATTCAAACCGAATTGTTGCGCTACGGTGTGCAGCCCGATTTGTGCAGCCGTGTGCTTGACTTGCTCGACAAGTGCGAGTTTGCGCAGTATGCTCCCGAGCTTGCCAGTCGCGACATGCAGCCTGTGCTTCAGGAAGCCGCCGAAATCATGGACTCGCTTGAGAGCACAAAACCAGCAAAACAGTAATCACACACATCATCTTTTATCACGATATGAAACAGTTAGCAATCATCATCATAGCGCTGTTGTCGGCATGGATGCCGGCTGTGGCTGCCGGCAATGCGGCGGTTGAGGCCGGGGAGGCTTATGCACGGCAAGACTACAATCGCGCACTGAAGCTGTATGAGCAAGTAGCCAAGACCGATGGCGTGTCGAGTGAACTTTACTACAACATAGCCAACACATATTATAGGCTCAAGGAGCGCAGCAAGGCAATAATCTATTACGAGCGCGCCCTCAAGCTCGACCCGTCGAACTCGCAGGCGCGTGCCGACCTTGAGTTTGTGCGGGAAAAGGCGCAGATCGATGCCGGGGGCGACCCGTCGGTTGTCGGCGGCATTGTGTCGGCCGTAGTGGAGCGCACCTCAAGCAACACTTGGGCTGTGGCTGGTGCCGTGACCTTCCTGCTTGCGCTGCTTTTGGCCGGTGCCTATGTCGCAGCACAGTCAATACCCGTGCGCAAGGTGGGCTTCTTCGGGTCGGCGTTTATGCTTTTGCTGACGGTGTTTGATGTGGGTTGCGCCATATACATGCACAACCGCTCATCGAGTCACGACACGGCTATAGTCACAGTTCAGCAGGCTTCACTCAGCAAGGCCCCGCGTCAGCCCAAGGGTGCCAGTGAGGTGGCTTTCCGCCTCAAGGAGGGTAACAAGGTCACCTTGACCGATTCGGTGAAGGTGCGCAATGGCCTTGTGACCGACAAGTGGTATAACGTGGAAACCGTTGACTCCCGCAATGCCTGGATTAATTCAAAGAACTTGACCATAATATAAAAGTATGCTTGACCTGTTGCAGCAAATTGATGCGTCGGCACTGTGTGCCATCAACGGCGCCAACTGTCCCTATGCCGATAGCCTGATGTGGCTCATTTCGGGAAAGCTCGCATGGCTTCCCATGGTTATTGCCCTCTTGTGGGTCTTGTTTAGGCAAGGGTGGCGCAAGGCTCTTCTCGTTCTGCTCGCTGTGGCTTTGACCATCGCGCTTGCCGATCAGGTGTCGTCGTCGCTGATAAAGCCGCTTGTGCAGCGTCTGCGTCCGTCGCACAATCCTGCCATTGAGTCGTCGCTCCACATCATCCGCGACTACCGTGGCGGCCTGTATGGTTTTGTGTCGAGCCATGCTGCCAATTCGTTTGGCGTGGCTGCGCTGATGGCCTTGATATGCCGCAGGCGCAACGTGACCGCGGCTTTCGTCTGTTGGGCGGCTCTGGTTTGCTACAGCCGCATGTATGAGGGTGTGCATTATCCGGGCGACATTCTGTGTGGCGCTGTGGTGGGTGTGGCGGCTGCTTATGTGGTGTGGCTGGCCTATCGCAAGGCTCACGCCAGCCTGCTGGCCGCCCATCCCGAGCCAATGGCCGCAACTGATGCAAAATTGCTCGTTTGGGCCGTCGGGTTTAACTTGTTGATATTGGCAGTCGTAGCATTTTTTTATAAAATTTAGTCTGAAAAATCATTGTTGCATATTTGGTCAAGTCGAAGTTATTTCCTAAATTTATGGCATAATATTAATCCCATTTTTATAAACTTTAAAAACAGAATATTATCATGCCCAAGACAATTTCATTCAACGAGCTTCGTCGCATCAAAGACAGCTTGCCAGAGGGTTCTACCCATGTGATTGCTGATAAGTTGAACGTAACAGTTCAAACGGTGAGAAATTATTTTGGAGGATCAAACTATGACTTTGGTTCCCACATGGGCGTACACATTGAGCCCGGCCCCGACGGAGGAATTGTGATTCTCGACGACACCAAGATTCTTGATATGGCGCTCGAAATTCTCGAGCAGGCAAAGAAGAAAAAGGAACAGCCAAAAGAGGAAGTCTGATTCGGGTAACACCGATTTCTGACACACAATTCAAAGCTGACAAAGGATTTTTTCGACGCGGAGTCGGGAGAGATGCGCCTGCAGGGGTAGTAATGCTTTCCGTTCCGCGCCGATTTTTTTCGTTTTCATAAATTACATTGCGCATCACGCACTGAACGGTGCCGATGCCAATTCCGAACAATTAGACATATATACTCGCAAAGCAAACTATGACTACTAACAACAGAAGCAACGATCCCAACCGGCTAATCACGCTTGCCATCCACACCTACGCCCGTGCCATGCTGCTCAAGGGCCGTCTGGCCGAGGCCGGAATAAACTCCGTGTTGCACAACGTCAACTTGCAGGAGCAGGTGCCGGCATCGGGGGTGAGGGTGCGCATTCAGGAGCGCGACTTGCCCATGGCTCTTAAAGTGGTCGAGAGCGTGGCCGACCAGCCGCGGCAGCCGCGTGTGGGGTGCGTGCTTATCCCGGTTGATTTCAGCGAATATTCGCTCAAGGCTTGCAAGGTGGGGTTTGAGTACGCCCGCAAGATTGGCGGCTCGGTGATTCTGCTGCATGCCTACGTCAGTGAGCGGCACCGCTTCATGATGCCTCTGGCACCGGCCGACACCGACGACCGTCAGGTGCGCGTGGTGGCGCGCCAGCAGATGGCTCAGTTTGTGTCTGATGTGCGCTCTCGCATAGCCGATGGCCAGTTGCCCCAGGTGGGTGTGGAGTCGGAGGTCACCGAGGGTATTCCTGAAGAGTGTATACTTAACTGCGCAAGCAAGAACGACGTGGTGCTTATCGTGATGGGCACGCGCGGCATCAACCACAAGGAGCACGACATGCTTGGCAGTGTCACTGCCGAGGTGCTCGATGCATGCAGCTTCCCCATCTTCACTGTGCCCGAGAATATCACGCTCAGCCACATCACTGCCATTAGGCACGTGGCGTTTTTCAGCAACCTTATTCAGCAAGACTTGATTTCGTTCGACATCTTCACTCGGTTGTTTGCAGGCAATGAGATGCAAGTGACCATAATACCGGTAGTCGACAAGAAAGACAGCAGTCAAATCGACAAGTTGCTGCGCGACCTCACTTCCTATTGCAAGGAGCATTACAGTGGTTGCCACTTCAAGACCAAGCGGTTGAGCCGTCAGCACTTTATCGACCAATTTCAGCAATATGTGGTCGACAATCACATCGACCTCATAGTGATACCAAACAAGAAGAAAAACATTTTCACACGCCTCTTCAATCCCAGCATTGCCCATCGGGTGCTCTTCCAGAGCGATACTCCCATGCTTGTGGTTCCGGTGTGACGTGTTCCATAGGTCAGCTTTTTTTAACTCAATAAATATATATCAGCAATTATGTCGAAAAAGGAATATGCGGCCCGCAATATCGAGTGGCTTAAAGCCAAGGCTGCCGAACCTGGTGTGACCCCGATAGGCGGTGGAGTGCTTTGCCGCATCTTGGCAAGTGGCAATGCCAATGCCCCGCAACCCAATTTGGGTAGCGTGGTTGTGGTGAACTATACCGGCCGCACAATCGACGGGCGGGTGTTTGACTCAACCGACGGCAACGCAGTGCCCCCGGCAATGCGGTTGCGCGACCTTATCGAGGGGTGGGTTATTGCCCTCACTCGAATGCACGTAGGCGACAAGTGGGAAGTCTATATCCCCAGCGACAAGGCTTACGGAAAGCGCTCACAGCCGGGCATACCCGGAAATTCCACGCTTGTGTTCCAGATTGAGTTGTTGGGCGTGGGCTGACGGTGCGTCAGCCGGCTGCAATCAGTTGAATCACAATCCAGGTGATGCCAAGGATTGCACACAGCAGGGCTATCATCTGCAATTGGCGGCGTATGTGTTTGCGTGCAGGGTTCAAAAACTGCGCATAAGCCAGCGTGAAAGCTGCCATGAAAAGGAAAAAGTCGTCGGCAAGTCCCATAATGCCGCTGTGTGCAAAGTCCCATCGCGCCACAGTGTAGGCAATGGCAGCAATCACGGCCGCAATGCCTGCAGCGCGCTTCAGTGTTGTGCTCATAGTCTTCTGGCGGTTGTTATTTCAGCGGCAGCACCTCAATCCAGTAACCGTCGGGGTCTTCCACAAAATATAGGCCCATTGACTCGTTCTCGTAGCACACGCATCCCATTGCCTTGTGGTATTCGCGCCATTGGGCATAGTCGCCGGCCACACGGAGGCACAGGTGAAACTCGCATTCGCCGAGGTCATATTTTTGAGGATGGTCGCGCAGGCAAGTCAACTCAAGCAGAAAACCGCTGTCGTTGTCTGTCAGGTAGACGAGTGTGAACGAGCCGTCGGCAGCCACCTTGCGGTGGTGCTCAGTCAACCCGAATGCCTTGTGGTAGAAATCGATGCTCTTGTCGAGATCGCTCACGTTAAAGTTGAAATGGTCAAATCGTGTTTTCAGTTCCATTATGTCGTGTTTTTTTAGTGTTGCTGTTTTCTTGTGTTAACGGCTTTTGACCGTGCTTATTACTTGAAAAATCATTATTTTTGTGAAAAAAGACACAGCAATGAAAAGTGAACTCGATAAATGCCTTGCGGGGCAGGTGTTCAACGGCAGTGATCCCGAGCTGCTTGCCATGACGGTCAAGGCCAAGAGGCTCACCCGCCAGCTCAACGACACCGACTTTGCCGATGATGAAGCGCGGACGGCCATTATGAGACATCTGTTTGGCAGTATGGGCAGCCACGTGCACGTCGATACCGACTTCCACTGTGAGTATGGCTGTCACATTCGCTTGGGCAGCAACGTAATAATAAACATGAACTGCACCTTTGTCGACAACAACCTCATCACCATTGGCAACAACGTGCTCATTGCCTCAAACGTGCAAATCTACACCGCCACCCATCCGGTGATGCTCCATGAGCGCATCGAGGCTGAGCGCCACCCCAACTTTTGTAACACCTATGCGCTGCCGGTAACCGTGTGCGATGGTGTGTGGATAGGCGGAGGCGCCATATTGCTCCCTGGGGTCACCATAGGAGCAGGCAGTGTGGTGGGTGCGGGTAGCGTGGTCACCCGTTCCATCCCGCCAGGGTGTGTGGCCGTGGGCAACCCGTGCCGCGTGATCCGCCGCATCAACACCAAGTAACCTCCCCCCCAAAAAAAAATGAACAATTCAGCCCACTTCATAGTGCACGATAGAACTCTATGCTGATATGATTCCGATGTGCGCTTGCGGGCTTTGATTGAATTGATTCACCGCCATGGCAGGTGCTATGACCAGGAAGGGTACATAGATGGTCAGGGCAGGGTGATAGACGAGCCGCATGGCACATAATGGCACTCGCCGTGGGCTGGATTGCGATAGAGGCTGAAGTCGGTGGCCTCGCGGTCGCGGCCCCACATATGCATCGGCACAAAGTGGTCGACTTGCACTGCTTGCAGAAACTCTCGGGCTCCGCGTGCAAAGTCGGTCCCCATGTTGGGGTCGACTGGAAACATGGCCAAGTGCATGTGCTGCGCCCGGGCTGAGATGGTGCGCAGTATGGCGCGGAAGTCGCCGTCGGCTTTCTTTATTTCTTGCGGTGTGCTCTCGTCGCTCCAGTGCCAGTCGTTGTAGTCGCCAGCGTGCATCACCAGCTTGCCGCCTGGTAGCGTGACAAGGTAGCTCACGCCTATGTCGGTTGAGCCGAAACTGTGGATTCTCACTTGACTTTGCGGGCATGCCGCATCTTCGTCGTGGTGCATGAATGTTATGGGCAGCACGGCCGTGTCGAGGCCGTCGATGCGCCGCAGTTTGCGCCGCGATTCGGCCGACAATATGTATTGCTCCACCTTGCCGGTAGCGTTCCACTTGAATATGTCGGGGTTCAGATGGTCGGCATGGCTGTGCGACACCATCACCACCAGTCGCTTGGCTCTTGCGATTATGGCATCGGCCACATGGCAGTCGTCGGTGTGGTAGTCAAATATGAGAGTGGCCGTGGGTGTTTCCAATGCAAAACCGCTGTGGCCTATGCACGTCAGTCGCATAGTTGCCTCCATCCCTGTTTAAAGTAGTCTTGGGCAAAGTCTTTGTCGCGCACAATGGTGCCGTTCCACATCACTATGTCGATGTCGATGGGCACAAGTCCGCTGGCGCGTGCTGCCTCGTCGCGCCCGTGGCTCTGCTCATAGGCTTTGAATATCTGGTTGGTTGTGGCTATGTCGGCGTTGCATTCGCCGCAGGCCACGGCATTGGCATAGTCGCCGCTTTTGCCGTTGAGGGCTGCTGTGGTGTAAATGCTCGAATGGCGGCAGTTGCCCAGCGTGCCGGTAAGCCACTTGAGGCACTGAGCCACTTGGGCATCGCGGTCGTGGCTGTTGCTTCCTATGCTTATTGTGATGATGTTGGCCATTTCTGTTCAGTCTTGTTTCACTCCTTTCATCGATAGTGATATGCGCTTGCGCTCAAGGTCGACCGACTTCACTCGCACCCTCACCGGCTGGCTGATGCGCACCACGCGCTCGGGATTGCTCACGCGCTTGTCGCTCATCTCGCTCACGTGCACCAGGCCGTTTTCGTGGATGCCTATGTCGACAAATGCCCCGAATTGCGTCACATTGGTCACTATGCCGTTCAGCTCCATGCCGGCCCGCAGGTCTTTGATGTCGCGCACGTCGTCGTCAAATTCCACTGCCTGCACCTTGTCGCGCGGGTCGCGGCCGGGTTTCTCGAGCTCTTTCATGATGTCGAGCAGCGTGGGCTCGCCCACATCGTCGCTCACATATCGCTGTATGTCGATTTTCTTGCGTTGTTCTTTGTCTTTTATCAGTTGCTCTATGCTGCACCCGCAGTCGTGTGCCATCTGCTCCACCAGCGTGTAGCGCTCGGGGTGCACAGCCGAGTTGTCGAGGGGATTGTCGCTGCCCGGCACGCGCAGGAATCCTGCCGCTTGGGTAAATGTCTTGATGCCCATCTTGGGCACTTTCATCAGCTCTTTGCGCGATGCGAATGCACCGTTTTGTGCCCGGTAGTCGACAATGTTTTGTGCCAGGGCGGGTCCGAGTCCCGACACATAGGTGAGCAGTTCGCGCGAGGCTGTGTTCACGTTCACGCCCACACTGTTGACGCAGCTTTCCACTGTGAAGCTCAAGGCATCCTTGAGTTTGCCCTGGTCTACATCGTGCTGGTACTGGCCAACGCCTATCGATTTCGGGTCGATTTTCACCAGTTCGGCAAGCGGGTCGAGCAGGCGTCGGCCTATCGACACGGCTCCGCGCACAGTCACGTCTTGGTCGGGGAATTCCTCGCGGGCAATCTGCGATGCCGAATAGATGGATGCTCCGTTTTCGCTCACCACATACACATTCACCGTCCGCCCGTGCTTTATGCGTTTCAGAAAACGCTCGGTCTCACGGCTGGCAGTGCCGTTGCCCAGGGCAATGGCATCGATGTTGTATTGCTCCACAAGCTGCTTGACTGTGGCCTCGGCCCCTTCTACGTCGTAGTGTGGGGCGGTGGGGTAGATCACGGTGTGTTCGAGCAGATTGCCCTGCTCGTCGAGGCACACCACTTTGCACCCGGTGCGGAATCCGGGATCGACGGCCATGATGCGCTTGCGTCCAAGTGGCGGAGCAAACAGCAGCTGGCGCGCATTTTGGGCAAAGACCTCGATGGCGGCATCATCGGCCTTGCCTTTCGACAGGGCGGCAAACTCAGTTTCTATCGTGGGCTTGATGAGCCGCTTGTAGCTGTCGGCGGCAGCCTCCTCGACCATTGCCGAGGCTTCGCCCTTGCCTTTCACCACAATGCGGCATATGTTGTCGGTGGCACGATCGTCGTTGATGCCTATGCTCACTTTCAGGAATCCTTCTTTCTCGCCGCGCCGCATGGCCAGCAACTGGTGCGACGAGACGCGACTCAGCGGTTGCTGGTATTCGTAGTAGTTCTCGTAGTTGCGGCCCTCAATCTCCTTGCCTTTCACATAGCTCGACTTGAGCACGGCGCTGTGGCGGAACGCCCGGCGCACCGAGTTGCGCACGGCTCCGTTCTCGCTTATCCATTCGGCAATTATGTCTTTGGCTCCTTCAATGGCCTCGTCGACGGTTTTCACCTGCTCTCCGTCGACCCATTTTGTAGCCCGGTTGGCGATGTCGCCGCTGCGTTGCGACATGATTATCTTGGCCAGCGGCTCGAGCCCGCGCTGGCGGGCGGCTTCGGCTCGGGTGCGCCGCTTGGGCTTGTAGGGCAGGTAAATGTCTTCGAGCGTGGTTGCGTCCCAGCAGTCCATTATGCGTGCCGAGAGTTCGGGCGTGAGTTTGTCAAGCCCCTCAATGGTCTTCACTATGGTGGCCTTGCGCTTCTGCAGGTCTTGGTAGTATTTCAGTCTCATGTCAATCGACTGAATTTCCATCTCGTTCATGCCGCCGGTGGCTTCTTTGCGGTATCGGCTGATGAATGGAATGGAATTGTCGTCTTTCAGCAGGCTCACGGTATTGTGCACGGGATCGAGCGGCAAATTGAGCTCTTGCGATATCAGGGTAGATATTTTGTCGGCCATAAGAGTAGTTTCTTTCGTTTGTTTTTTATGTGGTTGTATCTTAATGGGATATGGGTTTTGTAGTCAGTTTTTGGCGGTTGCGGTTCATCTTTTGAGCGTGATGACTGTGATTTCGGGTGTGGCTCCTATGCGCATGGGTATTCCCACCATGCCCAAACCAATGTTGACATAGAGCGACTGGTTGCCCTCGTCGTACCGCCCGCCCCATTCGTGGTAGCGCAGGCAGGCCGGCGACAGCCGGTGACCCATCACGGTGAGCATTATCTGCATTGCATGGGTATGCCCCGACAGGGTGAGGTCAACGGGCGTTTTTCCGGCTATTTCGGCATGCCACTCATAGGGGTTGTGCTGCAGCAGTATCTTGAACCGGCCGTTGTGCAGATTGTTGTGGGTGGCTTTAAGGCTTCCGTAGGTGTGAAATGGCGGGTCGCCAAAGTTTTCGGCTCCTATCACGTCGATGGTGTCGCCATTGATGCCTATAGGGGCTGTCTCGTTTTTGAGCAGGCGCCATCCCACGCTGCGCTCAAGGTCGACCAGTGCCTGTCGGTCGGCCATTTTCTGGCTTTCGGTGGGCCAGGTGCTGTAGTCATCGTAGTCGTGGTTGCCAAGTATGCTCAGCACTCCGTGTGGTGCATGCAGTTGCGCCAGCAGGTGGCAGAATGGTTCGGCCTCGTTGGTGCGGCGGCTCACCAGGTCGCCGGTAAAGCACACCATGTCGGGCTTGAGAGCGTTGACCGAGTCTACAAATGTCTTCACGGCCGATGTGTCGGTGCCGTAGGTGCCCAAGTGCAGGTCGCTGATTTGCACAATGCGGAATCCGTCGAAATTTTTAGGCAGCTTTGCCGATTTCACCGTCACATACTCCACATTCACCTGGTGTGGTGTCACCAGTGCGCCCCACCACATGGCGGCCAGCACCAGCAGTCCGGCTACGGCGCTCACTGCGTGTGCCGCCTTTCGTGCTGTGCTGCCGCGGCGACACAGCCTTCCCGTCTGCCACAGGAGCACTGTCACAAAGCGGGGAATGCAGAGTCCCAGGTAGGTGAAGATCATCCACATGATGGCCACAAATGTGTGGTTCGACGCTGTTCGGGCTGGCAACGACAGTGCCACTATTATCAGAGCAAGCATTGCGGCCGCCGCCACGGCGTGTACCCACTTGAGCCATTGGCCGCAGGCTTTTTGTCGCTTGAGCCAGCGCCATATGGCCACATCTATGCCTAGGTTGATGATTATTATGGCAATCATCGGAATCCACTGCATTCTCATCTTTTGCCTATGGTGTTTTTATAGAGTCCTGTTTGTTTGAATGAGCGGCGGAGCCAACGCCCCGCCGCTGTGTGTGCATTGCCGCTACTTGAGAGCCTCGAGCTGGTTGGTCAGCGGGTTGGAATACATTTCAAGCATCTTCTTGAACATGTAGTTGCGGTCAAGTTCGTTGAGCTGCAGGCCCGACTTGTCGATTTGGCTGTTGAGGTAGTCGGTAAACGCGGCCTTTTCCTCAGGACTATAGCGGTCGGCAAAGTCCAGATTGTCAAAGAGCATGTCGTGGGCCATATAGTTGGTCTTGAATATCTTGTAGTGTGTGTGGATGGTGCGGTCAATCACCTGGCACACCACGCGCACTGTGAGCAGCTTGTCAAGGTCGGCCGGAATCTTGTCGAGGTCGTCGTTGATGCACGGCGAGAAAGCATAGTGAATGTGTCCCTTGTAGCCCAATATGCCGGTCTTCATGCTCAGCAGGTCGTCTTCCTGGCTCTTTTTGAAGTTCGGGTTTTTGCTCTTGAGCAGGAATTCCTTTGCCTTGAGGTAATCGTTGGGGTCGTATTCGTAGCTGATGGCGATAGGGGCCAGGTTGAGGTCTTTGATGCTTTCCACGAAGCTCTTGCTGCGGTCGCCATACGACAGCATCTTCAGCAGGCTCTCCTGGGTGCGGTCGTTGCTGTCTTTGCAGCGTCCCTCCCGCTGGGCTATCCACACCGAGTTCTTTTTTTGTGTGATCACGTAGCGGATGTAGCCCGACAGTTGTATGGCTGCGGCCATGGTCTGCAGGCGGCCCAAGTTGCGCTTCACAATGAAGCACTTGTTGAGGCGCACGAGCTTGTTGATCCAGTCATATATGAGCAGATTGTTGCCAATGGCAATCTCCACTGTGTTGTATCCGTTGGCCACCAGGTTGTAGCTCAGCAGGGCAGAGTCGAGCACAATGTCGCGGTGGTTGGTGATGTGCACATAGGGCACATCTTTCTTTATGTCGTCGAAACCGCTCACCGTGAGGCCTTTCGATGTGCGGGCAAGAAGCCCGTCGATAAAGGGCTTCATCACTTTCATTTGCAGGTCGTGTTTTGAGTTGAGCGATTGCAGGGTGCTCACAATCTGTGAATAGTTCAGGTCGGGCAGTACTAGTCTAAGAATGTGCTTGAATGCCGGTTCCTGTATGAGAATCGACATCTCGTTGTGGAAGTCTTTGTCTGAAATCGGGCAGATGTCTGCATATTCTGCCGGAATTGTTAAATTTTTGTCCTCCATAAGAATGTGGTTAAATAGAATTATTACGTATCCAAAGTTATGCAAAAAACTTATCTTACCCAATTTTTTCAGCAATAATAACCCCCGAGGCACTCATTTGCCGCGCTAAAAACCGCAAAAATCACACACCTTATCACACCGCAACACAATTTCACACCACACCGCCCAATTGTGTATTATAGTAGGTTGATGCAATTAGTGAAAGCATTAATCATATAGCAATCCATTGGCTGACGGCCATTATGATAAGAAGAATAAGTGCAATAAGCCCGATATACCTATTGGTCATAATTTCACCTCTAACGTCTTCTGTTGCAGAATAAATTTCACTCTTGATGTCATTTGAAGTTTGTTCAAGATTGCTTTTGATATTGCCAAGTAGCCGTGTGTTGTAGTCATTAAGTTCTTTGATCCGGTCTAATTTATTATGTGTGGCAGTGTGATTAATCAAATTTTCATCCGTCAATGATTGGATAGCCTGATCGATATGACCTAATGTCTGTCTATGTTCTTTTTGTGACGATGAAAACTCTTGTTGTAAGACATTTACAGATGCCTCAATCTGGGCTATGCTGTTTAAAATAGTTTCGATACTGTTTATAAATGTGCCCGCCTCTTTAATTGTATTATCAAACACCTTTATGTCTTGCGACATGATATTAAGGTTTGATTGCAACTGTTGGGAGAAGGATTTGGTTACATCCGTTAATTTTGCGTTTATACTCTCAATCACTTTGTCGCACGTGCTTTTAAGGTTTGTGGAAGCTATGATAGACTGCTTGTCGATTATAGCCTTGTTGTTTTGAAGCAGAGTAATAATCTTTTCCAAACAATGCTCTACACCGTCAAGTTTGTCAATGTATCCTTGAACGTTTTTTTGAGTCTTTGCATATGCATTGACTGTGTTTGTAACTTGTTCCCGTGCCGATGAAATTTCGGATAAAGTGTCCTTTAGATTCTCAAGAGTGAGGTATAATTCATTGTCCATAGTTATTCTTAATTAAATCGTCATGTATTGTTCTTTAAATTTTTTGAGCCATTCTAATTGTAGCTCTGCTTCACTGATTTGCTGCAATTTGTTCAAAGTATCCTGCCCATCGTCGGTTATGGCCTTTTTGTCTTTTAGGGTCTTGAAAAACTTATCCATTGATTTGTAGAAGTCGCTGTAGCGAGTGCTACGGCGTTTGGACTCTTTGTATCCGTTTATGAAGCTGTTTTGCAATTCCGTGTCTAAGTCTGAGCCTTTATGTACGTTTAAGTACAATAGGCAGAAAACATTAAGAAACTCCAATGCGGGGTTGCTGTCTGTTAGTGAACGTCTGATAAGACGTATGGCACCTTGTAAATGCTTTATGTTGTCTTTAGGAGAGCCTGAAGAGCCTATAACGCTATCGTCAACAACATTCATGTATTTAAAAATAATTTCAAAAGAAGAAATTTTTCCATTTTCTGTGTCAGACGTTAAGCTATAAGGGGTTCCATCGTCGGTCTTATAGTCTTCCCGTGCAAATTTTGAATTGAAATAGAAATAAATGAAGTCCTTTAAGTCTTCATTTGTTTCAATCCAATCCTTTTTTGAATTAACAGCTTCCTTGCAGAATGATTCCATGTCTTTAAGCGCTTGTAGCCGTTTAGAGGCAATTTTGCTGTAAACAAGTTCGGTAATGTATCCCAGACATTTCTGTATGGCGTTTTCACCCTTATACTTGTATGCTTTGTTCATTTCAAGGTCTGCACGTTCTTCTGCATAGTAACGTGTTAAAAACAGCTTTAAATGTCTAAAATACTCATCGTCGCTTTTCCGGATAGCAACTATAGTGAATTGCTGATTAACGTAATCAATAGTATAGTCGTCAATGATACCAATGCAGCACATGCGGTAAATCGCCTTTTCAATAGTTGCGGCAAATTCAACTTCGCCTCCTTTGATGTGCCTTGCATCCTTGAAGGCCAAAACAGGGTAGTTGTGTCTCAACAACCAATTGTTAAGTCTTTCTGCAGAATCAGCGTTTTCGCGCTGAGAGTAAGAAATGTAGGAGGTTATGCGTTTCCCAACTTCAGTGTTAAGTAGCTCATTCATAAAGCCAGATATGTGCTTGGCGCTTTTACTTGCCGATGAGGCCTCCATTTCGCATTCGGTAAGTAAAAATAGCATAACCCTCTTTTCAAAGTTCATTCCAATGAAATTGTTGTCCAAGAAAAACTTATGAACTCCAAAATCGGCTGTAATATCTTCAAATAGGCGTGTTTGAGGATTTTCCCATGGGAAAGGCTTTGGAGAATATAATATTGTGGCGATGGCCATTTTGTGGTCACGTCCTGCACGTCCTGCCTCTTGAACAAAAGCCTCCAATGAGCCTGGAAAATTGGTGTGGAAAGTAAAGCGCACATTTGGCTTGTCAATTCCCATCCCAAAAGCTTTAGTCGCAACCATTATTGACATTTCGTCATTAATGAATTTTATGTGTTCTGTGCCAATTTCACCTCCAACAAACGTGCTTACTTTTTTGCTGTTGTAAAAGTTCTTAATTGAGGACGCTATGCCGGTATTGTTAGGGGAGTCAAGCACGCCAATTAGACCACGTCGGTGCGGACAGAATACAATAGCTGCTGCTCTATTTGGCTCCTCTTCCCTCCAATTATCAGAAACTTCAACATGTAAATCAGAGGCTTTAATACGTTGTAAAAGTTCCTTGTTAGAGATGCTTTCTCTCTCAATAAAACGGTCCTTAATTATATTGATATTGCTGGTGCGCTGTAATTCAAGTAAAAGATTGACGCTTTTTGATATTATACGGGGAATCTCATTATTTTTTGCCTGATAAACGTCCCATGCGCTTCTACACTCTGAATCATTAACCCTTACAACACGATATTGCAATTCCAATCTATTTGTGTTCTCGTATCGAACAATTGCATCGCTATCCAAAGGAAAGGCCCCATTGCCCGAAAGCTCTCTCTCAACATCTGCTAGTACGTCAAAAGAAGCGGTAGCAGTTAGTCCAAACAGAGATATGTTGCATTTCTCTCCCTCCTTTTGTTTGGGCAGTACATAATTATATAGGTTCCTACCGACGTGCAGGTATGAAAACCTGAAATCGTGTCCCCATTCAGAGACACAATGCACTTCATCAATGACGCCATAAGCAAAGTAAACGTGTAGGTCTTGCATGTTGCGCAGTCGATTTCTAAAACTCCTGACGCATAACCTTTCCGGTGACAGAAAAAGGAATTGGACTTTAGATCTTTCCATCATTTCTTCCCGACTGTTCTTGTCAATGACATTTGCATTTATCAGGGTACAACTGTCGATGCCGTTATTCCTTAAACCATTGTACTGATCCTCCATTAGTGATACAAGCGGATCGATTACAATTGTAACACCTGGTTGTAGCATTGCAGCCAATTGGTAGGTCAATGACTTTCCGCAGCCTGTTGGCAAAAGACCAATAACTGGCTTATTGTGCATTGCTCTTGTTAGAATTGGTAACTGGCCTTCACGAAACTTTACTTTGCGGAACAATAAGTTCAGGAAATAAACGAGTTTGTCAATTTGTTCACTATCATCTATGAACAGGCCCCGTTGATCCTTTGATACAAAAGGCTTGTAGTTGATTCGATCACTGGTGTATATCAATCTTTCTGCTTCTTGACATGTTTCTCCAGTGGAGAAGATGGCAAAGTAACAGTTGTTTTTTGCTTTATATTTAGTGAAATCGTATTCTGTGGTTCTTCTATAAGAAGAGTAATGGATAACCAAATCATATTCAATGTTTCTGATCTCATCGGTAGCCCTTGTGATGCGCGATTTATTGAGGTGTAACTGCGAATTGCGATACTGTTCGTTTGCAACAATTGTGAGATGGATTTGTGGTAAAGAAAGGTGCTCATATTCAACACTCATACTTGTTAATGTGTTGAACATCTGTTTAAAATCTTCAATCGCTAAATCGGCGCATGGTACATCATTTTCTTCAATCAAGATGTTCCATTCAGATTCTTTGAGGCTAAGTTTGCCAGAGATGAGAATTTCTATGAGAAGTTTTTGAATGCGTGCTATTGCTAAGGGTGAAAATGAAATTTCATTGAGGGTGGAGGAATTTGAGAAACTCAGGTCTTTTCTTTTTTGTAGAGCTTCGTTCAGGTTTGATTTGCAGCCTCTGAAATTGCTCGATACTGGTGAAATGCCAAATGTTATGGTTTCGTTGTTTGAGGTCTCTTCAATTAGTTTGCTGGCTTTGCAGAACTGTCGTTCAATAAACGGTGATGGTGAAGTAGCTAATCCGCGAGTTATGATGTTGTTTATCACAGCAAGCACAGGGTGTGGATCATTATTGCTATCCAATCCCAACTCAAAAGGGGCATATACATCAAAATATGTTAGGACTTTTGGGAATTTCGCTATGTTACGCACTGCAGATAGTTCGTATGCTGCCCTGAATTGAACAACAGGGTAAAATTTTGAATTTAATAATTGTCTTGTGTTATTTGGTTGCAGCCTCACGACCCCGATATTATATGTGAAGCCTAAAATTGATTTGTTTGATTGTGTCTCATGTTTTTCTAGTGCTAATGGTCGGCAAAAGTGGTTGAAGAATGAGCTGATACGAATATTTCCACTATAATAAAATGGGCTGACGCAGATTAATGTGTTAAAAGAATCTTTATTAGTATAGATGATATTGGTCAGATGTTTCATTTCAAAGCCACTTATGTCTAATATGTTTGAAAACATCTGATATACAGGCAGTTTTGAAGTAAATCTTAATTCGTTAGAGGTTACTTTATCAATATCCTTGCATATGCACTTTACTTTTATGTTGTTGCCAGCCTGCTTAACGAGAAATTCAGCTCGTTGCAGTGCAACAGCCGAAGGCTCTATTAATATTATTTCTTTGACCCAACATGACAGTTTGTGCTGCCAAATGTGATTGAATATGAATAGAGTGGCTAATCCTTGGCCACATCCCCAGTCTATAATATTAAATTGTAATGGGAATGGGGTGTTTAGTAGTTCAAAAGCCCTTTTCAGCTTTTTCTTGTGCCACTCTGTGTATGATGCAAGATAGGCATCTAATTGCATCTCTTGCGTGTAGATTGTGTGGTTTGCATCCGATCCGCCCCGTTTGGTTATTAACCATGGTTTTTCCTGGTACTGAGGAGGTAGCGCTTGCAGCGCGGCTTCTTGAAGGAAGTCAAGCGAAAGATTTTTAGCCTGCTTTACAATATGCTCGAATTCAGACATTTTATTTTCCTGTTATGGTTTCTGCAAATGGGTTGGCTTTATGTGAACGTAGATTCGTTATGGCTGTTTCCTTGCTAGCGTTGGCGTAGCAATATTCGCAGCCGTGTATGCATGTGTTGTATTCGCCGATGTCTTTGCTCTTTATACATCCGCAAAATTCTCTCTGCCCTTTGTCTCTATTGTCACCATGGAGTGCATACATGCCGTTCGGCAGTACAATTGCTCCCTTGGGTAATGGCTCTGTCTCTCCAAATAGATTTGCCTGAGGCATTGTAAATAATTTGACTTTTAGATAGTCCATCAGTTTTTTGTCTTCATAGGCAAGCTTAATAATAAGTTCGTCATCGATGCAGTGGTTCTTTTGAATTCCAAACTCCGTCAGGTCGATTTTTTCACCGCATGTAGCTAATTCTAATCCCCATTTATGATTTAATTCAGACAGTTTTTTTGCGAATTCTCGCATCTGTAACTCAGACCAATCCACATAATTGATACTTGCTTTTTGCAGGTTGCATTGCACTCTGCGGTAAGAAAGAATGTCAGCGAAGCTGAACACTAATTTTTCTGTATAGTCATGTAGTTGTTCACCTATGTTATCAACTTTTTCAAGCAACGATTCTATATCTATCTTGTCTGTAAGAACAAGAGGGTCAAAGCGCCAAATAACATGCCCTTTACCCAAAGTATCAACAAGCCGCTTGAATGTGTCAACTCGTTGGTTTACTGATGGAACATTCTTTTCTAATCCATCTTGTTCGTAATCGTTTAATGAGTATTGAACATAACATTTAATTCCGCGCCTTTCAAGTATTGGTAAGTGCTTTAATATGGGGCGTGGGTTCTTAGACCAGAAGATTATAAAGTGGGTGCCCGTATATGAAATATAACTTTTAACACCATTGAATGGATTAGTCCAAGCTGAATATCCCGCTTTGTCAAGGCGGTAGAAGAACCAATCTGCATAGAAAGCTGGAATATCTGTGCTCCTGCTTGCAGAAACAATGATTGGAACGTGCATATCTACGAGCTCGCCATTTTCTCGCGGAAGTTTTTGCTTAATCCATGTCGCCATATGTCAATAGTTTAATGATGAGATTATTCTTGTATAAGTGTTGCTCATAAGAAGCAAATGCTAACTTAACATAAAATCCTTTAGTGTTATAAAAGGACATGCTAATGGTGTAGAAAGCTTGGCACTGCTATAATCTGTCTTAAAGTGCATGCCAGGAGAAAAACATAATCAACAGATATGACGCAGCAGCCCACGCTATAACGTGGAACTGCTATGCCCCTTCTTGTTGATTTTTGTGTCTGAGTTTCTCAGGCTTCACACTTACAAGAATAGCATAACGCTCCTTATTTTCCTGAATTTCGGATACGGATTTATATAGCCAAATCCAAAAGCAAATATACGGGAAATATCTGTATGTTTTGTGACTTTATCTAAAAAATGAAATGAAAACTAATAAACCAAGCCTTAACCATAGTGTGGCTAAGGCTTGAATTTTATGCTCTCAAAAAATAGTGCGTCAAAAAGTTAAATACATTCGGGCTGGGTGAGGGCTACTTGGCGTTTTCGGCAAAGTCTTCCCACTTTTTGATGAGGGCTGTCATGTCGGCGGGTATCTCGCTGTTGAAGTCCATTTGCTTGTGGGTCAGCGGGTGCACGAAGCCCAGTGTCTTGGCGTGCAGGGCTTGGCGCGGGCACGTCTTGAAGCAGTTTTGCACAAATTGCATGTAGTGGGCCGAGGTGTTGCCGCGCAGCACTTTGTCGCCGCCGTAACGTGCATCGTTGAACAGCGGATGCCCGATGTGGCGCATGTGTACGCGTATCTGGTGGGTGCGCCCGGTCTCGAGCACGCATTGCACCACGGCCACGTGGCGCAGGTTTTCGATAGTGTGGTAGTGCGTCACTGCGTGTTTGCCTTGGTCGCCGTCGGGAAACACAGCCATCTGCAGCCTGTCGCGCAGGCTACGGCCAATGTTGCCTTCTACCGTGCCGTCGTGCTCTTTCATCTCGCCCCACACCACAGCCACATATTGCCGCTTTGTGGTCTTGTTGAAGAATTGCAGGCCGAGCGATGTCTTGGCTCGCGGTGTCTTGGCCACCACAAGCAGTCCCGATGTGTCTTTGTCGATGCGGTGCACAAGTCCCATCCGCGGGTCGGTCACGTCGTAGTCGGGGTCGTCTTTGAAGTGCCAGGCGAGGGCGTTGACCAGTGTGCCGTCGTAGTTTCCGTGTCCCGGATGCACCACCATTCCTGCCGGTTTGTTCACCACCAGCAGTTCGCTGTCTTCATACACAATGTCGAGTGGTATGTCTTGTGCAATGATTTCGTTTTCATAGCGTGGGCGGTCCATCACTATGCTTATCACGTCGTCGGGGTGAACGCGGTAGTTCGATTTCACCGCGCGGCCGTTCACGCGTATGCATTGTGCCTCGGCTGCGTTTTGAATGCGGTTGCGCGATGTGCCTTTTATGCGTTCGGCCAGATATTTGTCGATGCGCAGCAGCACTTGGCCCTTTTCCACCACAAAGTGGTAGTGCTCCCAGTAGTCGCGCCCGTTTTCGCTGAAGTCGGGGTCGCTGAAGTCGTTCTGGATTTCTATGTCGTGGCCGGCTGCGTCAATGCTTTGGCCGGCGTCGAGTTCTTCGTCAATAGTCATAGTGTAGTGTGTGAATCGGGAGTGGGCTTATTCGTCGAAATTAGAGGCCGGTTCGGGTGCTGATTGCTTTTTTGCCTCTTCTGCGGCTTTGGCCTGTGCCTGTGCTTCTTGCCGGGCTTTGCGCCGTTGCATGTCCTGAAGTGAGTCGAGGGTGGCCTCGGGCAACACTTGGGTCGGGTCGAGGTCTTCTTCGCCGTTGCCCACGCTGAGGCGTATCATGGAGTTGACCGATATGCGCGTGCCGGGTTTCACCTGGCGGCCGTTGACGTTCACGGTGAGTATCAGTCCCTCATAGGGTGACGGCACCGTGTCTACTCCCACATTCTTGAACCCCAGTGATTTCAGCATCGATAATCCTTGTCTTACCGAAATCTCGGTGAGCACTGGCAGAGCCACGGCACGCGGGTAGAAAGCGTTGATGTTAAGGTAGATGGTGCGTATGGCCTTTACATAACTGCCTGCTTTGGGCTCTTGCGACAGCACTGCACCTGGCTTCAGGTTCTCGTTGAATGTGGAGTCGCTGATCTCCCATTTGAATCCGGCCGACTCGAGGGCCTCGACGGCCTTGTCGAGCGTCATGTTGCACACGTTGGGCACTTTCTTTTCCTGGCCGTGGGTGGTAAACACGTCGATCAGCATCAGTGCTGCATAGCAGATGGCGCAAAATGTGATGAATATGAGCAGGGCATTATACAATATGGGATGCTTGCCTTTGAATTCGCTTAAAAAGCTGCTTTTCATATTTTTGGGTGAATGTGGTTTGTAATAATTAGCAAAGATAGCACTTTGCGGGCAAAGTGCCAAAATGCCATGCGGCCTATGCCGGTAAAATGTGGCGGCAGAGCCACTACACGGCAACGGCAGCCACAAAAGTCTCCTCTCGTTTTGGGCGTGGGGAGGCTGTCGTGGCTGCCGCTGTGGATTTATGGTGCCGCTTTGCGCAGGGCGTTAGTGCCGGTTTGCAGCGTGGGCTTGAACGTCGGCGTCGATTACTGCCATTGTGGTCAAGTTCACTATGTCGCGCACGGGGGCATCGGTCGAGATAAACTCAATGGGCTTGTCGAGGCCTATCTGAATCGGGCCTATCACTTCGGCCGTGCCCATTTGCAGCAGCATCTGGTACACGGTGTTGGCTGCACTCAGGTTGGGAAACACAAGTGTGTTCACGTCTTTCCCCTTGAGCTTGTTGAACGGGAACGAGTTGTCGCGTAGCTTGCGGTTGAGCGCATATTGCACCTGCATTTCGCCGTCGATGGTAATCGACGGGTAGTCACGGTGCAGCAGCTCCACTGCCTTGTGCACCTCGGCCGGGCTCTCTTCCTGGTTGCTGCCGAAGTTGCTATACGACACCATGGCCATCACCGGGTAGTGGGCATAGTTGCGCACGGCCTCATTGGTGAGGCGGGCAATGTCGACCAGGGCCGGTGTGTTGTTCTCGTGGTTGATTGAAGTGTCGGCTATGAAATACACGCCTTGCTTTGTGTTGAGGATGTGCATCGTGGCAAAGTGCTCGTAGCCTTTCCTTATTCCTATCACTTCCTTTGCAATGCGCACGGCCTCGCCGCCACCGGCATATGTGCCGGTGATCAGTGCGTCGGCCTCGCCGTTTTCTACCATCATCATGCCGAAGTAGTTGCGGTCATACATCTTGTCTTCGGCTTCCAGCTTGGTCAGACCAGAGCGCTGGCGCTTGCGGGCGAGCAACTCGGCATACAGCGTGCGGCGCTTCATCTCGCGGTCGTGGCGCGGGTTCACTATCTCTATTCCCTTCAGGTCAAGGTCGAGCTTGGCGGCGCGTTTTGCTATCATCTCCTCGTTGCCAAGCAAGATGGGGTGGCAAGTGCCTTGCTGGAAACTTTGCACGGCTGCTTGCAGCATGTTGTCGGTGTTGGCTTGCACAAACACCACGCGCTTCGGGCTTCGCTTGGCTGCGTCGGTGTATCGGCGCATCAGCTTGCTGTCGTAGCCCAGCAGGCGGCGCAACTCGGCCTTGTAGGCGTCAAAGTCGTCGATGGGCCGTTTGGCCACGCCTGAGTCCATTGCGGCTTTTGCCACGGCGCTCGATACCACCGTGATAAGGCGCGGGTCAAGTGCCTTGGGCAGGATGTAGTCGCGGCCAAACGAAATCTTGTTGATATGGTAGGCGGCGTTCACAATCGGCGGCACCGTCTTTTTGGCCAGGTCGGCAATCGCATGCACTGCGGCAAGCTCCATTTCCACGTTGATTTCCGATGCGCTGCAGTCGATAGCTCCGCGGAATATGTAGGGGAATCCGAGCACGTTGTTTATCTGGTTGGGATAATCGCTGCGGCCGGTTGCGAAAATCAGGTCGGGGCGCGATGCCACGGCCTTGTCGTAGGCAATCTCGGGGTCGGGGTTGGCAAGGGCAAACACGATGGGGCGTGGCGCCATCGACTGTATCATCTCGGTGGTGACCACGTCTTTCACCGACAGGCCCAGGAACACATCGGCACCCTCCATGGCTTCGGCAAGTGTGCTTATCGGCCGGTTGGTGGCAAACTCCTGCTTCTGCGGGTTGAGCCCCGTGCGGCTCGTGGTGATCACGCCGTGGCTGTCGCACATCACTATGTTGTCTTTCTTCACGCCCAGCTCCATGTAGAGGCGTGTGCAGCATATGGCGGCTGCTCCGGCTCCGTTGACCACAAGTTTTATCTCGTCGGCTTTTTTACCCTGGATTTCCAGCGCGTTGAGCAACCCGGCTCCCGATATGATGGCGGTGCCGTGCTGGTCGTCGTGCATCACCGGTATGTCGCACAGGCGTTTCAGCTCTTTCTCTATCTTGAAGCATTCGGGAGCTTTGATGTCCTCAAGGTTGATGCCTCCGAATGTGGGTGATATGGCTTTCACTGCGGCAATGAACTTGTCGGGGTCTTTCTCGTCGATTTCAATGTCGAAACAGTCAAGTCCGGCAAATATCTTAAACAGCAGGGCCTTGCCCTCCATCACTGGCTTGCCGGCCAGTGGGCCTATGTCGCCAAGGCCGAGCACTGCGGTGCAGTTGCTCACCACTGCCACCAGGTTGCCCTTGTTGGTGTAGCGGTACACGTCCGACGGGTTGTCCTTTATTTCATTGCACGGGTAGGCCACACCCGGAGAGTAAGCCAGCGATATGTCGCTTTGCGACGAATATGGTTTTGTTGGCACTATGCCTATCTTGCCCGGACGGCCATCCTTGTGATGGTAGTTGAGGGCCATTTTCTTAGTGATCTTAGTAGCCATTGAGCATTGATTTTTTTATATAGGTTTGACTCTTTAGTGAATAAGTTGTGTGCAAAATTACTGAAAAGTTTCCATGATTGTTACGGCCATTGTCAAGGTTTTTTTCGCATTAACCCGCTCGGTGGCTATCTGTTTTTGCAATCTTAGGGAGTCGGGCTGGTGAGCGCGAGCAAAATGTTGGCGGGCGTGGGCGGCATTTGATATTATTTTACTAAATTTGCAAATTACATGGCTTGGCGTCTTGCCACGCTCAATGGCAATTGCGCAGCCATGTGGTGATAATGTGAAAGTTGTATTTTTTATACATAACTGGCGATGGACAAAGGAAAGATAATAAGGTTTGGATTCATTGTGGTGCTGTGGGTGTGGCTTTGCTACCTACTGCTCACCAAGTCAAAGCAAATCGATTTCATGGTGATTTTCTCCATTGTGGCTTCGGGCATAATAGTGTTTGTCCCGCTGTATAAACGATATTACAAAAAGAAAGACGATTGACCGATGTCGGACACTGAATATACAAAACAGCACTTCCCCCTGCTGGCCACCATCGACTCTCCGGCCGACCTCAAGCGGCTGCCTGTGCAGCAATTGCCCGAGGTGTGCAGCCAGTTGCGCGGTTTCCTAATCCACGAGTTATCAACCAATCCCGGGCACTTCGCATCGAGCATGGGCGCCGTGGAAATAAATGTGGCTTTGCACTATGTGTTCAACACCCCCGACGACCGCATAGTGTGGGATGTGGGCCATCAGGCTTATGCGCACAAGATTCTCACCGGGCGCCGCAACCGCTTCTGCGAAAACCGTAAGTTCAACGGTCTCAGCGGTTTCCCGAACCCCGACGAGAGTCCTTACGACACGTTTGCCGCAGGCCATGCCTCAAATTCCATTTCGGCGGCTCTGGGTATGTCGATAGCCGCCGAGCTCGAGAACAACCCCGACCGCAAGGTGGTGGCTGTGATAGGAGATGCGTCGATAAGCGGCGGTCTTGCATTCGAGGGGCTCAACAATGCGTCGATTCACCACAATAATCTCATCATTGTGCTCAACGACAACGATATGTCGATCGATGCAAATGTGGGTGCGCTTGGCGAGTATATGACCGACCTCACCACCTCGCGCAAGTACAATAACGTGCGCTACCGCTTCTACCGGTTCCTGCGCCGCCACAATGTGCTCAACGATAACCGCAAGGGCATGGTGCTGCGCTTCAACAATGCGATGAAATCGCTGCTCACCGGGCAGCAAAACATATTTGAGGGGCTCAACATACGCTACTTTGGCCCCTTCGACGGGCACGATGTGGAGAAGCTGGTGAAGATATTCACCGACATCAAAGACATGAGCGGCCCCAAGCTGGTGCATCTGCACACGCGCAAAGGCAAGGGCTACGCTCCCGCCGAGACCGACCCGTCGACTTGGCATGCGCCTGGCTGCTATGACGAGGCAACCGGACAGCGCGTTGTTGCCGACACCACAGGCAAGCCTCCAAAATATCAGGATGTGTTCGGCCACACGCTGGTTGAGCTTGCACGGGCCAACGACCGCATTGTGGGCATCACGGCCGCCATGCCTAGCGGCACATCGATGTCGCTCATGCAAGAGGCTTACCCTGAGCGCACGTTCGACGTGGGCATATCGGAGGGGCATGCAGTCACTTTCTCGGGTGGCCTGGCAAAAGACGGGATGCGCCCCTATTGCTGCATCTACAGCTCATTCCTGCAACGTGGCTTCGACCACATAATACACGATGTGGCCATCAACCGTCTGCCTGTCACCTTCTGCATCGACCGTGCCGGTCTGGTGGGAGAGGACGGTGTGACGCACCATGGCTCATTCGACTTGGCCTACCTTCGCCCGATTCCCAATTTGGTGATAAGCGCTCCTATTGACGAACACTGCCTGCGCAACCTTATGTTCACGGCTCAGGCCACCGACTGTGGTCCCATGGCCATCCGCTACCCGCGTGGCAGGGGAGTGTGCCCCGATTGGCGCAATGCTATGCATGCGTTGCCCATAGGCCGTGGCCGCAAGCTGGCACAAGGCAACGGCCGTGTGGCCTTGCTGTCGATAGGGCATATAGGCAACGAGGTGAAGCGTGCGGTCGACTTGCTCAAGCAGCAGGGAATAAGCGCGTCACACTACGATATGATTTTCCTCAAACCGGTGGATGAGCAGATTATTGCCGAGGCAGTGACCCAAAACCGGCTTGTGATAACCGTGGAAGACGGAACCATAAACGGCGGACTCGGGTCGGTGGTGGCCGAATGGATGGCAAGCCGCAGCTGCTCTGCACGCCTGATTAGGCTTGGCATCCCCGATGAGTTTGTGCATCAGGGCACTGTGGCCGAGTTGCGACGGTTGTGTGGCTTCGATGCCCAGTCGATTGCGCAACGCGCAGCAGCGGCTTTGGCCGAAATGGAAAGCGAGTCAAGTAACAACACCACAGGAGGCAGCAAGCGATGAAGATAGTGATTGCCGGAGCCGGCGAAGTGGGCTCACATCTGGCCAAGATGCTCTCTAACGAGAATCAGGACATCATTGTCATCGACAACGATATCGACAAGCTCTCGGCCTTGGATTCCTACAACTTGATGACCGTCACGGGGCGTCCGGTCTCGTTTTCGATTCTCGATAAGGTGAATGTCAAGGATGCCGATTTGTTTGTGGCGGTCACGCCCTATGAGACACGCAACATCATAGCCTGCTCTATGGCCAAGAGCCTGGGGGCTAAAAAGACTGTGGCGCGCATCGACAATGATGAGTTCCTCAGTGGGCGCTATGTTGACTACTTCACTAAAATGGGTGTCGACGACCTCATTTATCCCGAATATTTTGCCGGAATCGAAATAATCAACGCTCTGAAGCACACTTGGGCGCGCAACTGGTTTGAGATGCTCGACGGGCAACTGATAGTGGTGGGTGTGAAACTGCGTGCCAATGCGAAAATAGTGGGCAAGCGGTTCAAGGAAATAGGCGGCGTGAGCGATGTGCTGCACGTGTCGGCCATAAAGCACGACCGCGAGATTATCATCCCGCGCGGCGACGACATGATTAGCGAGAACGACATTGCTTACATCTCCACCACCCTCGAACACATCGACGACGTGATAGAAATCTGCGGCAAGAGGCAAATCAGCGTGGAGCGCATAATGGTGATGGGTGGAACCCCGATTGCCGTGCAGCTCGCACGTCAGCTGGGCCACAAGGTCGACATTAAAATATTCGACCGCGACCCCGACAACTGCCAGCGCTTAAGCGAGACCCTTCCACACTGCCATGTGGTGTGCAGCGATGCCACCAACACCGATGTGGTTGAAGACGAGGGTATCGACGACTGCGATGCCTTTGTTGCCCTCACTGAGCACTCCGAGTCGAATATCCTAAGCTGCATCATGGCCAAGAACCACGGCGTGCGCAAAACCATTGCCGAGGTAGAGAACATGCAGTTTATCCCCGAGGCCGAGAGTCTCAACATAGGCACAGTGATCAATAAGAAGCTGCTGGCCTCGAGCCGAATATTCCAGAAGCTGCTCGACAGCGACGTCGACAACAGCAAGTGCCTTGCCCTTGCCGATGCCGAGGTGGCCGAATTTGAAATCAAACCAGGCTCCAAGGTCACTAAAGCTCCGATAAAGGACCTTAAGCTCAACCGCGACATGACCATCGCAGGCCTTTCGCGCAATGGCACGGGGCAATTGGTCAAAGGCGACACTCAGCTGCAGGTGGGCGACCGCGTGGTGGTGTTCTGCCTGTCGGGCTCGTTACACAAGATTGAAAAGGTGTTTGGCTGAAAAAAAATATTTAGTCGGTATGCAACAAAGCAGACGGTTATTTACACAGAATCTCAATTTCCCCATAGTGTTCCGCTTTATGGGGTGGCTGCTGATGATCGAAGGCGCCTTCATGGGGCTTCCGGCCATCGTGTCAGTCTTGTTTGGCGAGAGCGATGTGGCCATGAGCTTTGTTTATTCGCTTGCAATCACCATGGGCGTGGGCGGACTGATGACGTTTGGCATACGCCCGTCGTCGATGGTCATGCGCAAGCGCGAGGGCATTTTCCTCACGGCCATAGTGTGGGTTCTGTTTTCGGCTTTCGGTATGCTCCCGTTCTTGTTCAGCGGAACAATAGCCAGCGTCACCGATGCCTATTTCGAGACCATGTCGGGATTCACCACCACCGGAGCCTCTGTGATGCGGCACCTCGACTCGATGCCGCACGGCATCCTCTTCTGGCGAGCCGCCACTCACTGGCTGGGTGGTATGGGAATAATCCTTTTCACGCTGGCCGTGCTTCCAATGCTCAACTACAAGGGCGGAATCTCGCTGTTCAACGCCGAGGTTACAGGCATCACGCATGAGCGTATGCGTCCGCGCATCAGTCAGACGGCCAAGGATTTGTGGCTCGTGTATATCTCACTCACCGTGGTGATGACTCTGTTGCTCATTCAGCCCATGGGCTGGTTTGACGCACTTTGCCACACAATGTCGACCGTGTCGACAGGCGGATTCTCGACAAAAGACGCTGGCCTTGTCCACTGGAGCAACCACTATGTGGATGTGGTGGTGATGGTGTTTATGTTCCTTGGTGGAATCAACTTCACGCTGCTGTGGTCGGCTGCCTGCTTCAATTTCAAGCCACTGCGCCATAGCGACACGTTCAAGTGCTACTTGCTGGTGGTGGTTGTCACCTCGGCTATAATAATAGTGCGCATGGCTGTTGAGGGATTTTGTCCCTCTTGGACCGACCGCATACTGCTTGCCACTTTCGACACCGTCTCGGCTATCACTTCTACCGGCTTCTCTACCGTCGACTATGAGCATTCAGGCGAGTTCATATCGTTCTTGCTCATGGTGGTGATGTTTTTCGGCGGCATGGCCGGATCTACTGCCGGCGGAGCTAAAATCGACAGGATGATAGTAATGCTCAAAAACACCAAAAACGAATTTTACCGCGTGCTTCACCCTAATTCTGTGATGAGCGTGTGGGTTGATCGCCGGGCCGTTTCCCACGATGTGGTGGCCAAGTGTGTGGCGTTTCTTGCCATTTTCGTGCTGGTGATTGTGGTGGGGGCGTTGCTGCTCGCCTTGATGGGACTGCCCATTTTCGACTCACTGTTTGCCAGCATGTCGGCTATCAGCAACATCGGCATGGGCTATGGGGTGACTGGTGTTGACGGCTCGTTTGCCAATATCCCCGCACCAGGAAAGTGGCTGCTGGTGTTTGAGATGCTCGTTGGGCGTCTCGAGGTGTTCACTGTGCTTGTGGTGTTCACTCGCGGCTTTTGGGTTAAGAAATAAACCGTATGATAATATTAAATAACGTGTAAAAACACACATTTTTATTTGCTTTGGCAAGGAAAGGAACTACGATTGATGAAAAAGGACGACACTACTGAATTTCACAGCTTTAATCCCGACACGTCGGGACTGACAGAGAGTGCTGAATATAAAAGGAAAAAAGAGCAGGAAGACCGGGTGAAGGCTTCTAATGTCACAGTGTGGCAGCGATTGTCGAGCTTCTTTGGCAACCGCCGCACGCACATAGCGTTTGGTGTGGCCATGATGCTGATTGGCATCTACTTCTTGCTGGTGTTTATGAGCTACCTTGCTGTGGGGGCGGCCGACCAAAGCCGTGTGGAAAACTACGACCTCATTAGCAATGCCACCGAGTCGTCGCAGATTGGCAACGCCGGAGCTGCTCTCGGGGCAAGTGTGGCCGAGGCTTTGGTGGCCCAGGGATTCGGTCTGGGTGCCTTTGTGATTGTGGTGTGGTTCATCACCATAGCCGTGCGCCTTATGCGCCAGGGATGCCGTGTGCGGTTCTTCCTGTTCTCGCTCATGAGCCTCTACAGCATGTTTGCCTGCTCAATGGTGGTGGGTGTGTTCACGCGCGATATCCCCATCACGTTTTTCCCGCTTGGAGGTGCATTTGGTTATCAAGCCAACTTGTGGCTCGAGCGCTTGACCGGCGCTTATGGCATGTGGGCCGTAAATCTGTTTATCGTCGTGGTTTGGGTGCTGTTGTGCTACAAGACTCTGCACTTGGTTTTCAGCAAGGCTCACAAGCACTTGCAGCGTGTGCGCATGATGAACGCGTCGGGCGAGGAGGCTTCCACGTCGACTTTCCTCGGCGACAAGCATAAGGCAAAAGACGAGAACACCACTTCTGCGACTGTTGTTCCCGAACCCACCCGTGCTCCGGTTTCTGTTGCCGAGCCAGATGTGCCCGAAGTAAACCCTGCCGACCTTGAGCCTCTGGCCGAAGACGAGCCGTCGACTCCGGCCGTGACTCCTGCACAGGTAGGCCTCCGTGAGCCGGTGGCTCCAACTCCTGCTCCTGCTCCCGCTCCTGTTAAGCGCGGTGGCACTGCCGATGAAGCAGCACCGGCCGACGACGGCAAGCCGGCTGTGATGAAAAACATAGAGACATCTGAGCATGTGACAAACCCCAACGACCCAACGGGTGAATACAATCACTATGTGTTCCCGCCGCTCGACTTGATGACTAAGGTGAAAATGCGCACCGACCGCGTTGACCTTGATGAGCAGGAGGCCAACAAACAGCGCATCACTGCCACGCTTAACAACTATGGCATTGGCATCAAGAGCATCAAAGCCAGTGTGGGCCCCACGGTCACCTTGTTTGAGATTGTTCCGCAAGACGGAATCCGTATCGCCAAAATCCGCGGACTTGAGGATGATATAGCCATGTCGCTGGCGGCACTGGGCATACGCATCATTGCCCCAATGCCGGGGCGCGGTACTATAGGCATCGAGGTGCCTAACCGCGAGCCGCAAGTAGTGCCCATCTACGAAGTGCTCAGCTCAAAGGCGTTTCAGGAGAGTAAGGCAGCTCTGCCCATGGTGCTTGGCTGCACGGTGAGCAACGACGTGTTTGTGGCCGACTTGGCCAAGATGCCTCACTTGCTTGTGGCCGGTGCCACTGGCCAGGGTAAGTCGGTGGGCCTTAACACAATCATCACATCGCTCCTCTACAAGAAAGGCCCGTCGGAGCTGAAATTCATTCTTGTCGACCCCAAGAAGGTGGAATTCTCGCTCTATGCCGATTTGGAAAAATACTTCTTTGCCAAAGTGCCCGGTGAGGAAAAGTGTATCGTGACCGACAAGGACAAGGTGGTGCTCACCCTCAACTCGGTGGTGCAGGAGATGGAAAACCGCTATCAGGTGCTCGAGGAGGTGAAGGAGCGCAACGTGATTGACTACAACCGCAAGTGGCGCCAGGGTCTGCGAAATGAGAAAGACAGCCATGGCAACTACTATAAGTATATGCCCTACATCGTGGTAATCATCGATGAGTTTGCCGATTTGATTATGGAAGCCGGTAAGGAAATTGAGACTCCTATTATCCGTGTGGCGCAAAAGGGTCGTGCAGCAGGTCTGCACATGATCATAGCCACCCAGCGCCCGTCGGCCAATGTGGTCACGGGCCTCATTCGCTCCAACTTCCCGGCCCGCATGGCATTCCGTGTGGCTCAAGGACTCGACAGCCGCATCATTCTCGACCGTCAGGGCGCCCAGCAGCTCATTGGCCGTGGCGATATGCTTTTCTCGTCAAACAGCGAAATCACGCGTCTGCAGTGCCCGTTTGTCGACACCCCCGACGTGGAAAACCTGTGCCGCTTTGTGAAAGAGCAGGAGGATGCCGACCGCGACATCAACCACCTGGAGCCTTACATGCTGCCTGAATATCTTGTGCCTGACTCCGACGACGGCGGTGCGACGGGTGGTGCCAACCTCAACGACCGCGACCCGATTTTCGAGGAGGCTGCGCGCTGGGTGGTGCAGAACGAGACCGCTTCCACATCGTCGCTCCAGCGGCGTTACCAGATAGGGTTTAACCGCGCCGGACGCATCATGGATCAAATGGAGGCTGCCGGCATAGTGGGACCGTCGCAGGGCGGTAAGCCACGCAAGGTGCTCATGGATGTCATGCAGATCGATATGATGTTTGGCGGAAAATGAAAGCAGTAAACATCAGTTTTTTTAAAACTCACAGATAAATGAAACGCTTATTTTTAGTATTTTCAATAATTGTGGCTATGGCCGTGTGCTCTTTTGCGCAGTCTCCGGCCGCTATGCTCGACAAGGCCGTGGCATCGCTCGGCGCGAGCGGCACGGTGAGCGCGTCTTACAGCGTCAGCTCGCCTCAGGGCTCATATTTGGGCACGATAGTGATGAGCGGCAACAAGTTCCGCATGCTCTCGAAGCCTGTGAAGTGCTGGTACGACGGCACCACGCAGTGGGCCTATTCGGCGGCAACCGGAGAGGTCAACGTCACCACGCCCACCGCTGCCGACTTGCAGATGATTAACCCCTATGCGGCAGTGCAGGGATTCAAGCGCAACTTCAACATGTGGAAGGCCTACACGCAGGTGGCCGGATTCTACACGGTGAAGCTGATGCCCAAGCGCAAAAGCAACATTAAGCAGATATTGCTTTATTTGGCCAACGGCTCGTGCCAAATCAAGAAAGCTCGTTTCGAAATGACCAATGGCACGGCCACTACCGTCACCATAAGCAACTACAAAACCCACGTCAGCTATCCGGCAAGCACGTTCACTTTCAGCAAGGCGCAAGTTCCAGCCGGCGTGCAGGTGGTTGACTTGCGATAGTGCCGCGGGCAACGGATTAATCAAATTTTTCATTCACTCAACGCATTCACATAATTCGCTATGACAACAAAAGTAAAAGCATTGATAATAGGGTCGGGACCGGCCGGATACACTGCTGCAATATATCTGTCGAGGGCAGGTATCAGCAATGTGCTCTATGAAGGACAACTGCCTGGTGGACAGCTCACGCAGACAACCACAATCGAGAATTTTCCGGGATTTTCCGACGGCATCGACGGCTTTCAGCTCATGGACTCCATGCGCAAGCAAGCCGTCAACGTGGGGGCTGAGCTCCGCAACGGTGTGGTCACGTCGGTCGACCTGTCAAAGCGCCCGTTTGTGGCCACCATCGACGGCGGAGGCTCTGTTGAGTGCGATGTGGTGATTGTGGCCACTGGTGCCTCGGCAAAATATTTGGGTCTGTCCGATGAGAAAAAATATGCCGGCCAAGGCGTGAGCGCCTGCGCCACTTGCGACGGTTTCTTCTACCGCCGCAAAGTGGTGGCTGTGGTGGGCGGAGGCGACACCGCTTGCGAGGAGGCTCACTACTTGAGCAATCTGGCCAAGAAGGTCTACATGATTGTGCGCAAGGACCACCTTCGTGCCTCGGCCGCCATGCAGCAGCGGGTAACCGCCAAAGACAACATTGAAATCCTTTTCAACACCAACACTGTGGGCCTTTTCGGCGACAATGGCGTGGAGGGTGCACACCTTGTGCGCCACAAGGGCACCGACTGCGAGGAAATGTTTGATGTGGCTATCGACGGCTTTTTCCTTGCCATAGGCCATCAGCCCAACACCGCTTTCCTTAACGGGCAGGTGAAAACCGATGCCCAAGGCTACATAGTGGTCGACGGCATCACTACGGCTACCAGCGTGCCGGGCGTGTTTGCTGCCGGCGATGTGGCCGATCCGCGTTACCGCCAGGCCATAGCGGCTGCGGGATCGGGTTGCCGTGCGGCCCTTGATGCTGAAAAATATCTCGCCGAGCAGCAATAGACTGCACTGGCTTACCAACTACTGGCGGAATGGCACACTCGCTTGCGGTGTGGCTGTTCCGCTTTGCTATAGCGGCACTGCGTCTTAGGCACAGGCCCTAATTCACCAATCCTCGTTCACTCGTTTTTTTTACAATCAGCATTGCTACTCTTATGTCAGCAGAACGCAAATCACCCGCAATGAAAGCAGGGGGCAATTCCATCGACATGCTTCACGGCCCGCTGCTAATGAAAATACTCATGTTCAGTCTGCCGCTTGCGGCAAGCAGTGTGCTTCAGCAACTGTTTAATTCGGTTGATGTGGCAGTGGTGGGGCACTTTGTGGGTAGCAAGGCTTTGGCCGCAGTGGGTAGTAACTCGCCGGTCATAAGTCTGCTCATCAACCTGTTTATCGGTGTGTCGATGGGCGCCAATTCTGTGATTTCTAACCATATAGGCCGTGGTGATGCCAATGGCGTGCGCCAGGCTGTGAGCACAACCATCGTCGTGGCTCTGGCCAGCGGCTTGTTTCTCATGGTGCTGGGCGTGGCGGTGGCTCGCCCCATTCTCGAACTGATGGGCACTCCTGCCGACGTGCTCGACATGGCTGTGCTTTATTTGCGCATATATTTCCTGGGGATGCCGTTTTTCATGCTGTTCAACTTTTGTTCGGCCATAATGCGTAGCACGGGCGACACCCGTCGTCCGCTTTATATCCTGATGGTTGCCGGGGTGGTCAACACTGTTCTCAATCTTGTGCTGGTGTTGTGTTTCGGTTTGGGCATAGAGGGCGTGGCCATTGCCACCGGCATTGCCAATGCGGTGAGTGCCGTCGTCATATTGCGGATGTTGCTTCGCGAGGACGAGCCGTTACGGCTGCATTTGCGCTCGCTCAAGGTCTATCGCCCACAGCTGCGCCGCATGCTGCGCATAGGTGTGCCGGCAGGCATTCAGGGCATGGTGTTCTCGCTCAGCAATGTGTTTGTGCAGTCAACCATCAACGGCTACGGGGCCGACGCCATAGCAGGGTCAGCAGCTGCTCTCAATTTCGAGTTTTACTGCTATTTCGTGATAGCGGCGTTTAATGGAGCTGCCATCAGTTTCATCGGGCAGAACTATGGTGCTGGGCTCACGTCGCGAGTGCGCCGTGTGTTCTTCATTTGCATGTCCATGAGTGTGGTTTGTTGTGCTGCGCTTAATCTGACGTTTACCTTCGGGCACGATTTCTTCCTCGGCCTGTTCTCGTCAGACCCCTCGGTCAAGGCCTATGGCAGCATGCGCATGCACATTGTGCTCATGTTTCAGTGGCTGGCGTGCAGCTACGAGGTGGCGGGGGCATCGCTGCGCGGCATGGGCAAGTCGGTCACTCCTGCGGTTATGACAGTAGTTGGCACTTGCATGCTGCGCGTGGCATGGGTCTATGCCGTGTGCCCGGTGTGGCATGGCTTCGATGTGCTAATGACGGTCTATCCCGTGTCGTGGACAGTGACTGGCATAATGGTGCTTTGCGCTTATGTGGCCGCCATGCGCAAGTGTGCCCGTCGCGGCATCACTGCTGCTTGACGTCGGTGCCGCCTTGGGCTGCCACTTCTTGGGCTCGGCTCTTGCTCATTGTCACCAGGGCCACACCGCCGAAAATCATAACCACGGCAATGCCCTTCACCACGTTGAATTTGTCCAGTCCCATCACCACGGTCACTATGCAGGCCACCACGGGCTGCACATAGTTGTACATTCCTGCCACGGTGGGGCGCAGGTGCTTTTGGCCCACCACTATCAGCATGTAGCTCACAAAGGTGGCCATCACCACAATAAAGGCTATTGCAGCCAGGTCGGTCGTCCCCAGTCCGGCCCAGTTGGCGGCAGTGAGCGGACGATAAGAGAAGGGCAGTGTGCAGATGAATGAATAGGTGAACATCCACTTCATAATGGTCACAAGTGAATACTTGGAGATGAAATTCTTGAAAAGCACCAAATAAGATGCATAGCTCAGTTGGGCAAATAGCACGAGCAGGTCGCCAGCAATGTGGCTTGAGTTGCTTGATGCGGTCGAGGCTGAGCTGCTGCCCAGTATTAGCATCAGCGCGCCTCCGGCACCAAGGGCTATGCCCATCACTTTTTTGCCCGTAATGGGCTCTTTCAGGAAGAATGCCGCCAGCATCATGGCCCATAGCGGCATGCTGGTGGTGATTATGCTTGCATCGGCCGGCGACGACAGTCCCACGCCCAAAATGAAACTGCCCTGGTTGAACACTATGGCCAGCAGCGAGGCCGCAAACAGGCGGGCCATGTCGTGCGAGGGCACGTGCTCGGGCTTTTGAAACATCGACAGGAGCCAGAACAGCAGCATTGCGCCGAATATGCGTAAGTCGGTCATAATAATCGGTGTGACGATTCCGCCTGCCATCACTATCTTGGCCAGCGGCGACATGAGTCCCCAACTCACGTTGGCAAGCAGCATCGCCCCATGTCCTTTAACACTTGAATTTCCCATGTTTCCCTATGTGCTTAATTATTGAAAAATCATGCAAAATTAGCAATAATCACCAAAACGGGGAAATTATGCAGCTCTGTTACTAAATTTTATTTGAAATCGTGATTGAGATAAGAAAAATATCGTATCTTTGGAGAGAATGTAGTACACGGTTGTTCTGTAATGAAATATTTGACTTTACCCAATAGCACGACACGGCTTTTGCCGTTTTACTTGGCAATGGAGGAGTATGCCGCCAGCATAATAGGCGACGACGACATCTTCTTCATGTGGCAAGTGGAACCGACTGTCATCTTCGGGCGTAATCAGCTCATTGAGAACGAAGTGAACTTAGACTACTGCCGAGCCCACGACATACACACCTACAGGCGCAAGAGCGGAGGCGGGTGCGTCTATGCCGACATGAGCAACATCATGTTCTCTTACATCACGCGCAGCGACAACGTGCAGCTCACCTATGCCGCCTACACACATGCAGTGGTGGCCATGCTCAAGGGTCTGGGGCTTAATGCCTCCGACACCAGCCGCAACGATGTGCTCGTCGACGGGATGAAGGTGTCGGGCAATGCCTTCTACCACTTGCCCGGCCGCAGCATAGTGCACGGCACCATGCTCTACGACACCGACATGGACAACATGATCAATGCCATCACGCCATCTGCGGCGAAACTCAAGTCGAAGGGGGTGCAGTCGGTGCGCAACCGAATCACCACGCTTAACCGCTACCTCGACATCAGCATCGATGAGTTTAAGGCCTACGTGCGACGCACAATGTGCAACGGCGAGATAGCCCTTGGCGACAGCGACGTGGAGGCCATTGAGCAGATAATGCAGTCGTACTTGAAACCCGAGTTTATTATGGGAAGCAATCCACGCTGCAACGTCAGGCGCACGCGGCACATCGACGGTGTGGGCGAGTTCTCGGTGTCTATCGAAATAAACCATAACATCATCAAGCGCATCAACGTGGCTGGCGATTATTTCCTGCTTGGCGACATCGACACTGCCATAACCAAAAGGCTTGAGGGCGTGCCCTATGAGAAGCAGGCAGTGGAGTGCGCTCTCGATGGTGTGGACCTTCAAACCATAATAATGAACCTGAACAAACAACAATTTATACACCTTTTATTTGATTGACAACTATGACAGAAAACAAGAAAACTTGCCTCTACGACAAGCACGTGGCTCTTGGAGCGCTAATGAGTCCCTTTGGCGGATTTGATATGCCCATCCAGTATGCAGGCATAGTAGAGGAGCACAACGCAGTGCGCAACGCTGTGGGTGTGTTCGATGTGTCTCACATGGGCGAGGTGGAGGTTACCGGCCCGCAGGCTGAGAAATTTGTGAATCATATTTTCACCAACGACATCAAGGATGCCGAGGATGGTAAGATTTTCTACGGAATGATGCTTTACCCTGATGGCGGTACTGTTGACGACCTCTTGGTCTACAAGATGGCCGATAACGACTTCTTCCTTGTGATCAATGCAGCCAACATCGACAAGGATGTGGCATGGATTGAGGAGCAGGCTCAAGGCTACGATGTGAAGATCGACCACCAGAGCGACCGGTACGGCCAAGTGGCTGTGCAGGGCCCTGAGGCTGAAAAGACCATTGAGACGGTGCTGGGCATCAAGTGCGCCGAACTTGCTTTCTACACTTTCAAGACGGTAGACTACGACGGCGAGACCATCATCGTGAGCCGCACCGGCTACACGGGCGAGGACGGCTTTGAGATATATGCAAGTCATAAGGCAATCCAGAAGATGTGGGATTTGCTGATCGATGCAGGTGTGCAGCCTTGTGGCCTCGGATGCCGCGACACGCTGCGCTTCGAGGTGGGTCTCCCGCTCTATGGCGACGAGCTGAGTGCCGAGATTTCTCCCATTATGGCCGGCTTGGGATTCTTTGTCAAGCTCGACAAGGAAGAGTTTGTCGGCAAGGAAGCCGTGGCCAAGCAAAAGGCTGAGGGCGCACCCATGAAACTCGTGGGCCTCGAGCTCGAGGGCAAGGCAATACCTCGCCACGGCTACGACGTGGTCAACGAGGCTGGCGAGACTGTGGGCACCGTCACCACTGGCTACCACGCCATTTCGGTCGACAAGAGCATTGCAATGGCGCTCGTTAAGCCTGAGTATGCTCCGCTCGACACCAAGGTGAGCGTGCGTATCCGCAAGAAGACGTTCCCGGCTGTGGTGGTGAAGAAGAAATTCTACAAGAAAAGCTACAAGAAATAAATCGGATTCTAAATCATATTTTTAATAACACATAAAAAAAGACATAATTATGAGCAACGTAATTGAAGGATTATATTATAGCGAATCACACGAGTATGTGAAAGTTGAAGGCGAATACGGATACATCGGTATCTCTGACTACGCTCAAAAGGAACTGGGCAACGTGGTATATGTCGACATGCCCGAAGTTGACGATGAGGTGATTGCCGGCGAGGAATTCGGCGCAGTGGAGAGCGTGAAGGCTGCTAGCGACCTCAACTCTCCCGTGAGTGGCACTGTGGTTGAGGTTAATGAGGGCCTTGAAGACGAACCGGGCCTCATCAACAAGGACGCTTATGCCAACTGGATTATCAAGGTGCGCCTGAGCGATGAGTCGGAGCTCGACAGCCTCATGGATGCCGAGGCTTACACCAAATTCATAGGTGAATAATCACCGCATAATGCCATTAACTAATTTCAATTCATAGAACACGATGACTTATAAATATTTTCCGCACACCGAAGCCGATGTCAACGACATGCTGGCAGCGTGCGGCCTTGGCAAGCTCGATGACCTTTACAGCGATGTGGAGCAAGACTTGCAGCTCAAGGCCGACTACGACTTGCCGCAGGCGATGAGCGAGACCGAGGTGCGGCGCTTTTTCGAGAAGCTGGGCAAGATGAACACTCCGCTCACTTGCTTCGCCGGAGCCGGCGTTCAGGACCATTACTCGCCCTCGGTGGTGAGCAGCATTCTGCAGCGCAGCGAGTTCCTCACCAGCTACACTCCCTATCAAGCCGAAATCTCGCAGGGAACTCTGCAATATATATTTGAGTACCAAAGCATGATGGCAACCCTCACCGGCATGGAGGTGAGCAACGCTTCGATGTATGACGGCTCTACAGCCACCGCCGAAGCCATGATGATGGCTGTGGCCAATGCCAAAAAACGCCCGCGCGTGCTGGTGTCGGCCACTGTCAATCCGGCTGTGCTGCGTGTGGTGAAGACCTATGCCGACTACCACGGTGTGGAGGTTGAAATGATTGCCGAGGACAATGGCGTGACCAGTCGCGCCGATTTCGAGGCTAAGGTGGGTCGCGGCGATGCCGCAGGCGTCATAGTGGCGTCTCCCAACTACTATGGCGTTCTTGAGGACTACACCGGCTGGGCCGACACTTGCCATGCGGCCAAGTCGCTCTTCATTATGAACTGCAACGCATCGGCCCTTGGCGTAATCAAGACTCCGGGCGAATGGGGCGCAGATGTGGCTGTGGGCGACGGACAGAGTCTGGGCATTCCCATGTGCTATGGCGGCCCCTACGTGGGCTTCATGTGCACCACCAAGAAACTCATACGCAAGCTTCCGGGACGCATTGTGGGTGCCACTACCGACCTCGACGGAAAGCGCACTTTCGTGCTCACTCTCCAGGCTCGCGAGCAACACATACGCCGCGAAAAGGCCACGAGCAACATTTGCTCCAACGAGAGCCTCATGGCCCTCTACGTCACAATCTACATGTCGCTTATGGGCAAGCAGGGACTGCGTGAGGTGAATGAGCTGAGCTACAGCGGTGCCCATTACCTTGCCGATGCCCTGTGTGCTACCGGCAAGATGGCTCTTGCTTGGCCCGACGCCCCGTTCCTCAATGAGTTTGTGGTAAAGACTCAGCTCGATATCGATGCCTTGCTTGAGCGTTGCGCCGAGAAGGGCATCCTTGCCGGTGTGAAGGTGGATGCCGACAAACTCATGATTTGCGTCACCGAGGCCCGCAGCAAGGAAGAAATTGACAGCCTTGTGAATATAGTAAAAGAGTTTTGATTTCCCCCTATTAACAGCATAAGTAACAATGAACAACACATATTACGGAAAACTTATATTCGAGCTCTCCAAGGAGGGCCGCAGGGGGTATTCGCTGCCTCGCAACGAGTTTGGCGACAACTACACTATCGGTCAGTTGCCTCAATCGCTTATGCGCGCCAGCGCCCCGGCTCTTCCCGAGGTCGATGAGCTCACAGTGGTGCGTCACTACACCAACATGAGCAACAACAACTTTGGTGTCGACACCGGATTCTATCCGCTCGGGTCGTGCACTATGAAATACAACCCGAAAATCAACGAGGAGATTGCCGCTTTGCCGTCGTTCAACGCTCTGCATCCGCTGCAGCCGTCGGCCACGGTTCAGGGTGCTCTTGAGGTGTATGACGGCCTGCAGAAGAGTCTTGCCGAGATTTCAGGTCTGAGCCGCTTCACGCTCAATCCCTATGCCGGTGCCCACGGTGAGCTCACTGGCCTTATGGTGATGCGCCGCTACCACCGCAGCCGCAACGACGACAAGCGCATCAAGGTGCTTGTTCCCGACTCGGCTCACGGCACCAATCCGGCGAGTGCTGCCGTGTGTGGCCTCGACGTGGTGCAGGTGAAGAGTCTGGCCGATGGCACTGTGGATGTCGACGACTTGGCAACCAAGCTCGACGACACCATTGCCGGCATGATGATGACCAATCCCAACACGCTTGGCATCTTTGAGCACAACATTGCCAGAATCGCCAAGATGGTGCATGAGGCTGGCGGCTTGATGTACTATGACGGAGCCAACCTCAACCCCATGCTGGGAAAGGTGCGTCCGGGCGACATTGGTTTTGATATAATGCACATCAATCTGCATAAGACGTTCTCCACACCTCACGGTGGCGGAGGCCCTGGTTCTGGCCCGGTGGGCGTGCGCAAGGGTCTCGAGCAGTTCTTGCCCAATCCGCAGGTGAATCGCCAGGCCGACGGTTCTTTGGCCGTTGATTTCGGCGATGAGTCACTTGGCTCGGTGTCGCTGCATTTGGGCAACTTTGCCGTTGTTTTGCGTGCCTACACCTACATCCTCACGCTCGGACGTGAGCATATCAAGGAGGTGGGACCGCTCGCGACACTCAATGCCAACTATGTGAAAGAGCAACTTAAGGACTGCTATGAGCTTCCGCTCGCAGGGGTGTGCAAGCACGAATTTGTGTACGATGGCCTTAAGGACAAGAGCACAGGCGTGACCACTCTCGATGTGGCAAAGCGTCTGCTCGACTATGGCTATCACGCTCCCACAATTTATTTCCCGCTCCTGTTCCACGAGGCCATGATGATTGAGCCCACCGAAAGCGAAAGCAAGGAAACTCTCGATGCCTTCATCGGCATCATGCGCAAGATTGCCGAAGAGGCCAAGACCCAGCCCGAAGTGGTGAAGGGTGCGCCGCACAACACTCCAGTGCGCCGTCTCGACGACACCAAGGCTGCCTTGCATCCGGTTGTCACTTGGGCCGACCTTCAGGCCGAAGATTAATCACTCGTCAATTTATGGCAGTTATGAACTATGATATTCTGATTATTGGTGCAGGGCCCGGTGGCTATGAAATGGCTGCCGAGGCTGCCCGCGATGGACTGAATGTGGCCATAGTAGAACGCGCCCATGTGGGTGGCACTTGCCTCAACGAGGGGTGTATTCCCACCAAGGCTCTTTGCCATTGCGCGCAGGTGCTGCGCACGGTGCGCCAGGCTTCGGCCTATGGCATCTCGTGTGGCGAGGTCTCTGCCGACTACTCGGTTGCCGCGGGCCACAAGGCTTCGGTTGTAGAGCAACTGCAACAGGGTGTCAAGGGGCTTCTCAGCGCGCCTGGCATCACCCTTGTCAGTGGCGAGGCCGAATTCACTGACGCCCACACCGTGAAGGTGGGTGACCAGGTGCTTACCGCTCGAAATGTGGTCATTGCCACAGGCAGCGAGCCGCGAAACTTGCCCATCCCCGGTGCCGACTTGGCCATGAGCAGTACCGATGCTCTTGCCTTGACCGTTTTGCCCAAGTCGCTATGCGTGATTGGCGGCGGAGTGATAGGTATGGAGTTTGCCGGCATCTTTGCCGCCTATGGCGTTGAGGTGACTGTGGTGGAGTATTGCAAGGAGATTTTGCCGCCGTTTGACAAGGATGTGGCAAAACGCCTGCGCACTGTGCTCCAAAAGCAGGGCGTGAAGTTTTTCACGCAGGCTGCCGTCACTGCAATAGAGAAGGCTGGCGACGGCCTTGTGGTGACTTTCGACCTCAAGGGCAAGCCGCAGCAGGTGAATTGCGAGGCTGCCTTGATGGCAGTGGGGCGTAAACCCGTGTTGCCGGTTGGGCTTGAGAAGGCCGGTGTGGCAGTGGGCCGCCGGGGCATTGAGGTTGATGACCACATGCTCACGTCGGTTCCCGGAGTATATGCCATTGGCGATGTGAACGGCCGGTGCATGCTTGCACATGCGGCTACGGCGCAGGGCATGGTTGCTTTGGCTCACATCATGGACAAGCCGTGTGGCGTGAAGCTCGACATCGTGCCCAGTGCGGTGTTCACTCAGCCCGAGCTGTCGATGGTGGGTCTCACCGAGGAGCAGTGCAAGGCTCAGCAGCTCGACGTTGCGGTGAAGAAGGGTTTCTTCCGCAGCAACGGCAAGGCTCTTTCGATGGACGAGACCGATGGTATTGTGAAGATGGTGGTAGATAATGCCACTGGCCAGATTCTTGGTTGCCACATTTGTGGCCCGCATGCCAGCGATCTTATTCAGGAGGTGGTTACGGTGATGAATGCTGGTTTGCCGGTGTCGACGCTTGCAACCGCCATCCACGGTCACCCCACACTAAGCGAGGCTGTGCTTGGAGTGGTCCGCCAGTTTGTATAGTTAAATCAGGCTCATCGGCTTGCCGTTATGCGGCAGGGCCAAGAGCCTTGTGAAAATAATAAGCGCCCTCACTGGCCATTCAGTGACGGGCGCTTTTTTCAGTTGTGGTTGCGCTATGTATGTGCGGCTTAGGCTCCCTGCACGTCGCTTTCGAGCAGTTTGGCTGCTTGCTCGAGAAGCTTGCTCGAGAAGCTGTCGGCTGTCTTTGCAATCTTTGAGGAAAGATCGTGAAGCTCTTTGGCGCAGATGCCACGCTCGGCCTTGTTGAGCAGTCCTTTGCTTGCTGCGTTCTTGCATAGCTTGTACATTGCGTTCACATAGATGTTGAGCGATGTGGCGTTGTCGCTCGATTTGGCATTCTCCAGAATGTGTTGGCGATAGAATCCGAACTTCTGCAGCACGTTTGAGTTGTCGTCGGCGGTAATCTCGTTGCCGTTGATGATTATTTTCGAAATGCTGTAATTTTTGTCGCCAGTGTTGGCTGAGTCGTTGCTTAATACCGACGTGATTCCGCCATTGTCATCTATTATTATGGTTTTGCCGTTTTTGTTGTAGCGAATAGCCCCCTTGTTGATTTTGAGTTTCCCGTTTTTGTCCACAGTGGGAATGTTGACTGTGACAGTCTTCTCGTCGGCACTGGGCCTTTTGCTATACACTTTGGCCACAAACCCGGTGTAGGCTTCATCGTCGTCGTCGTCGTCGTCATCGGTCCACTCAAGCACATAGCTGAAGCGGTAGTTGTTGTCCGACTGGTCTTTGTAGCACAGCACCCTTGAGTAGAAGTCGTCGTCGCGGCCGGCAGTTATGGTGCCACCGCCTGGCAATGCCACCGACACTCGCTTGTAGTTATCGGCATCTTTTTCTTGAAACACTGAGTAGTATGCGCTGCTCTTTCCTGCTTTGAACGCTTTCTCCAGTTGTGTCACCAGCTTTTTGTCTTTCTTGGGCACTGCGAAGTCATACCGGTAGTAGTACACAGTCTTGCTGCCGTTGTCGTCTACGGTATTTGATACAGTGCTCTTTGTCACCACGCGGGAGTCTTTAATCCGGTTGATTGCGCTCTCGATGTCGGCATTTTGAGCGGCCGCCGGCACCGATGCCGCAAAGGCTATCGTCATTGCGGCGATTGTTGTGCTGAGTATGTGTTTCATTGTTCTTATGATTTTTTTGTCCTGTTGCTTTTTGTGGAGTTTAGTACACTTCGGTGGGGGTGTCGTTGTCGCATTGCATAGCCAATTCAGCCCCTTGCTGTATAAGCATTGTGGCGCGGTCGGCATCCTGTATTTGTTTCAGCTCGTTGAGCCATTCGTCGTAGTCGGCTTGCGCCATCATGTAGCATAGCTCTATTTCGCCGTCGAGGTTGGCAGTGGCAATGCTGTCGTGATAAGCCTTGAGGGCGGCAGTTGTGGCTCTTTTGGCTTTTTTCGCAATAGTGCGGTGTGGGGCATGTGGTGTGGTTGCGGCTATTGTCGCTTCGGTGGTGCTCGTGGCCGATGGCTTGGCTGGCATGGTGGTTGTGGCGTGGAGCGAGGCTGTAGGGGTGGCGTTTTCGCTGTTATGGGTGACGAGTAGCACCGCATTCACTGCCAAGGCAACCACTATGGCAGCTGCCGCCCACCACATCGTTTTGTGCCGCATGCCCACTATGGCTGCTCGTCGTCTTGGACTCGCAGTTGGTGAGGCAGTGCTGTCCTGCAGTGGCATTCCGGCGTCGAAATATGCCATCATTGCCTTGTAGTCGGCCCATTCGTCGGGCACGTTGTGGGTGGCAAAGTATTCGCTGAGCTCAGCCTCTTCGTCGAGGGTGGTTTTCCCGTCCATAAACAAGTTGAGCAGGTGTGATATGTGTTTTATTTCGTCGTCATGCATAGCACTTTGTTCTTTGGAATTCTGTATATTGCCATTATCCTATAAATCGCCGTTGGCACGGCGTCTTTTGATTTCTTCAAGCATTTTGTGGCGCGCTCTTGCCAGCAATGTGCCCACCGATGCTTCACCGATGCCGAGCAGTTGTGCTATTTCGGCATTGGAGCGATGTTCCACTTGCCTCATCATCAGCACGCTGTGTTGTGTGCTGGGCAAGGAGTCCAAAAGGACCTCCACTTGTGCCACGCTTTCGCTGGCTTCTATGCGCTCTTGCGGGTTGGGTTGCCCGCTCAGCGCGTCGGCCTCTATGGGCTGGGTGCGCTTTGCTCGCAGTGAGCTGACGGTTAGGTTTCTTGCCATCACCGAGGCCAGTGCGTCAACCGACCGGTAGCGGTCGAGTTGCTTGCGCATCGACCACAGTTTGAGCATCACGTCTTGTGCCGTGTCTTCGGCCTCGTCGCCTGTGGCGCCGTACCGGCAACATGCCGCCAATGCCGTTTGCCGCAGGTGCGGCGCCATATGCTCAAATGTGGTTTCGTCCATTTTTTAGCGTTTTTAATATCAAGACGCAAATAAAACCTATTTTCAAACAATGCCCAACGTTTTTTTCTTGATTTTTTTGTTCTCTTGCCGGTGTTGCGCATTCAGTAGCCCTTTTTGCCGTGCTGCGGCAGGCGCTGGGGCAAAAAAAGTGCCATCGGCACTGCCTCCCGCATGTGTTGCTGGGGTGGCTGTGTCCCGATGGCTGTAGTGTGTGTGTGACCGATTGCTATTTGCCCATCGAAATGCGCCAATCGCCGTCTTTGGTTAAGCGTAGGCGCACGCTTTCGCTGGTGGAATCGGCTTTTTCGTAGCCAACGCGCATTTTCACCACGGCATTGCTGTCGTTCACTTCTTCCGATACCACTTGGTAGCCTGTGATTTTACCTTTCTTCTTCATAGTCTCCTCATATTTTCCCTTCAGCAGGGCAGCAGTGGTCTCTTGGTTAGTCTTCAGCTCGTCGCTACTCAGTGTGTCGTTGTAATACACCAGTTTGCTATAGCCGTTGAAGTCTCCGTTTTTCAGGCATTCAATTGATTTTTCGGCCACGTCTTTAGGTGTCTTGGGTCCGCTGCCGCAGCTTGCGGCAACTGTGGCGATAACTGCGATGGCCAGTAGATACATTAACTTTCTCATAGATTTGGCTGTTTTGTTTAGGTGAATAATTAGAATGTATACTTTGAATTCAGTAACGAGGCTTTGTGAAAGTCAGATGGCAGCCAGCACCGTGTGTGCAGCCCGGGCAGGTTTATGTCGTGCGAGGGTGCGCCCACCACGTCTACTCCGGCATTGAGGTAGGCGTGTGCCACCAGTTCGGTGCAATACATGCGTGTGGTGTCGCTGGAGTCATAATCGTGGTCGAATGCGGTGCCGCGCTTGTAGGTGGCCATTGCGCTTTGTGCAGCACGCCGGCCCGCGCTGGCGTCGACAGGGCGGTACACTGCACCGCGCACTGCATATATCGAGTTGAAGAACTTTTCGGGCCTGTCAAGCTTCACGCGGTCGATGTCGCCTGCAAAGTCGGGCTCGCCGGGCACTGCGTGCACTATCATCAGTGTGCCGCACGAATCAGCCACAATGCCTATGTGGGAATATTGCCCGTTGCGGTCGGCGGCAACCACTGCATGGCTGGTGATGCCGCTACCCATGCGCAACACCACATCGCCCTCGCGCAACTGTGTGCCCTGTGGCATTATGCAGTGTGGCGTGGCGGTGCCGTCGTGGCCCGAGCATGCGGCCAGGCATATAAGCATGGCACTTGTGATTAGTGTGTGGATGGCAATTCTATTCATAGACCGTATGTCTCCTTATGTGACCATGGTCGGTTTTTATGCTTCACGTTTTTGCAAAGCTAATGATAAAAAGCCAATTATGCAACACCCGCAAGTGAAAAAATGCGATGCGTTGCACTCAATGCTAAGATGTTGTCTTAATGGTGTCTTGGTGCCTAAGGCTTCTGTTTCTTGCCTGGGCCCTTGCCGCTGTTGCGCCGCTTGCCACCCGCGTCGGCACGGCGTCCTTTTCCTGTGTGCTTGTCGTTGCGGTTGCTGCCCAGGTAGCCCACTCCGTGCGGATATAGCTCGGTGAGCAGGTCAGGACGGTGCATGCGGCGCAGCGACTGCACTATGTCGCGCTTGTAGTCGTTTTCATACCAGAAGAAGTATTTGCGCTGGGCAAGTTTCTCTTCGGGCGTGTGGGCCGTGTAGACGGGTTGCAGCGTGTAGGGGTGAAGTCCTGTGTAGTAGGCCTCGGTCGACACGGTCATAGGGGTGGGAGTGAAGTCTTGCACCTGCTCAAGGTGGAAGTTCAGCCCTTTGGTGATCACGGCCAGCTCGGCCATATCGGCCTCATGGCATCCGGGGTGTGATGAGATGAAGTAGGGTATCAACTGCTCCTTGAGGCCGTATTGCTCGTTCACACGGTCGAAGATGCGCTTGAATTGCTTGAACAGCTCAAAGGGCGGTTTGCGCATCATCATCAGCACGTCGGCGCTTGTGTGCTCGGGTGCCACTTTCAGGCGGCCCGACACGTGGAGGCGTATCAGTTCTTCGCAATATTGGCTGTTCACGGCATCGATGCTGGTGTCGCCGGTGCGGTGCATGGCCAGGTCGTAGCGCACGCCGCTGCCCACAAACGATTTCTTCACCAGCGGGTTGCTGTCCACGCTGTGGTAGATGTCGAGCAATGCGCTGTGGTCGGTGTTGAGGTTGGGGCATGGCTTGGGGTGCAGGCACGATGGCCGCGCGCATCGCTTGCAGCGGTCAAGGTCGCGGCCGTGCAGGGCATACATGTTGGCACTCGGGCCGCCAAGGTCGCTGATGTAGCCCTTGAAGTCGTCCATGTGCACCACTTGGTCCACTTCGCGCAGAATGCTGCGCTTGCTCCGCGATGCAATGAATTTGCCTTGATGGGCGCTGATGGTGCAGAAGGCGCATCCGCCAAAGCACCCGCGGTGCATGTTCACCGAGTGGCGTATCATCTCATAGGCCGGAATGCGCTTGGTGCCGTAGCGGGGATGCGGCAGGCGTGTGTATGGCAGGTCGAATGAGGCATCGATTTCTTCGGTGGTCATGGGTGGGTTGGTGCGGTTGACCTTGATGGCCATGTCGCCTGTGCGCTGCCACAGGTCGCGGCCGTCCCAGCGGTTGCTCTCCACTTCCACGCTCTTGAAGTTTTCGGCCTGGTCGCGCTTCGACCGCAGGCAGTCGTCATAGGAGTGCAGCACTACGCACTGCTCGCTGGTGGCCTCGGGCATCTCGTCGAGCGGGCGTCGCACCACTGTCTGTGGTATGTCGGTCAGCTCGTCGATGCTGCGGCCGGCGTTAAGGGCGTCGGCAATCTCTACGATGGGCTTTTCACCCATGCCATAGATTATGATGTCGGCAGGGCTGTCGGCAAGTATCGACGGCCGCAGGCGGTCTTGCCAGTAGTCGTAGTGTGCCACGCGGCGCAGCGACGCCTCGATGCCGCCGGCCACCACTGGCACGTCGGGAAACAGTCGCTTCAGTGCCTCGGCATACACAATGGTGGGGTAGTCGGGGCGCTGTCCGGCGCGTGAGTCGGGGGTGTAGGCATCGTCGCTGCGCCGCCGGCGGTTGGCTGTGTAGTGGTTCACCATCGAGTCCATGGCTCCGGCGCTTATGGCGAAAAACAGTCGCGGCTTGCCCAGTTTCGAGAAGTCGCGCAGGTCGTCGCGCCAGTTGGGTTGGGGCACAATGGCCACGTTGTAGCCGTGCGCCTCAAGGGTGCGGCCTATCACAGCGGTGCCCATCGACGGATGGTCGATATAGGCATCGCCCGAGAAGAATATCACATCTATGTGGTCCCAGCCCAGGTGCTCAATCTCTTTCTTGGTGGTGGGAAGCCACTGGCGGTCGATGCGGTGGCTGTGGGCCTTGTTGTGCTGTCGTGTATCGTTGTTCTTGCTCATTTCGATGATTGCTCTTTCATTTTGTCGAGGCGGTCTTGCAGTTTCAGCATCTCGTCGCGGTATTGTGCTGCCTCGATGAAGTCCATTCGCTTCGAGGCGTCGACCATCTGCTCGCGCAATCGGTCGATGGCTTTCTCGAGGCTGGCCGGTTTCATGTAGGCCACTACGGGGTCGGCGGCTATGCCCGACGTCTTGTTGAACTCGGCCTCGCACTGCCGTTGCAGCGACGAGTAGTCGGCCACGTTGTTCTCATATTTGCGGGCGTGCTTCACTCCCGTCTCGCTTGGGGTGATGTCGGTGTCAACGCCTATTATCGAATTGCGTGCCTTGACTATAGCCTGTGGCGTGATGCCGTGATCTGCGTTGTATTTGAGCTGTATCGTGCGTCGGCGCTCGGTCTCGTCGATGGTGCGCTGCATCGACTCGGTAATCTTGTCGGCATACATTATCACCTCGCCGTTGAGGTTGCGGGCGGCGCGGCCGGCCGTCTGGGTGAGTGAGCGGTGCGACCGCAAGAATCCCTCCTTGTCGGCGTCGAGAATGGCCACCAGCGACACTTCGGGCAGGTCGAGGCCCTCGCGCAGCAGGTTCACTCCCACCAGCACGTCGATGCTGCCGGCGCGCAGGTCGTCGAGTATCTGTATGCGGTCAATTGTCTCAACGTCGCTATGCATGTAGGCGCATTTGATTCCTATTTTCGCAAGGTAGTCGGTCAGCTCCTCGGCCATGCGCTTGGTGAGGGTGGTCACCAGTGTGCGCTGGCTCAGCTCCACGCGCTTCTGTATCTCTTCCACAAGGTCGTCGATCTGGTTCAGGCTCGGACGCACGGTGATTTTCGGGTCGAGCAGTCCGGTAGGCCTTATCACTTGTTCCACCACCACGCCTTCGCTCTTCTCGAGCTCGTAGTCGGCTGGTGTGGCGCTTACGTATATCGTCTGGTGGGTGAGCTGTTCAAACTCCTCGAAGCGCAGTGGCCGGTTGTCGCGTGCCGCATCGAGGCGGAATCCGTATTCCACAAGGGTGCTTTTGCGGCTTTGGTCGCCTCCATACATGGCCCGCACTTGCGGAATGGTGGCGTGGCTCTCGTCGATGATTGTCAGGAAGTCTTTGGGCATGTAGTCGAGCAGGCAGTAGGGACGCATGCCCGGCTCGCGGCCGTCGAAGTAGCGCGAATAGTTCTCAATGCCTGAGCAGTAGCCCACCTCGCGTATCATCTCAAGGTCGTAGGTTACTCGCTCATACAGGCGCTTGGCTTCGGCATGGCGGCCCTCTCGCCTGAACATTTCAACTTGGGTGCCCAAGTCAACGTCGATTTTTCCCAAGGCTCCGGCCATTTTCTCTTTGGTGGTGACAAACACGTTGGCTGGAAATATGCGGAATCCCTCCACGTCTTCACGCGGCATCTGCGTCACGGTGTCGAGCACTTGCATTTGCTCCACCTCGTTGCCCCAGAAAATCACGCGCAGCATAATCTCCTCGTCGGCCAGGAAAATGTCGACGGTGTCGCCTTTCACCCTGAAGTTGCCCGGTTGTAGGTCTATCTCGTTGCGCGAGTACAGTGCGTCGACCAGCTTGCGCAGGAATGTGTCGCGCCCAATGCTGTCGCCCACTTTGATGTAGATGGTGTTGGCCTCGATGTCGCTGGGGTTGCCCATGCCGTAGAGGCACGACACGCTCGACACCACCACCACGTCGCGGCGGCCCGAGAGCAGTGCTGTGACTGTGCTCAGCCGCAGGCGCTCAATCTCATCGTTGATCATCAGGTCTTTTTCGATGTATTTGTCCACGGCCGGGATGTAGGCTTCGGGCTGGTAGTAATCGTAATATGACACAAAGTATTGCACCGAGTTCTCGGGAAAAAAGCTCTTGAACTCGGCATATAGCTGTGCCGCCAGGGTCTTGTTGTGCGACAGTATCAGCGTGGGGCGCCCAGTGCGGGCTATCACGTTGGCCATGGTGAACGTCTTGCCCGAGCCTGTCACTCCCTGGAGTGTCTGGTAGGGTACGCCGTCGGCCACGCCTTCGCAAAGGGCGTCGATGGCTTGGGGCTGGTCGCCTGTGGGGGCATATGCCGAGTGTAGCTTGAAATCCATGTTCCTTGTGTGGTGTTTTGTGGTTGCAATCAGCAAAGTTACTGAAAACTCCGCTTATCTCAGCTCCCAGTGGCGCAATTAGTGCCATAAATTAATGTTGCCCCAACTGGTTTTCTTTTTTGTCTGAAGAAAAACCGGTTGGAGCAACATTTAGTGTGCCTGGCCACGGCCATGTGGTGTTAGGCCTGTTGTGGCAGGGTGCTTATTCTTTCACGAGGCAGGCGTCGAGGGATTTCTCGATGGCTTCGCGGTCCATGTCTTGTCCGATGAACACGAGTTTCTGCATGCGGTCGCCATACTTGGGATCCCAGTCGCGCAGCACGCCCGGGTTCTGCTTCGAGAACTCGGCAAACTCGTCGGCCGGCATCGTGGCATACCAGTTGCCGGCGTTGCGCATCGAAATCTGCTTGCCCGACTGCTCAAACACGTAGCAGCGGTCGGTCTCGCCCTGGAAGTAGCACATGCCCTTGCAGCGAATCACGCTCTTGGGCCACTTGCGTGCCACAAACTGGTCAAACTCCACCATGTCCATGGGCTCGCGGCGGTAATACACGAATGTGCCTATGCCATATTCGAGCGCCTCGCCTTCATCTTCGTTCTCAAGGTCGTCTTCATCGGCCTCCATAGCTTCAATCCAGCGGGCCGATGTGGCCACGCGGTCAAAGTCGAATAGGCCGGTGTTGAGCAGTTTGTCGAGGTCCACGTCGCCATAGTTGCATGGCACAATCTCGGCCTGTGGCTGAATCTCGTGCAGTATCACCTTGATGCGGTCGAGTTCCTCGGGGGTGACTTCGCTTGCCTTGTTGAGCAGTATCATGTTGCAGAATTCCACTTGCTGAATCACGAGGCTTGCAAGGTCGTCTTCGCCCAAATCCTTGCGCTGCAGGTCTTTGCCCTCGGCAAACTCGTCGCGCAGGCGCAGAGCGTCGCACACTGTCACTATGGCATCGAGCTTGGCACGTCCGTTCTGTGCCAGGTTGGGATACATTTGCGGATACACGCTGATTGTCTGTGCAATAGGGGCTGGCTCGCAGATGCCGCTTGCCTCTATCACTATGTAGTCGAAACGTTTTTGCGACACAATGTCGCTCAGTTGCTGCACGAGGTCCATCTTCAGCGTGCAGCATATGCATCCGTTCTGCAGCGGAACCAGGCTCTCGTCGCCTTTGCCCACAACGCCGCCTTGCTCAATGAGGCTGGCGTCGATGTTCACCTCGCCTATGTCGTTGACAATCACGGCAAACTTTATGCCCTTGTTGTTGGTGAGAATGCGGTTGAGCAATGTGGTCTTGCCGCTGCCCAGATATCCTGTGAGCAGCAGCACCGGAGTTTCGTTGATGTTCATTATCGTTAGTTTTTTTGAGTTTTATTCTCTTTTATATGTCAGTCAAGCAAAAAGTGTGCCGCACAAGCCTGTGGGCTGACTCAATGTCAGTCGCACCTCAATGGTGCGGCAAAGCCAGGATGCCGAGCCACATGCTTGTGTGGCGACTGGGCAACCTGGCTTTGGTCTTATGTGTGGCGCCGGCTATAATCCGGCATTGCATTGCTTGGGGTTACTTGTTGGGCTTGAGCCAGTGGTCAAACCACTTGAAGAATTCGCGTTGCCACATCACTGAGTTTTGCGGCTTCACAATCCAGTGGTTCTCGCTCGGGAACGACAAGAAGCGTGCCGGCAGACCTTTCAGCTTGGCGGCATTGAATGCCTGCATTCCCTGTGTGAACGAGATGCGGTAGTCTTTCTCGCCCACAGTCACCATGATGGGGCTGTTCCAGTTTTGCACAAACTTGTGGGGGTCGGCAGTCTTGAATGTGTTTTGGGCTGCGGCATTGTCGAGGTCCCAGAATGCACCGCCCATGTCCCAGTTGGCAAACCACATCTCTTCGGTCTCAAGATACTGGGCCTCGAGGTTGAAGATGCCGGCATGGGCCAGGAAGCAGGCAAAGCGCTTGTCCAGGTTGTGACCAGCAAGCCAGTAGGTGCTGTAGCCGCCGTAGCTGGCTCCGGTGCAGCCTATGTGCTCGCCGTCGACGTAGGGGAACTGCTTCATGTAGTCTACTGCGCTCATGTAGTCTTTCATGTTCTGGCCGCCGTAGTCTTTTGATATTTGCTCGTTCCAGGCTGTTCCGAATCCGGGCAGGCCGCGGCGGTTGGGGGCTATCACGATGTAGCCGTTGGCCGCCATCAGGCGCAGGTTCCAGCGGTAGCTCCAGAACTGGCTCACCGGCGATTGCGGACCGCCCTCGCAGAAGAGCAGTGCGGGATACTTCTTGCTTGCGTCGAAATTAGGCGGAAGCAGCACCCAAGTGGCCATCTGCTTGCCGTCGGTGGTTGTCACCATGCGCTTCTCTACCGTGATGTCGGCCAGCTGGTTCATGATGTCGTCGTTCACGCTGGTGATGCGCTGTGGCTCTTTGCCGGGCTTGGCTATCACATACAGCTCGTCGGGCTGCTTCATGGAGTGGCGCATGGTGAGCAGGCCTGCCTTGCCGGCTGGCACTATGGCGGCATAGTCGCATTGTCCGTCGGCCACGGTCTCAACCTTGCGTGTGGCCACGTTGATGCGGAATATGGGTTCGGTGCCCTGGTAAGGAGCTATGAAATAGATGAATTTCTCGTCGTCCGACCATGCAATGGCATCGGCCGTGTAGTCCCAGTCTACGGTGATGTCTTGCTTTGCACCGGTAGTCAGGTCCATTACCATGATTCGGTTCTTGTCGGCTTCATAGCCGTCGCGTTCCATCGACAGCCATGCCAGTTTGCGGCCGCTCTTGGAAAACACCGGATAGGTGTCGTAGCCCATGTTGCCGTCGGTGAGGTTCTTCACCGTCTTGCCGCTGGCCACATCCCACAGGTATAGGTCGCTGTTGGTCGAAATCGCATATTCTTTGCCGGTCTTCTTGCGGCACACATACACGAGGCTTTTGCCGTCGGGGGCCCATGCCAGCGACTCGACTCCGCCCCAAGGCTTCATCGGGCTCTCGAAAGGCTCGCCCTTGAGCACGTCTTGCAGGTTGGTCACGGCATTGCCGTCGAAGTCGCCCACAAAGGGGTGGGGCACAGTGCTCACCCATTCGTCCCAGTGGCGGTACATCAGGTCGTCGATAATGCGGCCGTCTGCCTTCTTCAGGTCGGGATACACGTCTTGGGCGGTTTCGCCATATTTCACCTGGCTTATCACCACTATTTTCTTTTGGTCGTTGCTCAGTTTGAAGCCGTCAACGCCCTCTTTTACCGAACTTGCCTGCTTGCGGTCGGTGCCGTCGGCGTTCATGGTCCACACTTGGTAGTTGCCTTCGGCATCGGGATATATGAATGCGATGCGTCGGCCGCCGTCGATCCACACGGCGTTTTGCTCCGAGCTTTTGGTGCGTGTGAGCTGGCGTGCATTCTTGCCGTCGATGTCAACCACCCACAGCTCGCGGTTGCTCTTGTTCTGCTCCACGCTGGGGTAACTCACACCGTAGAGCACGTGTTTGCCGTCGGGCGACAGTTGGGGGTCGCTCAAGCGGCCGAGTGCGTTAAGCAGTTCGGGGGTGAATTGACCGTTTTCCACCTTCACCACCGGCTTTTCGATGATGGGTGCATCGTCGGCAGCCGAGGCCTGCAGGCCCGATGCAGCCGTCAGAGCCATTAGTGAAGCCATAACAGTTTGCTTTAAATAGTTCATAAACTTTGATGGATTTTTTATATTGTTTATTGATAGTTAGTTGCGATTGGTAGCGTCACGGTAGCGGTTTGCCGTTGCTCAGCAGATAGTCGATGAGCTTTGCGTTCTGCTCGGTGAGCTTGATGTTCTGCTCGGTGAGTTGGCGGTTGGCCTCCACAAGCAGGGCGATGAGGTCGGTGGCAGTGTTGCCGTTGCCCTCCACACCGTTGTTGCCCGCGGTGGCTGAGACATCGGCAGCCATCATCGGCCCCTCACCAGTGAGCAACCAAGCCACCGATAGGCCGTAGGCATCACTCAGCTTCTGGGCAGTGGACTTCCCGATAGGATTGCGCCCGGAAAACAATGAGTTTATATACGATTGTGATGTGCCAAGTGTGTTGCCTATCTCTTGCTGTGTTATGCCTTGGCGTTTAAAAAATTTCCGCAACGCCATTTGAAATTTTTCGTCCTCCATAATTACCTATAAATTAATCAGATATAAAATTTATATGATTTATCTGATAAAATAATTACGAATTTATTTGTTTTATTACGTTTTGCGTTACGTTTTTTACAACAAGTTTAGTAACGAATTGCAAAACAAATACAAATATAAGTAATATGGAATTAATGACAAAACATCGGCAATGTGGAGACCACGGCGGCCATTGTGAATGCGCAGGTGGAGCAGGCTAAGAAGGGGCTT
>CAVDUV010000016.1:0-63396 GCA_963612465.1 Bacteroidaceae bacterium | reverse complement strand
AGACATGGGTTTTGAGCCAATCAACAAGGAGAGCACGGCATTCAGCAACGGCACAAAGGAAAGGAGTGGACCGAGCACACTTTTCAAGAGGCCAATCCACTCCTTCATATTTCACTACTCAAATTGTGTGATGTCAGAATCTCAACTTCACACCGCCACTGGCTGTGAAGCCAGGCATTTCGTAGCCTTTATTGATTTGATATCTCGCATTGGTCACATTGTTGGCCGAGACAAAAGCCTCAAGCCATTTCAGCGGCTTGTAGGAAACCCGCACGTCGAGCAGAGCGTAGTTTTGCAGTTCCACATCATTGGCAACAAACAACCGCCCAACCACACGGAGCTGCGCGTCGACGGTGAGTTGAGAAAACACCTGCCAACCCACACCAAGGAAATACTGATGGGCCGGTGCTCCAGTAAGCCCGCTTATTGACGTGTGCATATAGCTGTAGCTTGCACGCAATGACAGGGCATCGACCGGACGGCTTTGCGCCGACACTTCGACACCGGCATTTTCAAAGCTGCCCGTGTTGACATTGCGCTGCGTGGTTCCACCCTCGGCGGTAGGCACACTGGCCGTCTGAATCATATCGTCACCTTTGGCATAATAGCCCGTGACATCGACATTGAAGTATCGCGAGAAATGCTTTCCCACCGTAAGCTCATAGTTCATCATGCTCTCGGGCCTCAATTGGTCGTTAGCCGTACCATAGAGGTACAACTCACGGAACGACGGATTGCGATAGCCCTTTGCCAACGAGGTCTTGACGAGCCAACCATCGCCCGGATGCAACGAAACTCCAAACTGCGGAAGCCAGTGAGAGCCAAACATGTCGCTATTGGCCATTCTGAGTCCGGCATTTAGAATAAGCACACCGCGAAATAGCGACTGTTGCAGCGTGACATAAGGAGAGTATTCGGTTATGCGCTTGCGGGCAATGGTCTGCATCTTAGCCGGCATGCTGCCATCGCCATAGGCATGTCCGCCCGAAACGGGGATTTTGCCCGAATAAGTGGCAAAATCGAAGCCAACCGTTGCCTGCGCCGATTGCCACAAATCAACGTTTTGGTAAGCCAAAACGCCAAAGCGGTCATCAAGACTATGAAAATGATTTGGGTCGTCGATATAGTGGTTGCCATAACTGTAATAAACCCTGACCGCGCCATTCAGACCGCCGTATGTGTTGGTCAACGCCGTCGAAGCCTCGCCACGCACCACATTCTGGTGGTAGATAGCCGTTGATTCCGGGTTGCTTAATCTGGCATAAATGGGGTCGTTGCCAATGAAATTCATAAGAGTGTAGTCGGCCGAGAGCGACCAGTGAGTCGAGAACCGGTAGCCCACCTTGGCATAAAGGCTATATTGCTTGAAATCGAAATTGCGCTCAGTGCCATCGGTGCGGTCATAGCCGAGCGACACCATCGACGAGAAACGTCCCTTGCGCACAGTGTTGGTGACGGAGCTCTGCCAAGTGTTGTGGGAGCCGAATTGCGCCTTGAGAGTGGTGGCTACGCCGTCGGTTTCCGGATTGCGGGTAATAACATTAATCACACCGCCCATGGCATTCGACCCATAGAGCACCGACCCCGGACCACGCATCACCTCGACGTGGTCCACATATTCCGACTCATAGAAATCGGCCACAGGATGTGAATACAAGCCAGCAAACTGCGGTTGACCATCGACCATCATCAAGACTGCATTAGTGGGAGAGCCACCCACACCGCGAATCTTTATGCCGCCACTGCCGCCATTGCTCACGCCAAAGCCAAAAATATTGCGCTGAGACACAAACAGACTTGGCACCTCGCCCGACAGAGCAGCGAGCAACTGGGTTTGCCCGGTGGCCTCGATTTGACTATGGCCAATCACACTCACCGTGTAGGGGAGCAGATTGCGTCCCGTGGCCTGATTAGTACCCGTGACCACCACTTCGCCAAGGGCATGCCGCATTGCAGCGGTATCGGCAGGCACATCGGCGGCCATAAGATTACCAGCCGACAGCATGAGCGCCGACGGCAACAGAAATTTAAGCAACATTATTGTTTACCCTTATTTATCGATGCTGATTAATGTGTAATGCTTGCTTCCAAGGCCTATTTTCTCGGCATATTCAGTGATGTAGGTGCCATGCTGACGGTTGATGCGCTCGATAAGCGGCTTCTCGTCATCGCCCTTCGTAGCCTTGTGGTTGAACACGAGGTCGAGGCACGCCTGATCAAGAGCCACAGGGTCGGTCGAGGCCAGAATGCCCATGTCCTTAAGCATTGGCTCGGCAGGACTGTGGTCACAGTCGCAATCCACGCTCATATTGTTCATCACGTTGATATAGATAATGTTCTTGCCGAAATAGTTGGCCACGCCCTGAGCAGCGGCAGCCATACTCTCAAGAAAGTCGTCCTGCTTGGCAATATTTTGCCACAAAGAGTCGGCGCGGTCGGTCTTGCCAGCGGTGTGAATGTAGGCTTTTCCGGCAGTGGAAGCCACACCTATCGACTGATTTTTAAGCACACCGCCAAAGCCACCCATGGCATGCCCCTTGAAATGTGCAAGATTAATCATGAAATCATAGTTGGCAAGATGGTCACCCACGATGTCGTATTTAAGGTGCTTCTTGTCTTTTACAGGGATGCGCATCTGCCCGAATTCGTCCATGATGTCGACGGGAGCAATCGAGTCGAAGCCATGTGCATGAATCGTGGCCCAGTGCTTGCCCTTGTCTTGCCGGCTGCCGCCATAGGCAGTGCAGCACTCCACGAGCGTGCCGTTGACCTTATCGACAAGATTGCGTATGAGCGTAGGCTTCAAGTAGTTGTGTCCACCAAGCTCACCAGAGCTTATTTTAACGGCTACTCGTCCGTTAGGGTTGACGCCTAGAGCCTCATACACCTTCACCAGTGATTGCGGTGTTATTTCCTTGGTCATGTAGACCACCGACTGTGCCTTTGCCGCGCAGCACCATATTATGGCAGCGAGCATCACGATAAACCTGTTTCTCATTTCTTTGCAGTTTTAATAATTGAGATATTCACTTAACTAGTTGGGAACGGGCAAAGCCCCCTTTCCCAAAATTTTCTCCAAAATTACACGATTGCGGGTTTATAGGCCTTACACAAATCACCGAACAAGTTACCAAAAAAGCAGACAAAGGCATTTGCACCCCCATAAGAGAGTGCATAACAGCAGTTTTACGGCCGTTCAGGCCATTTAACATGGATAAGTTACACAAATAAGGACAAGTGGGATTCGGCACCAGCGCCCTACCCTTCACCCTCAGTGTCACACCGACTGCGGGACATCGTCGGCACAGAAGATGCGTATGCCCTGCGGGTGGCAAGCTATGGTGAGCTCGGCCGGCATGTCGACCGGCTCGCCGTCGAGGTGCATCACTCCGGGAGACTCACGGAATATCTTGAGGCGCGGTGTGGTGTAGGTGCTGATGTTTATGTCATTATCAAAATCACGGGTAAAGAGCTTGAGCCCGACTATTGGGGCCACTATGGGCAAGAACGGATGAATCACCACCACGTCGATGAGGCCGTCGCGCATGCTGGCCTTTGGGGCTATATAGGCGTTGTTGCCATACTGCGAGGCATTGGCACATGCTATGACAAACGCCTTCTCGAACATAGTGGAGCCGTTGATTTCTATGCGATAAGTCTCATGGTGAAACTTGACATACTCCATAAATGCCGACTTGAGGTAAGTGAGCGGGCCGCGAGTGCCCTCTTGCGAAAAGCGCTCGGCCACCTGAGCATCAAACCCCATGCCACAAGTGCAGAAAAAAGGTCGGTCATTGACCGTGCAATAATCAAAATTCTCGATATGGCCATCGTTGATGATGCGCAGCGACTTCTCGATGTTGACCGGAATCTGCAGATGCCGAGCCAAGCCGTTGCCCGACCCGCATGGCACTATGCCAAGAGCGATGCCGGTGTCGCGCAGCGATGCCGCCACGCCATTGACGGTGCCGTCGCCGCCCACGGCCACCACGCCGTGATAGCTGTCGGCAATAGCCTCGCTCACCAGCTGGCTCATGAGCATATTGTGCTCAAGCACACGCACCGTGACCTGCCACTTGCTGCTGTCGAGAATGCCGGCAATCATAGCCGGGATGGATTCCTTGCTGTGTGTGCCCGAACCGGGATTTATTATTACATATAGTTTCTTTCGCTTGTCCATAATAATAGCAAAATTAGGAATTTTTACTGAAACTTTAATTCCATTCTCCAAATATTGCGTAATTTAGCACACATATACACCTATATGAAACAAAGCAGAAAACAGGCAAAAACGTAACGTATGGACAATAAATTCAGCTCAATAGCGATAGATGCAGCCGTTGCGGCTGTGGGTATAGTGTTTTTGGTGTTTCACGCCGTGCCCGACTTTGTGACATGGATTGCCCGCATAATAGGCATGGCCTTTGCCATTGCCGCTGTGACAAGCCTTGCCGGGACACTTGCAGCGATGCGGAAGCGCACCGAGCCTGCGGGCATTGCCGGAATGGCAAGCTCGGTGGGCGGTCTGTGCTTCGGTGTGGTGCTTATGCTCAGGGGGCACCTGTTTGTCGACTCGATTGGCATCATAACAGCCATAGCAGTTGTGGCCATGGGGCTATATCAAGTGGTGACACCCGTGGTGATGAGGAAAACGATGCACCTCCACTGGTGGCTGTTTGCCCTACCGCTGGCGGTGATGGGAGCCGGAGTGGCCATGCTTGCATGCAACATCAGTACCGAATTGATGTCGCTCATCAGCGGCCTGTGCTTTGTGTGCTTCACTGCCAACGACCTGCTGCAACGCCGTGCCTGCAACAAGCCTCAGCCCACCACCGTGGCCGACGACAAGTCATAAGCCCAACGCGCGACCCAGACTTAAATGCACAAAAAAAGCTGCAACGGAATTCGTTGCAGCTTTTTCTTTATTTCGCTGAAAAATTAATTTCTCATTATTTCTTCTTGCGGTTACCGTAGCGGTTGAGGAACTTGTCGACGCGGCCGGCTGTATCGACGAGCTTCTGCTTACCGGTAAAGAACGGGTGTGAAGAGCTGGTGATTTCGAGTTTCACCAGGGGATAAGTCTTTCCATCAAGTTCGATAGTCTCCTTAGAAGCTACAGTAGAACGAGTGATGAAAGTTTCGTCGTTTGACATGTCCTTGAACACCACTTCGCGGTAATTTTCGGGATGAATACCTTTTTTCATTTCTCTAATTATCTATTTTATAACGTTATAATACTACTAAAAGCCAGCGCTGGTAGACGCTGATTCTTGTAATGGCATGCAAAATTAGTAATTGTTTTGGAAATATGAAAATTTTCCGGACCGTTTTGCAATGTGTTTTGCAATATCCTGCAATATCCTGTAGAGTACGCGAGCAGGTGTGCGAGCAAAATAATGCAAAATAAAATAAGTTGCACAAATTTTGTCGATATAAAGATTATTCATATCTTTGCAATGCAATTCGCAAGACAGCAAAGTAAGAGGCCGTGTGCGGGAAACGACAGGCATCCGCCCTCAAATCACATTTGCAGTCTCCTTCAACAAAAACAGCAATCAACACTTTTCACAATAGCATCAGCGTTAATGCTAATGGCTTTATGCGTGTGACAACCACGCAATCGGCAATAACGCACGCATTGAATCACGAAACAGGTGCATCAGGCGCACTGCAACGCACCCCTATAGAGCCGAAAAAACATTTAAGACAACTTTTTAATAATTATATGTATAACATCACTGACCTGGAGGCTTTGAGTCAATCAGATTTAAAGAATCTTGCAAAAACGATGAGCCTCAACGAGAATTCAGACACACTCATATATGACATCCTCGACAAGCAGGCCGAGGACGCCGTAAAGAACGACTCGCGCAAGGCCGAGCAGTCGCCGCGTAAGCGTGGCCGCACAAAGCAGGAAAAAGCGCCGGCAGAAAAGAAGGCCGAGAAAAAGGCCGACGACAACAAGCCGAGCAAAAAGGCCGATAAGAAAACCGAGGCCAAGCAACCCGAAGCCGCCAACGAGGCAGCCAAGCAGCCGGGCACCAACCCCGACACTGCAGCAGCCGAACCTACCGCAAAGCGGCGCCCCGGACGCCCCAAGAAAAACGCAGAGGCCCCAACGGCCGAAACAGCCAATGCCAAGCCCCAACCTGCTACAACAAAAAAGGATCAAAAGGCAAATAAGGCCGATGACGGCAACGGCAAAAAGGCTAACGGCAAAAAAGAAGTCGAGCCAAGCGTAAAAGAGCCGGCCAAGAAAGCCGCCAAGGCTCCAGAAGCCAGCCAAGAGCAAGAACCGCAACCCGCGGCAAAGCAGCCTGCTGAGCTTAAATTTGACGAGCCCGCCGACAGTCACCAAACAATTGCCGACAACGCAACCGCCCCCGAAGAGCAAGCCCCTGCTGCCGTCAAGCAGCCGAGCAGCGACTTCCTTGAGGCCTTCGGGCAGCCCCAGCAGCCCAAACACGGAAAGCGGTCAGACGTGTTCAACTCGTTCTTTGGAACGAAGCCCGTGCAGACATTCAAGCCGCGCACACAAGAAGAACGCGAAGAAGCCGCACGCCGAGCCGAAGAAGAGCGCAGAATTGCAGCCGAAGAAGCCGCCAAGGCTCCGATTGTGATTCAAGAGCCCAAGCCCGAAAAAGAGCCAAAGAAGAAAAAAGGGAAAAAGAACCAACAGCAACAGCAGGCAGCCGCACAGAACGACAACCCGTATGCCAACAACCCCTACAACTTCGAGGGCATCCTCGACGGAACAGGCGTGCTTGAGGTGATGCCCGACGGCTACGGATTCCTGCGCTCGTCGGACTACAACTATCTGACCTCGCCCGACGACATATATGTGTCGCAGGCCCAAATAAAGAACAACGGCCTGAAGACCGGCGACGTGATTGAAGGCACAATACGCCCACCCAAAGAGGGAGAGAAATACTTCCCGCTGTGTGAGGTGAAGATGATTAATGGCCGCCGGCCCGAGTTCGTGCGCGACCGCGTGCCCTTTGAACACCTGGTCCCACTGTTCCCCAATGAGAAATTCGACCTGGTGAGCCACCGTCACCCCAGCATTTCGACCCGCATCGTCGACATGTTTGCCCCCATCGGCAAAGGCCAGCGCGGCCTGATTGTGGCTCCGCCCAAAACCGGTAAGACAATATTGCTCAAAGACATTGCCAACGCCATATCGGAGAACCACCCCGAGACCTACATGATAATACTGCTCATCGACGAGCGTCCCGAAGAGGTGACCGACATGGCCCGCAGCGTGAATGCCGAAGTGATTGCATCGACATTCGACGAGCCAGCCGACCGCCACGTGAAGATAGCCGACCTGGTGCTTCAAAAGGCCAAGCGCATGGTAGAATGCGGCCACGACGTGGTGATACTGCTCGACTCCATCACCCGCCTGGCCCGTGCCTACAACACCATATCGCCGGCATCAGGCAAAATCCTGTCGGGCGGTGTAGATGCCAATGCCCTGCAGCGCCCCAAGCGATTCTTCGGTGCCGCACGCAACATTGAGAACGGCGGCAGCCTCACCATCATAGCTACTGCGCTCATCGAGACCGGATCGAAGATGGACGAAGTGATTTTCGAGGAATTCAAGGGAACCGGCAACATGGAGCTCCAGCTCGACCGCAAGCTTGCCAACAAGCGCATATTCCCCGCAGTCGACATCATGGCATCAAGCACCCGTCGCGACGACTTGCTGCTCAACTCCGACACGCTTAACCGCATGTGGGTGATGCGCAACTACCTGAGCGACCGCACCTCGATAGAGGCAATGGAAGAAATAAAGAAACGCATGGAAAGCACCCGCTCAAACCAAGAGCTGCTGCTGACCATGAACAGCTGACACCACAGACAGAGGCACAATGGGAAGAATACTCGGAATAGACTACGGACGCAAGCGCACAGGTGTGGCGGTGACCGACCCGCTGAAAATCATAGCCAACGGGCTTGAAACCGTGCCCACACACACCTTGATGCAATATATCAAGGACTATGTGGCGAAGGAAGACGTGGAACTGATAGTGATAGGGTTGCCACGTCAACTGAACGGAGAGCCGTCGGAGAGCATGCGCTACATCACCCCATTTGTGAACAGGCTGAAGAAAGAGTTGCCGCAAATGCCAGTGACGATGTACGACGAGCGATTCACCTCGACCATAGCCCACAGGGCAATGATTGACGGCGGGATGAAAAAAAGCGACCGCCGCGACAAGGGGCGCGTCGACGCCATTGCAGCCACAATCATCCTCACCGACTATCTGCAGAGCACAGAATTTAAATTATAAGCATTAAAAACAAAAAAAAGAAACAATGATACTACCAATATATCTGCTTGGGCACCCGGTGCTTCGCAAAATATCAGACCCGGTGACCAAAGACTATCCAAACTTGCAGGAACTGATTGCCAACATGAAAGAAACCATGTATGACAGCGACGGCATAGGCATCGCAGCTCCACAGGTGGGTCACAACATAAGACTCGTGTATATCGACGTAGATGTGCTTGCCGACAAGTTTCCCGAACTCAAGGGACGCAAGCTGGTGCTTATCAACCCAGAGCTCACCATCGACGAAAACAGCAAGACAGTGACGCGTGAAGAGGGTTGCCTCAGCGTTCCGGGCGTGAGCGAGAACGTGACCCGCCACTCGAAACTGCACATCAAGTATTACGACGAGAACTGGCAAGAGCAGCAAGAGGATGTGGAGGGCTACTTGGCGCGAGTGATACAGCATGAGTGCGACCACCTCGACGGCATCCTCTACATCGACCACGTGTCGCCCATACGCAAGCAACTCATCAAAACCAAGCTCAACAATATAGTGAAAGGGAAAGTGCGCTGCAGCTACCGCACCAAAGGCTACAAACCAGCCCACAAATAAGACATTCAAGAAACAACAATAGCCGCCGACAGCTACGTAAGCATGCCGGCGGCTTTCTTTTTTTAATCTCGCATCACCACAATGGCTTGACACAAAAAAATCCGCTAAGCCATTAATCGACTTGCGGATTTTGAAAGTGGAGCATAGGAGACTCGAACTCCTTACCTCAACACTGCCAGTGTTGCGCTCTACCAGATGAGCTAATACCCCATTGCGTTGCAAAGTTAGTCATTTTTTTAGAATCTCCAAACGTTTTCAACAAATTATTGCTTTTTTCAGCTCATTCTTCTGATATTTTGGGCCGTTTTGGGCCGCTGCGGCTTAGACAAGCCGGCACGATGCGCTCAAAGAAGGGTATCGGCAGCATATTGCGGCAGAGCATTGACCGACGATAGCAAAAACGGCTGATTGAGCCGGTCGCCCTGACGTGCATCTGCCTCGTTGAGCATTGTTGCAAGCATAGCCTGAAACTGGCTTTGCTTCAATCCCCAGCGTGGCCCTTCAAGCACCCGGGCAGGCATCTGCGACACAAAGCGGTCGAACGCCACGGTTGGCGGCATGTGCCTGATGACCTCGACACAAAAGCGGGCATATTCATCGGGACTGAAGCGCAACAACGGCCACAAACCGGCGGCATAGTCGGCGGCAAGCCTTGTGCCGCGCACAAGTTGCAACTGGTGCAACTTAACAGTGTCGACCGGCAGCATAGCCACACGCTGCACAGTGCTGGCCATCATTTGCAGCGTCTCGCCCGGAAGTCCCAAAATAAGATGTACGCCACACGGAATCCCGGCATCGTGAAGAGCATTGACTGCCTCAACGGCATCTTGCCACGTGTGGCACCGGTTGACTGCACGTAGCGTGGCATCGTGGCTTGACTCAACGCCAAGCTCAACAATCACAACCGTGCGTGAGGAGAACTCACGCAACAGCGCCACCACATCGGGCGTTATGCAATCGGGCCTCGTGGAAACCACAAGACCGGCCATGCCGTCGGCAGCAAGAGCCTGGGCATAAGCCTGCCGCAAGACGCCAACGGGAGCGTAGGTGCCACTATAGGATTGGAAATAGGCCAGATAGCCCATGCGAGAGTACCGCCCAGCAAAGAATCGCTTTCCAGCTTCAATCTGGTCACTGATTGAGTCGGTGCGAGAGCAGTATCGCGGAGAGAAAGCAGAATTACTGCAATAAAGGCAGCCCCCACGGCCCTTCGACCCGTCACGGTTTGGGCAAGTGAAGCCACCATCGATGGCTATTTTCTGCACCTTGCCGGTGAAAAAGCCACTCAGGAAGTCGGCATAGTCCCTATATCGCTTGATAGTATGCATTAAAAACGCGCCGACAGGTTTTGAAGCCAGCAATCAAATATCACCATAGCCGCCATGGCCTCGACCACGGGTACGGCTCTCGGCACCACACAGGGATCGTGCCGCCCGCGTGCGTGCAGAGTGACACTGCGGCCATCGGCGTCAACCGTAGGCACATCACGCATCAGTGTGGCCACCGGCTTAAACGCCACGCGCATATATATATCCTCGCCATTAGAAATGCCGCCTTGGATACCGCCCGAATAGTTTGACGCAGTGTGAATGCCGCGAGACGAATCGCACACAAACCCGTCGAGCACCTCGCTGCCATTCCTGGCAGCAAAGTCGAACCCAAGACCATAATCAAAGCCCTTGGCGGCATTTATGCCCATCATGGCCGACGCCAAGCGCGCATGCAACTTGCCGAACACCGGTTCGCCCAGGCCAGCCGGAACACCTGTCACCACACACGTCACCACGCCGCCAAGCGAATCACCGGCTGCTTTGGCCCTCATGATTTCAGCCTCCATCTGTGCAGCCACCTGCACGTCGGGGCACCGCACCTGACTGTCGTCGACAGCCGTCAAATCGAGCCCATAATATGGCACATCAAGAGCTACCCGCCCGATTTGTGACGCATAGGCCCGCACCGTGATTCCTTTGGCGGCAAGAGCCTGAGCGGCAAATGCGCCTGCCACCACGCGCGATGCGGTCTCACGCGCCGACGAGCGGCCTCCACCACGAGGGTCACGCAAGCCATACTTGGAATCGTAGGTGAAATCGGCATGCGACGGACGGTAGCAACGGGCTATCTGGTCATAGTCGGCACTATGCTGATTAGTGTTGCGGATAATGAAACCTATGGGGGTGCCGAGCGTTACGCCCTTATACAGCCCCGAAAGCACCTCTACCCTATCGGCCTCATTGCGCGACGTGGTCATTGCCGACTGCCCAGGGCGGCGGCGATCGAGCTGCCGCTGAATTGCCTCGAGGTCAATTTCCAGTCCCGAGGGCATGCCGTCGATCACACCACCAATGGCTGGTCCGTGCGACTCGCCGAATGAAGTGAGAGTGAATATTTCGCCAAATTTGTTTCCCATAAAAAACTACAGATTTTTAACTGTGGCACACAGGTGAAAAAAAAACAGATGTGATGCTGAGCCGCAATGCAGGCTCACTATTGAGCTATAATGTCGCACACAGTAGCTCCAACAAACTCAACCAGCTCCATCGGATTGATTTTAAGCTGCAAGCCACGCATGCCGGCACTCACAAAGATGAAGTCAAAACCGGTGCAAGATGAATGAAAATAAGTGGGAAACGGTTTCTTCATTCCCACCGGAGAGCAACCACCTCTAATGTAGCCAGTGGTGGCAAGCAAATCTTTCATGTGAATCAAATCCACCTTTTTGTTGCCGCTGACCTTAGCCGCTTTCTTGAGGTCGACCTCGGAATTTCCGGGGACTACACACACGAAGTGCCCCGTCTTGTCGCCATGCAGAACAAGCGTCTTGAACACCCGGTTCACATCCTCGCCGAGCGTGTCGGCAAGGTGCTGGGCACCAAGGTCGCTCTCATCTACATCATAGGGAACGAGTTCATATGCAATCTTTGCCCTGTCGAGCAACCGGGCAGCGTTAGTCTTAGTCAATTTCTTCATTTTGCCAATAAACCATTAATAAAAGCCGTTTTTGGGGGCTTGAATTAAAAAATAACACTTTGCGATTCAACAATGCGTTGAAAATCAGCGGGTTAATCGAAAGCCTTTTCATAACTCAATGAATCTCAATCAATTAAAGTCAGATAATCACAATCAACCAACCACTCTAATAAACTGGAAAGTTATAGAAAAAATCATTAACCCACAAGAACGGGAGCGAAAAGTTTTGCCTTTCCTTTCCGTTTTCATCCGTTTTCAGTTTTTTGTCAGTCTGCCTCGCTACAAGCCACATTACTTAATGACACACACAATAGTTATTTTTGCGAATGAACAAACACTTGCAATAGAATGAAATGCCGTGCAGACTATTGCAAAGGCTTAAAAGTAGACGTAACTTTGCGGTCACACGTCACAATGCACAAAACTATGCACAGATATTTAACCACACTTATATTGGCACTTGCAATAACCGCAACCGGCATGGCAGGTCCCAACGGCCAACTTGCCACAGACCTCGCCACACTGGAGCGCATGAGCCCCGACTCGGCTGTGGCAGCCTTACAAGCCAAACTCGACTCTGCACAAGCAACCGGGGCTAAAAATTATGCAGCCTACACACAAGCAGCCGAATCGCTACTATCATCGCCCGAAGAAACCACACACAGCGAACAGCTGTGGATGGCGGTGCTCCACCACATGTGCTCATCACCGGCACTTAGCAAAGAGGCCAAAATGCGGCCCGAAATTCTGCTTGCCGAAGCTATGAAAAACAGGATTGGCTCACGCGCAGCCAACATTGACCTGATGCTGAAAAACGGGGAAACCACCACGCTAAGCCAAGAGGCGGCAAGCCAGCGGTTCACACTACTCTACTTCTCCAACCCCGACTGTGAGGCATGCCATCTCACCAAAGAGCGGCTTGCAAAATCGGAAACGGTGAAACAGCTAACAGCCAGCAAAGTGCTGAAAGTGGTGGCCGTGTATCCGCTAGACGACGAGAAGCTGTGGCGAGCCACCGAAATGCCTGCCGACGTGGTCGACACATGGGACAGCACGGCAAGCATCGAAGAGGGGGAACTATATGCCTTGCCGAGCATGCCGCTATTCTACCTGATTGACAATGAAATGACCGTGATAATGAAAAACGAGGCGAGCCTTAAACGAATGGAGCGAGCCTTGCGCACCGCAAGCCAGTGCAATGCCGACACCAATGGCCTGATAAACGAACTATTCAAGCACTGAAAGCAGCACGAAACCGCGAGAGTTTCCCGGCTTGACCGCATAGTGAGCCGATGCCCGATAACCTATTATCCAAAGAATCTCGCCATCTGCCTCAAGAATCCACACATTTCGCTTGGCCTCGGCATCGAGGTGCAAATCGCTGAACAGGTCGCTCAAAAGCCGCGAGCCACGCATGCCAAACGGCCTGAACCGGTCGGCTTGTCGCCAGTGGCGCAATACCACATTGTGGCAGTCGAGCACTTGTGAATCGAGGGCAATTACAGTGCGCCCGTTGCACATTGCCGGCGAGAAGCCTGTTCCCTTTTTAACAGCGACCTTAAGCCTTATGGGCGAGGTGATATCCACACCATCGGCAAGATGCAACCTGAACTCATCGCACACAGGCGCAACAGCACGGTGTGCCATCCGCACCCGCATAGAGTCACCTTTCACCACAAGCGTGTGGGCCGATGCTTTGAATTCCTTCTGCTCACCGCCATCTGAAGCCAGAGCCGCCAATGCACTCTCACACTGCGAGCGGTTGAATCCCATGGGCCTCAGCATCTCGTAGAGCAACATTCCGGCATTGGCAAAAGAGAGTAATTCTGTTGCCGATATGGCAAAATCGGAGTCAAGAGAATAGCCAGGAGCCACAATCGAGCTTAGCTTAGCCACAGCTTCGCAATAAAGAGCATAGCAATCGTTTACATGACTGATGGTTAGCGGCAAGGTGCGCCGGGCCTCGGGCAACTGGCTGTAAAGGACCGGAAGCACGGCATTGCGCAGGCGGTTGCGCTTCACATCGTTTTCAAGATTGGTGCTGTCGACCACAAACGGCTGGTGGCAGGCATCAAGCCACGATACAATGCTGCTGCGCGACACACACAGCAACGGGCGCACGATGCGGCCATTGACAGGATGAATGGCCGACAGACCAGCTATGCCGGTGCCACGCACGGCATTGAGCATAAAAGTCTCCACATTGTCGTCGGCATGATGGGCAACAGCCACCACATCGCAACCATGCTCCACCCGCATCCGCTCAAACCACTCATAGCGCAAGTTGCGGCAAGCCATCTCCACGCTGTCGCCAGTGAGACGCATGCGCTCATCCACATCAAAGTCGGTGGTCACAAGCGAGACGTGCAGGCGTGTGCAAAGCTCGCGCACGAAATGCTCATCGCGCATCGACTCCTCGCCGCGAAGGTGGAAATTGCAATGGGCAGCCACCACAGGCACACGCATGCGCATCAGCACCAGCAGCAGGCACACTGAATCGGCACCGCCGCTCAAGGCCACCAAAGCCCGCTCGCCGCGTTGCAAAATAGACTCCTGCCTGCAATAGCCAGAGATGCGCTGCAAGAACATGTCGTCGGTCACAATATCGGTATTCATATCACTGCAAAGTTAGCAATATTTGTCAATGCCCGCAAAAAGAGCCTTGGCGACTATGCCGGTTGCATAGCGCCAAGGCTCAGAGTTGTTTCAATAAATATAGGTTAGTGTGTGTGTTTTGCTATTTGTCGTGTGGCTACCACATTACTCAGCCACAAGCTCCATTCCACGCTTAAGGGCCTGCTCGTTTTGCGGCAGGAGGTCCCAGTGGCGCTCGGGCAAGGTCTTCTTCAAAGCCTTGAGCACGCTTTCTATCGACGCAATAGGCTTGATTTTGAGCAACGCGCCGAGCACAATCATGTTGTAGCTCTTGGCATTGAGCGAGAACGACGCCTCCATTGCATCAATGCGATAGACCTTGATGTCGGTGCGGGTGGGAAGTGTGTGAATACCGTAGCTGTCGTAGATGAGCACTCCGCCCGGCTTCACCTTGCTCTCGAAACGGTCGAGACTTTGCTGGTTGAGCACCACCACCGTGTCGTAGCTGTTGAGGATGGGCGAGCTGATGCGCTGGTCGCTGAGGATGACTGTGACATTGGCGGTTCCGCCACGCTGCTCAGGGCCGTAAGACGGCATCCATGTCACTTCCTTGTCTTCCATAAGACCTGAATATGCCAGGATTTTACCCATCGAAAGGACACCTTGTCCGCCAAAACCAGCTATTATAATTTCTTCTTTCATTGTCTTTCCTGTAAAAAATCTGAATATGAGTTTTTTCGACGGTAAAACCGTTATTCGTTCTTGAGGTCGCCAAGCGGGTACTTCTTGAACATGTTGTCGGCCATCCACAAGTTGGCTTTCTCGGGCGACATTTTCCATCCCGAGTTGCAAGTGCTGACCACCTCGACCACCGACGTTCCCTTTCCGGCCAGGCTGTTTTCAAAAGCCTTGCGTATTGCAGCCTTGGCCTTGCGAACGGCAGCCGGAGTGTGCACACTCTGGCGAGTGACATAGCAAGTGCCGTCGAGCTGAGCCAAAAGCGGAGATATCGACAGCGGATAGCCGTTGAGATCTACACGGCGGCCGTAGGGGCAAGTGGCCGTCTTCTGGCCAAGCAGAGTGGTGGGAGCCATCTGTCCGCCAGTCATGCCGTAAATGGCATTGTTGATGAAAATGATGGCAATGTTCTCGCCACGGTTGCAAGCGTGAATCGACTCGCAGGTGCCTATTGCGGCGAAGTCGCCATCGCCCTGATAGGTAAACACCAGTTTGTCGGGTTGCAGACGCTTAACGGCGGTTGCCATTGCCGGAGCACGGCCGTGAGCGGCCTCGAGCCAGTCGATGTCGATGTAGTTATAGGCAAACACAGCGCATCCCACAGGGGCGATACCTATTGCCTTTTCTTCGGCGCCCATGTCCTCAATTATTTCGGCCACAAGCTTGTGCACCACACCATGGCTGCAACCAGGGCAATAGTGCATGTGATTATCGTTGAGCAGAGCAGGCTTTTTGTAGACCTTATTCTCTGGTTTGATTATTTCGTTTAAATCCATAGCCGTGTGAGATTACTTGTTGTTAATGAGCTTGTTCTTTAAAGCATCGAGCACTTCGTCGGGGGTGGGGACATTTCCGCCAAGCCGTCCATAGTGCTCAACCGGCACATCGCAGTTCACGGCCAGCTTCACGTCTTCAATCATCTGGCCGGCATCAAGTTCTACGCTCAATATGCCCTTCACGCCCTTGGCTGCCTCTCTAATCTGCTCAGCGGGGAAAGGCCAAAGGGTGATGGGCCGCGCAAGACCCACCTTTATGCCCTGGGCACGGGCAATCTCCATAGTCTTGAGACTGATGCGCGCCTGGCTGCCGAAAGCCACAATCAGGTAGTCGCAGTCGTCGGTGTCAATCAGCTCGCATCGCTGCTCGTTTTTCTCGATTTCGCGATAGGTGGCTTGGAAGCGCAGGTTATTGGCTTCCATCACATCGTCGTCAAGCTCAAGCGATGTGATTATGTTTTTGGGGCGTCCGCCCTTGCGGCCATTCACAGCCCATGGGCACTGACGGCGTATTTCGTCTTCGGTGCGGCGCGGGCGTTGCTCCGGGAGCACCACCTTTTCCATCATTTGTCCAATCACGCCATCGGCAAGAATTATCGACACGCAACGGTATTTGAATGCCAAGTCCCAGCCAAGAGCCACAAAGTCGGCCATTTCCTGAACCGACGACGGAGCCAGCACAATGGCATGATAGTCGCCGTGACCACCGCCCTTGCAAGCCTGGAAATAGTCGGCCTGCGACGGGTGGATTGTGCCCAAGCCCGGGCCACCGCGCATCACGTTGATCACCAAGGCAGGCACTTCGCTTGCGGCCATGTAGCTCATGCCCTCTTGCATGAGGCTGAAGCCGGGACTTGACGTGGAAGTGAACACAGCCTTGCCGCAAGCGGCTCCGGCATATACCATATTGATTGCGGCAACCTCGCTTTCGGCTTGCACCACCACCATGCCGGTAGTGTCCCAAGGCTGCTGCTGCTCGAGAGTCTCGAGCACCTCGCTCTGCGGGGTAATGGGGTAACCGAAGTAGCCATCGGCACCATAGCGTATGGCCGCCATTGCCAATGCCTCGTTGCCCTTCATCAAAGTTACTTTATCGTTCATAGTTAATGAATTATGAGCTGATTGTTAATTGTTACGGATATAATTGTTTTCTATGTCACACTCGGGCTACGCCGAAAAGTGACGGAGAAGCCAAGTTGCAAATGAGGCTGGTTATTTGTTGACCACCCGATACACCTCGATGCATGCATCAGGGCACACCAGCGCACAGCTTTGGCAGCCAATGCATTTCTCGGCGGCAGCCATGTAGGCAAAATGATAACCTCGATTGTTGACTTCTTTCTTCTGAAGGGCGAGCACATCGCACGGACATGCCACTACGCAAAGGTTACACCCCTTGCAGCGCTCTTCGTTGACAACTACTGCTCCTTGTATTTTCATTATTACGTATAGTTATGTGTTTCTATGGCAAATGTAACTAATTAATGTAAACAAAAGCCCTGCAATGCACTTTTTTACACAAGATTAACCTTTGGCACACAACGCACCGGCTTGTGAAACCACATTGCACACCAACTGACGTTTTGCGCAAAACAAGACCGTTTTACCAACTTTTTGATTCACGCACAGAAACTTGCCCAAAGGGGAAAATCAGCCACAAGGCATCAGTCGAACACATAGTTAAGAAACTGGTGCAGTGGCTGCAGGCGTTGCAAATCGGCCGCCACTCGCTCCACCCAGTCATCGCACTCGAAATATTGCGGCTGCAAGTCGGCAGCAACCAAATACTCTTTCATTTTGAGATATTCGGCCAGCGGATGGTCTTTGGGATAGTCGCGCGGCACATTCTTCAACGACTCACTCTGCCACTTAAACATGCCAGTCAGGGTGTCGGCCGTGGCAATGCGCTTAAACTCCTCAGGCTCTGCGTCGATAAGAGCCCTGATTTTACAAAGGACGTCACGGTCGGGGCACCAAATGCCGCCTCCTATCATCAAGTGGCCCGGCTGGATGTGCAAGTAGTCACACGAGGTGACGGCATGCCGGCCCTTTCCGCTCACCACAGCAGAAAAATAGTTTTTGTAAGGGGCTTTGTTTTTCGAGAACCTCACATCGCGATAGATGCGATACACAGCCTGGTCAACGGTGAGACCATGCGTGTCGGGGTCGAAAGCCGATATGAGCGAGATCAGGCGCTGCACATCGGCCTCCCATGGCTTTCTTAAGGCATCGTAGCGGTCCTTGTTGGCCTTAAACCAATTGCGGTCGTTGTTGGCTTCAAGCTCTTGCAAGAAAGCTATGATGCTGCTGATGTTGCTTAGTGATTTCATAAGGGCAAAGTTAATAATTTTTTGCGGTTCCGGTGGTTTACGCCCCACCACAACCACTGACGCCACCGGCCGACCGCACACATAAAGTGTAAAAAAACTTTAATCACGGGAATGATTTGAGCATAGCACCGACAAAACTATTGCAGTTTTGAAAGTTTTACAATAGCTTTGCACCACCAACGCGTTATTTTGACGAAAACCGAACACCAATTGGACTTTTGGCCGAATTATCACGGTGAGAAAAACGGGTAAGCCAGGCTTAGGAGGCCTGCATATACCGATAATTTTCATCCCAAAACCATATGGGGCGGGGAAAGTGAAGTTTATTGTAGCTGAAGTGATTATTCACGAGAACCACAGCAAAACCTAAAGCGGCATCAACACATGCCCCTAAGGAGCTCACACCAATCACGAGCCAATGAGCGCGCGTTGCCACAACAACGAGGGCCGACGTGTGCAGCCCCGAAACGACATAACGCATTCAACAAAAATAATGAAACCCAAAGAGCACATACTTAACGAAGCATTTGCGCTAATGAGGAAAGTGGGCATCCAGTCGATGACCATGGACATGGTTGCAGCCAACTGCGGCATGTCAAAACGAACCATCTACGAGATATTCGGCAGCAAAGCCCAACTCGTGGCCGAAACCACTGCAATGATACACGCCCAAATAGTGGAACAGATGCAACAGATTTTCGACGAATCGAGCAACTGCTTTGAGGCCCTTATGCGCACGTTCATACTGATACACAACAGCATCGAGGACACTCCCGCCGTGCTGCAGCACGACATCAAGCGCCTTTATCCCAACGTGGGCAAGCAATGCCGAGAGCAGAACAGCGAATATGTGGAAGGATTGGCCAAAGTGCTTGCCGAAGCGCAAAACGAAGGCCTTGTGCTGCCTGAGCTCAACGTTGCCACATCGGCATTCGTGATTGTGCAGAGCATGCACTCGATGCATGAGATGGCATGGCAACGCGAAGGGCCACTGTCGCAAATCGAGGTGTTCGACATGGCATTTGTGACGCTGCTCCGCGGCATAGCCACCATCAAGGGAATAACCTACATCGATGAATTCATGAAAACAAAAATTGACAAAACAATTAATTTCAAAAATAAACAATGACAAGGAACCATTTCAAACGATTGTGGGCAGTGGCACTATGTGCGGCAGTAGCCGCCGGAGCCACCACACACGCAAGCGCAACCCTAAGACTCACGCTTGATGAGTGCCTGCGCATTGCGCTCAGCGAAAACCCCACAGTGAAAGTGGCCGACATGGAAATCACCAGAGTCGACTACTCAAAAAAAGAAGTGCGCGCCCAACTGCTGCCCGAAGTCACATTCAGCGGCCAATACTCGCGCACACTGGCAAAGCAGACAATGTATATGGACACCGATGGCGGAACAGCCGCATTCAAAGTGGGCCGGGACAACTCCTACACCACCGGATTCAACGCCACCATACCAATTGTGGTGCCCACATTGTGGAAATCGCTGAAACTTACCGACAATCAGCTGCTCCAAAACCTGGAAGCGGCAAGATCGTCGCGGCTATCGCTCGTGAACCAGGTGAAAAACGCCTATTACGCCCTGCTCCTTGCCCAAGACTCGAAAAAGGTGATTGAGGAAAACCACTCGACCGCCAAGCTCAATGCCGACATATATCAAAAGAAATTTGAGCTGGGCACAGCATCGGAATACGACGCACTGCGAGCAAGCGTGGCCGTGACCAACCTTGAGCCGTCGATTCTCGAGGCCGACAACTCGATAAAGCAACTTACCCTTCAACTCAAAGTGCTGATGGGCATGGACGTGCGCACCGACATCGAGCCAGCCGAGACACTGAGTGCCTACCGCGGCACCATGTATGCCCAGGCGATGGATGTGGACACATCACTTGTGAACAACACCAACCTGAAAACCCTTGACCTGCAGACCGACTACCTGCAAAAGGCACTCGATGTGCAGAAGATGAGCTGGTATCCCACACTGAGCGGCTCGGCCAACTACATGTGGAACTCAACAAGCAACGGCAGCCCGTTCAAGAACTTCCAGTGGTCGGGGTACTCAACCGTGGGCCTCACACTGGCATGGACACTGTTTAACGGCGGACAGCGCTACTACAAGCAACGCCAGGCCGAAGTGTCGCTACGCGAAATGAAATGGCAACGCGAGAACCTGACACGCTCACTGCAAATGCAGGTGCAGACGCAAATCGACAACCTGCACAAGTGCATAAAGCAGATTGAGAGCAATGAAGGCGGCGTGAAACAAGCCGAAAAAGCCAACGACATAATGCAGCGGAGCTTTAAGATAGGCTCAGGCACATTTATCCAACTTCGCGACACCGAAGACGCACTGATGAATGCGCGGCTCACCTACTACCAGGCAATCTACGGATTCCTGGTGGCTCAAAGCAATCTGGAACTTGTGCTGGGTAACGCCCCGCTGCCAAGCTACACCACAAGCACCACATCAACCACAAAATAAACCGAAAAATACTATCACTCAGATATGAACAAGTTTATATTAACACTGACAGGCGCAGCTGCCGCCTTGCTGATGGCAACATCGTGCACCGGCAAAACCGACGACAAGCAGCAAACACAAACCGACGACACCCCCCTGGTGAAAGTGCAGACCGTGTATGAAGAGAACGTGCCCCAGACGAGCGAATACAGCGCAACCGTGGAGCCTTTCAAGAGCAACAACATATCATCGTCGACAGGCAACCGCATCAAGCGCATTCTGGTCGACGTGGGTTCGAAAGTGAGAGCCGGACAGTCGGTAGTGATTCTCGACGACGTGAGCATCGACCAGCAAAAGATTCAGATGGCCAACCAACTGCGCGATTTGAAACGCGCCCAAGAGCTTGTGAAGATTGGCGGCGGCACACAGCAGACCGTAGACCAGCTGAAAGCCCAGTACGACGCCAACGCACGCGCCCTGCGCAACATGCAAGAGAACACAGTGCTCACCAGCCCGGTGAGCGGCGTGGTGACAGCCAAGAACTTCAACAACGGCGACCTGCCACAAGGGGCAATCCTCGTGGTGGAGCAGATACAGCCCGTGAAAGTGGTGGTCAACGTGGTGGAGACCGAATTCCCCAAAGTGAAAGTGGGCATGCCGGTGAACGTGAAGTTTGACGTCTATGGCGACGAGACCTTCAACGGCAAGGTATACCTCATTCACCCGTCGGTTGACCCCACAACACGCACATTCCAAGTGGAAGTGACCATTCCAAACACCGACCTGCGAATCAGGTCGGGTATGTTTGCCCGCGTCACGTTCAACTACGGCAGCAGCATGAGTGTGGTGGTGCCCGACTTGGCAGTGCAGAAGCAGACCGGCTCGGCCGTGCGCTATGTGTATGTGCTGAATGCCAACGGCACCGTCTCATTCCGCGAGATTGAGCTTGGCCAGCGACTGAAAGACCGCTACGAAGTGATCAAGGGTCTCAGCAGCAACACCAAAGTGGTGACAAGCGGGCAATCGCGCCTGGCCGACGGAGCAAAGGTGAGAGTAGAGAAATAGGCAGCCCAAGCCCACTTGCCGCGGCCGATGTGTCGCAGCAAAATTAACTAAAACAAAAACAACAACTAAACAGCTACAAAAACTATGAGTTTATATTCAAGTGCGGTCAAACGCCCGGTTACCACCATATTGGTGTTTGTGGCAGTGTGTATCATAGGTCTGTTCTCACTGAAGAAACTGCCTATCGACCTCTACCCCGATATCGACACCAACACAATCATGGTGATGACGACCTACCAGGGCGCCAGCGCACAAGACATAGAGCAGAACCTGACACGCACGCTCGAAAACACGCTCAATTCGGTGCAGCACCTGAAGCACATCACGAGCAAGTCGCGCGAAAACATCTCAATAATCACCCTTGAGTTTGAGTATGGCTACGACATCGACGTGCTGACCAACGACGTGCGCGACAAGCTCGACATGGTGTCGAGCTATCTGCCCGACGATGCCGAGACCCCAATCATCTTCAAGTTCAGCAGCGACATGATTCCCATTGTGCTGCTCTCGGCCCAAGCCGACCAAAGCATGCCAGGCCTATACAAGATACTTGACGACAACGTGGCCAACCCACTTGCGCGCGTAGACGGCGTGGGCTCGGTGTCGATATCAGGTGCGCCCAAGCGCGAAATCCACGTCTACCTCGACCCCATCAAGCTTGAGGCCTACAACCTGACGGCAGAGACGATTTCTACCCTCATTGGCGCCGAGAACCGCAACATTCCCGGTGGTACATTCGACGTGGGTTCAGAAACCTACTCGCTCAGAGTGCAAGGCGAATTCAAAGACGCTCAAGAGATGGCCAATATCGTGGTGGGCGTGAACAACGGCGGCGTGGTGCATCTGCGCGACGTGGCCCGCATCGACGACTCGCTCGAGGAACGTGCCCAAGAGACCTACAACAACGGCAAGCAAGGAGCCATGATTATCGTGCAGAAGCAATCGGGAGCAAACTCGGTGAGCATCTCTAACAAGGTGCGCGAGCAGTTGCCAGTGATACAGAAAGGTCTGCCGAGCGATGTGAAGCTCGACTACATCGTAGACACAAGCGACAACATCCGCAACACCATCGACTCGCTTGTGGAGACCGTGCTCTACGCACTGCTCTTTGTGGTGATAGTGGTGTTCTTCTTCCTGGGACGCTGGAGAGCCACACTGATTATTGTGATCACAATCCCGATTTCGCTTATTGCCTCGTTTATCTACCTCTACGCGACCGGCAACACGCTCAACATTGTGTCGCTCTCGGCACTGTCGATATCAATCGGTATGGTGGTCGACGACGCAATTGTGGTGCTCGAAAACGTGACCACACACATTGAGCGCGGCAGCGACCCGAAGCAGGCAGCAATCCACGGCACCAACGAGGTGGCCGTGTCGGTAATAGCCTCTACGCTCACGCTGATTGCAGTGTTCTTCCCGCTTACCCTGGTGAGCGGCATGACAGGTGTGCTCTTCCGCCAGCTCGGATGGATGGTGACCATTATGATGATTATCTCGACGGCAAGCGCCTTGTCGCTCACGCCGATGCTCTGCAGCAAGCTGCTCAGGCTCAACCTCAACCCCAGCAAGACGTTCAAGAAGCTCTATGGCCCCATTGAGAAGGTGCTTGACCAGATTGACAACGGATATGCCTGGATTCTCGACCACGCAGTGACCCACAGGTGGATCACCACCGGAGTGGCACTGGGCGTGTTTGTGGCATCGATGTTCCTCACGAAGTTCATTGGCAGCGAGTTCTTCCCCACCAGCGACAACAGCCGCTTGGGCGTGTCGCTTGAGTTACCCATAGGCACCCGTGTGGAAATCGCGCGCGACGTGTGCGACCGCATCTATAAAGACTGGTCGAAGAAATATCCCGAGATCAAAGTGTTCAACTACACTGTGGGCCAGGCCAGCAGCGACAACACCTATGCCTCGATGCAAGACAACGGCTCCCACATCATGTCGATGAACATCACCCTTGTAGACCCTGCCGACCGCAAGCGGTCGATTACCGAAATTGCCGCACTGATGCGTCAAGACCTCATGAACTACCCCGAGCTCAAGAAGAGCCTTGTGAACGTGGGCGGCTCACGCGGAAGCAGCATGAGCGGACAGTCGACACTCGACTATGAAATCTACGGCTACGACTTCACCGAGACCGACAGCGTGGCACAGCGCGTGAAACGCGCATTGCAGAGTGTGAAAGGAACTGCCGACATCAACATCAGCCGAAGCGACTACCAGCCGGAATACCAAGTGGACTTCGACCGCGAGAAGCTGGCCATCTACGGCCTTAACCTGAGCACAGCGGCCAGTGCGCTGCGCACCCGCATCAACGGCTCTACGGCAAGCTACTACAGAGAAGACGGCGACGAATATGACATCAAGGTGATGTATGCCCCCGAAAACCGCGAGAGCGTGGAAGACATTGAGAACATAATGCTCTACAACTCGCTCGGCAAAGGCGTGCGCCTGAAAGAGGTGGGCACCGTGGTGCAACGCTTCAATCCCCCCACTATTGAGCGCAAAGACCGTGAGCGCATCATCACCGTGTCGACCGTGGTGCAAAACCGGCCCATGAGCGAGATTGTGGCCGACATGCAGCCGCTGCTCGACAAAATGGACATTCCACAGGGCATCAGCGTGAACTTGAGCGGATCGTTTGAAGACCAGCAAGACTCGTTCAGCGATTTGGGAGTGCTGGCCCTGCTGATATTGATTCTGGTGTATATTGTGATGGCATCGCAGTTTGAGTCGTTCACCTATCCGGGCATCATCATGACCTCGATTATGTTTGCATTCTCGGGCGTGGTGCTCATCCTGTGGATTACCGGAACAAACCTCAACATCATGAGCATGATTGGCTCGATTATGCTTATCGGTATCGTGGTGAAAAACGGCATTGTGCTTATCGACTACATTTCACTCAACCGCGAGCGCGGCATGAGCGTGCGCCGTGCCGTTATCGACGGCGGCCACTCACGTCTGCGTCCTGTGGTGATGACATCGCTCACCACCATCCTGGGCATGGTGCCTATGGCAATAGGCTCGGGCGAAGGCTCCGAAATGTGGAGGCCAATGGGTATTGCAGTGATTGGCGGTCTCACATTCTCGACCATACTCACACTGCTCTTTGTGCCCACAGTGTACACGATCTTTGCCTACAACGGCATGCGCCGCACCCACCGCAAAAAGGCAAAGGCCCTGCAAAAAAGCAATCAATCGTCAACAACCATCAAGTAACAAAAAACGAGTGAATTTATGAAAGCTATATTCATTGCATTCGACCAAGCATATTACGACACTATAACCGAATTGCTGCTTCGCAGCGGATGCCGAGGCTTCACCGCCTGGGAGCAGGTGATGGGCCGCGGGTCGGTCAACGGCGACCCACACTACGGCTCACACGCATGGCCATCACTGGCCTCATCAATCATGACCATTGTGGACGACAAGCGCGTGGACCCGGTGCTTGAGAAGCTGCACGAGCTTGATGTGGCCACACCCAAGCTGGGCTTGCGGGCATTTGTGCTGAACGTGGAAAAAAGCATCTGACACATGTGATGCCTGAGGCCAAGTGCCTCAATCACCACACCACTAACCATTAAAGAGGGAGGGACACCGATTGGTGCCCCTCCCCCTTTTTAGTTCACACACGTTTTCGCCAAGACTATGACGGCACGCCCGCCCTGTCAAGCCAACTTCTGTGACCGGTACTGATTTGGAGTCATGCCCACATGCGACTTAAAGAAACGGGTGAAGTGCTGAGGATAGTTGAAGCCCAAGCTATAGGCAACCTCGCTGATGCTCTTTGACGTGTCGAACACACGTTCCTTGGCAAGGCTCACCACATGGTCTTGAATGAAGTCGAGAGCCGACTTTCCGGTCTCTTTCTTCACCAAATCGCCAAAGTAGTTGGGCGAGAGATTGAGCTTGGCGGCACATTGCGTCACGGTGAGCATTCCGTTGAGCTCGGGATTGCCATTGCGGTAGTAATCGAAAACCAGATGCTCAAAACGGGTGATTATGTCGGAATTTGCCCGCTCACGGGTGATGAACTGGCGGTCGTAGAAGCGCACGCAGTAATTGAGCAGCAGCTCAATGTTGCTCACGATGAGTTGCCGGCTATGCTTGTCGATGGCATGACCGAGCTCCTGTTTTATGTTTGACATGCACTCTAGCACCACACCGCGCTCCTGCTGCGACATGTGCAGAGCCTCATGCACATCGTAGGAGAAAAACGAATAGTCGTGGATGTTGCGCCCAAGCGATGTGCCACGCAGCAAATCGGGATGAAAAGCCAAGCCGAAGCCCTTGGCCGGTGCCGCATTCGGAATTTGCACCACGCTGTAGACCTGGCCGGGGGCAAGAAACACAAGGGTACCTTCTTGAAAGTCATACTTATTGCGGCCATAGAGGATATCGGCACACTTGGTGTCCTTGAGCATCACAAGATAGAAGTCATAGGATTTCTTCACCGACACTGCCGGGCCGACAAACTTGCTGAAGTCGACCACGGTAACAAGCGGGTTAAGCGTTTCGGTTTCAAAATCGGCATTGTATTCGCTGATTGTAGTAATGCGTTTGATTTCGTCTTTGCCCATTGTGAATAGTTATTTTGATTAATTACTCTTTATTGCTTTTTTCTGTTGCAAATATAATGGTTATTCAGCATTGGCAAATTAAAGAAAGCACGTTTTTAGTTACCAAAATCCATTGTAAATTGAGTGTTTTAGTATAATGTGCGGTAAAAAAGGCGTAAATTTGCCTATTAGTGCATCAAGAGGCTGACAATGCCACGCATGGCATGTTTTTTGCTGGCTTAAACTTTTGTATTGCCACTTAGTCAAAACAGACAAATCACGAAGCCTTGCCCTCACTGCAAAGGGCAAGCGTGGCATGCCACACGGCTGAAAACAAGGCACACACCTAGTATCAAAATTGTTTTACAACGAGTATCACCATGGTTTACAAACTCAAATCACTCATATACAGAGCAATCTCGGAAATTGGAGGACGGCCACAAGCAGTAGCCATCGAGGATTTTCTGCATGCCAACAACTGCACATTCCACCACACCACCGCCAACGACGGGAAAGAGGAGAATTACTTTTTCAAGTTTCAGGGCGGCAACTTCATTGCCAGAGTGAATTTGAGAGCAGTCGAAAGCAACCGCCTACTAATCACATTTCCGGCCATTGTGAGCGTGCCCATGAAACACTTGAACCACTTGCGCACCCTATGCAACCACTACAACTTGTCGACCTATCTGCACAAGTTGGTGTATAACTACGACAAGCGTGAAGACGAATATACCGTCGACATCGTCTATGCTCTGCAGGACACCAGCGAGGAGTCGCTTTTCAGCAGCATGGAATATTGCTTTACGATTCAAAAGTCGTTTACCGACGACCTAAAGGAATTTATCGACAAGCGAGGCAGCGATACCGACCCGGAAAACGAGAACAACGGCGACAGCCATGAGGACTGGCTGGTGCGCAACTTGGCCATGCGCAAAATAGAGGAGCCTGCCCTCAACTTCAAGCCGGGCGACGAGAAGGCACTCACGCTGGGCACGCTGCTCAATGCCATGCACGGCAACAGCCGCATACCACTAAGCATGACCGTGACGGCTAACGGAAAAGCCGAGACAGTGGCCGATGCGGATAAAATCATGAAATTCGACCTGTCGGAGACACTACTTTCAACCGACGACGAAACTGGCGAAACAACATGGACCACCGACTCGGCCGTGATTGTTGTGACTATGGCCGACCCGGTAGACAACCATAAGAGCGTGACCACAGTGACGCTCACACGCTCGGGGCAACACCAGGGGGGATTCTACTACGAGGTGACTGCATGCGTGGCACGCGAGCCGGTGAGCCAGCGACATTCAGTAGAAGCCACTAAACTTTTGCCCGAGCCCAAATGCATCGGTTTCACAGCCGCACGCGACATAGGCAACGCCTTGAAGCGCAATCAGGAATTTGACTACATGTGGAAAGATGCCATCGACAAGACCGCAGCAGACAAAACCGATGAGCTGAACGATGATCAAAAGGTGATTGCCCGCGCCACCGACGTAGACATTGCCTACTGTGGCTATTGGGGACACAAGATGATGCGCGCCCACCGCTATCTCGAAGCCATTCAGCTGCTTGAGCCGGCTTTTGCCAAACTGAAGCGCCAATGGGGAAGCCTTAACGAGAGGGCTTCGTCGATATACTACAACCTCAGTCACCTCACAGGGCTGTGCTACGCCTTGGCCGGATTTAACGAGAAGGCATACTACTACTTGAGCATAGCCTCACACGCCCACGTCACAGGCTACACACAGGTGCTCGTGGAGCTGCTGCAGCGAATGAACGACCCGCGCGCCGTTTCAATCACCGACGATGTGCTCACCGACATGGGCGTGAAGGCAGAAGTGGACGAAGGCGATATGTTTGACGACAATGCATCGATGAAAAAGTTTGTGGACACGCTGCGCTGGAACCGGGCATTAACCCTGTTCAAGCTCGGCTATACAAACTCGGCAAAGAACACATTTGAAGTTCTGCTGAACTCCATGCAATATCACGACCGCGCCATCGACAAGCTGGCCGAGATAGAACAATTGAAAATCAGCAACGACTCTGGCGGGAAAAGCGGTAACGACAACAATCCATAACCCGCCAGCCAAATAGCGAAATTCATGCCGCACGGCCGCACAATTAAATTTGCAGTTACAGTTTATAAAGCATATAAGACTATGGACAATCAGACAATTCAGAAAAAGAGCGAACGGACATCGCTCAACAAATACATAGAAAACGCCATAAAGACCAATTGGAACGACTTGGCCCTTACCGACTTCAACGGCGACTCGTTCAAGTATGGCGACATAGCCCGCAAAATAGAAAAGTTGCACATACTCTTCCGTGAAGCCGGCATTGAGCGAGGCGACAAGATAGCCCTCTGCGGCAAAAACTGCGCCCAATGGGCCGTGGCGTTTCTGGCCGCAGTCACCTATGGGGCTGTGCCGGTGCCCCTGCTTCACGAATTCAAGGCCGACAATCTGCACTTCCTGGTAAGCCACAGCGATGCCAAGCTGCTCTTTGCCGACCAGGCGATTTGGGAAAACCTTGACGCCTCGGTGATGGACAAGCTCACCGGAGCGCTCAACATCAGTGACTATAGCCTGCTACTGTCGCGCAGCGACAAGCTGACAGAAGCCCGGCAGCACCTCAACGAGCTGTTTGGCAAGCACTACCCCGAGAGGTTTACGGCTGCCGACGTGCACTACCCCGAGCCCAAGCCCGATGACCTGGCACTAATCAACTACACATCGGGATCGATGGGATTCTCAAAGGGTGTGATGGTGCCTTACCGCGCCATAGAATCCAACTTGCGGTTCGCCCTTGAAAACATACCGTTTTTCAACCGCACCGACGCAATGATATCGATGCTTCCGCTTGCCCACATGTTTGGCCTTGTGATTGAAATGCTGCACCCCTTTGTGAGAGGGTGCCACGTGTATTTCCTCACCCGAGTTCCATCGCCCAAAGTGATACTCGACGCATTTGAGAAAGTGAAACCAAAGCTCATAATCACCGTGCCACTCGTGATAGAGAAGATTATCAAGAAACGCGTGTTCCCCGTGCTTGAGAAACCGCTTATGCGCCTGCTGCTGCACATGCCGTATGTGGACCACAAACTGCTTGAGACGGTAAAAAACAAGCTGTATGCCTCATTTGGCGGCAACCTGTGCGAGCTGATTGTGGGCGGAGCGGCATTCAACCGCGACGTGTCGCAATTCCTGCACCGCATTCACTTCCCCGTGACCGAGGGCTACGGCATGACCGAGTGTGCTCCACTCATCAGCTATGTGCGCTGGGAAGACAGCCGCATAGGGTCGTGCGGACGCGTGGTTGACCGCATGGAGGTGCGCATCGACTCGCCCGATGCCCAAAATGTGCCCGGCGAATTGTGGGTGCGTGGCGACAACGTGATGCTCGGATACTACAAAAACGAGAAAGCCACCCAAGAAATCATGCGCGACGGGTGGATGAACACAGGCGACCTGGCCACCATCGATGCCGACGGCTTCATATATCTGCGCGGCCGCAGCAAGAACATGATTTTGGGACCGTCGGGGCAAAACATCTACCCCGAAGAGATTGAGCAGCAAATCAACAACCTGCCCTACGTCAACGAAAGCCTGGTGATTGATGAGAACAACAAGCTAATTGCCCTCGTGTATCCCGACATTGAGAGTGCCACTGCCGCCGGCATCGACCCGAGCGCCATAGGCTCTACCGTGGAGCAAGCAGTGAAAGAGCTCAACAAAGACCTGCCCGGATACTCGCAAATATCATCGGTGAAGATATATAACGAAGAATTTGAGAAGACGCCCAAGCGGTCGATAAAGCGATATCTGTACCAGCACTAACGGCAGTCCATCTCCTAAAAAGCAAAAGCGCAGAGCCTACGGCCAATGCACCGTGGCGACTCTGCGCTTTGTTTATTTTTATTTGGCTGGCTGCTAATTGCCGAAATAGCGTTGCCTTAAGAGCGAATAGGCCGAAGTGCGCGCCACGGTGCGGTGCCAACTGTTGATGCTGTCGCACAGCTCACGGTCGGCCAAAGGTAGCACCCACGGCTGGAACTGCTGCATGCTCACCGGCACCGACACGTCTATGTTATTGATTCTGCGGGCCAGCTCACGAGCTATGGTCCTGTTGACCACGGCATATTGCACCTCGCCGGCTGCCACCATCATCACAAGTTGCTCTGGCCCATAATCGGGATCAGCCACCACATGAATGGTGTCGCCAATCTCACGCCCAAGGCTGGAAATGCGCTCGGCCATAGGCGAATTGGCCACAATGTGCACAGTGTCGCCCGCCAGGTCGAGCTGCGACTTCACGGCACGACCGCCGTTGCCACCACGTCGCTGGACGAGCACTTGACTGTCGACGAAGATGGGGTCGGTGAACAGGTATTTCCCTTTATTGGAGCGCATGAGCGGATACTGAGCCACAAGCACATCGCAAAAGCCCTCGTCGAGGAGCTTCATTCCCGCCGTGAGCGACACGATGGAATGGAACTTCACAGGGCGGTGCGCATAGGCCGAAATCAGCCGCATCAAGTCGTAGCAATAGCCTCCAAGTGTGTCGGCATAGGTGTAATAAGTGACCGGAGAGTATTCAATTGCCACATCGATGGTGTCACCGCCACTTGAGCGCTTGTCACCGGCAGCCACAGTGGCCGGTTTACCATCACAATGACGCATAGTGGCCATAAGGGCAATGACCGCAAGGAGCAACACCACATAGAGCCCAAGTTGCCCTTTCTTTAGTTTGTTGACCGATTTTATCATATCAGTGTTTTTTTCGTGAATAGGTTTGACACCAACTGCTTATGGGGCAGTTAAGGCAATCGGGTTTAAGCGCCTTGCACACATAGCGGCCGTGCAGCAGCAGCCAGTGATGGGCGGGGTAACGGTCGGCAGCGGCTATGTGCCGAGTGAGCTTTTGCTCGACCTCGAGCGGAGTCTTGCCAACGGCAAGTCCCGTGCGGTTGGCCACACGAAACACATGGGTGTCGACAGCTATAGTGGCCTGGCCGAAGACCGTGCCGAGCACCACATTGGCGGTTTTGCGCCCCACTCCCGGCAGAGACGTGAGGCCGTCCATGGTGCCGGGCACCCGGCCGGCGAAATCGGCTACGAGTCGTGCAGCCATGGCCTGCAAATGGCGTGCCTTGCTGTTGGGATATGACACACTGCCCACATAGCGAAGCAGGTCGTCTACGGTGGCGGCAGCCATCAATTCGGGCGTGGAATATGCGGCAAACAAGGCCGGAGTGACCTTATTGACGCGCGCATCGGTGCACTGGGCCGACAGCATCACTGCCACAAGCAACTGAAAGGGGTTGCCATAGTGAAGCTCGGTGGTTGGGTTTGGCATTGCCTCCTTGAAATAGGCAAGTATGCCGTCATAACGTTGCTTGAGTGTCATAATCGCATTATCTGAAAGCACAACTGATGTAAACCATAAGCACTTGGTGCCAAGCGGCGGGCGGATGTTTGCCGCCTTTCACTCAGCACCAAGTGCCCCTGTATGCGTGGCTGGCAGCGGTGCTGCCAGTGATATTTATTGAATGCCGCCAGGCACGCGTCAACGAAGACTCCGTGACGGGCGACGCTCAGCTTACTTAAACTCGTTGAGGAAACGCACGTCGTTTTCCGAGAACATGCGCAAGTCTTTCACCATATACTTGAGGTTGGTGATACGCTCAATTCCCATACCCAACGCAAAGCCTGAATACTTGGTGCTGTCGATGCCGTTGGCCTCAAGCACATTGGGGTCAACCATACCGCAACCAAGAATCTCTACCCAACCGGTGTGCTTGCAGAAGCCGCAACCCTTGCCGCCGCAAAGGTGGCACGAGATGTCCATCTCGGCGCTGGGCTCAGTGAACGGGAAGTATGACGGGCGCAGACGGATCTTGGTGTCGGGGCCAAACATTTCCTTGGCAAAATAAAGCAGCACTTGCTTGAGGTCGGCAAAAGTGACATTCTTATCGACGTAAAGAGCCTCAACCTGATGGAAGAAGCAGTGTGCACGAGCCGAGATGGCCTCGTTGCGGTACACGCGTCCGGGGCAAATCACGCGGATGGGAGGCTGTGTGGTCTCCATGACGCGCGACTGGTCGTTGCTGGTGTGAGAGCGCAGCAATATGTTCTTTGCCACGTCGTTGGGGTTATGCTCGATGAAGAAAGTGTCTTGCATGTCGCGTGCCGGGTGGTCGGCTGCGAAGTTGAGCGACGAGAACACGTGCCAGTCATCTTCAATCTCAGGGCCTTCGGCAAGAGTGAAGCCAAGGTGCGAGAAAATGTCGATAATCTGCTTGCGGACAAGCGAAATTGGATGGCGCGTACCCAGTTCCTGTGGAGTGGCCGGGCGCGTTATGTCGATTTTGTTTGCTTCCTTTTGCTTAGCCTTGAACTCGTCTTTGAGCAAGTTGATTTTATCAGTGGCGAGAGTCTTGAGTTCATTGAGCCTTTGTCCAAGCTCGCGTTTCTGCTCAGGAGCCACTGTGCGGAAATCGGCAAAGAGGGCTGTGATTTCGCCCTTTTTGCTCAGGTATTTTATTCTCAATGCTTCGAGCTCGGCTTCGTTTTGCGCCTTGAGCTCGTTGATTTGCGCCTTAATGGCTTCAATTTTATCAGTCAGCATAATAATTTCTTTAACTATTTGACCGCAAAGTTAGTAAAAAAGCCGGAATAAACCGAAGCCGCCAGCCATTTTTAGCCGTTATGCGGGCCATATTGGCATTGCGCCAAGAGCGAGCACGGCCTGTGGCATCTACCGAAAAAAAACAGTCACAGCGCATTGCGGTGCCGAAATTGGCAACACGCCGTGTGCTGTGACTTACGTGGAATTGCACGCCAGGCTAAGCCATGGCGCTTATGCGCTTGGCGCTATTAGAAGCGATATCCAAATGCGATTTGAATGTTTCCGTTTTTGGAGTTGATGTTCTTAAACACATCGGTCATGCCCATGGTGTAGCGGGCCTGCAAGAAAGCGTTTGAGGTGAGGTTGTAGGTACCGCCAAGACCTAAACCAAAGTCAACCGTTTGGGTTGAATTGCTCAAATCGGCAGCCTTGTCACTGCCCTCAACGCTCACTTTACTGTAGACGTTAATGCCAAGTTGCGGACCGAAGTCAATGCTGAAATCGGGCGACACATAATACTTAAACATCACTGGAATGTTGATATAGTTTGTGTTATAAGTCATTTTTTTGTCGTGGTTGCCAACATTGATGCCAAACAAATCTTTGGCAATGCTGAACTTGCCACCCTGTGAGGCAAACACCACTTCAGGAGCAACTGCAAAGCTGGTGCCGGCAAAGCGGTATTCCATAAACACGCCAGCCTGGTAAGACGGCTTCATTCCATGAGGCAGGTCCTTGCCCCAGAAGTTGGTCATGTCGAAACCGGCTTTAACGCCGAAAGTGGGATTGGCAGCAAAAGCTGCACTTGCGCTCATGATGGCACCAAGTGCCAGTAATAGGATTTTTTTCATTTTAATTTAACTCTTGTTTTTTTATAAGAAAAATAAATGTGTGTTGTGGTTTCACTAAATACAATCTGCAGCTTCACCCATTGCATCCGCCCGGGTGAAACCGGCTCTTTGATGGCACGGCAGGCTCAAAGTTTAATCAGCGGTGGCAATTGTCGACATGCTGAACACTTGTGCTGGCATTTTGGACAACAAACCAGGCTAAACAACCATTTCCCCACGTGCAGACGGGATGCAGCGAGCAGGACGACCTCTCAGAGCCAAGCGCAATTTGCCCGTGCGCTCAACTTGCACTAAATTTGCAGAACGAAAGAAAAGACATGGACTACAGTAACGACAACATACTAAAACACGTGGACAGCCACGTGTTTCACTTGGTGGGCTCGGCTGCCGATGAGCTGGGACGCGAGTGCTATGTGGTGGGCGGCTATGTGCGCGACATCATTCTAGGTCGGCCATCGACCGACATCGACTTTGTGACAGTGGGAAGCGGCATAGAGGTGGCAAAGGCCGTGGCCGCAAAGTTTGGCCGCAAGCATTGCTCGCTGTCGGTGTTCAAGACCTATGGGACAGCCCAAGTGAAGCACCGCGGCCTCGAGCTGGAATTTGTGGGCGCAAGGCGCGAGAGCTACCACCGCGAGAGCCGCAACCCGATAGTGGAAGACGGCACCCTTGACGACGACCAAAAGCGCCGCGACTTCACCATCAATGCAATGGCCGTGTCGCTCAATGCCGGCAGCTACGGCAAGTTGCTCGACCCATTTGACGGGATTGGCGACATGAAGCGCCGCATCATACGCACACCACTTGACCCCGACATCACATTCAGCGACGACCCGCTGCGCATGATGCGCGCAGTGCGGTTTGCCACACAACTCAACTTCGACATTTTCCCCGACACACAAAAGGCAATCAAGCGCAACTGCAAGCGCATAAAAATCATCACCAAAGAGCGCATAGCAGTAGAGCTGATGAAGATTGTGCGGGCCGACAAGCCGTCGCGCGGGTTCCGCCTGCTTGACGAGTGCGGACTGCTTGAGCTGATTTTTCCCGAGCTGGCCGCCCTGCGCGGAGTGGAGACGATGCACGGCCGAGGCCACAAGGACAACTTTGCCCACACGATGCAGGTGCTCGACAACGTGGCCGCAGTGAGCCACAACGAGTGGCTGCGGTGGGCGGCTGTGATGCACGACATTGCCAAACCCGTGACCAAGGCATGGGACGACAAGCAGGGATGGACATTCCACAACCACAACTTCATAGGCGAAAAAATGGTGCCCAAAATATTCGGCCGCATGCGCCTGCCACTAAATGAGCACATGAAATATGTGAAAAAGCTGGTGGGACTGCACATGCGCCCCATTGCGCTTGTGGAAGACACGGTGACCGACTCGGCCGTGCGCCGGCTGCTCTTTGACGCGGGCGACGACATCGACGACCTGATGACGCTGTGCAATGCCGACATCACTTCGAAAAACCAGGAAAAAGTGCGCCGATTCCACGACAACTTTGAGCTTGTGAAACAGAAACTGGTAGACATTGAAGAGAAAGACCGCGTGCGCAACTTCCAGCCCCCCATCGACGGGCAAGAAATCATGGACACCTTCGGGCTGGCCCCATCGATGCCGGTGGGCCAGATTAAAGACGCAATCAAAGACGCAATTCTCGACGGGCTGATTGGCAACGACTATGCACAAGCCTACGGGCTGATGATGAACAAAGCCGCCGAACTGGGCCTGAAACCAGTGACCGACGGACGGCTTTGCTGCATTGAGACCGACACCCCGGCCGGACGCCTCACAATTGCCGCCGTGAGCGACGGTATTGCCGCCATAGCCTACAACGCCAGCGACACACTTAGTGCCGTAGAGAAGCGGCTGGGCATGACCGCAGAGAGCTGCCCCACCCCACTGCTCAGGCAATGCCAGACGCAGCTCAACGAATATTTTGACGGAAAACGACGCTCGTTTCAGTTGCCCCTGCACATAGCCGGAACAGAATTCCAACTAACAGTGTGGAAGGCACTTGGCAACATACCCTACGGCGACACCGCATCCTACAAGGCCGTGGCCACCGCCATAGGAGCGCCAGCCAAGTCACGTGCGGTAGCTGCCGCCATCGGGCAAAACCCAGTGTCGGTTGTGATACCGTGCCACCGTGTGATAGGCAGCGACGGTTCGCTCACAGGCTATGCGGGCGGTCTCGACGCAAAGCAATGGCTGCTTTCGCTTGAAAGCAAGCACAAAGAAGACGCAGCCAGTGAGCAAGAGCAAGCCGAATCAAAGCCGCAATAGCCACAGCACACCAACGCAACAACGGCCCCGTCCCACTCAGCGCATTGCGCCGCTACGGGACAGGGCCGTTTCTCTTTCGTGCACTTGACGTTAGGCGGAAGTCACAACTGCCGCCTAGCAAGCAGCACGGCTATTTCTCCTTGAATGTGACTGTGCGGTTATAAATGTAATTGGCAATGGTGTAGACCACCATGGCAATGAGCATTACGATGTTCTGGCCGGGCTTCTTCATAGGCAGCCAGTCAACCGAGAGGTCCTTCATGCCCACACCCTCAAGCAGAATCCAGCTGACTATGAGCTGCAAACTGAGGCACAGCAAGAAACCCACGACAAAGGTGACAGCCTCTCGCTTGATGTTGCCCTTGGTCTTGAACACCCAAGTGCGATTCCACACAAAGCTGTTGATCACACCAAGCACATATCCCGCCACATTCGATATGCCGTAGGGCAGGCCAAGCCAAGTATTCATCAAATAAAACACCACCAGCGTAATCAGCGTGTTGAACACGCCTATCACGCCGTATTTAAGAAGCTGGATGCCCGTTGTCAGGGCTTTCCCTTTGTCAATTTTCATCGTTTATTCTCAACAATAGATAATCAGTGTAATTTTTTTCAACGGCACCCGCGACGTCACTTCATGATGGGCGCTTGCCAATTGTGCTTAACCGCCAAATAGCGGACAATCACCACCAATGCCGCACACGCAAGCTGCTGCTCAATGCTCGAACCGCCCATCAGGCCTATCACCCAATATAGCAGTCCGCCCACAATAGGCACTGTTGCATACACCTCGCGGCGGAACACGAGTGGCTCCTCGTTGATGAAAATATCGCGAAGCACACCACCCATGGCGCCAGTGACTGTGCCCATGATGATTGCCACCCACATGGGGAAGCCCATCATCAGGGTTTTGTAGATGCCCACGTCGACAAACAGGCCAAGGCCAAAGGCATCGAAAATATAGAACGTGCCTTCAATCCTCACCAAATATTTGCGGAACACAATCACCACGCCCAAAGCTGCCACGGTGGCAATACAATACCAAGGGTCGAGCATCCAAAACGGATTGACACCAAGGAACAAGTCGCGTGTGGTGCCACCGCCTATGGCAGTGATAAAGCCAATACTGTAGGCTCCAAACCAGTCAAATTTCTTGACGGCCGCCAATCGTATGCCACTGATTGCGTAGAACAGAGTTGCCACAATCTCGAGGACATATTCAAAGGTATCCATAACCTCCATAGCAGGACAAATAAATTAACGTTTCTTAGACTGTTGTGACTGTAGACCAAGCACGGTTACGCCACCGGCCCACACGGCACGATGCGGCGACACGGCATTTTTTCACGGTGCAAAGATAATCAATATCGTGGTGTGGCACAAAAAAATAACGGCCCTATATTGCATCAAGAGTCACCACAAAGGACCGGACGAGCAATGAAAAATCGGCATTTTTCAAATGTGGGTATGGGGCATTGGCACATTTTTGCTACTTTTGCCAGCAAGATGAAAGGATTAGTGATAAAGAACACCGGAAGCTGGTATGAAGTGCGCACCCCCGAGGGTGCCACCATAAGTTGCAAAATCAAGGGTAATCTGCGTCTTAAAGGCTACCGCTGCACCAACCCGGTGGCCGTGGGCGACGAGGTGACACTCGACCCCAAGCCCGACGGCACTGCATTTATCACCGGCATAGGCAACCGGCGCAACTACATAATACGCCGCGCAAGCAACCTCAGCAAGGAGTTCCAGATAATTGCCGCCAACCTTGACCAGGCGGCCCTGGTGATAACCCTTGCCAATCCCGTGACCAACACCACATTCATCGACCGCTTTCTGGCAACGGCCATGGCCTACAGCGTGCCAGCCGTGCTCGTAATCAACAAAGTGGACTTGCTCGAGGCTGCCGACGACGCCGAGCTGCTCGAAGCATTTGCTTACCTGTATGAATCGATTGGCTACAAGGTGATTCTCACATCTACGCTGACGGGTAAAGGCATGGACGAGTTGAAAGACGCTTTGGCCGGGAAAACCACACTGCTCTCGGGCAACTCGGGCGTGGGAAAGACATCGATAATCAACGCCATGATACCCGACGCCGGGCTGCGTGTGGGCGACGTGTCGCAGGCACACCACACCGGAATGCACACCACCACATTCAGCGAGATGCTCGACCTGCCAGGCGGAGGATGCCTTATCGACACTCCGGGAGTGAAGGGATTCGGAACCATCGACTTCGAGCGAGCCCAAGTGGCACATTACTTCCCCGAGATTTTCAAGGCATCGGCCAATTGCCGCTACAACAACTGCACCCACACCCATGAGCCGCACTGCGCTGTACGCGAGGCTGTAGAAGACAGCCGCATAAGCCAGTCGCGCTACGCAAGCTACCTGAGCATCATGGGCGACGAAGACAACGACAAATACCGAAAACCGTTTTGACCGGTAACGGCAGCCCGGACTTGCGGCATAAGTTGCCGCAAGCAGGCAATACCAAGCTGTTGAATTTTTTACAACCACGGGCCAACATTTTCAAGTTTTACTTCAATAATCTATATTTTTTTAGTACTTTTGTGAAAATTTGAAGTGGAATGGCTACTGCCCTACAAGATACACTGGCACGCATTTCTGGCAAAGCTGACGTTTTGCTTGAAAAATACTATGCGCTCCTTGACGAGAAAGCCGACCTTGAGGCAGAAAACGCCCAGTTGCGTGCCGACAACGACCAGTTGCGCCGCGACGTGGACAAGTTGCAGTCGGATAACGACTACCTGAAGATGGCGCGCACCATAGTGCCCGACACTGCAGGACTCGCCGACAGCAAAGCCATCATTTCAAAGTTAGTGCGGGACATCGACAAGTGCATTTCGCAACTCAACGGATAGAAGACTTGCACGCAGCAACAGATATGGCAACAGACGACACTAAAAAAATAAGCATAACCGTAAGTTTAGCAGACTTGAAGCGGATTCCCATGAGCATCGACCCTGCCGATGAGGGTGAATGCCGCAAAGCCGAGGGCTTGGTGAATGCCTTATGGAGCCAGTGGATACACCTATTCAACGGCACCGCCACATCACAAGAGGTGATGGCCAGAGTGGCATTCCAGTTTGCCCGCCTATATCTGCAAACGTATGAGGAAAACGCCACCGTCGATGACCACTTGAAGGCTTTTGAAAAAAAACTTGATGAGCTGGTGGTGAAAATGTGAGAAAAAGACACAGCCCACACACGGGCAAGCCAACAAAGCCATTAAGCAAAAAACGATAGCACGAAACAGCAATAAAACGACAAAAAAAGAAACAAGGTTCCTGCACTACCTGAATCGGAACGTCGATACGAGCAATCGACAGCGGCACCATGCGCACCACCCCTCGACATGGGGGAGCTTGAATGCGCCGACTTAACGTGCCAACACACCGGTTCGGCGGAGTGCATTTTTATTTATTATAAATTATTTTACACAGACAATGAATATATTAATCTGTACACTAACCGCGATTGTCTGCCTGGCGGCCGGCATAATGATTACCCTCATGGTGACACGCCGCAATGCCAAGTCACAGGCCAATACCATCATCGAGAAAGCAAAGCTTGAAGCCGAAGTGCTGAAGAACAACGAAGTGCTGAAAGGCAAAGAGGCCGGACTGGCGATAAAGAGTGAAAGCGAGAAGCAGGCCAACTCACGCCTGGCCAAAGTGCAGTCGAGCGAGGCAAAGTTGCGCCAGCGCGAGCTGCAGCTCAACCAGCAGCAGCAAGAACTGCAGCGCAAGCGCAGTGAGAACGAGACGCTGAAAGTGAATCTCGACAACCAAGCCAGCGTGATTGAAAACCGCCGCAAGGAGGTTGACAAGATGGAGCAAAGCGTGCGCGAGACACTGGAGCACGTGAGCGGACTCTCGGCCGAGGAAGCCAAGGAGAAGCTGGTGGAGTCGCTGAAAGACGAAGCCAAGACTGCCGCACAATCATATATCAACGACATAATGGACGATGCCAAGCTGACCGCCAACAAGGAGGCCAAGCGCATAGTGGTGGCAACAATACAGCGAGTGGCCACCGAGACCGCCATTGAGAATGCCGTGACAGTGTTCCACATCGACAACGACGAGATTAAAGGACGCATCATAGGCCGCGAGGGCCGCAACATCCGTGCCCTTGAGGCAGCCACCGGAGTAGAGATCATTGTCGACGACACTCCCGAAGCCATCGTCCTCTCGGGATTCGACCCTGTGCGCCGCGAGATTGCCCGCCTGGCACTGCACCAGCTTGTGGCCGACGGACGCATCCACCCCGCACGCATCGAGGAAGTGGTGGCCAAAGTGAAGAAGCAAGTGGAAGACGAGGTGATTGAGACCGGCAAGCGCACCGCAATCGACATGGGCATACACGGCCTGCACCCCGAGCTGATACGCCTTATTGGCAAGATGAAATACCGCTCAAGCTACGGCCAGAACCTGCTGCAGCACTCACGCGAGACTGCCAACCTGTGTGCAGTGATGGCAAGCGAGCTTGGCCTCAATCCCAAGAAAGCACGCCGCGCAGGACTGCTGCATGATATAGGCAAAGTGCCCGACGACGAGCCCGAATTGCCACACGCACTGCTGGGCATGAAGCTCGCAGAGAAATACAAAGAGAAAAGCGACATTTGCAACGCCATAGGCGCACACCACGACGAGGAAGAGGCCACAAGCATGTATGCCCCCATTGTGCAAGTGTGCGACGCCATATCGGGAGCACGCCCAGGAGCACGCCGCGAAGTGGTAGAGGCCTACATCAAGCGTCTCAACGACCTTGAGCACTTGGCTCTGTCGTATCCGGGCGTGGTGAAGACCTATGCAATTCAGGCCGGACGCGAGCTGCGCGTGATAGTGGGTGCCGACAAGATTAGCGATGCCGAGACAGAAAAGCTGTCGAACGAAATAGCACAGAAGATTCAGGACGAGTTGACTTATCCGGGACAGGTGCGCATCACAGTGATTCGCGAGACCCGTGCCGTAAGCTTCGCAAAGTAACTTAACCGGCACGAGAACGATGAACAACGAACAAGAGAAAGGCAATAGCAAAAGAGCAATGCGAATCGACGCCGGCACACAAGCCGGATGCGTGGATTGCCAGACGCAATGCTGCGGAAGCGGATGCCACGCCAACGACTCGCGCTGCAAGCTCAATGCCTACGACTGGCTGAGCGATGTGCCTGGCGGCGGCAACGACTTCGACGTGGTGGAAGTGCACTTCAAGAACACCCGCAAAGGCTTCTACCGCAACAGTGCCCACCTGCCGCTGCAAGTGGGCGACATGGTGGCTGTGGAGGCCAATCCCGGCCACGACATAGGCCGCGTGTCGATGATGGGCCGACTCGTGAAGCTGCAGATGCGCCGCGCCAACCTGCGTCCCGACTTCGAGATACTGCGAGTGTTCCGCAAGGCCAAAGCATCTGACCTGGAACGCTACGAAGAGGCCAAAGCCAAAGAAGTGGACACCATGATACGCTCACGCAAGATAGCTGCCGACCTTCACCTGAAGATGAAAATCGGCGATGTGGAGTATCAGGGCGACGGCAACAAGGCGATTTTCTATTACATAGCCGACGAGCGTGTGGACTTCCGCCAGCTGATAAAGGTGCTTGCCGACGTGTTTAAGATAAGGGTGGAAATGAAGCAGATTGGAGCCCGACAGGAAGCCGGCCGCATTGGCGGCATTGGACCCTGCGGACGCCCACTGTGCTGCGCCAGCTGGATGACAAACTTTGTGTCGGTGGCCACAAGCGCGGCACGTTTCCAAGACATTTCGCTCAATCCGCAAAAGCTTGCCGGCCAATGCGCAAAACTGAAGTGCTGCATCAATTTCGAAGTCGATGGTTATGTGGAAGCCACCAAGAAACTGCCACCGCGCGATGTGCCCCTTGAGACCAAGGACAACACATATTACCACTTCAAGACCGACATATTCAAAAAGGAAATCACCTACTCGACCGACAAGCAGATTCCGGCAAACCTTGTAACCATCAAGGCCGCGAGGGTGTTTGAAGTGCTGGCACTGAACAAAAACGGCGTGAAGCCCGATAAGCTTCAACCCGTGGGCGAGGAGCAAGCGGCCGAGCGCAAGGCCTTTGGCGACATCATTGGCCAAGACAGCATCAGCCGATTCGACAAGAAGAAAAAGAAAAAAGGCCGCAACGGCAACAACGGCGGCGGTCCGCAACGCCAAGACCGACCCAAGCAAGGAGGAAAGCCCAAGGCTGAAAACGCCGGTGAGCCGCAACAACCCAAGCAAGGAGGAAACCGCCAAGCCCCCAAGAAGGGCAACGGCGAAGCCCAACGGCAAGACGGTGGCAAGCAACAAGCCAGCGGACAGCAGTCGGGCGAACAGCGCAACCAACGCAAGCCACGGCAACGCGGCAACAGGAAACCTCAACGGAATGACAACAATCAGCAGAACAGCAACGGCAAAGCCCGCAATGAATCGCGCAATAACGTCGCCGACAGGCAACCGCAAGCCAACGCCAGCAAAGGCGAAAACAAGCCACAACAGTAGCACCGGGCTGAAAGCCTCATTGCGACTGCTGCCCGCCATGCTGATATTGATGATATGCTTAGGTGCCTGCGCACCCAAGCATTCGTCGTACAGCACATTCAAGACCATTCCCGCCGAGGGGTGGAACAAGACACTGGTGCTTGAGTTCACGCCCGTGTTTGCCGACTCGGCAAAACACTACGACGTGAGCCTGGCCATACGCCACACCAACAACTACGAGTTCAGCAACCTGAACCTTGTGGTCGACATCATTGGCAATGACGGCAAAGTGGCCCGCAAAACAGTTGACTTCAAGGTGGCCGACGACTACGGCAACTGGCTTGGATCGGGCTTCGGTGCCCTGTATCAGTGCAGCAGTGTAATCGCCACAGGCATGAGCCCCGACCAGCTGAAAAGCATTGTGGTGTGGCAAGCCATGGGTGGCCACGAAGTGGTTCACAACGTGGCCGACGTGGGCGTAACAGTATCGCCCTCAACCGGCAACTGACACGAAGGCGACACGCATGACAGAGCGAAAAAAATGGATTTAGACTTAAAACAAACCGACTCAATCATATTTGACATGGACGGCACCTTGTGGGATGCCACCGACAGCTATGCTGCCGTGTGGAATGCCACACTTGCCCATTTCGGATCACCGACACGGATAGAGCGCAACGACCTAATCCCATATATGGGAATGTCGCTTGCCGACATACTCGACCACATACTAAGCACCGAGGCAGGTATCGACCGCAAGGCTTTCGTGGCCGACCTAGCCGAGACAGAGACCGAGATGATGCCAAAACTGGGAGGAAAGCCCTACGACGGCATGGCCGAAGGCTTGAAAAAGCTGAGCGAGCACTACAGGCTGTTTATGGTGAGCAACTGCAGCCGCGACGGGCTGCACAACTTCTGCCGGTTTACAGCCACCACCCCACTCTTTGAGGCAACCATCTCCTATGGCGAGAATCCCGTGCCCAAGAGCGAGAACATAGGGCTGCTCATAGAGCGGTACAACTTGAGGCATGCCGTGTATGTGGGCGACACCCAAGCCGACTGCGACCAAGCCCACATGGCAGGAGCCGCATTTGGTTTCGCATCCTACGGATTCGGCACATGCTGTAATGCCGAAGTGGTATTTGCCTCACTACAACAGGCGGTTGACTATTTTTTAAAACTTAAGGCATAAAAAAAAGACAAAGCACTCTATGAGACAGAGAAATTCGTTTATTCCCTGCGGTTGGGAAGAAGAGATCAAATTGCGTCTGAGCCGCATATCGAAAGCATTGTCGACGGCAGGAATCGATGCCATCATCATCGCCGACAACGCCAATCTCTATTACACATCGGGACGCGTGTTTGCCGGCTATACCTACGTGGAAGCAAGCGGCCACGCACAATTCTATGTGCGACGCCCAGTGGAGCTGGAAGGAGACTTGGTGACCTACATACGCAAGCCAGAGCAAATAGCCGAGACCCTGGCTGCCAACCCAGCCAAGCTGGCTTTGCTCTACGACTCACAGACGGTGGCCGACTACAACCGCCTGTGCAAGGCTTTTGCAGGCAGCGAAATTGTAGACGGGTCGCAAATCATGCGCAGCATACGCGCCATCAAGACCCCATTCGAGCAGGGACTGCTCAAGGCCGACGGCATACATCATGTGGAAGCTTATAAACGGATTCCCAAAGTGTATCGTGAGGGCATGAGCGACATCGAGCTGCAAATTGAGATTGAGCACCTGCTTAGAAGCGAGGGATGCCTGGGCCTGTTCAGGGTTCACGGGCAATCGATGGAGCTGTTTATGGCCAACGTGCTTTGCGGAGCAAATGCCGACAACGCCACCCCCTACGACTTTGCAATGGGCGGAGCCGGACTCGACCCGTCGCTGCCAGTGGGCGCCAACGGCACCATCATAGCGCCCGGAATGACCGTAATGGTGGATGCCTGCGGCAACTTCAACGGCTACATGACCGACATGACACGCTGCTTCTATGTGGGCAAGCTCAACGAGACTGCCGCACGGGCTCATGAGGTGTCGGTTGCCATCAATCACAAACTCGCAACCGATTGCCATGCCGGGACCGAGGCAAAAGAGCTATATAACACGGCCGCGGCAATGGCCGAAGAGGCCGGACTTGCCGACTACTTCATGGGGCATCACCAAAAAGCCGGATTTGTGGGCCACGGCCTAGGCATTGAAATCAACGAGGCTCCGGTGCTGGCTCCCCGCAGCCGCGACGTGCTTGCCGAGGGCCACGTGGTGGCAATAGAGCCCAAATTTGTGATTCCGGGCGTGGGAGCCGTGGGAATTGAGAACACCTACATTGTGCGCAACGACCACTTGGAATGCATCACCCCCGCAAAAGAGGAACTGATAGAACTCTACTAGCACACAATGCAACAGCATATCACGGGCCAGGCCGACAGCACAAGTCGCCCGGCCCGTGACTTTTTTACGCCCATCGATGCTGACAAAAACACACCATTAGCCATTTCAAACCATCATTGTAGCTGCAAAAACAGCTTTTTTGATAACAAAACGGCTAAAAATGCCGGCATTGTTTTGTTGTTCATCAATTAATGAATACCTTTGCCATGATTTTAAGTGATTTATTAATTTTTTTGATTTATGAACGTAGAAACAATTGGACTTTGGGCCGGCGCCGTGTGGAACGCGCTCAACGATGCCAAAGGCACACTCAGCGTCAAGGGGCTACGCAAAGCCACAAAGCTGAAAGAGAAAGAAATTTTTGCCGCCATTGGCTGGCTGGCCCGCGAGGGTAAAATCAGCGTAGAATCTGATCAAGCAGAAAAAGAAGTAGAGGTTACTCTGCTCTAACGACACTTGCAGAAAAGGCGCGGCAAGTAGCCACGGCTTTTTTACTGAACTAAGAGATATAAGAAAAAGGATAGTCCCGATTGGGGCTATCCTTCTTTATTATTGGCATGCGCCCCTGGCTGATGGGGCTAGGGCATGCAGGGCTTTATTCAAACCACTCTATGCAAGAGATGTATCCACATTCGTTGGTCTCGTAGCAAATGATGTTGCCCTCGGCCGACTTAAACAGCCAGAACTTATAGGCTTTCTCATAAGTCACACTGTTGCCGGCATTGTTTGAGCGGCAAACCACCCCGTTAGTCTTAATGTCGGCACCGAGGATATTTTCTTCCTTGGGCAGGATTGAATATACGCAATAAAAGAGCTTAGAGTCAGGTTTTACGTTAGAATATGAATATGGGATATAGGTGTCGACCAAAGGTAAGTAGGCAATGCTCTTGCCGGTGAGGCTGTGTTCTGATTTACGCGCGGTGGCGAAATCCACAATCCGCTTGTCGGCGGCGACAGACGATCCCAGATTGCCAGAGAGGAAACGCAGATTGAAATACTGCAGCTTTCCATTGTCGGCGTAACTGTTGGCCTGGGTGAAGTTGAGCGTGGCATCCTTGGTCTTCTCCCATTCGCCAGAAGCCGTGATCACACCTGACTTGTCGATGCTCAAGTGTTGCCTGTATTCCGAGCCATCAGACATAATCACATGCAGATAGCCATCATATTTCCTGTATTTCGTGAAAGTAGTAGTGTAGTCTTCCGACACCAAATACAAGCAAGTGGCTCCACGCCAAGTGTTACACTCCGATATGTCGTACTGGTTGGGCTTGCTTTGGCTAGCCGACTTTAACTCAGGATACTGGATAGTGGCAGTAGAGTCGGTAGCCTTATAATAGTAGTCACAGATGGCATTGGTAGAGTCAGGCGTTTCAAAGCGCCAGCTCCAGCCGTTGTCGAGTTCTTCTTGCGACGGCTTAAAGACCCCAATACGCCTCACGTAAACGCTGCTGTCGTTTTGGATGTTGCCTTGCGCATAATCCGACATCTTGAGCGCAGATCCGGTCGAGAGATAGTTCCATGTGGGAGCGGCAAGGCCATAGCTGACCACGCTGTCGGAGATGGAGGCATTAAGGTTATCCATATTCAGCACCACATCTTTGGCCGTTTCCAAGTCGTCGAAATACATCACGCTGCCTTGCGCATCGTAAACCTTTCCACTCACACCCGGAACACTGTTGAGGTGTGTCGACCACTTGGCCACGCCCACTATTCTGTTGTTAGGCTCGCCATTGTCGCCCTTCACATAGTTGAGAATCAGTGCTGCATATTTGCCCACTTGCACGGTGCCTTGGTAAGGGGTGAAATCGTTAGACGGCAGAGAGTAATAGCCGGTTTCGCCACTCTGCACCTTGAAGAACACCACATCGACGGTGTCGCTGTAAGCGCGATAGGCATGGTCGCTCATCTTTACGTTTTTCACCGTGTCGACCACTATGCCCTTCAAGCTATAGTCGCCAAAGGCTATTGAATCGCCACGCCAGTAGAATTTTTCGCCGGCGCAAGAGAATATTCCGGCAGAACCCGATTGAAGAGAGCAGACGCCGGGCTTCCAAATGTTGTTCTTGACGCAAATGGGGGTGTTAACTGCCCCATTCTGAAAAGAGAAAGTGGAAGTTATGGGCATTTCATACGTTAAATTGCCATCGGTTACGATAAACTTACGTGCCTCGTCGGCCTTGACCTTGCTCAACAGCGGGAAGTTGTAGGAATGGCCCGGATAGGCGGCATTAACCACATCTTGCGCATTTACCGTCAGAGCAGTCAAGCACAATATAAATAATGATATCTTTTTCATTGACTAAGTGAATTTTAAATGCCGGAGCGAAGCGGCCCTGTGTGGACGTGCCACACTCCAGCTCAGTTTATCATGTGTTACTCTGCCAGCGGCCAGCTATACATAGTGTATTTGCCCATCGACAGGGCCAAAAAGTAAACGTTGGCCGAGCCTGATTTGTCGGTGGCAGTGAACATCACCACACCCGAGAAGTCGCATGCCTCACCGTTTTTGGTGAAAGTCACGGGAGAAGTCTCGGTGTTGATTGTCACACCGGGGAGAGAGAGTTTGGCCCCACTTGCATCCTCGCTCGAGAAAATTTGCTTAATATTGGTGTAAGCCGAGAGGTCGGGGATGGCGGTCACGCTGTTGGCAACCACGGTGCGGGCACCATCGGTGTCGATGTCGGCAGCCACCCAGTAGCGGTCGGCCATGTTGCCGCTGTTGGGGCCCAGATGCTGAATTGCATCGTCGAGGGTGTCATAGCTGTTGCTGGTAGTGCCCTTCCACTGCTCAATGAGCATGCCGTTGACCGTGGCGGTGTAGACGGGAGTGTATTTGCCGCTAACCGGGCTGTAAAGCACATACACATCAATAGAAGTGGCTCCACCGAAACAAGCTGCCGCGCCTATTTTTGAGAATGGCTTGGCGAGCACAGTGGTATCGGTAATGGAAACACCATGCTTGGCATAGGCTACATAGCCGCTACCATTGGCCTGAATGTATTTGTTGTAGCAAGAGCCTTGAGTGTAGTTCAAATAGAAGTTGAACGTGGTGTAGTATGCACCACCCTGCCCCAAAAAGATGTATTTGCCGGTGGTCAAAGGATTAACGAGTCCTTGGCAGTAGTATGTCCAAGCGGCATTCACCCTTTGCAGCTGCGTCAGCGCAGTTTCCCAAGCAGCCTTGTCGTCGGCAGTCCAACCAGTGGTATCCTTTCTGGCAGCAGCTTCATAGTAGCTTGCATAGAGCGAGAATTCTTTGTCGGAATCAAAGGTGTAGATCGACGTTCTGGTACCGAGCTTTGAATTGGCATAGGCGGCAGCCTGCTTGAAGGCATCAACGCTGATTTGGCTGTTGTCGAGATACACAGTGTCGCGCACATGCACGGTTTTCACCACGGTGTCGGGAGTCCACACCTCGTTGTTGGTGAGAGTAATCTTGGCGTCGATGGGAAATGAGTAGGTCTTGCCGTTGTCGTATGTGAGCGTGAATGCAGTCTGTGCCGAAGCGGCAGCAGCCAAAGCCACTGCAGCAAGTGAGAATAATGTTTTTTTCATTTTTGTTGTTTAAGGACTGGTTAGTTGTTTTTAATTGTCTTTTCGGCCGAGCCGTCGGTGTATTTAAGGATATAGACCTGGCCGGGGATAATTGTGGTGACCTTACGGCCCGAGAGGTCGTAAACCGACTCAACCTCGCGATTCACTTCTTTGGCGATTTGGTCAACGCCCGTTGCGTTAAAGTCATGGTAAACAGCCGTGATTTTGTCGACTTGGGTAAGTTCCAATGAAATCTCACCCGTTTTAGAGGCCACTATGAAAGTGGCAGCGTCGGTTGGAGATACATACATTTCAGGCTCATCGACAAATGCTACATACTTAGCCTGACCCGACTTCAGATCGATGCACACGGCATTGCGTTCGGCCGTTGCATTTTGGGCAAACGCCCCTGCCACGCCGCACAGCAACGAGGCAGTGAGAAACATAAGTTTCTTCATGATTGAAAAAATAATTTTATGCCGCATCACTAAACACGGCGGTTAAACATAAATCCAAGCAGGTCTTCGGACTTATACAAAAAAAGCGACCCCTTCTCCCCCGATGGCCGAGGAATGGACATGGCCGTTTCGTTTAGTAATCACCGCAGTTAGTGCTGTAACCTATTCACAAGGTTTTCCCTCTCAGTAAAAAAACTTCACTTGGACCGGTATATTATTCTGCCAAATGGCAGATAATACTCATTTTTTCATTAAAAAAAACAATTAGCTATCGCACTTCATGGCATAAAATACCCTCCCCCGATTAAAAGCAGAGGGAGGGAGTGCGGCCTCTCTTGGCAAGGCAAAATTACCGCTTTTAACTTAATAAGCAAGCGTTTTTTGCTTTTTTCTGCTTATTGCTGTTTGTTATAGAGGAATTTTTCTATTTTGTTGACCGGAATGCCGAAGTTGAAATTAGAGTTGCCAAGTTTGGCATAGTTCACAGCCACAAGGTTGCCTTGGGCGTCAATCACTGGACTGCCGCTTGACCCTGGCAGAGTGGGTATGTCGTAGAGCAAGCGGTCGCTGTCGGGCATCTGGGTGATTTTGCCCGAAGTGAGTTGCACCCTGATGCCGCTCTTGGTGTTGGCCAGCACGGGACCTGCATTATAGCCTATCATGTAAAGTGGCTGGGCAAGTGTGAGTGTGGCGTCTTCGCCTTTTTTGAACAGCGACTCCATGACGCCAAAATCGTGGCGATGCGCCGCCGTGGCAAAGAGGTGGGTGCCGGCCGGCGTGGTGTGGGAATTGAGCTGAATGAGCGCCAGGTCGACGTCTTCGTCGCCCGATACGCGCACCGTGGTGCATGGGTTGTTGTTGATAAACTCGTCGGACGAGTTGATACAAGTGCCATTGTAGGCAATGCCGAGCTGACACACCGAGTTGATGCTCACATCGGCTGCACTTAGCTGCGAGAGGTTGTTATAGATTTCTTGAGCCTCGCTATACTGCGACCTAAGAGAGCTGAGCTGCGACTCGATTTCATCGAGCCTGTTTTGGTCGACGCTGTACTGCCCGGAATAGGAGTCGTAGACGTAGCAATCGCCTTCTTGATTTTCAAGTTCGCTATACTGGCTGGAAAGCACCTGGGCATAATTGACCAGATAGCTTTGATAAGACTGCAATATCGATTTCCAGGCTCGTTTCACCTGCTCCTTGTCGATTACGGGCTGGACCACGTGGCGATTGGTGAGAATCACCCCTTTCTCGCTCACGAAAAAACCGGTGCCGTAACTTTCCTGCAAGTTGCGTTTCACTTCGTCGAGGTCGGCTGTTAGGCCGCTTATGGTGCCATCGTCGTCGAGCCCGGTGAAATAAAGCGTCTTGCCAGTACCCAGATTCATTTGGTAATAGAACCGGTTGAGGATTACCACTACCCCATTTGCGCTTTCGTCGAACAGCTCTTGGGGAGTCTTATCGGTACTGCACGACGACACTGCCAAAACGAGGCCGAGCACAACGAGTGCCGATTTAATGGATGACAATAATGATTTCATTAGCCTGTGAAGTGAATGTAGTTTATGTTTACCATTTCTTGCAAAATTAAGAAAATTTCGCCGAAGACGCTCATTGCCACACAGTAAAAACAACACCGGATGGCCGCCACACCGTGAGCCGTGAAAAAGACCACACAGCAAGGAAGCCATCCGGAGCTTAGGCACAAGTGCGCACCGAGCGGAATCAGCGCAGCATGTCGTGCACTTCGTTGATATTGCCGTCGCAAGGAGCCGGAATCACACCCAGCAGATGGGCAACCAGCGGATAGACGTCGACATTGCGGAACTTGTCGGGCTTAGAGTAGCCAGCCTTAAAGTCGGGACCAATGGCTCTGAAACCCACCAGCATGTCGCTTGCGGTGTTGTCGTAGCCATGTGAGCCACCCGCTCTGACGGGGAAATCGGTATAGAGCCAGCCCACATCGGGCAGCACCACCACGTCGCCAATGCGGGCATTTGAGCCATAGTGGAGATAGGCCGGCACGTCGGCACGCTTCCACGCCCTTATGTGGTCGACGCCCTGCAAGGCTGCCACCACAGAATCGGCATATTCGGGCTTGCTCACATAAATCAAGCCCGGGAGGTTACCCTCCACACGGCTAATCCACTCTTGCTTCAGATGCTTCATCACGGGCACCGTGCGCGAGCCGTCGGTCCACGTCATGCCGTGGTCGCCGGTGATAATAAGGTTCACCTTGTCGCCTATGGGGAGCTGCCGGATTGCCGTCCACATAACTTGCAGGAGCGAGTCGAGACTTTCTACCGACTTGCGTGTGGGCTTGCTCTGCGGGCCAAACGAGTGTCCGCTGTGGTCGGGCTCCTCAAAATAGCACATCACTAGGTGTGGGCGCTTATCGGCAGGCAAACTCAGAAGGCGAACCACCTCGTCCTTGCGTTCACTGAAAGTGAGCAGCGGCTTCTTCAGATAGTCATGCCAGTAGTTGGCGTGGTCACCATTGATGGCCACATCACTGCCCACCCAGTAGACTGTGGCAGTGGTCACGCCCTGCCGCTTAGCCGTGAGCCAAATGGGCTCGCCGCCATAATACTTGGGATTGGAACGCGACTTATTGTCGCCCAGCGAATAGACCTCACCCGTGGTGCGGTCGAGGAAAGAGTTGGCCACAATGCCGTGATGGTCGGGATAGAGGCCGGTGGCAAGGGTGTAGTGATTGGGGAACGTCTTGCTCGGGAACGACGGCATCATCACCGCCTTGACACCCTGTTGGGCTAATTGGTCGAAGAAAGGTGTGTCGTAAACCTCAGCATAGTCCCACCTGAAGCCATCGAGCGAGACCACCACAGTGTAGTTAGATTCTGTGGCTGCAGTCATGGTCAAGGCGGCCAGAACTGCCATAACCATCAGTGTTAATCGTCGTGTCATGATTGTGCGTTAAAAGCTTGTTATTGTTTGGCGTTGATCTTGATTGAGCCGCGCATGGTGCGGCTAATTGCAAAGTTAAGCCACACTTGGCACACGGGCAAGCGTTTTGGGTAAAGTTGCAAAAACAAAAAAACGGTGTGGACCGTTTTGGTTGTGGTCCACACCGCAATTATAGTTTTCTTGCGGAATATCCTACAAGATGTTGTCAGAGTAAGGTCGCGCGTTGATTAGAACACGAACTTCAGACCAATTTGAGCATGCCAGCGGCTTGCGATGTTGGCCTTGGTGGGCTCGGTGTAACCGTTCCACTGATACTTGGCAGCGAGAGTGCCGTCGGCCTGCTTCTGAGTGCCAACAACGGTGAGCGGAGTCACGTTGTAAGTGTTGCCATAGTTAGCACCCCACTTCTTGTTGAGCAAGTTGGCGAAGTTGAGGATGTCGGCGGTAAACACGATTTTGCTGCCGCGGTTCTTCAGCACGAAGAAAGTCTGAGCGAAGTGAACGTCGATGCGGTTCTCCCAAGGAGCCATGTTGCTGTTGCGGTCGGCATACTGGCCACGGTGGTTCTTGGCATAGCTGTCGCCCTCGATGAATTGCTCAAAGAGGTCGCGCTGCTGCTGTGCAGTCTTGGTTACTACGGTAGCACCGTCCTTCTTAGCGGTAACATCGGTGAAGATCATGTTGCCGAGTTCTTCCTTGGTGGGGATGTAGAGCAGTGAGTTGCCACGGTAGCCGTCGCCGTTGAAGTCGGTGTTCTCGCTCATGGTGAGGCTGTAGCGCTGGCCAGTGTAGCCGTTGTAAGTAACGGCGATGTTGGTCTGCAGGAAGCCGTTGGCATACTTAGGAGTGGTGTAACCCAGAGTGACGAGCACACGGTGAGGCTGGTCGAACGACGAGTAGCTGAGTGTGGGGTCGTTAGAATCAACTGCGTAGTTGTATTTCCAGTTAGAGTATGCTACAGAAGAAGTACCATCGGTAACCGACTTAGAGTGGCCAAAGGTGTAGCTGGCGAGGAAGTCGAGACCGAAATCGAAGTTGCGCTCGATAGTACCCGAGATCGAGTAAGTGAAGCCGCGGTTGGTGTTCTCAAGATTGATGATTGAGTTGTAGCTATTGTCAACTGAGTAGTAGGGAGCTGCGCTTGAAGTGGCACCGGGCACGGCATAGATGTTGTTGCTCTGTGTGAGGGCAAGGTTGCTGAACCAAACGTTGTTGAGCGTCTTGCTATAAAGAGCCTCGAGAGTGAACTTCCAGTCGTAAGGCAGACGCTGCTCAAGAGCGAGGTTGGCGCGAAGCACCTGAGGATATTTGAACTTCTTGTCGACAGTGGCGATATCGAGCGGAGTAGCCTTGCCGGTAGTGAGCTTCGACACGAGGTCTTGCGGATTGTTGGTAACGGCAGGGATGTCGGCAGCAGTGTTGATTGTGGTGCCCTTGGTTTCCATACCGGTGTTGTTATACATGTTGGAGATCCACACGAAAGGCACGCGGCCAGTGAAGAGGCCAAGACCGCCACGGAAGAGAGTGTTGTGGCTGTCGTTGGCATAGATGCGGAAACCGAAGCGAGGCGAGAGCATCACTTTGGCACTCGGAGTCTCACCCACGTGAACGCCCAGACCGTTCTTGTCGGCATAGGTGTTGAAGTCGGGGTTGGCAGTAGGCTTGTTCATCAAGAACGGCACATCCACGCGAAGGCCGTAAGTGAGTTGCAGATTGCGGCTGTAGTCATACTTGTCTTGCACATAGAAACCGAGCTGAGCAGCCTGAGTCTCGGGAGCATAGCGGAGGTTGCCACCGCTGAGGGTGGGATCGGCGCAGCGGAAGTAGAATGCGCTGGGCTGATTGTTGAAGAATGCATCGAGTGAGTTGTACATCCACTCACCGTTGTTATACTGCATGAAGAGGTTCTTCAGGAAGAAGAACTCGTTGTGAGTACCGAAGGTGATAGTGTGAGCACCATTGTACCACGAAAGGTTGTCCTCAATGAGGTAGATATCCTGGTCGAGAGAGTTGGCACCTGAGCTGTACTCAGTACCGATGTTGACGTTGATGTTAGAGCGGCTGCCGTCTTCAGAGGCCACGTTGCGGATGTAGAATGTGGGGCCCTGGTAAGGCACGTCGCGGCAGTCACGCACGCGGGTGTAAGATGCGCGCAGCTCGTTGTAGAGCGAGCTACCGAAGTTAGAGTTCAACTCAGCCACAAACGAGTTTGTGAGGTTGTTGAAACGGTAGGTAGAGTTGTTGAAGTAGTAGGTGGTGTAGCCCACGCCATACTTGTCGTCGTAAGCATCGAGGTGCTGGTAGCGGAGAGCCAACTTGTGGTTTTGGTTGATGTTCCAGTCAACACGAGCGAGGATGTCGAAAGAGTTGCGCTTCACATCGCGGCGGCCAAACGACTCCTCGATGCCAGTGAGGGCCTTGTACTGGTCAGCGATTTTCTGAGCAGTGGCAGTGCCGAGGTAAGTGCCGTTAACGCCGGCATAGTAGCTCGAGGGATAGCTCTCGTTGTGGTTCTCAACGTTGACGAAGAAGAAGAGCTTGTCTTTCACAATCGGGCCGCTGATGTTACCGCCCACAGTGTAGTAGTGCTGCTTGGTGAGAGGACTTTTCACGTAGTCGTTAGAGGCATCATACTTTCCATAGAAGCTCTGGTTGTTGTAGTAACCGAAGAGAGTGGCATGGAAGTCATTGGTACCCTGCTTGGTGATGGCGTTGATACCACCGCCGGTGAAGCCGCTTTGGCGAACGTCGAACGGAGCGACAACCACCTGGATTTCCTGGATGGCGTCCATTGAAATCGGGTTGGCACTAGCCTGGCCGCCGTTGGTGCCCGACGAAGAAAGGCCGAACACGTCGTTGGTCACAGTACCATCGACCTGGAAGCTGTTGTAGCGGTTGTTGCTACCGGCGAAAGAGATACCGCCGATTTTCGACTGGTTGGCAAGAGGCATGTTTTTCACAACGTCGTAGATGTTGCGGTCGATTGAGGGAGCACCCTCAATGCTTGCAACCGAGAAGTTGTGTGCAGCGCCGGCTTGCGGAGCGCGTCCCTTACCGGTAACCACGATTTCGTTGAGCACCTGGCTGCCAGCGTCGAGCTTGACATTGAGCGTGTAGGTGTTACCCAGTTGCAGAGTAATGCCATCATACTGCTGTGGAGCATAGCCCACATAGGAGATGTTGACGCGGTAAGGACCGCCGGTGCGCATACCCTGGATGGTGAAGTGACCATCAAGGTTGCTCACGGCATTGTACTTAGTACCCGACGGCACGTGCACAGCTTGCACCGTGGCGCCAATCAGAGCCTCGTTGTTACCATCGGTAATCACACCGTTCATCGACGATGTAGTCACCTGAGCGTTGAGCCCCATTGCTGTGAGCAGCAGTGCGACAAACGCAAAAAATTTGATTCTCTTTAACATAAGAACTAATAAAAAAATTGATTAGTAAGATAAAATATATGTCGTTTCTATTTTTATTCCACATTTAAGTGTGGGCACAAGTAAAAGTGCACTGCAAAATTAGCGATCCTTTATTACAAGCATATAACACCTTTACACATAAAGCGCCAACCGCCCCTTTCGCTTACCGACGGGGTCAGTAAGAAAAGGAGCGGCTGGTGATGGCGCATGCCGAGCGATTCTTTCGGTTATGATGGTGGCGCGGTCTGGGGTACAAATAGAAGCTGGCATAATTAAAATAATTGTATGCCAACCGATTATATGTAGTCCAAACAGACGCTTCCAACATATTAGCCATAAAAATGCTTGACTGTCAAAATTCGTTTTACGGTGCAAAGATAGTAATAAACAGCATTTTTAACAAAAATATGTGTCATTTTAACCATTTTGACACATGTTTTTTTGCCTCTTGGGCTCGCGCAATACTGTTTATGGTGGTGACGGGGACTGCCAGATAAGGCTACTTCACACGGTCGGGGTGCTGGGCGATGAAAGCCTTCCACGACTGGTTGCCACGGGCCACGGCAGGCTTGCGGCTCTCATAATAGTGACACAGCGCAGCGGCAAGTGCATCGGTAGCATCAAGGAAATCGGGCAACTCATCGCGACTGAAACCAAGTTCGCGCTGCAGCATCGTAGCCACCTGCTCCTTGCTTGCCGCACCGTTGCCGGTGATGGCCTGCTTGATTTTACGCGGCTCATATTCGGTTATAGGCACCTCGAAATTCAAGGCAGCAGCCATAGCCACCCCTTGCGCGCGGCCAAGCTTGAGCATAGACTGCACATTTTTGCCAAAAAAGGGAGCCTCGATGCTCATCTCGTCGGGCAGATATTGCTTTATGAGCCCTGTGACACGCTCAAAGATGCGGTGCAGGCGCATATAGTGGTCGTCGTAACGGCTAAGCTTGAGCACACCCATGGCAATCAGGTGCGGCTTGCCTTTCTTTACGCCGAGCAAGCCGTAACCCATGACATTGGTGCCTGGGTCGATGCCGATAATGATGTGATCCCACTCGCGCAGCGACAGCGGTGCGGCATCTTCGGCCGGAGCGTTGTGTGAAACGGGCGTCATTGGTTGATTTCTATTTTTTCCATCATGGTAGAGAATCCCACTATCCGCTGGCCGAACCGCGACGTCATCTGCCCTGTAAGTTCCTTGCCCGTGCCCTGATACCAGCGCTGCAAAGTGCCAAGCGAATCGGCCTGCAGCTGCAAGGCATAAGCCACCCCACCCTCCTGCTGCGCCATTATGCGCATCAGCTGCGGGTTGCTAAGCAGGCCATCACTGAGAGCCATGGGCAGATAAGCCTCCTTAATCCATTCTACAAACTCCTTTACGGCACTCGGGTCGACACTGAATGTGGTATTGTATATTATCATGATTGGCTGATTGTGTGAATGTGTAGCGTTTTTGAAAAGAATCCCTTTTCGGGAGTGCAAATATAATGCCTTTAGTCGAATTTCAGAACTACAGAACGTGTAAAATAGCCTCAACGCCGCCCAGCGCGCATAAATCCGCAAGCCCATTACACCCGTCACCAGAAGCACGAACGGGAAAGGCGCGCCATAGCGTCAATCAGGTATAAAAGTTAAAGAAACTAAGCTTTTCGTACCTAAAAATAGCGATTTCACGGATTTTTAATCACATTCGTTTGCATCATATGTTTATAATCCTTAAATTCGTGCCACATTCAGTAGTAGGGTCAGGCAACGACCCCACGCTGAGTGACGTCGGGATGACGCAAGTGGCAATTTACGATTTTCGTGCCACATTAATATATGAAACGATATTGTTATTATTAAAAAGTTAAGAACGATGAAAAGAAATTTTACTCATGCACGGTTAGTGTTTCTCTTAGGCATTGCGGCCTTGTGCCCGAAGCCAGCAACGGCTGCCGGCTGGGTGACCGATGCCTTCAGCAACGGCACTGTGTGGCGGGCTACGGGCTATGCCGGACTCGGCAACCAGAACGAGCCACTGGCGTGCGGCATGCTCACTGTGACCAGCAGCAACAGCCGCCCCACCATCAGCTACACACTGCTTGGCAAAGCCAAAGACTATGTGTCGCGCATCACGGTATATGCGCGCAAGTATGAGCAATCGAGCCTCAACACCACAGGCAGCGGCACCAGCTACTATTTTCTGACAGAATTTGACTACCGCGACCCGCAGGAGAAAAACGGCGCCGTGCTGCTTGCGCAAACCACCGACCTCGACGCCACAAGCCTCACTGCCGAAGAGACGCTTGACGCAGGCCAGTATGTGATTTATGTGTGCGGCGACATAAGGCAAGACGTGACCCTTCCCTACATAGGCGGCGGCAACCACAACTACACCAAGCTCGGAGCCAAAATCACAGCAATGAGCGGAGTGTCGAGACCCACCGAATACAGCAGCTACAGCAACAGCAGCTACAGCGACGGCGCACGCGTGCTCATCCCGAGCCAAAAGACGCTGTTTGCCCCGGGCGACTATTACTCGAAATACTACCGCATACCCGCTGCCGTGCGCGCCAGCGACGGCTCAATAGTGGCATTCTCTGATGCCCGCAAAGAAGCGATTTGCGACATCGCCAACAACATCGACATCGTGACACGCCGATCAACCGACAACGGCAAGACGTGGAGCGAGCCCGTGACCATAGCCAAAGGCACAAGCTTCACCACAGGCTTCGGCGACCCCGCACTGGCCGCCCTGCCCAACGGCAACATAGTGTGCACCTTCGTGCATGGCTACGGACTGTCCACAACCAACTCAAGCAACCGCACCGACAACTACTACTCGGTGAGCAAAGACAATGGCAAGACGTGGAGCGAGCCAAAGCTCATCAACGTGTCGGCCATCAGCAACCAGCGCGGATGCATTGCCCCGGGCAACATGTGTGTGATGAGCGGCGGCCTGCTCGACGGCAAGGTGGTGGGCAGTTTCCGCTCTTACCAAACGCAAAGCGGAAGCGCCACAAGATACAACTTCATTCTGGTTTATGACCCCGACACCGACACATGGTCGAACCTCACAAACAAATATAGCAGCGGACGGTGGACCTCCGAACGCGATTACTACAAAAACGAGCCAAGCCAAAACAACGGTGACGACGACGAGAGCCAAGTGATTCAAATCGCCGACAACAAGTTGCTGCTGTCGATTCGCTCCCTCGGCTCGATGAAGCGCGAATTCGCCATCCTCACCCTCACACAAGACAACGGCGAAGTGAAATATACAGCCAGCAATGCCACCAACAGCGGCATGTCGCTGACACAACCCTGCAACGGCACAATGGTAAGAACCGACGTGACCACATCGAGCGGCACCAGCAACTACATACTGCACACCGTGCCGGCAAGCACAGTCACAGACCAGGAAAACGGCAGCACCCGCGCAAACCTGAAAATATACACCACCACTACAAGCAGCGTGGGCTCAACAGTGTCGTGGGACGGCAGCACCAACGCCTTTTGGCTGAGCGACCCCTACGGCTACACAAGCAGCAGCTCGCCCGAGACCGCACAATACAGCTCAATCATAATCCAAGACGACGGAACAGTGGGCATACTCTATGAGGGATACCCACAGGCAAAACGCATGAGAGAGCTCAAAGACGGATCGGCAGCCACCGACATGTTTATGCGCTCACAATACGTGAACCTGCGACTGGGCGACATCTTCCCCAATGCAATCGAAGCCAGCAGCACCCAACTCGACGCGCCGGCCATAGCACCCGGAAGCGTGATTTACGGTGTGAACAGCAGCGAGCGCCCCAACCCCGTAATCAGCCAGGCCAACGTGGCTTCGGGAGTGACCACCAACTACACGGTGCTTGTGTATGACGCCAACGGCAAACTCGTGAGCACAAAAGCACTCAGCACCACCGACAGCAGCATTAAGCTCACATGGGGCGAAGGCGCCTTGAGCGACATCACACCCACCGCAGGCTATGCCGTGAAAGTGAGCGCATATTGCCAGGCGAGCGGATACAAGACATCAAACACCACCACCGAGACCTACTACTTCAAAGAGGCTGTGCGCAAAATAAAAATCACGGCCGTGCCCAATGCGACAAGCGGCTCGCCGCGACTGCTTGCCAACGGAGTGAGCGCACAAAAAGACGAGACACTCACCGTGGGCGTGGGCGACAAAGTGCAAATCTCGGGATATGCCAATGAGCCCTTCACCTTTGAATATTTCACCACCAAGGCCAACGGCAACAAGCAATTGCTGACCGGACTCAATGCCGAGGCCGACAACAAACTCGGCTACCAGTACACAATCACAGTGCCCAGCGAGAGCTCCGTGGCCAACAACTCAAACGACGAGCTGGTGATATATGCCCACTATGCAAGCCCCACACTCGGACTGATGACACGCGTAGAAACCAACTTCTTCAACAGTGCCGACAACACCTACGAGAAAGACGAGGATGGCAATGACATCATGGTGCGCCACTACTTCAGCAGCACATGGAGCACCAACGGCAACGAAGAGTTCCCCGAAGAAGGCTCGAGCTACTCATTTGCCGAAGGCAACACCAACAGCCACAACACCTGCACCGGCCTCAAATATCCCACTTTGAAAGGAAAGACCTATAAAGAAGTGGGCCTCGACCTCACCGCGACCGTAATGGCCGACGCCACCACATTTAACAACTACAACGCCATCGTGGCACTCTACAACGTCACCGAGGAGCGACTCGTGCTGCAATCGGAGCTCAGCGCCAACAGCGGCAACAAGGCCGCCCGCCGCGCCCAAAGCACCCAAAGCAGCGATGATAGCCAAGCTGCCTACTACGTGATCAACGGCCACTCCTACCCGCTGGCTACTACAAGCGACGTGGCCAACGGCTCAATGGGCGTGAAAGAGTGGTACACCACAACCGGCACATCGAGCCCGGCAAAAGTCACCAACCTCACATTCAACCAGGTGCTCGACAAGACATCAGACTCGCAGCCAACCCTTGAGGTGAAAATATATGTGGTGAGCAAGAACGAGCTGACCAACGTGGCCGACCTCGTGGCAGGCAAAGCCAACTACGTGTTTGAGGTGTCGCACACCATTGCCCCCGACGGCACAATGACCGGAGTGCCCACCATTAAAGCAGGCACCGACGTGCGCATCATCGGCCGCCAAGGCGGGGCCTTGATTGTGGCCGGCTCGGCCGCAGCCAATGTCGAAGTGCACAACGTGATGGGAATGCGCGTGGCAAGCGTGAGCCTCAACGCCGGCGAAAGCACCACAGTGCAACTGCCCCAGGGCGTGTATGTGGCAGCAGGCCAGAAGTTCATTGTGCGCTAAGCGTCAAAATAGAGCCAAATCGCAATAATTGAGCAAGAAAGGCTGAAAAAACTTTGCCAAGTCGCAAAAAAGCGCTAATTTTGCACCGCTTTTCGTAATCTCTGGCAAGAAATATCGAGTGGCTTGTGAATATTGCGATAAGTAAAATGTAGAAAACAAAAAACAAAGAAAACAAAATGGACTTAATTAAAGTTGTTGAGCAAGCATTTGCCACCAAGAAGGAATTCCCCACATTCTACCCCGGCGACACTATCACAGTAGCCTACCGCATCAAAGAGGGTAACAAGGAGCGTATCCAGAAATATCGTGGCACAGTGCTGAAGATTAGCGGCGAGGGCGACAAGAAGCGTTTCACCGTGCGTAAAATCAGCGACAACATCGGTGTAGAGCGTATCTTCCCGATTGAGTCACCGTTCATCGACAGCATCGAAATCAACAAGCATGGCCGTGTGCGTCGCGCAAGAATCTATTACCTGCGCAACCTCACCGGTAAGAAGGCACGCATCAAAGAGCGCCGCATCGTTACCAAGGCCAAAGAGGCTTAAGAAGTCGCATTTGGACAATACAATTTGGGCTACTGCCGAAAAGGCGGTGGCCCATTTGTTTTCTCTATCATGCCCCATTGCCTGTTTATTGTCCAAGCACGCCGACGTTGCAACCGCAGCACCGGCAAAAAGGAGGGCAACGCACGGCCCGCGGGGCGAAAAAAATGTAAATTTTCTTAACCGCAGGCACATTAACCGCACTCATCTATTGACTGCTACAGAGCATTGCCGTATCTTTGCACGATAAAGTGCACAATGACTCTTCTAGTCGCAACGACATTAAAAGCGTGTGCCAACAAACACTACACAAAAAAGGAAACGACAGAATTCAAATATACTTACACAACAAGATATAACAATCAAAGAATTATGGGAAAGAAAGCATTGTTGATGATTCTCGACGGATGGGGACTAGGCGACCACACCAAGAGCGACGCCATTTACTCAACCCCTACCCCTTATTGGGACAGTTTACTTAAGACTTACCCCAACAGCAAGCTGCAGGCAAGCGGAGAGAACGTTGGTCTGCCCGACGGCCAAATGGGCAACAGCGAGGTGGGTCACCTCAACATTGGAGCCGGCCGCGTGGTGTATCAAGACCTCGTCAAGATCAACAGAGCAATTGCCGACAAATCGATACTCAAGAATCAGGAGATAGTAGACGCGTTCAGCTATGCACAGCGCACCGGCAAGGCCATGCACTTCATGGGCCTCACATCGACCGGCGGCGTGCACAGCTCGCTCGACCACCTGTTTGCCCTGTGCGACATTGCCAAGGAATATGAGCTGAAGGAAGTGTATCTGCACTGCTTCATGGACGGCCGCGACACCGACCCCGAGAGCGGAAAGGGATTCATTGCCGACGTGGAGAAGCACTGCGCCGAGAGCACCGGCGTGATTGCCACAGTAACCGGCCGCTACTACGCCATGGACCGCGACAAGCGCTGGAACCGCGTGAAGCTCGCCTATGACCAGCTCGTGAACGGCGAAGGCCGCAAGAGCGACAATATGGTGCAAGCCGTTCAGGAGTCGTATGACGAAGGCGTGACCGACGAGTTTATCAAGCCAATCGTGAACAGCACAGTCGACGGCCGCATCAAGGAAGGCGACGTGGTGATTTTCTTCAACTACCGCAACGACCGTGCCAAAGAACTCACAGTGGTGCTCACGCAGCAAGACATGCCCGAAGAGGGAATGCACACCATCAAAGACCTGCAATATTACTGCATGACCCCCTATGACTCATCATTCACAGGCGTGCACGTGATATTCAAGAAAGAGAATGTGCAAGACACCCTGGCCGAATACGTGTCGGGCAAGGGACTCAAGCAGCTCCACATTGCCGAAACCGAGAAATATGCCCACGTGACATTCTTCTTCAATGGCGGACGCGAAGAGCCGTTCGACGGCGAAGACCGCATACTTGTGCCCTCGCCCAAGGTGGCCACCTATGACCTCAAGCCCGAGATGAGCGCCTATGAGGTGAAAGACAAGTTGGTTGCTGCCATCGGTGAAAAGAAATATGACTTCATCGTGGTGAACTATGCCAACGGCGACATGGTGGGCCACACAGGCATCTATGCCGCAATCGAGAAAGCAGTGGAGACTATCGACAACTGCGTGCGCGACACCGTAGAGGCCGCCAAGGCTGCCGACTATGAGGTGATTATCATTGCCGACCACGGCAATGCCGACTTTGCGGTGAACGCCGACGGCTCGCCCAACACAGCCCACTCGCTCAACCCAGTGCCCTTCGTCTACGTGACAGCCGACAAGAACGCCACTGTGGAAGATGGCCGACTGGCCGATGTGGCACCAAGCATCCTGCAAATAATGGGACTTGAGCAGCCAGCCGACATGACAGGCAATGGACTTATAAAGAAATAATAATCTATTTCATATACTCGTTTTATCGTAGCTGCTCTGCGCTGATGTAAGCGCGGAGCAGCTTTTTTTTGCGCTCAGTTCTGCCCTCCCCTTCTTGAAAGGCATCACTGAGCCAGTGATGATAAAAAACGGCCGGAAAAGGCATGCGGGTGAAGTGTCCAAATAGAAGTGCAACGTTTTTCATCGTAAATCTATGAAAAACACTG
>CAVDUV010000015.1:0-70728 GCA_963612465.1 Bacteroidaceae bacterium | reverse complement strand
TACTTTTTGAAAAGGCAAGCCCGAAGTCCCATTTTACAAGGCTTCGGGCAGGATATTTATGCTCTTTTGAGTTTTAGCGGACAGCAATAATTTTAAGCTACATTTCATCGGCAGCTGGTATCAAATATATGGTGCGACCGCTTTCGTGGTAGTGCATATTGTATTTTGCACCAGTTTTATGATAAACATGAGCCCCAACATAATCGTAGCCAATGTTCTTATATCCCGACTTTCTGAAATAGCTGAGAACAGATCTCATGCCAGCCAAAGTAGACGGGCGGTATTTCAATCTTGCTGGAGGGCCATACACATTGTTGCCGTATGATTCCGTGAACTCCACTATAAGCATGTACAGGGGCTTTGCGCTGTTTTTAGGAAGGAATCTGCCATTCCTGTAGTAGCCCACATTTATGCCCCACATAATGTTGTAGAAAGCATCGGTTTCATCAGTCCAATCAAGAAGCTGATAGCCTTTTGCGCTCACATACTTGTTGATTGACTGCACATTTGGCTGACTCAGGATTGTCAACAGCGCCGCACCCGACAGGCCCTGGGCCATTGAGCCAAGCGCGACAAAAATCCCGGCAATGGCCGCAATTAATATTCTTCTCATCTTATAATAGAATAAACTGTCATTTACATATAACTCTGGCTAATACTCCAAAAGTATAGTGCTACCAGCGTCTTCACATCTAAGCTCATATTTTGAGCCCTCTTTGCGATAAATGTCACCATCATAGTCTTGGCCTACTTTTTTATAGCCCAATTTTCTGAAATAGCTGAGTATCGATCTTATGTTGGCCGAGTTCCATGAGCGGTACGTCAACCATCTTTTAGGATTTTCTGGATTTCTTCCAAACTCCACCATAAGCACGTACATCGGTTTTGATGGGATTTTAGCATAGCAACCGCCTTCGTAATACCTTTCCAAATTTATGCCCCAAATTTTCCTATAGTCAGCATCTATCGAATTGTCATTCTTATATTGCTTGTATCTTTTAGCGCTCACATACTTGTCAATTGACGCAAAATCAGGCTGGCTCATGATTGTCAACAGCGCCGCCCCCGACAGGCCCTGGGCCATTGAGCCAAGTGCGACAAAAATCCCGGCAATGGCCGCAATTAATATTCTTCTCATTCTTTCCAATTAAAAGCCACAAGTCATAAGTTCATATACCGTGTATGCAATCCAAATCACATTCCAAATAGCTATTGTGCGATTTCCCTTAGAAGTGAACTTGGGGAGCAGACACAGCACAGTGTTGGCTGCTATTGCCACCACGAGGAACCAAATGGCACCCTTAACCGCACTAAACATTGCGCCTATGTCAAAGTTCATAGCCCCATCTGAAATACCCTTGAAGCCTATTCCCAAATAAGCGATGACTATAACACATTCAATCACATCAACCAGCCACGACAGGCGGCCTTTCTTCACATCGATAAAGTCTTTCACAAACGGAATTTTACAAATAATGGAATACAAAAAGTTCATAATATTAATTTTTAATAGATTTATGCCTACTGCCTTTTAAGCGCTTCGGCGTTTTCTTTGATATTCGTTCTTAAAATTTATTTATCCAATCGGATTATATTATAAAACGCTACGATATAAACCACAACCATAATTCCATTGCATATAATGAAGTATGGAATCGGGCCATTAAACAGGGCGAAGCAAACGTTGCAAGCGAGCAGCAATGCAAAAAACAGCATCGACAGCACATTGAGGTTCACTCCAAGCCTATGGTCATCATGCCGTGCTCCTATCAGTGGGACAAGAGTGGCTATAAAACCCACCATGCTTCCTATGCCAAACGTGAGGCAGCTATCGCTGTCGCCTGCAAGAACAAGCACCAAGTAGCTGAACAAGCAAGCCAAAACCACGCCTATAACCATAAGAAAAACGTTTGTTTTCATTTCGTATGCGGTATTGGGGGTGGAACAAGTGTAAGCGTCTTGAGCACAGATGGAATTTGCTCTATTGGCTGCCACGAAATCATTCCAGGTAGCCAAGCGAGGGTGTGTTTTGTAACCTTGCCGCTGTCAACAAGTTGCAACAGTTCCTTGTCGGTCAAGGGGCCCACAGATTTGCCGTCGACCACCACATATGGTGTGACCGCGGCTGTCGGCATTGCAATGCCAGCACCCGGCACCGTCATTTGGCTAAGCGTCTGGTTCATGACTCTGGTCATCTGGTTGGCCATAGCCATGCCCATGCTGAATTCCATCAACCGATTCATCGAGAAAAAGCTATCATCATTCATCATATCAATTCTTGTTTTTAGGACCTAAAAATTTTAGTTTCATTGTTGTGTTAAATGTTAACTAATCGGTTTCCATTACAATCAAGGCATTGGTGGCGGCGGTGGGGTTGGCGCCGACGGGAACAGCACTGCCAATTCCGGCACATTGCCTGCCAACTCCCAGCCAGCCATGCCTTGCTTCCACACATAGGTCTGCTTGGTGAGCTGGCCCTGAGCCGCAAGTTGCTGCAACTGCTGCATGGCAAACGGGCCCGACTGCTGGCCACCGATTGACACAAAGTATTGCACCGATGGCACAGGAGGCGGCGTCGCGGCCTGGCCGTTCATTGCGTTACCCATCTGATTCATCATGCCAGCCATCTGCTGACCCATAGCTCCACCCATGGCCATGCCAGTCATCATTCCGGCAGGATTAAAGCCACCATTGCCGCCGCCCATGTTCGACATATTGCCAAGATTGGCGGCTGCGGTTTTCAGCACCGATGCCTGCTGGTCGAGCGCATGCGCGCCCATGAAGTTGCTTTCGGTCTGAAGCCGCTGCGCGCGCTGAGCCTCTTCACGCTGAATGCGCAGCGACTCTTCCATGTTTTGCGCATTGATGCGCTGGGTGTCTTGCAGATTTTTTATGTTGACGTCAGTTTGGGCGTTCACCGCCTTTTCGGTCAGTGCAGCTGTCACGCGCCGCAGTTCGGCATAGCCGTCGCTGTCCTTGTCGGGTTCAATGGCCGAAAGGTCGAATCGCGTCAGCTTCACGCCGAAGTCCTCTTCAAATTCAGGCGCAAGCTTCTCCTGCAGCTTATCGCTTATCTCCATCACCTTTCGCTCGATTTGCAGCACGGGTATGCCATTGTCGGTAGGAGCGTTTGTGATGTATCCTTTAACCCTTTTAGCCACAGCGTCCTTAATCTGTTCCTTAAAAGCCTCAAGGTCGAAGTTGATGAGCCTGTGCAGCTTCACAAACTCTTTGTAGTCCTTTATCTTAAAAGAAATTGAGCCTCTGGCAGCCATGGGCACAGCGAAATCACTGTAGCGGTAGTCGAACACATCAAAGTAAGGCACGCCAAACTTTATCTGTATCATGCCCGCGAGGTTGATAAAGTACACCTCGGCCTGAAATGGGCTTTCACCGCCAAAAGCAAGGCCTACGATGCTCGACAGCACAGGAAAGTTGGCCGTCTTTATGGTGCCGTCATACGGACCTTCGATAAAGTCTTGCAGCGTGCCATTGTCCTGCTTATACACAAACACAGCCACTTCACCCTCCTTCACGCGCAGACTGCTGCCATAGCGAATTGCATTCTCGCGGCTTGTGGAGTTGTCGGTCTGGCCCAGAGGGCGCCATTTCCAAATGAGGTATTGAGGCTCATCGCAGCGAATCACGTTCATCATGCCGCCCGACTGGCCTCTGCCTCCTAATCCAAATAATCCCATATCAGTTTTATTGTGCTAATTTTTCTATTTCCTTGTCGATTTTCTTGTTCATCTTGTCGGCGGCTTTGTCAATCTTCTTGTTCATCTTGTCGGCGGCCTTGTCAATCTGCTTGTCGAGCCAATTGCGGGCCTTGTCTTTCAGTTTGCTACTGCTGCTCTGCTCGCCATCATCACTTGAAGAGACAGACTCATCAGCCACGGTATCTGCGCTGTTGTCGCTCGAGCTTTGTGCCTCAGCGGCATCTTTTTCGGCCTGTTCTGCCGCTTCACGCATCGACTTCGTCTCTATGCCGAGTTTTTGGGCCAACGGATCTAATGCATCCGCATGATAAGAGCCGAGTTTAGCCACTGCTGAATTATACAGATTTTCTGCTTTTGTGGAATCACCGCGATCAAGCAACTCTCCAGCCACCTTCATTACCATTGAGCTATATAACGCACTCGTCTCACTATCAGCAACATCAGCCTTACACAGGCTCAACACAGTAGCCGCCTGATCATAATCACCGCTCGAAATCAGCTGCTCCACCTTGTCGGTTGTCACGCTAAGCTCTGTTTTAGCCTCCTCCTTTTTCTCGTTTTCTCTACTTATGAAAAAATTCGGAATGACATAGACAAAAATCAATGCCAACACAAGAAGAGGTATCCAAATCAAATTTTTCTTTATGCTATTGACCTTAACTGCTTTATCCGTCTCCAACAACACTTGCTCCAAATCCGGGTCATTTTTCAACAGTAATTTTGCCTTTGCCCTGACTTGCTTATATTTGCTCTTCCAAGCACTCGCTTCATAATTATTTCGGTCATTGACACTGGGTGTATAGTTTGTGCTGCAAAGCGTAAGCAGTTCAATCAGGTCGTCTTTGCTGTTGGGCACGGGACAACTTTTTATGACAGCCGCTTTGCGCCGGCCTATAGGGTCTATTAATCCGCTCGATAACACACTACTTAACTTATCGTCACCCGGCTTTGCGCTTGCCTCGATTTCATCAAGTTTTTGCTGCAGTTGCTTCACAGTGCTGTTGGCCTCCACATTGTGGAACTCATAGCCGCACTCGGGACACTTAACTTGCATCGACTGAATCAGCGCACCGCAAGCGGGGCACTTTTTCGGACCGCGTTGCTTGTTCGGCGTTGGCGCAGCCTGCTGCTGGCGTTGTGCCCTGACTTTTGCCAAGCGGCCTTCAAGCACCATTTCAAACTCATCAAGATTGACTCCATATTGCTGGGCCTTTCTGAAAAGGATTTGTTTCTCTTCGTCGGTTAAAACGCCATCGGCCAAAGCGGCATCAATGAGCATTTCAAGTTCTTCATTATACATATATACAATCAGTTTTATTTGGTTATTTATTTCTTTGCTTATATAATCTGGCTTTTATCACCATTTCCACCACATCGGGATCCTCTCCCTCGCTAATGGCGCGACGCATTATAATCATTTTCTTGTTTTCTGACACATCACCCGTTGCAACAGCCATATTAATCAGTTCCTCAAGTCCATCCGAAAACAGCTGACCCGACCGCTTCTGCGCCATGCCAGCAGGCATGGCATCGGGTGGCGCTGTGGGTGGACCATAAGGCTGCGGCTGGGCTACGGGTTGCACTGGTGGTGCCATTGGCGGAGTTACTGGAGGTGTTGATTTAGGTGCAACGGCATTTTCAACGAAAGTGCCTGCAGCGGTTTGCGGTGGGGCGTAAACGAGCAGTTTCTCTGCGGGCATTGCACGCACCTCCACATCCTCGTCTTCATCCTCAGCCAAAGCGGTATAATGCCGCAAAGCTCTTTCAGGCACATACAGCGTGCGCACATCTTCGAAGAAACCAGATTTCAGCTTAGCATTCTCGGCATACAGATACACATCGATTTTGTTATCACAATTACCATTAATGTAATCGACTTTCTCTACCGAAGCCGGCAAATACAGTTCCTCTAAAATGCACTCTCCTTCCGAAAACAACTCGGGCACTTTAGTAACACCTTGCGGCACGATAAATTTCTTGATTTTTTGAGAGCCCCAAAACAGAGTTTCAGGCAGTTTAGCGACATATTGCACCCTCGACATGTCCACCTCTTCCAGCATCTTGCAATCCTGTGAAATTGAGCCCTTTATTTTAAGTAGGCTGCTGGGCAAAGTTATTTTGGCGAGTCTGATGCAATCGTAAACCACTGCACCTCCTTCACCAAAGACCTCAACCCCTTCAGGAATCTCAAGGCTACGAATATTCTTCAAGCCAGAAAACAGGTCATCGGGGATTTTCCTCAATTTGGTTACCTTTGAAAAATCGATGTCACAAATTTCATGATGGCCTTCAAAAGCATCGCAGTCTATTTCTTCCAAAGTGGACGGTAACACCAATCGGCCTATCTCATCATAATCGTCAAGCGTGTCGCTGTCGAGGCTTGTCACGCCCTCTTCGATCTCAACTGTGGGTCCATCACAATCGTCAAGCGTGTCGCTGTCGAGGCTTGTCACGCCCTCTTCGATCTCAACCGTGGGTCCATCACAATCGTCAAGCGTGTCGCTGTCGAGGCTTGTCACGCCCTCTTCGATCTCAACCGTGGGTCCATCACAAATGCAATGTTGCGGCTCCACCTGGTTCTGATTGCCAACCTGCACATACTGTATCCGCTGCTGCTTCCCTTCGTCTATGGCTTGCTTTATCGCCTCAACTTCTTTTTTCGAGAAGCCATGAACGGTTACGTAGCCAATGTCAGTGGCGATTGTCAGGGTAGAGTAACCGACAAGCGGAGACTTTACTTTTACAAAACCTATCTGTTTGTAATAGAGAAAATATTCCTCCCCCTTTAAAAAACCGGGTATTTTGACTCTGATTCCATTGTCAAGGATCGTTACCTTTGACGGAAACAATTTATTTCCATCGGCCATACGTGAGGCGGTGTATGTGACTTCATTCATAATGATATTCGTTTTTAAGGACATAACAAAACAGGCAGCAGGCAGAATTTTCACAGCCCACTGCCTAAATCATTCAGATTTTTAGAGGCTTCCCATCTTCTTGGTTATCTTCAAGTATCTTGCCTGCTGTGCCGGGGTTAATTCACCTTGGGCGTTCGACAGCTTTTCGCCAAATTCCTGAGCCTCTTGCAGCATTGAGGCATACTCCGACAATGCCGAAGCATCACCGGCTTTTGCTTTCTTCATGAGACGCAAATAGTTGTTGACGTACTTCTCATAAGAGTCAAGCACTGCATCCCAGTTTTCACCCGAAGCCTCGCTGGTGTAATCGCTTTCATCAACCACTTCTTCCCGGGCCTCAGCTTCTTTTTCTTCAAGCTGCTTCTTCTCGTCTTCATCCTCATACGCAGCGGTCAAGTCTATTATGCGCACATATTTAATTTTCTTAAGCAGCTTTTCGGCCTCTTTCTTGGTAGTGATGGCAGAGCCTGTAACAGTCCCCATCTGCCCCACTGACAGTCCAAGAATATTCTCCTTTGTGTCAAATGTTGTTGTGCCTAACACATTATTGTTCTCATCAAGATATTGAATTGCCATCGTTTGTCCATAACCAAGATCCTTTGGCTTATGCGATAACGCTTTGACCATTTTAACATTAATGGTGAACGCCAGTTCAGCATCCATACTATATCCTTCACGATCGTTAAGCACAGCGCCAACGCTGACCACCTCAAAACAGCCGTCAAGGGGAAGATTGTGGATATATTCATACGATGATTTATATTCCTTAAATGTGATGGGCGGATCGGCGGGCTCGATTTTCTGCTCGCCACAACTTGCCAGCACAAAGGCCATGACAGCCATCATTGTATATACTAAATGTTTCATGATGTTTCTTGTTTTTTAGTTTGAGCCATTTCAGTTGTTTAATTCCTGCGTCATTTTGTTCACCGCTTCATTGGCTTTCTCCAAATCGTCGGAGCTTGGCATTTCGCTTGATGAGCTGCTGCCCATGCTTGAGCTGATTTTGCTGGCGGCTGCGGCTGCCTTCGAAGCGATTTCAGCAATTCTTTTTGCTTGCGCCTCGGTCAACACACCGTCACTTGCGCCATCAAGTTTTGAAGCATACTCGGCCATTTTGGCCTCGGCCTCGATCACTTTCTTCGTAGCATCAGCATCGCCAGAACTTGCCGACTTCACAGCATCGACGTAAGCATCCATTGCCTCCTCATAGGCGTCAATCACCTTGTCCCAATCACCGTCTGTGGCCTCTACCGAAGTGTTTGAACCTGATTTGCTGCCGCAGCTTGTAGCCGCAACTGTTCCCAAAAGCGAAACAGCAATGGCAGTAGCATAGAAAATCTTTTTCATTTTGTTGTTAAGGTATAAGTTCTTTCTTATGCCCGGAGAAAGGTTAAATTAATTGGTTTACTGGTAAAACAAAGCGTGGGCACACACTTGCTCTTATCCGTTCTGAGGCCTACCACAGCCTTGCAAGAGATAAGAAGTGCTACCCACGGGATACATCAATCCACATAAGTGTGCCAGAGAAAACTCACGTTTTTCAGCTGACACACTTTGGGACTATATTTGTCCGTAAGCGAGCGCTAATGCATTTGCCTATCCTTGCTCAATGAAGTGGTAGTTTCAGAACAATAGCCAAAGCGCTAGTGACGCGTTTGCTTTTTAATTATGTTTTAAAAAATCATACGATGATTATATTATTATTTTTCACAAAAATAATATCTTTAATTGTATTATACAATTTTTTTACATTCATTAACTCCAATTTCAGTGTTTTACGCATTTTTCAGCTTTTACAAGCTGCCTGCCAGCAGGCAAGCCACAATCACCGAGGGGGTACTACATGCACCACCCGACTCAGATTGCAGCAAACGCAATTCCGGCGGATAGAGACGCCTTGGACGCCTATCCGCCGGAACGAGTGTTCAAAGATTTATGTAAAAGGAAATTATGCTATCCCAATGCGAAAGCGCCTTTAGTCAATCAACTGATCGGCCTCATAGCCACCCATCTCGCGAACTGCGTTCTTGAGCATCACATACTGGTCGAAGAGGTTGTTGACAGCTTCCTCGCCCTTGGTGTAGTCGTGCATCGGGCTCTTGAGGAAGAAGCTCAAGAAGCGCTGTATGCCATAGCGTCCGGCACGGGCAGCAAGGTCGCTGAGCAGACAGAGGTCAAGCAGAAGCGGAGCAGCGAGGATTGAGTCGCGGCACAGGAAGTTGATCTTAATCTGCATGGGATATCCCATCCAGCCAAAGATGTCGATGTTGTCCCAGCCTTCCTTGTTGTCGTTGCGCGGCGGATAGTAGTTGATGCGCACTTTGTGATAGTAGTTGCTGTAGAGGTCGGGTTGCTTCTCAGCCTCGAGGATGGTCTCGAGCGTAGAGAGCTTGCTCACTTCCTTGGTGCGGAAGTTTGCGGGCTCGTCGAGCACAAGGCCGTCGCGGTTGCCGAGGATGTTGGTCGAGAACCATCCGTTCAGACCCAGGCAACGAGTGCCGATAATCGGGGCAAAGCCCGACTTCACGAGGGTTTGTCCGGTTTTGAAGTCCTTGCCGGCGATAGGCATCTTGGTCTTTTCGGCAAGTTCCCACATTGCAGGAATATCGACTGTGGTGTTGGGGGCACCCATGATGAACGGTGCGCCTTCAACCAGTGCTGCATAGGCATAGCACATCGACGGAGCCACGTGCTCGCGGTCGTCGTCTTTCATGGCTTGCTCAAGAGCGGCCAGAGTGCCGTGCACCGGTTCGTAGACAGGCACATAAATTTCAGTAGAAGCGGCCCAAATCATGACCACGCGCTCGCAATTGTGTTCCTTCTTGAAGTTGCGGATGTCCTCGCGAAGAGCCTCAACCATTTCCCAGCGTGTCTTGCAGTCTTTCACGTTGTCGCCGTCGAGACGCTTAGCGTAGTTTTTGTCAAACGCAGCCTTCAAAGGCACGATTTTCTCAAGCTCATCGCGCACGGGGTTGATATCTTTTTCCTTCAGCACTTCGCAATACATTGCGCTCTGGTAGGCGTTTTGCGGATACACGTCCCAGCATGCAAACTCAATGTCGTCGAGTTTGGCGATGGGGGCGATTTCGCCATAATGCAGATATTTCTTGTCGGCACCCTTGCCTACGCGGATTTTGTCGTATTGTGTCATTGAACCCACTGGCTTTGCCAAGCCTTTGCGAGCCATAAGCACACCTGTCATAAAGGTGGTGGCCACTGCACCGCAGCCCACGACCATAATTCCTAATTTACCGGTAGCCGGTTTTACATTTGCCATAATCTTTTTCTTTTTATGCGTTAATTGTTTTGTTTTCTGTTTTTGTGAAAAATCGCCCAAAAGTACAACCATTTTCCAAACCGCCAAACAAAAGAATAGCTATTTTTCGTTAAATATATATTATTTTTCGCCATTTATGTGAATATAACATAATTTCATATCAATAGTTGGTTTGTATATTAAACATATGTTAATACTACATTCCGCAAAACAGAGCATTTATTGCGTGTTTTTGAAGTCAACGAAGCAAATTGCACCCCACACAAAGCATCGTAAAGATTTTTTATTTACACCTTTATTAACAATCATTAACTCATACCACATTATATAAAAGACAGCCACCCTTCACAAGCAATAACTCATAAAAAAGAATTCAGGCGAGTGCGCACACCTATTTATTGTGGCAACAAGCGAGCGGCAGTTGAGAAAAATATCGTAACTTTGCAAGTCTATAATTAATTGTTCCATAACGATTACCCACTAAAAGAAAGCACTACCATAATGGAGGCATTGAAGAACAAACAACTGAAGCCGCTAGCCGGCATGACACTCAACGACCTGCGCAAAGTGACTGCCGACCTGGGCATGCCACGGTTTGTGGCCACCCAATTGGCTCAATGGATATATGGCAAGCGGGCAGGCTCATTCGATGAAATGCGCAACATCTCGAAAGCCAACCGCGACCTGCTGGCCAAGCAATACCGCGTGGGGCTCGAGCCGCCCACAAGCGCGCAGCGCAGCGACGACGGCACGGTGAAATTCCTGTTTGCCGTGGGCGACGACAAGGCCGTTGAAAGCGTGTATATCCCCGAAGACGACCGCGCCACACTGTGCATATCGTCACAAAAGGGCTGCCGCATGAACTGCTACTTCTGCCAGACAGGCCGACAAGGATTCCACGGCAACCTTACCGCCAACCAGATAATCAACCAGGTGCTGAGCGTGCCCGAAACCCACCAGCTCACCAACGTGGTGTTTATGGGCATGGGCGAGCCCACCGACAACGTGGACAACGTGCTCAAAGCCATCGAGATACTCACGGCAGAATGGGGACTCGGCTGGAGCCCGAAGCGCATCACCGTGTCGAGCGTGGGCGTAAAGCCCGGCCTTAAAGAGATTGTGGAGAAAACCAGCGTGCACATTGCGCTAAGCGTGCACAACGCACTGCCCGACGAGCGCGTGCAGATGATGCCCGTGGAGAAACCGTTCCCCGTTAAGCAAGTGCTGGAAATGCTCGGAAAATATGATTTCGCCCACCAGCGGCGACTCTCGATTGAATATATAATGTGGCAATGGTTCAACGACGACATACGCCATGCCGAAGCCCTGCGCGAAATCATCCCCGACGAGCACGTGAGGGTGAACCTGATACGCTACCACATGATACCCGGCATTCCCAAGCTGCGCACGTCGAGCGATGAGCGCATGGCACAATTCCGCGACTACCTGAACGGCCACGGAGTGACATGCACCATACGCCGCAGCCGTGGTGAAGACATAGACGCCGCATGCGGCATGCTTGCCGGCAAAGTGGCCGACGACAACGCGGGCGACAACCGCAACGGAAAGAAACAAAAACAATAAAACAACTATCTTACACATCACACAACAAGAGATGATCAGACACTTCTTTAAGAGCGTCATTGCCTGCGCAGCCGTTGCACTGGCATGCACAAGCACAATGACCGCCCAGGCGCCAAGCGGCTACTACGACTCGGCCACAGGGAAAAACGGCCAAAGCCTGCTGTCGGCACTCGAGTCAATCGTGGGCCCACACACCAATGTGGGTTACAACGCGCTATGGAATCTTTACAAGACATCAGACGTGACCGCCGACGGCTACATATGGGACATGTATTCGACAGCCAAATTCACACCCGGCAAAAACCAATGCGGCTCATACTCCAACATAGGCGACTGCTACAACCGCGAGCACAGCATGCCCAAGAGCTGGTTTAGCGACGCCGCCCCCATGGTGAGCGACGCCTTCCACATAGTGCCCACCGACGGCAAAGTGAACGGGCAACGCAGCAACTTCCCCTACGGCGAATGCGCATCAGGCACCACACTGCCGGCCAACGGCAGCTCGCGCGCACTGGGCAAACTCGGCACATGCACGTTTCCCGGCTACACCGGCACCGTGTTTGAGCCCGACGACCAATACAAGGGCGACTTTGCCCGCAACTACTTCTACATGGCCGCAGCCTACAACAGCCGCATCGGCTCGTGGAAGAGCGACATGCTTGCCGGCAACAGCTACCCGGCATTCACCCAGTGGGCCATCAACCTGCTGCTAAAATGGAGCCGACAAGACCCCGTGAGCCAAAAGGAAATCGACCGCAACAACGCCGTGTATGCCGCCCAGCACAACCGCAACCCGTTTATCGACCACCCCGAGCTGGCCGAATACATCTGGGGAAACAAGACCGACACAGGTTGGTCGCCCGACGGAGAAGTGAACCCCGAGCTGGCCGAGCCCATCGACGGAGCGACAATCAACCTTGGGCTGACAGCCACAGGCGTTGCCGCAACGGCAAAAGTTCCGGTTAAGGGCGTGAGTATCAGCAAGAACCTGACCGTGACCATCAGCGGCAACGGCTTCAGCGCCAACAAAGCCACCATCACGGCCAGCGCAGCCAACGCCGGCGACACCATCACTGTCACATTTCTGAGCAGCACAGCGCAAGACGCCACCGGCAGCCTGACCATCGCAAGCGACGAAGCCGAAGCCACCGTCGCACTCAAGGCCAAGGCCACCAGCAGCATTCCGGCGCTTGAGGCCACCGACATCACCACAGAGTCATTCACAGCCCACTGGATCAACGTAGATGCCACCAACGCCACCTACACGCTGAGCGTGAACCGCGCAAGCGACGGAGCCGCCGTAGACGGCTACCCCGCAAGTGTGAGCGCCGCAAGCCAACAGCACACAGTGAGCGGACTGAAGCCAAACACGGCATACACCTACACACTCAGCGCGGCCGACGGACGCACGAGCAACACCGTGACCGCGACCACCGCAGCACCCACACCCATACTGGCGTTTACCGCCCCCGAAGGCGGGTTCACGCTGAGCTGCGCGCCCGGCGAGACCTCACCGGTGCTCGAAGCAGGTGTGTATGCCGAGTGGATCGACGAGGACATAACACTCACTGCCAGCGGCAACTTCGAGGTGAGCCTCAACAAGACCGACTGGTCAAAGAAGCTGACCATCAACAACGAAGGCGAGAACTTCTATCTGCGCATCGCCGACACATCCACCGAGGGAGAATACAGCGGAGTGCTTGAACTCTCGACAGCCAACTACCAAGGCGAAGAGGTGGACGTGACCGCCACCGTGGGCACAAAGGCCACTTGGCTCGAAACATTTGAGAACGCCAGCGAAGGGGGCTACTGGTCAGACTACACCATCACAGGCAACATGTGCCGCTGGGCAATGACCAATGCGGGCGTGTGGGGCACCAGCACCGATCACCCGATTGACATGCGGTGCGTGCGCCTCGGCAAGAGCACCACAGCCTCAATAGCCATGGCCGACGACAAAACCGACGGTGCATCCACAGTCACCTTCAACGCTGCCGCTTACGGGGCCGACGCGACTGCCGAGCTGAGTCTCTACTACTCGACCGACGCAGGCTCGCAATGGTCGCTGCTGAAGACATTCACCGTCACGGCAGCCACCGACGGCAACCTCAACGAATATTCATGCAGCACAGGCGGCATTGCCGGCAACGTGCGTTTCAAGTGGGAGCGTACCACAACCGGCCGCCGTGTGAACATCGACGACATTGCCATCACCGACTACTACTCGGGCGTGGAGGGAATAGACAGCGACCGCACATGGGACGCCTATCCGGCCAGCAACGGAATCACCCTGCAACCGGGCAACGCTGCCACGGCATTCACCATCTACGACATGCAGGCCCGCACCGCCTTTGCCGCCAAAGTGAGCGGCAAGCGCACTGTGGAGCTCGAAAACGGCGTCTATGTGGTCACCGCTGGCGGAAAATCAAAAAAAGTGGTGGTGAAATGACGCATCGGCACAATACCGACCCGTCAACATCAGTTAACATATACATAGAGGCTTAACACGCAAGAATAATATGTCAAGAAACAGCCTCTGAGCGAGGGCGGCCACCGCAAGTGGGCCGCCCTCGTGATTTTTTGCCCCTAGGCTGTTGCATTTGCAGATGTGCCGAAAATGCGCTAACTTTACGATTTGATTGTAACGGATTGGTGCACGGCCATATGGCGCATCACTGCGTCGGATAGTGGCCTACCGACCACAAACGACTGATATTTAATGGCTAATAATAAAAAAATACGCGTTGGCATCACCCAAGGGGACACCAACGGAATAGGGTATGAGGTGATACTCAAAGCCCTTGCCAACCCGCAAATGACGGAGCTATGCACGCCCGTCATCTACGGCTCAAGCAAAATTCTCACCTATCACCGCAAGGCCATCGACCTGCAGGCCTACCAAATCAACAACACCCGCTCGGCCGACTACCTCAAAGACACCATGCCCAACCTGGTGGAGGTGTGCGCCGACGAAGACGTGAAAGTAGACCTCGGGCAACAGAGCAAGCAGGCCGGACGAGCCGCCTTTCTCGCCCTTGAGGCCGCAGTGAGCGACCTGAAAAACGGCAAGATTGACGTGCTGGTCACTGCCCCCATCAACAAGGACAACATTCAGAGCGATGAGTTTGCCTTCCCAGGCCACACCGAATACCTCGAGGCCAGCATGGGCGACGGCGAGAACAAAGCGCTGATGATTCTGTGCAACGAGCAAGTGCGCGTGGCACTGGTCACCACCCACAAGGCAATAGCGCAAGTGCCGCAAGCCATCACCGAGAGCAATGTGCTCGAGAAGCTGCGCTCGTTTAACATGTCGCTGAAGCGCGACTTCGGCATCGTGCGCCCACGCATTGCAGTGCTGGCTCTCAACCCGCACGCCGGCGAGAACGGCATGCTCGGCAAGGAGGAGCTGACCGCCATCAGGCCCGCAGTGGAGCGCGCCAACGATGAGGACCACCTGTTGTGCTTCGGCCCCTACGCGGCCGACGGTTTCTTCGGCAACGGGCAGTACCGCCACTTCGACGGCGTGCTGGCCATGTACCACGACCAGGGCCTGGCACCCTTCAAGACGCTGGCCATGAACGACGGCGTGAACTTCACCGCCGGACTCCCCTACGTGCGCACCAGCCCCGACCACGGCACAGGCTACGACATCGTGGGCAAGGGCGTGGCCAACGAGAACTCGATGCGCCAAGCCATCTACACCGCCATCGACATCTACCGCAACCGCCAGCGCAACGATGAGATGTACAGCAATCCGCTGCGCCGCCAGTATTTCGACCACAGCAAGGACAACGTGGTGCTCGACCTCACCAAGGACGATGACGACGACATTGCCGGCAAGTGACAACCAATCACACAATTAAAGCCATAACGATATGAACTATGCAATAATAGCAGCAGGCGAAGGCTCGCGCCTCGCGCAAGAGGGAGTGGCCAAGCCCAAACCGCTGGTCGAGCTCAACGGCGAGCCCATGATTGAGCGCCTGATACGCATATTCGAGCGGTGCAATGCGCAAAGCATCAGCATCATCGTGAACGAATACATGACCGAGGTGCGAGAGTTCTTGCGCACGCTGCCCATGAAGCCCGGCGTGGAGCTCAATGTGGTGGTGAAGACCACCCCCAGCTCGATGCACAGCTTTTGGGAGCTGAGCCGCGTGATGAAGCCCGGCAAGTTTTGCCTGACCACGGTCGACACCATATTCCGCGAGCCCGACTTTGCCCGCTATGTGGCTGCCTTTGAGGCCGACACCGAGCACGACGGACTGTGGGCCGTTACCCCCTTTGTGGAAGACGAGAAGCCGCTGTGGGTCGAGACCGACGCCCAGGGACGCATCACGGCATTCCGCGACCAGGCATGGCCCGAGGCCCGGCTGGTGAGCGGCGGCGTGTATGCCATGACCGATGCCGCCTTTGCGGTGCTCAACTCCTGCATCGAGGGCGGCGTGCAGCGCATGCGCAACTTCCAGCGCGCGCTCATCGACGCCGGGTTCAACCTCGGGGCCTATTCCATCGACAAGATTATCGATGTGGACCACGCCAGCGACATCGAGGTGGCCGAGCGGTTTATTGCCGAATGAGGCCGCACGGCAGCTCCACACACACTTTTTTTCTCCGACACGACAAATCATCATTTAGCACTTTTTTCATCAACATAAGAAAATGGCAGACATTAAAATAGCAGGAATCATGCGAGCCGGCGCCTATTCGCCCAACCACATAGGCAACGACACGGCCATATTCAACGCCGTGGCCGAACAGCTGCGCAAGCGCGGCTGCGAGGTGAACGTCTACAGTGAAGAACAGTTCAACTCGGGCTGTGTGACCGAAGAGGTGATACTCAACATGTGCCGCGAGCGGGAGAGCATCACCCACCTGCAGCGCCTCGAAGACGAGGGACGCCTGGTGATGAACTCGGGCTACGGCATTGAGAACTGCACCCGCGAACGCATGACGCGCATCCTGCTGGGCAACGGCATCCCCTACCCCGACAGCCTCATCGTAGACACCGACGAGGCCATCAAGCCGCAGCTCAAGAAGAGCGGCTTCAAAAGCTGCTGGATTAAGCGCGGCGACTTCCATGCCATGCACAAGGAAGACGTGAGCTACGTGCGCCACCCCGAGGAGGCGCAAGAGGTGCTTCAGGAATACTTCCTGCGAGGTATAAAGCGCGCCGTGATCAACGTGCACCTCGAGGGCGACCTGCTCAAGTTCTACGGCGTGCGCGGCACTCCGTTCTTCTTCTGGTTCTACCCCTTCGACGAGGGCCACAGCAAATATGGCAACGAGGCCATCAACGGCAAGTCGCAGGGCATTGAGTTCGACATCAAGGTGCTCAAGGACATCTGCGCTCGCGCCGCCGACGAACTCAACGTGGAAATCTACGGCGGCGACTGCATAGTGAGTCCCGACGGCAAGATGCACATCATCGACTTCAACGACTGGCCCAGCTTTGCCCCCTGCCGCACGCAGGCCGCGCCACACATCGCCAAGCGTGTGCTGGCTCTGGTGAAGGACTGGCAGGCAAGCAAGCGCTAAGCCGCAACCTACGCCGGGCCGCGACGGCTCGGCCGCATCCCGCACGCAATCCCATAGCCAACCCGCCACCGCGTGGGGGATGCGCCCCCCTGTTCACCCCCAGCGGGCCCATGCCACCAGCCTGCCGCCACCGTGCGGCAGCCATCTGGCCGCTGCGCCCGCCCCATTCAAAGATTTATACACAACAAAATGAATTTCCAAGAATTAAAGCGACAATACAAGCAGTCGCTAAAGTCGATGGACACCGAGGAGCACATCGACCTCTTCTTCTACCGCCCGCTGGGCTATGCTTGGGCCGTGCTGTGCGCGCACCTGGGCATCACGCCCAACGCCATCACCATTGCCTCGATTTTCCTGGGCGTGACCGGCGGCATACTGCTCTACTTCGGAGCGCAGCCCCTCATCTGGCTCAACTATGTGGGCATCTTCCTCATCATCTGGGCCAACACCTTCGACAGCGCCGACGGACAGCTGGCGCGCCTCACCAAGCAGTATTCACGCCTGGGGCGCATACTCGACGGCGTGAGCGGCGACTTCTGGTTTGTGGCCATCTACATTGCCCTGGTGCTGCGTGAAATACACTTCGGCGATGCGCTGGTGGGCAACTTCTTCGGCCTCTACCCGGCCGTGATTTGGATTATCGCGGCATGCGCCGGCGGCTGCCACGCCAAGCAGGCCGCCATGGCCGACTACTACCGCCAGTTCCACCTCTACTTCCTCAAGGGCAAGGAGGGCAGCGAGCTCGACTGCACCGACCAGCTCGACCCGCAGCTCAAAGCCATGCCGTGGCGCGGCAACCTGCTTAAGAAGCTCACACTCACCATCTACCGCAACTACACCGCCAACCAGGAGGTGATGACGCCCTCGATGCAGCGACTGCGCCGCGAGTTGCGCCGCCGCTATGCCGACGACGTGCCGCAGCAGTTCCGCGACGCATTCCGCGCCAAGAGCCTGCCGCTGATGAAGTATACCAACATGCTCTCGTTCAACACGCGCATCATAGCCATGTTTATCTCGGTCATCATCCAGATGCCGTGGCTCTACTTCGTGTTTGAGCTTGTGGTGCTCAATGCCATGATGCTCTACATGATTCTGCGCCACGAGCACATCTGCCGCACGTTCTACCGCAATTTGTGATTAAAGTTGAGAGATTACAGTTTACAGAGTCTTTCTCCCACAGATTTCAGCCACTCAGGTTCCGTAATCCGTAATTCTCCCACAGATGCCACAGATGCACACAGATAAATAAATCAGTGAGATGAGAAATCTGTGCTAATCCGTGCAATCCGGGGGCTATATTAACCCCCACAGATGCCACAGATGCACACAGATAAAACAATCCGTGGGATGAGAAATCTGTGCTAATCTGTGTAATCCGTGGGCTATTGATTCTCCCACAGATTTCTGCCACTCAGGCTTCATAATCCGTAATCTTTAAACCAAAAATGAAAGGAATAATATTTGACTACGGCGGCACCATCGACAGCCGCGGAGTGCACTGGAGCGAGGTGATTTGGCAAGCCTACCGCGACGCCGGCCTAGACACCAGCTTCGGCATCAGCAAAGACGAGTTCCGCCTGAGCTATGTGGAGGCCGAGCGCGAACTGGCCCGCGTGCGCCACATCTTGCCCGGCGACGACTTCTACACGCTGCTGCTCAAGAAGATGCGCATCGAGCTCACCGACCTGGTGGAGCGGGGCGTTGCCCCCGGCCTAAGTGCCGACCTCGAGAGCCACGCCTGCCGGCTGGCCACGCTGTGCGACCAAGCCGCGCGCCAGTGCGTTGACGAGGCACGCCCCGTGCTCGAGCGCCTCAGCCAGCACTACCCCATGATGCTCGTGAGCAACTTCTATGGCAACGTGGACTCGGTGCTGCGGGCCTACGACCTGCGCCGCTACTTCCGCGGCGTGATCGAGAGCGCCGTGGTGGGTGTGCGCAAACCCAACCCCACCCTGTTCCGCCTCGGCGTCGACGCCCTCGAGCTGCCCGCCAGCGAGGTGCTGGTCATCGGAGACTCGCTGCGCAAAGACATCCTGCCCGCCGAGTCGATAGGCTGCCACACGCTGTGGCTCAAGGGCAAAGGCTGGACGGCCGACGAAGACGCGCAGACGCACCCCGGCACCATCCAGGCGCTCACCCAAGTGCTCGACCACGTTGACTGCTAAGGCTTCCAACCCACAAAGACACGTAGAGGCTCCCATTTTTAGACGAAAAAGACATAAAGACATATTATTATTTTGATAAACATTTGATTCCTGTTTATTTGTTCTTTTGGCTCTTTTGTCTTTTTGTCTAATAAACCTGTCTTTGTCCTTTTGTCTTTATGTCTTTGTGTCTAATGAACTTGTCTTTTTGTCCTTTTGTCTTTATGTCTTTGTGTCTAATGAACTTGTCTTTTTGTCGAAAACCAGCATCAAACAGCGAAAAAAAATCGTAACTTTGCAGAGTGGAATTTTAGTATCTTAAAACTGTCAAAACAAACACACACGCAATCTTGACGTCAACGCAGCACGGCCATCAGGCCGGCTCCACACCAGCCACGGGCAGCACAGCCCGCCGAGCCATGCGCACGACTACTGCGACAGTGTCGCGCGGCACGCCACCCACCCACCACAGTGCGGGGCGTGTGCCAGGCAGCAAGGCAGCCCCACCCGTCCGCCGGAGCACCCCGCCCCGGTGACCCCCAGGTTTGCCCCACACCGCCCCACACTGGCCCACAGATCACACAGAAAGACAAATTCATGAGACAGAGAGACGGGTTTTGACAAAAAGACAAAAAGACAAAATGACAAAAGAACAAAATAAACATAAAGCAAATATCCCTCAAAACAAAAAACTTGTCTTTATGTCTTTATGTCTAAAAAACAGAGTCACCGTGTGTCTTTATGTCTAAAATCGACAGAAAGACAAAGAGACAAAACAAACATAAAGCAAATATCCCTCAAAACACCTCAAAACAAAAAACTTGTCTTTATGTCTTTATGTCTAAAAATTTTGTCTATATGTCTTTTTCGTCTAAAAAGCAGAGCCTGACTGGCAGAAATCTGTGGCAATCCGTGAAAATCTGTGGGAGAATAAATAAACAACGGAAATGACCGACACCCAAGCCAACAACCGCCGCATAGCCCGCAACACCCTCATGCTCTACCTGCGCATGCTGTTTGTCATGGCCATTTCACTATACTTGTCACGCATTGTGCTTAATGCATTAGGCGTTTCTGACTATGGCATTTATAATGTTGTGGGTGGAGTAGTATCTTTCTTAGGAGTGTTTAACAGTTCTATGGGGGCTGCAACCCAACGATTTCTGACATTTGACTTAGGCAGGAACGACATAAATAGCCTAAAGCGCTGTTTTGGGGCTTGTGTCAACTTATATATAATCCTATCCGTTATTGTAATTTTACTTGCAGAAACCATAGGGTTGTGGTTTGTAAACACAAAATTGAATATTCCTAGTGACAGAATGGTGGCGGCAAATTTTGTGTACCAGTTCACAATACTAACAAGCGTTGCATCCTTGTTACAAAATCCATTTTCCGCATTAATAACAGCACATGAACGAATGGATGCATTTGCCTGGATTAGCATCTGCGACATTCTGGCGCGACTAGTCCTTTCAATCATTGTTTTATACGCCCCTAACGACCATCTGATTTTATATAGCGGATTAATTGCAATCGAATTTGTAGTTGTCAGTTTCATATACTATGCATTTTGCCGCAAAAAATTCATTGAATGCAAATTTAGACTATTTTTCGACAAAAAATTGTATGCTAAAATCGTATCATATTCCGGCTGGAATCTGTTTGGCACATCAGCTGGAATCATAAGTGGGCAAGGCGTTAATATTATGCTGAACATGTTTTTCGGGCCTGCCGTAAATGCAGCCCGTGGAATCGCAATGCAGATATCTGGCGCTGTTTCACAATTTTTCGGAAACTTCTATACCGCTGTCCGCCCACAAATAGTTAAATATTACGCCGACAACAATTTAAAACAGATGCACTCCTTAATTATAAACAGTGCAAGATTTGCCTACTATTTAGGATTAATGGTTATGATTCCTGTTTTTGTTGAATTACCACGCATAATCGAAATTTGGTTGGGGCAAACGCCCAATCACTTGATTATATTCTCCCGACTTACACTTGTGTGTTGCCTTTTTGATTGTCTATCCAACCCTCTAATGTCAGCAGCACTGGCTTCAGATAAAATCCGAAACTATCAAATTGTGGTTGCGACCTCTACATTTCTTGCCTTTCCGCTATCATATATTGCAATCAAATTAACCAGTAGCCCAACAGCACCATTTGTAATATCAATATTTATTTCTGTACTGTCGATGTTACTTAGAGCTTACTTTGTGGAAAAACTCATTGGGCTCAAAGTCATCACTTTCACAAAGTCTGTAATAATCAAGGTTATACCAGCAACGATTATATCCCCAGTGTTACCAACGGCAATGGCAATACTCATTCCAAGCAGTATTTCAAGGTTGGCTGCAATAACAGTTTCCTCAATATTGTTTTCAGCTATTGTTATATTCACAATAGGACTAAACCGAGAGGAACGCACTCTAGTCATCAACAAATTCAAGCATTATGCAAAAGCCCAAACTACCTAACAAGTATCGTTGCACTGGATGCATGGCTTGCCACGATGCTTGTCCATATAATTGTATTTCATTTCATATTGGGCACGATGGGCACTACGAGCACAGAATTGATACAAGCAATTGCATTCACTGTCTCAAGTGCGAGAATTCTTGCCCAGTTCTGAATTCGCGAAAGGAGCTCTCAGAGCAGTCAAAGCCATGGGCCGCATGGACTCCAGATGATAAATTACGCGCCCTTTCAAGCTCTGGAGGAGTGTTTGCCGAAATCGCCAAATCATTTCTACAAGACGGAGATATAGTGATAGGCGCAGCAATATTAGGCACACAAGTGAAGCACATTGCCATTAGCGATACGGACGACTTGCACAAACTGCAAGGTTCAAAGTATTTGCAAAGCAACATTTGTGACGTATACAGCAGAGTCGTTGATTTGTTGAAATCTGGGAAAAGAGTACTTTTTTCAGGCACAGGTTGCCAAGTCGCAGCTGTATACAACATTGTGCCAAAAAAATTATGGCACAAATTATACACTATTGACCTTATATGCCATGGTGTTCCTTCTAGATATGACTTAGACATATTTCTGAGCCATTTGCCCCAAAAAGTCGCATCGATAAAGTCTTTTCGAGACAAAAGTTGGAAATTCGGATATGCAATGACCTGCATTGCTACAGACGGTAGCATTTTGCGCGAAAATGACAACTATTTTTATGCAGCATTCAACAACAATAAGACATTACGATGGTCATGCTATAATTGTCCATTCAAAACTGGACTTGAACGGAGAAGTGACATTACAATTGGAGACTATTGGGGAGCAAAAGGATATGACGGACAGGCCACAAAAGGTTTATCGCTATGCATCACTCACAGCGACAAAGGTGAGCAATTGCTACAAGAGACAAAGCTTCAACGTCATGAATCGCAGTGGAGTGAAGCTATAAGGAGCAACAAAGACTACTATAATCCATTGAATCTGTTTAAATTTAACCCTTTACGATGGATATATCCTTATGCAATCAAGCTCTTCACCTACCCAATGATGAAAAAAGCATATGGCAGCCAAGACATAACGGCGCCAATATTTTTCCCACTAAGGTTCTTAGACGCTGTATTCCAACACTTCAACTATCAATATTCCATTAAGTCATACAAACAAATCTTATGCAAGATTCAAAGAAAACAGTAGGTATTCTAACGCTGCATAAACCAATATTCTCATATGGAGCAGCCATGCAAGCATTTGCAACTTATACCATATTAAAAAAATTGGGGTATTCACCACAAATAATAGACCTGTGTTTAGAAAGCAGATTCACACTGCAATTAAGCAAGAGATTTCCAATCCCTACGCAATCGATACGGAGGCATGTTATAAATGGTCTTATTGTTGAATATCTAAGACACCCTTTAAAGTTATATAGATTCCATCAATTCAACAACTTATGCGAATACTCAAAGGCATATCACAAAACAGATGATTTATATGACGCCCCTCCTAAATACGATATATATTTGGTGGGCAGCGATCAAGTATGGAATCCATGTATTTCTTTTAACATTGAGCCCTTTCTGCTCACATTTCTAACAGGCGACGAAAAAAGAATTTCATACGCATCAAGCATAGGAAGGACAGACATTCCTCCAAAATATATGCCAATTTTACGCCAAGCCCTAAGCAAATTCAATCACATTTCAGTTAGAGAGGTGCAAACAAAAAAAATAATTCATTCAATATTACCATCAATTGATATTACTGTATCATTAGACCCCACGATGTTAATTGATAGAAATCTATGGACATCGATAAGCAAAAAAGTCAAGTATAAGAACTATCTATTGTGCTATTGTTTATGCAACGAATACGCAAAGTTGAAATTCGCAGAGCAAGTAGCTAAATTCAACAACTTGCAACTTATTGTGATTGGGGCTAAAGTGAAGGGAATAAATGCAAAATTCCTAGCACAAACCGGTCCCAGGGAATGGCTCGGATTAATAGCAACCGCAAAGCACATTATAACGGATTCATTTCACGGAACCATATTCTCCATTTTGCTTAACAGCAATTTCATGGTGCTATGCAATGAGATTAACAAGGAGACCAGAATTAATCATCTGTTAAATATGCTAAATCTTAAAGAACACATTACAGACAAATATACAGAAGCATATAACATTTCTAGCACAGAAATAAATAAGCCGGAGATTATGACAAAGATTGACAAAGAGAAAGAAACATCTATTCTTTATCTGAGAAATGCTCTCTCCAACTAATCACAAATATATTGTCTTACAGCAAAAAACAAAACAATCAACGACAATATTCTGCACCCCATCACACTAATTCGCTTAAAAAGTTTTTGATCTTTCCATAAATGAGTAATATGAAAGTGACGGTTATAATCCCTGTTTATAAGGTGGAGGCATATATTGAGCGGTGCGCACGCAGTCTTATGGAACAAACCCTTGATGAGGTGGAATACGTGTTTGTGAATGACTGCACTCCCGACAGAAGCATTGATGTGTTGCAACACACGCTCAACGATTACCCGCAACGGCTGCCATGGGTGAAAATCATCAACAACGAGCACAATAGTGGCTCAGCACCAACACGTTTTATTGGGCTTAAGCACGCCACTGGCGATTACATAATCCATTGCGACAGCGATGACTGGATGGAGGCCGACATGCTGCAAACGTTGCTCGACAGGGCATTAAACCGCAACTCCGACATTGTGTATTGTGACTTTTACCGAGCATCTTCGACCACATGCAAGCAGCACATAACGCAGTGCTGCGCTCTCGACACATTGGGCCAACTGAAGGGAATTCTCACCGGGACCAAGCAGGCAACCATGTGGAACCACCTTGTGAGGCACTCGCTCTACACACGCCACCACATCGAGCACCCCAAGGCAAACATGCTTGAAGACACCATGCTGCTGTTTCAACTGTGCTACTATGCCAAGCAGATTGACTATGTGGACAAGGCACTGTATAACTACTACGTGAACCCGGCATCACTGACAGCAAAGCCACCAACGCGCGAGGGCATAATCAAGCAGTGGGAAGAGGCTTTGGAGAACACCGGCCACATTTATAATTTCATTGAGAAAATGGGGCTATCCAACAAGCTCAAGAATGAAGTGAACTGCCAAAAGCTCATATTCAAAAACATGATTGAGGGGGCTATAGCAACACCCGCCGACTGCCGCATGTGGATTAACTGCTATCCAGAGCTGAACAAAAGCCTTTGGACTATGCCCAGCGAAACGCTAAGGCAGAAAATCATTGCTATCACGATATTCACCCGCATATATCCATTTATTAAAAAAGTTATGAAATGAAGCTAAGCATAATTGTGCCTGTTTACAATGCTGAGAAGTGGCTCAGGCGGTGCGTGGAATCGCTGCTCAACCAAGACATTGACAAAAGCGAATATGAGATTCTGCTCATTGACGACGGGTCGAAAGACGGCAGTCTGGCTCTCGCCCAACAACTTGCCACCGAAGCCAGCAACATCCGCGTGTTCACACAGCCCAACGCCGGCCCCGGCGCAGCCCGCAACCGCGGCATCGACAATGCCACGGGTGATTACGTGATGTTTGTGGATGCCGATGACTACTTAAAGCCTAACTCTTTGGCACCGATTCTTGACATAGCCATAAGCAACGGCCTCGACTTGTGCTTTTACCGCCTTTTAGTGATAACACAAGATGGCAGTCACATTGGGGGATGTGAGGTAATCACCAATAATATATGTACAGGGGAATATGCGCTGAGGCATGGAGCTGACATTGGGTCGGCATGCATCTGTCTGTTATCAAGCGAACTGCAGCGGACAAACGGCATTCGCTTCACGTCTATTCATCAAGGAGAAGACACTCTCTTTATGACCGAAGCCATTACTTTTGCGACAAAGATAAAATTCTTGCCTCAAGCAATATATGTGTACGATCTAACAAGAGACACCAGTAGCTCTCGACTTGTTGAAATACACAAAGAGAAACTAATGGATAGCCTTTTCATTGCCCTACAAACACACGAGTTAGCATCAAAGGGCTTAACCACTTCACTAAGCAAATTTCTGCACCAAAGGGCCAATTCAATGATTGTATCACAGATGATTGACGTGCTGACGCATAAGGGTAAGTATGGGCATTCGTTTGTTGCAAAATACTTTAACCGGCTTTATAACTTAGGTTTGTATCCCATTTCTGGCCATACACTCTCGTGGCGCACTACCCTGTTTATTCCCGTTTTAAACATTATCAAACCGTTTCTGCCCAAATAAACATTTAGGCGTCACATATATAACGCAAAGCAATGTGCTCTCAGCCTTATGGAACCGATGCCTGACAACATGTGAGACATTAAGGCTAAACTTGTTGTGCATCTCATCACAATACATCTATACCCACACATTGAAACGGACATTAAAATCAATAATATGAGAATAGCATACTGTATAGAGAGTTTCTATAACCACGGCGGAATGGAGCGCGTCGTGTCAGTTAAGGCAAATTGGCTTGCCGAACATGGATATCAGGTAACAATAATAGTAGCTACGCAAAAAGGATTACCAGCAGCATTCACTATTAGTCCTTCAGTTAAACTCATTGACTTAAATTGCGACCCGAGAGATTTCAAACGCAGTTATAAAGGAGTCCTCACACAACATCTTTGCAATAACAGCTATGATATAACGATATCAACCGGAGGGGTTGAATTGTTTTTCCTTTATCAAATAGGAGACAATAGTCATAAATTAGTTGAATTCCATTTTGCTTGGAACAGATTTTTTGCCATGTCTAATAAGTTTATGAGCAAAATAAAAGCATTATGGCAGACGACAAGGCAATTATATTACGCGGCGAAATATGACAAAGTGATTCTGCTAACTCATGCCGACAAGAAATTTTACGACCGATTCATCTCAAATACAATTGTGATATCAAACCCCATAACCATAAAGCCAGGGGGGGTGTCTAATTGTAAAAGCAAAAACGCCATTGCCATCGGTCGGCTTGAATACCAAAAAGGGTTCGATTTACTTATTCGCTGCTGGAGAATTGTTGCCGATAAACATCCTGACTGGAAACTGAACATATATGGAGACGGCACGCAACGAAAACTATTAGCCAATCTTATTAACAAGGAAAATTTAAATGACACAGTGTTTTTGAGAGAGAACACTTCTGATATTTTCGGTAAAATCATTGAAAGTTCTATCCATGTATGCTCATCTCGTTATGAAGGTCAACCTTTAGTCATCATGGAAACAGCATTATGTGGAGTGCCCTCCGTGGCATTTGACTGCATTACCGGTCCAGCAGAATTAATTGAGAATGGCACAAACGGTATATTAGTAAACAGAGTTGGCGACATAAACAGATTAGCTGCTGAAATCTGCAAACTGATTGAGGACGATGCCTTACGGATGCAAATGTCAAAAAAGGCTCATATAATGTCAGATAGATTTAGCATCAACAATATTATGGCTAAATGGGAACACTTGTTTTCTGCCATTGCTTCACAAACAAATTAATATTCCAACTCTAGGTCAACACAAAATCAGGCAATAATGATTTCGGTGATAGTGCCCGTGTATAACGTGGCCAAGTATCTGCCAGCATGCATTGAGAGCATTTTGGCACAAAGCTACAGCAACTTTGAGTTACTGCTTGTGGACGATGGGAGCACCGACGGTTCTCTTGACATCTGCAATAGCTATGCAAGCCAAGATAATCGCATAAAGGTGCTTTCCAAACATAATGGAGGCGTAAGTTCAGCTCGCAATCTTGGCCTTGCGAATTGCAAAGGAGAATGGGTGGCGTTTGTTGACGGCGACGACTATGTGGCACCCGATTATCTGTCAATTATGGTAGCGGCAATGAGCCATGGTAATACCGACTTAGTAATTTCGGGCTTCACGATGGTTGACGACTCGCCTGCACATCACGAGATAAGTAGCTACATCTACCAGAATGAAGATATTTCAATCGACAATATAACTATTGACCAACTCAGGCATATCACTCATTGGAGCGTAGGCTTCTCAAAGTTGTTCAGCGCATCTGTAATCAAAGAAAGCAGGTTACAATTTCCACCCATTGCGGTAAAAGAAGATGTGGTGTTTCTTATCAGCTATCTGGATTGCTGCAAAAACACACGCACTATAGAAGGGGCTGCATATTTCTATGTGCAGAGGCGAGGCAGCGCACTGCGCCACACTTTCACGTTTGAGGAACGGCTCAGCACGCAGCTAAAATACAGTTGTGAAATTAAAGCTTTACGAATGCGCAACAATATGATTCGCAGCTATTTCAAGCACGACTGTCAATGGGTGACTATAAGCGACACATATTACACTTGCAAAAATCCCTTGAGGCGAATTGAGATTTTAAAGCAGATTGATGTGTGTGCGCTGAATCCACAATATTTGCCAAACAATAGGTATAAGAAATTTGACTCTTGGACAATGGGATTGTTAAAACGGCATCACTATGCCGCATACGACATGCTTAAGTTTACAGAAATCCTTTTAATAAGATGCCTTTCGGCTTTAATCAGAATAAGATTTCGATGGTTCTCTCGGTGATAGTGCCGGTGTATAATGCGGCGAAGTGGGTGGAGGCGTGCGTGGCGTCGATAGCCGGGCAAGATGGCTTTGAGACGCTGTGCGAGGTGCTGCTGGTTGATGACGGGTCGACCGACGGGTCGGGCAGCATCTGCAAGCGGCTGGCAGCGGAACACAGCAACGTGCGCTGCCTGAGTGAGCCCAACAGCGGCCCAGCCACCGCTCGCAACCTAGGCATGAGCCATGCCCGGGGCGAGTATGTGTGGTTTGTTGATGCCGACGACCAGATAGCCCCCGGAGCACTGCGGCTGCTGGCCGACTGCATTGAGCGCAACAACCACCCCGATGTGGTGTGCTTCAACTACCGGTATGTGTATGAGTCCAGCTACCACGACGTGGCAGACTTTGAGTGCGAAACGGTGATTGAGCCAGCCATCGACATACTGGAAATGCGTGCCAAGCTATATGCTGTGAACCGCATATACCGCCGCGAGGCTGTGCAGGGCGTGCGGTGGCCCGACGGGCTGATCAACACTGAGGACTTCTACTTCACGGTGATGGCGCTGGCCGGGGCGCAGCGGCTGGTGACGCTGCCGCAGGTGCTGTATTACTACAACTGCGCCAACCCGGCGTCGACGCTGCGCGACCGCAGCCGGCGCAAGCTGGTGCGCAACCGCAACCACACGCTGGCAGTGCACCAGATGCTGGCTGGGGAGATTGCCCGGTGCAGCGACGGGCACACAAGGCGGCTGATGCAGAATGCGCTGAATGTGAGCATAGGCGGGCAGTTGTATTGCGCGCTGCTCGACCACACGCCACACTTTGTGCGCCGCACCATAGCGCGCTACCGCCAGATGGGGCTGTATCCCGTGGGGATGACCCACAACCGCAAGGCCAACCGCTTTCTGCGCCTGGCCAACCACGAATGGCTGCTGCTAACCGCCCTGCGCCTCCTGCGCCTTCGACGAAAAAGACCCACCTAGCGGGCTCTGGTTTTTAGACAAAAAGACATAAAGACATATTTTTTATTGTGACTGATATTTGAGTGTCCGCTTATTTGTCTCTTTGGCTTTCTGTCGATTTCTAGACGATATAGACACTTAGAGGCTCTGGTTTTTAGACAAAAAAGACACAAAGACATATTTTTTGTTTGTGACAGCTATTTATTTTGTCTGTTTTATTCTTTGTCTTTCTGTCTTTCTGTCAAAATTTTATCTTTTGGGCTTTGTGTCAAAATTTGTCTTTATGTCGAGAACTGGCTTGGTGCCGAAAATAAAACTAATGGACTATGACTGATGAGGAACTAATCAAGACTGTGGTGGGATGTGCCTACGAAGTGAGGCATGAGCTTCTGCCGGGATATCTGGAAGTGGTTTACCGCAATGCGCTGGTGTGTGAACTGCATGACCACGGTCTGCACTGCGAGACGGAGCATCCAATTCCTATCTACTACAAGGGACACTGTGTGGGCGACTACCGGGCCGACATTGTGGTTGAAGGGCGCTTAATCATTGAGTTGAAAGCCGTGAATGCAATATTGCCGATTCATGAAATGCAGTTGGTGAATTACTTGACGGCCACGGGCATCGATGATGGCCTGCTGATCAACTTCGGCAGCGAGCGACTTGAAGTGAGACGCAAGTTCCGCACCTTCCACCCCAAGACATAAAGACATTGTTTATTATTAGACGAAAAAGACACACCTAGTAGCTCTATTTTTTAGACATAAAGACATATAGACATATTTTTGTTTGTGACTGATATTTGATTCTGTCGATTTTTTTGTCTTTCTGTCTTTCTGTCTAAATTCGTCTTTGTGTCGAAAACTTGGCTTTCTGTCTTTTTATCGAAAATTTGAATTATGCTGCTTTATTTTGCTTTGTTTGCCGTGCCGGCGGTGGCCTACTTTGCCAGTGCGGGAAGCCGCGGGCGGTCCACAGTCTTCTTGGGGCTGTTTATGCTGGCGCTGGCGTTGATAGTGGGGTGCGCCGACATGCTCGGCGGCTACGACCGCTACATCTATGGTGCCGTGTTCGACGAGACCTCTGAAATGATGAGCAAGGGCGTGGGATGGGCTAGCGGCACTCTATATGCCCTCTACCCCAAGGAGCTGGGCTACGACATGCTCAACGTGGTCATCGGACTGGTGACGATGAACCGCTACGTGTTTATCTTCATTGTCACGGTGATAATCTATGCGCTGGTGTTTGCCTCGCTGCGGCGCTATGCGAGCAACTATCCCATGGCGCTTGTGATGTTTATGGGCCTGTGGTTTTTCTTCACGTTCACCTACCTGCGCCAGGTGCTTGCCGCCTCGATAGCGTGGCTGGCGGTTGACTATGCCATCAGGCGGAGGCCCGTGCCGTTTTTCGCCATCGTGATGCTGGCATTCTCGTTTCACAACTCGGCCATCGTGTTTGCCCCGTTCTACTTTGTGCCACAGCGCAAGATGGGCAGCAACACGGTGATTCTCACGATGATAGTGTGCGGCATCATAGGCATCATAGGGCCTACCGACGCGCTGTTCTCACAGTTTGGCTCGCTCTCGGGCAGCGAGCAGCGCGTGTCGCAATATTCCACCGAGGCCGAGGGCGGCGGCTTCCGCATCGACTATCTGATAGAGGCCGTGGTGTTTCTCTCCTATATCCTGCTACGCTACGACGATATCGATGACGACGATGCCGAGCAGGTGACGCTGCTCAACATGGCGCTGGTGTTCTGCGCCATCCTGCTGGTGTTTACCAAGAGCCTTAACGGCGGCCGCCTGAGCTGGTTCTACATGTTGGGCGTGATATGCACCCTCACGCGCTTGGCAACCAGCGAACGCGTGCTGAGCGCCTACAGCATGAGCCTGATGGCACTGATGGCCGCCCTCTTCATCCGCATCGTGATCTCGTGGGCCGGACTGATTTACCCCTACAAATCATTTTTCACCGACGGCTATCGCCCGGGCGACCAGACGCGCGAGGTCTACGAATACGACCATCGCTATGAAATCGACAAGTTCTATAAGTGATTTTAGACATAAAGACACACAACGTGGCTCGTTTTTTAGACGAAAAAGACATAAAGACATATTGTTTTGACTGACATTTGATTCTGTCTATTTTTGTCTCTTTGTCTTTCTGTCGATTTTAGATGATAGAGACACATAGTAGCTCGCTTTTTTTAGACATAAAGACATAAAGACATATTATTTTGACTGACATTTGATTCTGTCTGTTTTTCTTTTGTCTCTTTGTCTTTCTGTCTAATTATTAGACGATAAAGGCACACAGTGGCTCATTTTTTAGACATAAAGACATATAGACATATTATTTTGACTGATATTTGATTCTGTCCATTTTTCTTTTGTCTTTTTGGCTTTCTGTCTAATTTCTATCTCTTTGTCTTTCTGTCAAAAACATATTGGCACAATGATTAATTTAATTAGGCATATCGGCTCGGTGATGCTCGACAGGTTCAAGCGGGAACCAAGCATCATACAGCAGTATTACCACGAAAGCGGCAGCGATCAGGCACACCCGGGTTGGAACGTGTTTATGGTTGACGGCAAAATGAACCATGGTGGCATGTTTGACCGTCTGAAAGGCGCTATCACCACCTATGCCTTGAGCAAAGCCCAAGGACGGGAGTTTAAGTTGCTGTTCACCTATCCGTTTGACATCCGGCAATATTTAACCACACACAGTCATAACTGGGCCATCAACCCCAAGGAAATTTGCTACCACTACCCCATCAGTGCTCCACTTGTGGTGTATGGCGAATACCGCATCCCCACCAGGCTTCTCAGGAAAAGGACGAGAGAAACGCACTACTATTATGGGTTTGACTCCCTTGACCACGTGAATAAAAAATATGGCACACACTACGACTGGGGAGAGCTCTACCGTGAGCTTTTCAAGCCCACGAAGCACCTGCAGCAATATATCGACCATTACGAGGCAGAAATTGGCTCAGAATATGTAGCCGTGCACTTGAGGCTCATGAATCTGCTTGGCGACAAGGTGGAAACCGTGGGCACAAACTTAACCCTCGACCACGATGCACAGCAGCGGTTGATGAAGGCATGCAGCGACAAGATTCAGAAAATAAAGACTGAAAACGGGGGCAAACGGGTGATGCTGTGCTCCGACAGCAACATTTTCGTCAAACACATGCTGTCGCTTATGCCCGACCTGTTTGTGATACCTGGAGAAGTGAAACACATCGACACAGCAGGGCACACCGACGACAGCCAAAACATAAAACTGTTTTTGGATTACTACTTGATTGCCGGGGCGCAAAGGGTGTATAGCATCTATGGCACCCCCGACCGCGATTATGCCGATGAGGAGCATGTGGCGTGCGGACTGTACCCCAGTGCATTTCCCAAATACGCCGCTAAAATAGGCGGCAAGCCATTTAAGCGGATAAGGCTATAGGAAAACTTCAGTATGGCAGAAAAGAAACGACAGGCATCAATGGATATCGCAAAATTTTTCGCGATATATTTCGTGGTTTGGGGTCACCAATATGCTTTATTTAGTAACCTTGCGCAGGGCAGTATTATTCAACGCATGATTTACTCGTTTCACATGCCACTGTTTATGCTCATCAGCGGATTTTTTGCACACTCTGCTTTGAGTGGTGATTTCCGTCAACTGGTGACTAAAAAAGTTCGGCAGTTGCTATTGCCTGTGGTGCTGTGCACACTGCTTGAAATAGTATTCACCTACCTAACAACAGGCACAATGGGGGGGGGGCTGGCAAGAGACATTATAGTGGGCAACTCGTGGTTCCTCAAGACACTTTTCTGCATTCTTGTCGTTGCCTTTGTGGCACTGAAAGCAGTGCGTAAGCCAGCTGTGGCATGCGCATTATCGTGTGTTGCGCTATTCATCATGCCACATGGCTATTCTCTGAAAGTCAACTATCTGCTACCGTTTTTCTGGCTTGGATATTTCCTGAGAAACCACCAAAGCGGCTTTGAGCGACATATCAAGTCGATAACAGCTGTTGCGCTGGTTGTTTTCGCTTTTTCTTTCACTTTTCTCTACAAAGGATTCTACGACATCAACATTTCGTCGCTTACATCAGCTCCAATGCCAATCATCAGCAACTATTTGACAGCTACCGCAGGCTGCTTTGTGATGCTAGGGGTATCGTTTGCCATCGACAAGGGTGTGAAGTATGATAAGATCAAGGAAACAATGTGCCTCATAGGACAGAAAACACTGGAAATCTACCTACTTCAGACCATAATTTTATTGACAATCATAGGCAATCTGTTCAGCTTCGAGACTAATATTGTGGTTGAAGACTTGCTTGCAACCATATTATCGTTTGTGATTATATTCATTACACTATATCTTGCTAAAATAATCGACAAGAACAAATATGCAAAGCTGCTGTTTTTTGGAAAGATATAACATTGTGCATGTGTATGCTGATAACTGTTTTCACTCCCACATATAACCGCGCACACCTGCTCGGGCGGCTCTACGAGAGCCTGTGCACACAGCGATTCACCGACTTTGAGTGGGTGATTGTAGACGACGGCTCTACCGACGGCACGGCCAGCCTGGTGCAGGGCTTCATCGCCGAGCGGCGGATCGACATCAAATATCTGAGTCAGGCCAACGGCGGCAAGCACCGCGCCATAAACCACGGAGTGGGGCAAGCCCGAGGGGAGCTGTTTTTCATAGTCGACAGCGACGACTCACTGCCCGCCGACTCACTGCAAAGCATTGCCGACGAGTGGAACGCAATAAAGGAGGACGACTCGTTTGGCGGCGTTGCCGGCTATATGGCTTCGCATAGCGGAGAGGAAATAGTGCAGCAAAACGTTGAATACCGGTATGACTGCTCGGCACTCGACATAAGATATAAATACCACATTAATGGCGACTTGGCCGAGGTGTTTCGCACGACAGTGCTCAAAGCCATTCCTTTTCCAGAGATAGCGAATGAACGTTTTTGCCCCGAGGCACTGGTGTGGAACCGTATTGCCCAGCACTACCGATTGAGGTATTTCCATAAGGTGATATACCACCGTGACTACTTGGCCGATGGACTGTCGGCAAAAATAGCACGCATCCGCATGGAAAGTCCCATTGCCAGCTGCATACATTACAGTGAGCTGAACAGCTATGACATCCCGTGGGCACAGAAGCTAAAGGCGGCCATCAACTACTGGCGGTTCCGCCTGTGCTGCAAGAAGTTCAGCAAGGTGCCACCGCTGCCCACTGCATGGAATGTGGCGATGCCGCTGGGGTGGCTGATGCATCTGCGCGACCTGCACCCCTCGACATAAAGCCACTTTGCACACACGATTTCACAGACGATAAAGACACACATAGTGGCTCTCTTTTTTAGACAAAAAAGACATAAAGACATATTGTTGTTTTGACTGATGTTTTTGAGACTTGTTTTGTCTTTTTGTCTTTCTGTCTTTCTGTCGAAGATCATAATAGGCTTGTCGTTTTTTTTGTTTATTTAGTATTTTGATTTTAGGATATGAAGATACTGCATGTGATCACGTCGCTGGAGACGGGCGGGGCCGAGCACCTGATGGTGGACTTGCTGCCGCAGTTGCGGCGGCTGGGCTGCGACGTGGAGTTGGCCCTCTTTGACGGCCACGACACCCCGTTTAAGCGCGATGTGGAGGCGGCGGGCATTGCCACACGTGCGCTGGGCGTGGGCACTAGCGTCTACCACCCAGTGAACGCATGGCGGCTGGCGCGGCTCTTGCGCCGAGGCCACTACGATGTGGTGCACACCCACAACACAGCCTGCCAGCTCTTTGCCCCAGTGGCGCGCATGCTGAGCGGCAGCCGTGCCCGGCTGGTAACCACCGAGCACAATTCCACCAACCGCCGCCGGACTATCAAGGCGCTGCGCCCCGTAGATGCCTGGATGTATGGCCAATATGACAGCATAGTGTGCATCAGCGACCAGACGCAGGCCAACCTTGAGCAATACATCGGCTCACGGCCAAGCATCACCACTATATACAATGGCGTGGACACGTCGCGTTTTCTAAACCCTATTAAAAGCATCGATTCTGCCGCCCCCCACTTGGTGACAATGATAGCAGCCTTCAGACCGCAAAAAGACCAAGACACGCTTGTGCGCGCCATTGCCCTGCTGCCCGAGAGCTACCGGCTGCGGCTGGTGGGCGACGGGCCTCGCCGAGCCCAAGTGGTTGCGCTGGCCGAGAGCCTGGGCGTGAGCGGACGGGTGGAGATGCCCGGGGTGTGCACCGACGTGCCACGGCTGCTGCTCGAGACCGACGTGGTGGCGCTAAGCAGCCACTGGGAGGGGCTGAGCCTGTCGAGCATCGAGGGCATGGCCAGCGGCCGGCCGATGGTGGCGAGCGACGTGGACGGGCTGCACGAGATAGTGAGCGGCCACGGCGTGCTGGTGCCCGAGGGCGACGCCGAGGGCTTTGCCCGGGCCATAAGCAGCCTGTGCACCGACCCTGATCGCTACCGCCAAGTGGCCGAAGCCTGCCAGCGCAAGGCCCGGCAGTATGACATCGGCGTGATGGCCAGCAACTACCACGCCCTCTACCAAAAACTCCTGAAGAAATGAAACATAGAGACAAACACAACATTCTGCACGTGCTCACCATCTACTATCAGCTGCACTACTTCATTGGTGACCAATTCACCCACTTTAAGGAACGCGGCTATAACGAGCATGTGATATGCAGCCACAGCCCAAGGCTTGACGGATATGCCAAGAAGATGGGCTTTCAATACATGGCCACCCCTATAAACCGCAGCATATCCATTGGCGATGACCTGCGCGCCATTTGGCAAATTTGCCGCTACATACGCAAGCATCGCATAGGCATTGTGGTTGGCCACTCACCCAAAGGCGGACTTTTGGCCATGATAGCCGCATGGTTGTGCCGCGTGCCGCTGCGTGTGTATTTCAGACACGGGATAGTGTATGAGACAGCCCATGGACTACTGCGGCAAGTGCTGATTAACTGCGACAGGTTGACATCGCTGTGCGCCAACAAGATTGTGTGCGTGAGCCCATCGGTATGCGAGCGCAGCATAGCCGACCATCTGAACCCAGCCCGCAAGCAACTGACACTGGGAGCCGGCACATGCACCGGCATTGACACAGGCGGGAAATTCAACCCACATAACATCAACGAAAGCAAACTTGATGAAATGCGTGCCAAGTGGGGGCTGAAAGACAGCGACTGGGTGATTGGCTACACCGGCCGAATGGTGAAAGACAAAGGCATACCGGAACTTGTGGACGCTTTTGAGACAATAAGAAAGCAACATCCCAAAGCCAGGCTTCTGCTTATGGGACCACTTGACCATCGTGATGTGTTGCCTGAGCGCATAGAACGGCGCATCAAAAGCGGCGAGGGAATTGTGTGGACCGACTTTATTGATGAAGACCAAGAATATTTCTATGCAATGATGAACGTATATGTGCTGGCTTCCTACCGCGAGGGATTCCCAATTGGCGCACTTGAGGCACAATCGATGGGCGTACCAGTAATAACAACGCAAGCCACGGGCTGCCGTGATGCGATAATATGTGGCAAAACAGGTGAGTTTGTGGAAATAAACAGCAACGACATAAGTACAATACTGGTCCGATTTATCGAACAAAATCTTGACAAAAAATACGGTCCAGACGCAAGAAAGTGGGTAGTTGACAATTTCGACTACAGCCAAATATGGCATCACTTAGACAATCTGTATAAAGCAGACTGACATTATGGTAACAGAATACGCTATTATACTGATACTGCTGCTTGTTGCAGAAATCATATACTTCCGCATTGCAGAAAGATTCAAAATTACCGACAAGCCCAATGAGAGGTCGTCGCACACGACCGTCACTTTACGTGGCGGCGGCATTATTTTTCTGGTTGGCATTTGGCTATACAGCATAGCCAGCGGATTTCAATATCCGTGGTTTGTGGCAGGCTTGACCCTTGTGGCCGGATTCAGCTTTATTGACGACATACGCTCTCTGCCCGATTCCTCAAGACTTATTGTGCAGATGGTTGCCGCCATCTTAATGCTATACCAATTGGGCTTACCACACTGGTGGATTGCACCATTGGCACTGATAGTCATCGCCGGAGCAGCCAATGTGATCAACTTCATGGACGGCATCAACGGCATCACGGGAGCTTACTCGCTTGCCGTACTCATTCCATTGGCATTAGTGGCAAAAGATAATTGCTTCGTGGATCAAGAAATGATTGTAACCACAATACTTGCATCCGCGGTGTTCTGTCTGTTTAATCTCAGACCCAAGGGAAAAGCAAAATGCTTTGCAGGAGACGTGGGTTCTATAGGCATTGCATTTATAATGCTTTTTTTAATTGGGCGACTCATTGTGAGTACGCTCGACCCATCTTGGCTGATAATGCTTATTGTCTATGGCGTGGACGGATGCCTAACCATTGTTCATCGCATTATGCTACATGAGAACTTAGGAACAGCACATCGAAAGCATGCTTACCAAATCATGGCCAACGAACTTCGCATTGGCCATGTAAAGATTGCACTGCTTTATGCGACCATACAACTGTGCATTTCTCTTGGATTCATTTACTTGTGTCCCGACAGCCCTCTTTGGCACTGGGTCTATTTAGCAGGATTCTTGGTACTACTTGCGATTGCCTATGTGATGTTTATGAAAAAATACTACCACTTACATGAAGAATATTTGACTTCAATAAAAAGTTGACATAGGCCACATCAAAACCAAGAAACTTATCACATCTAGCCACATGATTTAATGTGGGGCGACGGCCGGCTGCTTCTCGTAAGCAGCCGGCCGTCGCTGTTTTGTTTTGCTGTGCCGCGTGACTGGCTTGGGTGCCTTTTTCGGGTGGGGGGGTGGGCTTTTAGGCGGGGAGCAGATTGGGGCGGCGGCCTATGCTGTAGTAGTGCAGGCCGGCGGCATTGATTTCCTGAGCGTCATAAATGTTGCGCCCGTCAAACACCACATTGCCGCGCATAGCCTTGGCCACGACGGGCCACGACGGCACGCGGAACGTCTTCCACTCGGTGACCACCACAAGGGCATCGGCGTCGTTGACGGCTGCATACTTGTCGGCAGCATATTCAATCGACGGATTGTCGCCAAGGCGGCGCTTGGCTTCGGTCATGGCTATCGGGTCGAACGCAGTGACCGTGCATCCAGCCTCGAGCAGCGAGTGGATGAGGATGAGCGACGGAGCCTCGCGCATGTCGTCGGTCTCGGGTTTGAACGAGAGTCCCCACACGGCAATGCGCTTACCCTTGAGGGCCTCGGCCGAGCCGAAGTGAGCCACCAGCTTATTAAACAGTGTGTGCTTCTGCTGGTCGTTGACCGCCTCCACGGCCTCGACCACATGCATGCGGCAGCCATTCTCGCGGCCGGTGTGGATGAGGGCCTTCACGTCTTTGGGGAAGCAGGAGCCCCCATAGCCGCAACCCGGATACATAAACTTGGAGCCGATGCGCGAGTCGCTGGTGATGCCGGCACGCACCATACCCACGTCGGCACCCACACGCTCACACAAGTTGGCAATGTCGTTCATGAAACTGATGCGGGTGGCCAGCATGGCATTGGCGGCATATTTGGTCATCTCGGCACTGGGCACATCCATAAAGATAACGCGGAAGCTATTGAGCATAAACGGCTTGTAGAGCCGCTCCATCAAAGCGCGTGCCCGCTGCGAGTCGGTGCCCACCACCACACGGTCGGGGCTCATAAAATCTTTCAGGGCCGCTCCCTCCTTGAGGAATTCGGGATTGGAAGCCACATCGAAGGCAATGTCGACGCCTCGGGCTGCGAGCTCCTGATCGATGGCACGGCGCACCTTCTGCGCAGTGCCCACAGGCACGGTGCTCTTGGTGACCACAAGCACGTAGTTGTGCATGTTGCGCCCGATGGTGCGCGCCACCTCGAGCACATAGTGCAGGTCGGCGCTACCGTCCTCGTCGGCCGGGGTACCCACGGCAGTAAACACTATTTCCACATCGTCGAGCACCTCGGTGAGGTCGGTGGTGAAATGCAAGCGCCCTTCCTTGACGTTGCGGTCTACCATTTCCTCAAGCCCGGGCTCATAGATGGGCATAATGCACTGCTTGAGCCGTTCTATCTTACTGGCGTCGACATCGACGCACGTCACATCAATGCCGGTCTCGGCAAAGCAAGTGCCGCTCACCAGACCCACATATCCTGTGCCTACTATTGCTATTTTCATTATATCGTCAGAGTGTGTGTGTTATATTAAAAGTGAAGTGATTTGCTTGAAAACGGACCGTGCCTCAAGCGAGCCGGCAAGGCATCGCCAGAGGCACGAGCCTCGTGAGTGCGACTAGTGGCGGCGCAGCAAGCGGCGCTTCTTGTGGCGGTGCTTGCCGTCGGCATCGTCGCCATAACCGTAGCCATAACCATAGCCATAACCATAGCCGTAGCCATAACCGTAGCCGTAGCCGCCATAACCATAGCCGTAGCGCTTAGAGCCAAACTTGATGTCGTTGAGCAGCATGGTAAGGTTCTTAATCTTCTGATCCTTGCTCATCTTGTCGAGCTCCTCGAGATAGCGGCGGTCGAGACGTCCGTCGCGCACGATATAGATGGTGAGGTCGGCATAGCGGTTGATGAGCGAGGCATCGGCAATAATGCCAAACGGCACGGTGTCGAGCAGCACATAGTCATATTCGCCCTTCAGCGTCTCAATCATCTGGCTAAAGCGGTCGCTCATGAGCAGATTGGTGGGGTTGGGCGGGATGGCACCGATGCTGATGAAGTCGAGGTTGTCGTGCAGCACACCGTGAGTTATCACGTTGTGAACGTCGTCGACAGCGCCCGACAGATAGGCACTGAGTCCCACGCCGGTGTTCTCAACGCCCACGTACTCAGAGAAGCGGCCCTTGCGCAAGTCAACGTCGACGGCAATCACCTTCTTGCCGATGTGGGCACAGACGAGAGCCAGGTTGATGGCAATGAAACTCTTGCCCTCGCCGGCCATGGTAGAGGTGAGCTGCATCACCACGCCGCGACCCTTGCACGGAGTCACCATATAGTCGAGATTGCTGCGGATGATGCGGAAGGCCTCAGTGATGCGGTCGCGGCCGTCTTCGGTGACCACGATTTCATTCTTGGCCTGGTCGCGGCTCTTGGCCGGCAACTCGCCGATGATGGGAATGTCGCAGTTGTCCTCGATATCGTGGCGCGAATGCACTGTGGTGTCGAGAGAATAAATCCAGAAGATGCAGAATATCACGAAAGCAGGCAGGCAGAAGCCGGCAAGCAGACCCATGGCCATGATTTTCATCTCATTGGGGGCAATGGGCATCGAAGCGCCCGAGGCATTCTCCACCACCTTGGCATTAGGCTCGGTGATGGCAAGCTGCAAGGCGTTTTCCTCGCGCTTGTTGAGCAGGTAGAGGTAGAGCTGCTCCTTGATTTTTTGCTGGCGTGTGACCTCGGTGATGGCTTTTTCCTGCGACGGCACAGCCTGCATGCCGCCAATGGCACGGTTGCTCTCGGTCACAGCGCGCGACTGCTTCATGCTCAGTGTGCGTATGTAGCTGTTGATGGTGCGCATTATGTTGCCCTTCATTGAGTTGAGCGAGTTGTTAAGCTCCACCATCACGGGGTTTTCCTTGCTCGACGTGGCGGCAATCTTCTGGTAGCGCAGCATTGCCTCGTTATACTGGTTGATTTGGGTCTCGATGCCGCTGTTCTCAATTCCGGTGTTGCTGGGTATGAGGTCGGTGCCGTGCATCGAAGCCAGATGGTCGCGGATGTAGGTGGCAAGCCTCAGCTGCATATCGGCATCCGACACGTTTTCCACATATTTCACGCCCGTCGACGGATCGGCAAACATGGTGGCACCTGCACCAGCCACCTTCAGCTCGGCGATGCGACTGTCGACGCCGCTCAGGTCTTTCGACAACGACTCAATGCGGTCGGCAATGAAGTTTTCGGTGCTGCGGGCCACACGGTTCTTGTCGCTGATGGCTTCTTGGTTGTAGGCCACGATGAGTGCATTGAGCACATCGAGGCTAAGGTCGTGGTTGTCGCAGGTGAGCGACAAGTGCACCACATTAGATGCCTTGTCGGCTTTCTCGGCCGAGAGGTTGGCCACCAGGCGCTTGGCTATTGAGCGGGTTGTATAGATTCTCACGATGGTGAGGTATTCGGCCAGATTGTCGGCCTTGGTGAAGTTTTTGGTCTTGGTGATGGCAACCGGGCCATAGGCAGTGCTTACCTTATTACCAAAGTGGGCTTTCTTCCACTGGCCGCCGTTGATTTGGAACTCGAATTCGGTTTCGCTCTTGGGCTGCACTGTCACGGTGAAGTCTTCTTGGATATCATTAAGCGGAGTCACCTGCACGGGAGCCGACTTGTAGATGTTGACATCACGCAGATACACGTGTCCGTAATACTGCACATTGAGTCCCAGATGCGCCACCACCGACTCCATCAGTTTTGTGGAACGGAGCTTGAACATCTCGTCGGGGATTCCGTTGACGCCCGTGCTGACGCCGAGGTCAGAGAACACGTGCGACTGGCTGCCGCTGGTCTGGCTGTCTTCGGTGTTGACCAGGATGTAGGCATCCGAACTGTAGACTTGTGTCTGCGTCTTGCCATAAAGGAATGCGAGGCATCCGCAGGCTATGACCGATATCACGAACCAATACCAGTTGCGCGCGCAGGCGGCAAGAAACGACCGCATAGGGATTGCGGTCGACGATTTCTTTCGCTCCTGCCGTTTAGATTCTGATTTTTCTTGCATTTTACTATGCGATATTATGAAAAAAAGATTAGTTTTCTGTCGTTGTCATTGATTGAAAGAAGCCCTAAGGCCTGTCTCAAAAGCGGTTGGCCGCCAAAGCTCTCCGGAGGTCTCATCCTGCAAAGGCCTCACTGTGACCGGTAAGGCTTGCAGAGGCAGCATGGCAAAATCATTATGTTACTAAAACGTGCAAAGTTAGCCAATTATTTCATTTTGCCTATCACATTAGGTGCAAAATTGCATAACACCGGTTTCTATAGTCCAGTAATGCGCCAGCCAGTCAACCCAAGCCCACTGCCGCAGGCTGCTCGGCCTCGACTGCCGCAGCCTCGGCAATCTCACCGTCGACCTTCTCAAAGCGAGAGTGCATGCTCTTGTATTCAGGCACAAACTGCTTCATGGCATATACCATGTCGTGCACCCGGGCGTTTCGGGCAAGGTCCACAATGTGGTCGATGCAGCGGCACACCTCGGCAAAGTCGCCATAGGTGCGCACCTTGGCTATCATTATCTTGTCGTTGGCCGTCGATATGGTCTTCTCTTTGTCGTTGAGTAGCTCCTCATACAGCTTCTCGCCCGGGCGCAGCCCCACTTCCTTAATCATGATGTCGACGTTGGGTCGGAAACCGGCAAGCGATATCATGCGCGAGGCCAAGTCGTAGATTCTCACAGGCTCGCCCATGTCGAAGATGTAGATTTCGCCACCGTGGCCCATGCATCCGGCCTCGAGCACCAGCGAGCAGGCCTCGGGGATGGTCATGAAGTAGCGTATGATGTCGCGGTGAGTGACCGTAACCGGGCCACCGGCCTCAATCTGGCGGCGGAAGAGCGGAATCACCGAGCCGTTGCTGCCCAGCACGTTGCCGAAGCGGGTGGTGATAAACTGAGTTGCGTGACCGTTGCTTTGGGAGTGGGTGCAGAGCGACTGCACATATATTTCGGCAATGCGCTTGGTGCAACCCATCACATTCGACGGGTTGACGGCCTTGTCGGTAGAAATCATCACAAACTTGCGCACGCCATATTTCAGGGCAAGGTCGGCCATGTTGCGCGTGCCTTGCACGTTGACCAAGACCGCCTCGGTGGGGTTGAGCTCCATCATGGGCACATGCTTGTAGGCCGCGGCATGGAACACATAGTCGGGGCGATAGGTGCTGAAGGCTTGCTCCATGCGCTCGCGGTTGGTGACATCGCCCATGAAGAGCACCACGTCGGCATCGGGGGCGAGGTCGTTGAGTTCAAGCGCAATGTCGTGCATCGGAGTCTCGGCCTGGTCAACAAGCACTATGCGCGATGCCTTGTAGGCCGTGAGCTGTCGCACGATTTCGCTGCCAATAGAGCCGCATGCTCCGCTCACCAGCACGCACGAGCCATGTATGCTGTCACGCACGAGCGCATTGTTGAGCACGATGGGCTTGCGGCCGAGCAGCTCCTCGATTTGAATTGGCTTGATGTGACTGGAAATGTCGCCGGTTGGGGTTTCCTCGGCTTCTACTTCCTCAAACTTCTCCACCCTGTTAACTGCAAGCATGGTGATGTGGTGCGACATGAAGTAGTCGGCAATGCCGTTGCTGCGCATCCAGTCGGCATGCTTGGAATTGAACAGAACCGCATACACGGCATTCTGCACAAACACGTTGGCCAGCGTGTCGCGGTCGAAGTCATAGACGGGATATCCGTTCAAGGTCTTTTTGGCCGACCCTGGTTCTCCTATGTTAAGCAGTCCCACGGGGTCATACTTGCCGTTGATTTCGCTCTTGATGGCATTGGCAAGGTTTATGGCGCTGAGCGATGTGCCAAGCACTATCACTCGCCGGCGATTGCCCGACCGCGATGTGAGAATTGAGTAGAAGTGCTTGATCATGAACCGCTCGATCATCATCACGAAAAACGACAAGGCGCACACAATCACTATGCTGCGAAACGGAATAAGCCTGACGCCCGAATAACAAAGGATGGCGGCATCGACAGTCAGCAGCACCACGAGCGACACCACCTCGACCGACAGCAGCCGGCTGATGTCTTCAACCACCGACAAGCGAATCACACACGCATAGCTCTTAAAATAGACCGAGGCCGCCAAAAACACAAGCGCGAAAAGCCCCCAGCCGGCAAAAAGCCGCAACAGCGGCTCCACCTGATGGCTCGAATATATCACGCCAAGCGACATCGAGGCGGCACAGCCCAGCACTATCACAAGGTCGATGAGCAAGATTATCCACCGCGGCGTGGTGTTGTCGCGGAAAGCCTTGACCATCCCGAGTCCTTTTATATGGTCGATAATTCGTGTAATCATTTTATTCATATACTTTCTTCTGTTGCATTAAAAAAACATGGCACACTTTTCCAACTGCCAGGTTGTGCCAATGAGCTGCGAAGCACCCATTGACGCACAATCCGAATTGTGTGTCAGCCGTCGCTCTACACGGGAGTTGCAATGTTTTCATACATAAAAACTCATCGATGTGAAACCTCACATTAAGAAACAAATCCTTAGAAAACCGAGAAACATGGTTTAAAACAAACGAGACGCAATGAATTGACAGTAACGATAATCCCAGCAACCGGGAAAAGCCCTCTAGCCATCGCCGCAAAGCCAATCTGAAAAAGCCGCTCGCATTGACAATAAAATACGCTTGCACCAACGAAACCACCACGTGCGACTCGGCTCGGAGCACCGCCAAAGCACAAACGCATTGCGAAATAGGCAGTTATGCGCACCACAGCCACAAATAGCATTTCGATTGCAACAAGTAAGTGAAGATTCTCACAAATCTTTCAGCAAAAATAATATAAACATTGAACATAAGCAAACGCATGCTAATATTTATTACGCACGCGTCACCACCCCTCGGCTGCGGTGACGCATGTACAATTATCGTGGCAAAATGTGCATTATTATCTGTTTTCACCGATTTGCACAACAAAAACGCTTTAAACGTTGGCGCAATGAAATATTTTTTGATAATTTTGCACATAATTGGGTCAATGGGTACCTGGGGAGACCAGTCTCCCGCAAAATGTAGGTAGAATATTGTGATTCAAAGAGCAACAACGCTCAAATGCAAGTTTTGAAGCCATCGGCACAGCCCACAACAGCCAAACCGGAGCGACAAAAAATGAACACATTCACGCGCCAGCGAAACGAGCCCCACCGACCGCATTATTGACAACACAACAAACCCCAACATGAGAAAAGGACTCTACATAATAGCCTTGACAATGTGCGCAGCATGCAGCACAACGCTCATTTCCTGCATCAAAGACGAGCCGCTCAACTCAGAGTGCGACATCGAGACCGTGACTGTGCGCTGTCCCAATCCCGAGAACGCATTCTTCAACCTCACCGACACCATGCAAAAGGTGTCGAGTGCCGACAGCGTGATCACATTCAGCGTGCGCAACAATGCCGACCTGAGCAACGCCACACTGCATATCACCACCACAGACGGAGCCACCATCACGACAACCAGCGACACACAGCCAGAAGTGGGCAAAGACCTGCACTACACCATCACATCGCAAGACGGAAATTGGCACCGAAGCTACACGGTGAAGTTTGTCCCGGTGACACACACCGTGAACGACACCATAAAATACGATTTCGAGAACTATGAGCTCGAGCCGAAGACCAGCGCCTACTATGTGTGGCACAACGTGCTACCCGACGGCACACTCGGCAACGACTGGTCGACCGGCAACCCCGGCTTCAAAATCAGCCGCAGCTCGGCAAAACCCGACGAATATCCCACCGTGCCACTGCCCGAGGGCTATGACGGTGCAGGAATCAAACTCGTTACGCGCGACACAGGCGGTTTCGGCGCCATGGTCAATATGCGCCTTGCCGCCGGAAACTTTTTCCTGGGCACATTCGACGTGAGCAATGCGCTCAAAGACGCAATGAAGGCCACACGGTTTGGCGTGGGATTCGACAAGAAGCCAATCAAGTTTACCGGTTACTACCAATACACGCCAGGCGCCAAGTTCCAGGACCGCAGCGGCAAGGAAGTGGCAGGACGCGTCGACGAAGGATCGATATATGCCGTGTTCTACCGCAACCACGACTCACAGGGCAACGTGGTGATGCTCGACGGCAACGACGTGCTCACCAGCAGCCAGATAGTGGCTATCGCACAAGTGCAAAGCGTGACCACCACCAGCGGTTGGACCTACTTTGAGATACCCTTCAACTACAGCGAAGGCATCGACAACACCCTGCTTGCCAACCGCGGTTACAACCTGACGCTGGTGTTCTCGTCAAGCACCAACGGAGCCACCTTCGAGGGAGCCGTGGGCAGCGAGCTGCTCGTCGACAAAGTGAGGGTGATTTGCGCCACCGAGGAATAACCAGCAACCCGTAAAAAACATCAAAACAAAACTCGACAACCACACAAAATGGCAACAATACGAAAATTCATCATATCGGCAATAGCGGCAATGGCCGCCACCACATCGTGGGCACAGATGGGCCTCGATGATGTGCAGTTCAGCGGACATGTGGGCTATGCCATAGGCGGAACGGCCCCCATCGGGCTTCCGGCCTCGATACGCTCACTCAACAGCTACAAACTGAAGCCCAACATCTCGGCAGGATTCAACGCCTACAAACCCATACAAGGACGCTGGGGCGCAATCATCGGGGTACAACTCGAGAACAAGGGAATGGAGACCGATGCCACGGTGAAGAACTACCACATGGAGATAACCCGCGGCGGCGAGACCCTGAGCGGTGTGTTCACAGGCAAAGTGGTGACCAAGGTGCGCGAGTGGATGTTTACAATTCCGGTGCTTGCCGCATGCGACCTCGGCGACCGCGTGCGCCTAAAGGCAGGCCCCTATGTGTCGTTTGTCTCATCCAACGAGTTTAACGGCTATGCCTACGACGGATACTTGCGCGTGGGCGACCCCACAGGCACCAAGGTGGAACTTGGCAGCGAAGACGGCCAGCGAGGCACCTACGACTTCAGCAACGACATGCGCAAAATGCAATACGGAATCCTGATAGGAGCCGACGTGAGGCTGACCAAACGGTTTGGCGTGTATGCCGACCTGGAATGGGGTCTCTCAAGCATCCACAAGAGCTACTTCAAGACCATCGAGCAGAGGCTCTACCCCATCTACGGCGTGGTGGGCATCACCTACAGCATCAACAGCCACGACTCGAAAAAGGACCAATCGCAACAAAACAAACAACTATAAATTCATTCAAAAAAACAGAAGACGATGAAAAAATTTACTACACTATTGGCTGTAGCCATTTTGGCTATCCAAGGCCAGGCCACAGTCTACAACGGCCAGCTCACAGTGAATGTGAATGGCGCGGTAGCCGAGCAGGCACAGCCCATCACCATTGAAGAGAGCAACGGCACCTACACGCTGAGCATCAAAAACTTCAGCCTCACATCGGGCAGCGACAAAATTGGCGTAGGCAACATTGTGGTATCGGGTCTGAAGAACACCGGCACAGCTACCGTGAAGGAAGTTGCCACCAACCAAAAAGTGACCATCGCAGCCGGCGACGACTCGTCGGTCGACGCCTGGATGGGCCCCATGCTTGGCGAAGTGCCCATCGACCTGAAAGCAACGTTCAACGACAATGCACTCAACACCTCGATCAATATCGACATGACATCGACACTCAGCCAATACATCAAGGTGAGCTTCATAAGCGACGGACTGCAACTGCGCAACACCGGATTTGAGAACTTCCACACATCGGGCAGCGGCACCGAGCCCAACGGCTGGCACTCGTTTACCAGCGCCACTGGCAAACTGGCAGCTTGGGCCGGCGTGAAAGTGAAGCAAAGCAATGAGGTTCGCCCCGGCGCCGACAGCCAGAACAGTGCAGTGCTGTACTCTTCCAGCATTATCGGTATCATAGCCAACGGAACCATGACTACCGGCCGCCTAAACGCAGAGTCAGCCACACCTACCGACCCATCGAACCACTCATTCCTCGACATGAGCAAGACCGATACCGACGGCAACGGCGACCCGTTCTACACAGCACTCAACTCAAAGCCCGACTCAGTAAACGTGTGGGTAAAGTTTAAGCAGCAGAAAGCCAACGCATCATATCCTTATGCCACTATCAGCGCTGCCATCACCGACGGAACCTACTATCAGGATCCTGCCGGCGATAACACATACAACAATGTTGCTGCCACTGCCAGCAACCCCAAAATTGAATCGAAAAACGCCGTATGGCAGAACGTGTCGATTCCGTTTGTCTACACCGGCAGCGTAGAGCCCAAAGCCATCCTGGTAACTATCTCGACCAACGCCACTCCGGGCAAGGGCGGAGGCGTTGACTCTCTCTACGTCGACGACATCAAGCTCGTTTACAACACCGAGCTCGACTCAATTAAATTCCGCAATGCAAAAATCGAAGGTTGGAACAAGTCGGTAGGTAAATATAGCATCACCGCACAGGGAGACGTTCTTCCCGAAGACTTCACAGTCAAGGGCCTCGGACAGATTGTTGACGTGGACGTACAGGAAACCATAGTCAACAGCGTCAATAAGGAATACATCGCCACCGTGACTTCTTATGCCGGTGATCTCTCGGCCAAGAAGGTCTACACATTCAACATCACCTCAACAACCGGCATCAACGAGATTACCAACAACACCCGCGAAATCAAGGACATCTACAACTTGCAGGGCGTGAAGGTGAACAGCATGGAACGCGGCATCTATGTGGTGCGCTACACCGACGGCACAACAGCAAAGGTGATTAAATAAAGACAAGGACACAGAGATAGCGCCTTAACGGAGCGCAACCCTAAAGCCATAGCGAAGGCCATGCCGCAGCATCACTGCTCAAGGCATGGCCTTTGCAATTAAGGCTGCTCCAGCCACAACACAACCCAACAAGAAGAAATGAAACATTGCACACTGGCCATCATGGCCACCCTGCTACTGGCAACCGCCGCTGCCGCACAGACTCCAGCGAGGAAAAAAGCACCAGCCGACTGGGCCAAAATCGAAAAATATGCCGCCGACAACGACTCGGTGGTCAAGGCCGCCAACGACGGAAGCCGCACCGTGTTCATAGGCAACTCCATCACCGAGTTTTGGAAGAGCAAGCGCCCACAGTTCTGGAAGAGCCACGGCTACATTTGCCGCGGCATCTCGGGCCAGACGTCGTATCAGTTCCTGGTGCGGTTCAGGCAAGACGTAATCGACCTGAACCCGGCCGTAGTGGTGATAAATGTAGGTACCAACGATGTGGCCGAAAACACCAACCGCTATGTGGAAGACCGCACCGTGGGCAACATTGCCACAATGGTGGAGCTGGCCAAGCTGCACCACATCAAGGTGATTCTCGCATCGGTGCTGCCTGCCGCACATTTCTACTGGAAACCTGGAGTGACCGATGCAGCCGATAAAATAGCCAGCCTCAACAAGCGCATCAAAGCACTCGCCGAGCATTACGGATGCCGCTATGTGGACTATTACACCCCGCTTGCGAGCGGAGCCGACAGAGCCCTAAACCCGGCTTACACTACCGACGGCGTGCACCCCACCCCCGAGGGCTATGAGGTTATGGAACCGCTGATTGTCGAAGCCATCAACGAGACACTAAGCGAAGACTGACATCCCCCCCTCGAAAAAAAAGCACACAGTGCAGGGAACAACAAATCACAAAAAACACCCACCCATAATATGAAACATCTGATAATAGCCGCAGCGGCAAGCTTGATGCTACTGCCGGCAGGAGCCCAAAAGAGGGCATTCACAATCAGCGACCTGTATCGCGTGAAAAGCGTGAGCGGCGTGCAACTGTCGCCCGACGGCAAGACACTCGCCTACAATGCGGGCCACCAAGACCTCAAAGAGCACAAGAGCTACAGCGACGTCTACATCTCGGGCACCGACGGCAAGGCCGTTAAAGCCATCACCACAAACGGGAAAGGCCACCTCACAAGCTGGAGCGCCGACGGCAAAACGCTGTATTACACCAGCGACATCGACGGCAACCAGCAACTCATGGCCTATGCCGTGGCCACAGGCAACAGCCGCCAAGTCACCAATTACGGGCTTGGAGTAGACGGCCCGGTGGTTTCGGCCGACGGCCGCTATGTGGCCTTTGCCGCCGACGTGTACCCCGAACTTGGCGCCGACGCAGCCAAGAACAAGGAGTGGCGCAAGAAAAAGGCCGACGGACCGGTTCAGGCACACATGGCCGACGCGCTGCTGTTCCGCCACTGGACGAGCTACAACGACGGCCGATATGCCCACCTGATTGTGCTCGACACCAAAAGCGGCAGCTACACCGACCTCACCCCCGGCAAATATGAGCTCACGTTCAGCCTGGGCGGTGACGTGCGCTATGCATTCTCGCCCGACGGCAGCGAGCTGTGCTTCGTGTCGAACCACTCAAAGCACCCCGAAGCCAACACAAACGCCGACCTGTGGACCGTGCCCGTGGCGGGCGGCGAGACAAAGTGCCTCACAGCCGCCAACAAGGCGTGGGACGGATCGCCGGCCTACTCGCCCGACGGCCGCTACATAGCCTACCGCACACAACTTATCGAGGGCTATGAGAGCGACCGCTTCCGCCTGGCCATCTACGACCGCAAAAGCGGCACGTCGCGCATTGTGACCGATGGTTTCGACAACTGGGTCACCGACTTCAAGTGGGGAGCCGACTCGCGCACCATCTACTTTGTGGGCACAGTGCAAGGAGTGCAGCCACTCTACAAGCTCGACATCGCCAGCGGCGCCATATCGGCCGCTGTCACAGGCAAAGCCATCACCAGCTACGACACCGACGGCAAAGGCAACTTCTACTACACCTACAGCACCACCGGGCGTCCTGTGGCTCTCTACAGCCAGCGCAAAGGACGCGAGACACAACTGACCCGCCTCAACGACGAACTTGAAAACGAAGTCGACATCAGGCCGTCGGAATCGATTTGGGTTGATGGAGCCAACGGTGACAAAGTGCAGGTGTTCATCGTGAAGCCTCACAACTTCGACCCATCGAAGAAATACCCCCTCGTGCTCAACATTCACGGCGGGCCGCAACAGATGTGGATGAACTCGTTCCGCGGCGACTGGCAAGTATATCCCGGAGCCGGATACGTGGTGGCCTACCCCAACATACACGGCTCAACAGGCTACGGACAAGCCTTCTGCCGTGCCATATCAGGCGACTGGGGAGGCAAAGCGTTCGACGACGTGATGCTGGTGACCGACGCACTGGCCAAACTCGACTATGTGGACTCGACACGCATGGGTGCCATGGGATGGTCGTATGGAGGCTACATGATGAACTGGCTTCAGGGGCACACCCGCCGCTTCAAGTGCCTGGCTTCGATGATGGGCGTGTATGACCTGCGCTCGATGTGGGGCACAACCGAAGAACTGTGGTTCCCCGAATTTGAGCTTGAGGGCCGCCCGTGGACCAGCGAGATGTACCAGAAGTGGTCGCCGTCGAGCTATATCGACCGCTTTGCCACACCCACACTCATCATCACCGGCGAGCGCGACTACCGAGTGTCGTATAACCAAAGCCTGCAATACTTCACCGCACTGCAGTCGCTCGACATACCGTCGCGTCTGATTGTGCTTGCCAACGACGGCCACTGGCCCGACACCATGAAGTCGATGCCGCTCTACTACAACGCCCACCTCGACTGGTTCCACCGCTACCTTGGCGGCGACCCGGCACCGTGGGATGTGACACGCATGGTCAACAACCAAGTAGACTACTAATAAGCCCCGGCCAAGGGGTCGAGACACAAGGCGCAGCCAGAAATTCCGAAAGGACTTCTGGCTGCGCTTTATTTGTTTTTTTTCTGAAATTCGGAGGCTAAAACGGGACAGGTGACTGCACCGTGATGCGACGGCCACTCACCGGGTGTGTGAATGTGATTGCAGCAGCATGCAGCAGCAACCGGTCGCCCTGGCGGCCACCATATAGGCGGTCGCCCACCATTGGCGCATTCAATCCCAAGTGATGGGCTGCATGCACACGCAACTGATGGGTGCGTCCGGTGAGGGGGTGCATCTCGAGGCGCACCGTGCCGTCGCCGTTACGGCTGAGCACACGCCACGAGGTGACTGCCTGACGGCCATGCTCAAAATCCACAAGTTGGCGGGGACGGTCGTCGAGGTCGGGGCGCAGCGGCAGCCGAACGTACCCCTCATTGCCATCCACGCTGCCCTCCACCACAGCCACATAAGTCTTGCGCACCTTGCGCAAAGCAAACTGCTCCTGCAAAGCCTTGTGCACATCGCTGCTCTTGGCCGCCACAAGCAGGCCGCTTGTGGCCATGTCAAGACGGTGAGCAACCAACGGCCCTGTGGCACCGGGCAACATGGCACGCAACAGTTCTTGCACACTCGCGGCCCCGTCCTTGCCCGGCACGCTGAGCATTCCGGCAGGCTTGTCGACCACCACCAGCCAATCATCGGCATAGGCAATGCGCAACGCCTGTCGGGCAACGGGTGCCACAAGCGGATTGTCGTCGACGTCGAGCCCTTGAAGCATAAAACCCAAAATGGGGCCGCACTTGCTGTGACACGCCGGATAATAGTGTCCGTGGCAGCGAATCTTGGCCAGCGGTGAGCGTCCCCACCAAAATTCGGCCATGCACAGCGGAGTCAAGCCGTGCCGATAGGCATATTCGAGCAGTTTAGGACCCGCACACTCACCCGCACCCGCCGGTGGCTCATGACCTGTGGCCCGGTCAAACACCTGGGCAAGCGTCATCGACTGGCCAAGTGCATTATGCACCACAAAGAGGTTGAAAATGCGCTTTTGCAGAGCCTCACTCATCAAGCGGCGACGTTGCTTCAAACCGTCGATTCTGGCTTTAAGCCGGGATATCGGCTCTTGGGCAGTAGCTACAGCCTGACGGCAGGCAGCCTTCATGCGCTTCAGTTCCGCTTTCTGAAACTGACTTTCGGCAGCAAGGCCATCGAGCGCCGCGCCGCCGCATTCCGAGTCGCGGCGCTTTGCATCACGGGCTGCTTTGGCCTGCCGCATGAATGCCACATAGTCATCGATGCGCTGCCGCCACTCACGTTCGACCCGCGCACAAGCCTCAGAGAGGTTGGCCAGTTGCTGCGACTGCTCCATCGAGGCAATCTCTTGGTTCAATTTGCTTATTTCCCGCTCACCGCGGCGAAACTCGCCATCAGGGTGCAGCAAGTCGTAGACCGGCGGCACGAAATAGTCGTGCACATTGCTGCCTGCCAGATTGCCCGAAAACGCAGCCAAAAAGCCCATCTGGCCATCGGCATCACGCACCACCATCACGCCAAGCATCTTGCCGGCGTCGAGCTCGGCCTGCCACTCACGGTGAGTGTCCAAGTAGGCAGCCACTTGCTGCGCCGCATTGCGGCACAGGGGGTGAGGCTCATAGTGGAACGGATATGTAAACTTGCGCGGCGGCTCGCAATCGAGTGTCAACCGGTGCATCTTTGCGTCAATCATACCGCAAAGTTACTAAAAAGCACATCAAGGGCCACACATTGCACACCGGCAAAAACGAACTTGGACCACCGCACGGCAATGCGGCAGTCCAAGATGGATGATAAATTCAGTTATGCGTAATTATTAAAGTCCCAGTTCCTTTATCCATGCGTCGATGCGGCCATCGGTGAGGTCGGGCTCGTTGGCCTCGTCGAGCGCAAGGCCCAAGAAGTTGCCATCTACCACACCCTCACTGTCGTCGAACGTGTATCCCTCGGCCGACACCTGTCCCACTACCTCAGCGCCGCTTTCCTTCACAGCATCGTAGAGGGGTGCAAGCGCACCGCAAAAAGTATCGGGGTAGCAGGCGCTGTCGCCCACGGCAAACAAAGCCACCTTTTTCCCCTTGAGGTCGAGGTTGTGCAGCGTTTCGCAAGCGTCATACCAGTCGTCTTGCAACTCACCTGCGCCCCACGTCGATGAACCTAAGAGCAGCACATCGAAAACCGCCACGCTATCGGCGGTGAGATCAGCCGCATTAAGCACATCTGCTCCATCGAGCTTGGCCGCGATTTTTCCGGCCACATCCTCACATGTGCCTGTGGAGGATCCATAAAAAACACCAATTTTTGCCATAAAAGTTATATTCTTTTCATTAAAATTCTTTTAGGCAAAGTTACTTTCACCTCCATGGCACCGCAATACCTACATGTTGCTATTTTGAGCAGGGACAATAACAATGACACGGCATCACTGGAACAAGGCAGTGCTCAGATAGCGCTCACCGGTGTCGGGCATTATCGCCACGATGGTCTTGCCCTCGTTTTCGGGAAGGCGGGCCAGTTGCAGTGCCGCATGCAGGGCGGCTCCGCTCGATATGCCCACAAGCACGCCCTGGTGACGGGCCATGAGCTGGGCGGCGGCAAATGCGTCGTCGTTCGACACCGTAATCACGCCATCGGCCATTGACGAATCATAGTTCTTGGGTACAAACCCTGCCCCGATGCCTTGAATCTTGTGTGCTCCAGAAGCACCACCCGAAAGCACAGGCGAACTTGCCGGCTCAACCGCAAATGCCTTGACCTGCGGCTTGCGTTCCTTCAAGGCTCGCGCCACACCACTCAACGTGCCGCCAGTGCCCACGCCAGCCACCAAGATGTCGACCGTGCCCTCAGTGTCACGCCAAATCTCGGGGCCGGTGGTTGTGTAGTGCACCTGCGGGTTTGCCGGATTCTCAAACTGCTGCGGGATTATTGCGCCGGGAGTCTCGGCGAGCAGCTGCTCAGCCTTGGCAATTGCGCCCTTCATGCCCTCGGCACCGGGAGTGAGCACCAGCTCAGCGCCATAGGCGGCAATGAGGCGACGGCGCTCCTCGCTCATGGTTTCGGGCATCACTATCACGGCCTTGTAGCCCTTGGCTGCGGCCACCATGGCAAGACCCACACCGGTGTTGCCGCTTGTGGGCTCGATGATTGTGCCGCCCTCGCGTAATGCACCGCTGCGCTCGGCAGCCTCAACCATGGCAAGAGCCACGCGGTCTTTCACACTGCCGCCCGGGTTGAAATATTCCAGTTTCACCAGCACGCGTGCGTGCAGGCCTTCTTCTTTCTCGATTTTTGCCACTTCAAGGAGTGGAGTATTGCCAATAAGGCTCGATGATTGCTGATAAATTTTCATAATTCTGCAATTTTAATGAGTTATTTCCCTATTATGGTTGATGCCATGATGTGTGTATAACGCTTAAACGGAATGTGACACACGCCCGGCAAAAGTCTTAATGCAAAAAGACTGAGAGACCGAGTCACACATTGAACTCCAATGCCGAGCCCAGCACACTGCGGTCCACACCGCCATTGCGTCGGTCGTAGGCAAGGCGACCTCCCACATAGGTGCGCTCTACCTGGTGATGCACAGCCATACCGGCAAGTGGAGTCCATGCGCATTTCGACACCACATCGGCATCGGTGATGACGTGCGGCTCAGCCAAAGCACTGACCACCGTCACATCGGCATGATAGCCACGACGCAAATAGCCACGGCGGTCGATACGGTAGAGGTCGGCCGGCGCATGACACATGCGCTGCACCACTTGCTCAACACTCAACACACCCTGGCGCGCCAACTCAAGCATCGCCACCAGTGAGAACTGCACCATGGGCATGCCCGACGCAGCCTTGAGGCATCCACCCTGCTTGTCGGCAAGCAGATGCGGAGCGTGGTCGGTGCCAATGGTGTCGATTAAGCCGCTTTTCACCGCTGCGCGCAGGGCATCGCGGTCGGCAGCCGTTTTGACTGCCGGGTTGCACTTTATGCGGTTGCCAAGGCGAGAGTAATCGGCATCGGTAAACAGCAGATGCGCAATCACGGCCTCGGCAGTGATGCGCTTGTCACGCAGACAGGTGCCACCGTAGAGCAATGCCAACTCGGCTTCGGTGCTAATGTGCATTATGTGCAGGCGAGTGCCCAGGCGGCGGGCCAGATCCACAGCCATGCGGGTGCTCACCATGCACGCCTCGGCACTGCGGATAAGCGGATGGCACGACAAAGGCAGGTCGGTTGTGCCAAACTGCTCGACATAGCGTGCGCGATTGCGTGCTATCACCTCTTCATCCTCGCTGTGGATGGCCACGATGGGGCCCTCGATGCCAAACACACGCTGCATGGCCGCCGGGTCGCTGAGCAGCATGCCACCGGTGCTTTTGCCCAAAAAGGCCTTTATACCGCACACATGCCTGAAGTCGACATGGCGAAGCACGTCGTCGTAGTTGGTGTCGGTAGCTCCGATATAGAAACTGTAGTTGGCGTGCGACAAACGGGCCGCACGTTCCATTTTGGCTTCCAGACGGTCGAGCGTCACTGTGGGCGGAACCACATTCGGCATATCCATATACGACGTCACGCCACCAGCCACCGCGGCACTGCTCTCGGTCTCGATGTCGGCCTTTTGGGTGAGTCCCGGATCGCGGAAGTGCACATGCTCGTCGATTACACCAGGCATTATCATGGCCCCGGCCACATCTACCGCCGAATCGCCGGCAGCCTGCAAGAGCTGGGCCGACGGTGCGCCACGGCCCACTTCGGTTATCACTCCGTGGTCCATTGCCAGATAGCCTTTCATCGTGTGGCCATCGTTGATTATGATGCCGTTATACAATAATTCCATATTTGTTGAGGATTATGGTTGATGTTTTGTGATGATTATTTACTTTTTTAGGTATTGGCACGAAAATCCCTCCCCGCCACGGTCACTCAAGAGCGGTGACCGGCAGATACACGAATAGCTTGCCGCAAGCTGAGCCGCACGGCAATTCATCGGATTTTGCTGATTTAAATTATGATTGTATGGTGAGGGGGCGTTGCGATGAATGCGGACAGCTGCGTCAGAGCTGGCTGCCACTACATCGACGCACGAAGCGCTTCTTGTTGAACCACGATTCAAGCCGCAGCTTGATGACGCCAAACAGCGCCTCGCCGAAAATGCCCGAGTTCATTTTGCTCGTGCCAAGCACGCGGTTCACAAATATTATTGGCACTTCCTTGATGGTGAAGCCCATCTTGTAGGCGGTGAATTTCATTTCAATCTGGAACGCATAGCCCTTGAATTCCACCTTGTCGAGGTCGATTGCCTCAAGCACCTCGCGGCGGTAGCACACAAATCCGGCAGTGGTGTCGTGCACATGCATGCCGGTGACCAAGCGCACGTAGGCCGAGGCATAGTAGCTCATAAGCACGCGGCCCATAGGCCAGTTGACCACATTGACACCGGTCACATAGCGTGAGCCCACCGCCACATCGGCACCCTCGCTTGCGCAAGCGCGCTGCATGGGGATGAGGTCTTTGGGCGGATGCGAGAAGTCGGCGTCCATTTCTATTATGAAATCGTAGCCTTGCTCAAGCGCCCACTTGAAGCCTGTGATGTAGGCAGTGCCAAGGCCAAGCTTTCCTGCACGCTTGATGATGTGGATGCGGTCGGGGATTTCGGCAATGAGCCCGTCAACGATGGCTCCTGTGCCGTCTTGGCTGTTGTCGTCGATAACAAGCACGTCGAACTGATGCTCTTCGAGCCCCAGCACCGCGTGAATGATGTTGCTTATGTTCTCTTTCTCGTTATAGGTGGGAATGATTACTACGCTATCCGACTTCATAACTGATATTCGTTTTTTCAATTTCGGCAAGCCATAGCCGTCGTTGGCTACAGATTGAAACCAATATGCAAAATTAGCAATAATATCAGTATCGAAATCACACTTTGACGCCCATAGATGGCCGCAAGAAGCCGAAATGCGGTTAAAATAGGTTAAAAACGACACAGATTCGCACTCGTTCACCCCGCGGTGCTGCTCGATGAAGCCGTTTAGACCCTCAGCGAAGCAAGCGAACCGATGGTTTTGCGCAAATGTGGAAATTTTAGTAATTTTGAATTGACATTTAATGCAATTACACTATTATGCTTAACGACAAACTGCCCAACGACCCGTTTATGCTGATGAGCTTCATCAACACAAAGTTGCGCGACGAATATCCCACGCTCGACGAGCTGTGCAAATCGCTTGACGTCAACCGAATGGAGCTTGAATTGCGACTGCGGAACGCGGGCTTCGAATACAACGAGAGTCAGAACAAATTTTGGTAACAACGCATAACAACTCAAAAAAAGAACAAACGATATGAGCACAACCGATTCAACCGCCCGCCAGCGCGAACTGCGCCGCAGGGCACTATTGCTCGACTTGATTTGCCTGGCATTGTGCGGCATACTGCTGTGGTGTGGCACCAACATAGCCATCGACCTGTGGATTCTGATAGCCGGAGCCGTTGTGGCCATAGCCGTGCTCGTGGCAGCCATCGCATGCTCGGCCAAGGCCCGCCGCATCGACATAGAGCGCTACAAGCAGACCGAAAAGAATGCAGAACAATAACACACACCAGCCATGCTCAAATTAATCTCATGGAACGTAAACGGCCTCAGAGCATGCGTGGGCAAGGGCTTTGCCGACATTTTCAAATCGCTCGACGCCGACTTCTTCTGCCTGCAAGAGACAAAGATGCAGCAGGGCCAACTCGATCTGGAATTTGACGGCTACCACAGCTATTGGAACTATGCCGACAAAAAAGGATACTCAGGCACAGCCATCTACACCCGCCACAAGCCCGTGGCAGTGACCCTGGGCATGGGCATCGACGAGCACGACCACGAGGGGCGCATAGTGACCCTCGAGATGGAACAGTTCTACCTGGTATGCGTGTATGTGCCCAACAGCCAAGACGAATTGCGGCGCCTCGACTACCGCATGAAATGGGAAGACGACTTCAGAGACTATCTCACGGGCCTCAACCGCAACAAGCCAGTGATTGTGTGCGGCGACCTGAATGTGGCACATGAGGAAATTGACCTGAAAAATCCCAAGACTAACCGCCGCAATGCAGGATTCACCGACGAGGAACGCGAAAAAATGACGCGCCTGCTCGAGAGCGGATTCACCGACAGCTTCCGCCACTTCTACCCCGACACCGCAAACGTGTACTCATGGTGGAGCTACCGGTTTCGTGCCCGAGAGAAGAACGCGGGATGGCGCATCGACTATTTCCTTGCGAGCAACGACATTGCACCCCGCATGACCGATGCAAAAATCCACACTGAGATTTTCGGGTCGGACCATTGCCCCGTTGAGCTCGACCTCGACATTTAGTCCACACCCAACGACACAACGCAGGCCACAAGCCCGAGACTGCCGCACACACGTGCGCATCTCTATCGGCTTGTGGCCTGCGTTTGTTTTTTTGTTTTTAGCTGCCGGGGGCTAAACGAACACGCACTCGAAAGCCATGCGCTCGCCGTCGGCCTGCTGCACCTTGCCGCAATAGACAAACCCGCTATGGGGCAACAAGCGAAGCATCTGCACATTGTCGTGGTTGGTGTCGATGCGCATGCTACTGCATTGCAGGCACCGTGCCTCATCGTTCAGCATAGGCAACCACCGCCCGGCAAGGCCGTGACCAGCCACCAGCGGGTCGATGGCCAGGCGATGAATCACCGCATAGCGTGTGCCGTGGGGTGTGAGCCATCGGCCGTCGGTTATGCCGGCATAATTCTTATCACCCGTGGTGACCAAGGCACAATAGCCCACCACCTTGTCGCCGCACACAAGCACGCGTGCCACGCCCACCGCGATGTCGCTCTGCACATCGGCCTCCGACGGATAGCCGCCCTGCCACTGGCTGCGCCCGGCTTCACGCATCGCCAGCTTTGCACGGCTGAGCACCGCCCATGCCTGAGCGGCGTGGGCCGGTGTGGCCTTTATGCTATTCAGCGATTCAGTTACCATGCAAAGCGCAGAAAACCATCACACATGCAATCACCACCACGGCAATCACAAAACACAGAGTGAGCCACAGTTTGCCCCGAGCCGTCGAAGCCGTTATCTGGTCACTGTCTATTTTCCGTCCTATTTCATAGTGGCGCATCACCTCAACGGCCTGGTCAAAATCGGCCTGGCGCACCACCACCTTAACCGTGACAAACTGGTAAGGCTGGCCCTCGCTCGAGCCTATGGTGCGAGCCTCAATGCCATTGGTGGCAAGAATGTCGCACACCATCGAAGCGTTGAATTCGGTGTATTCGCCCAGCACAGTCAAGTTGCTGTCGTTACCGGTGTTGTGTGTAGAGTCCATTGTGTGTATCTGTTTACGTCGATGAGCCTCACTTTATGCCACGGCTGTTGAGAGCCTCCTGGTATTTCTTGGCAAAAGCCTTGTGCTCGTCAAACGTGGTGGCAAAATTATGATAGCCCGAGAAATCTTCCTTGGCGCACATGTAGATGTAGTCGTGCGGACTACTGTTGAGAATGTCGTCGATGGTGCGCTTTTCAGGCAGGCGTATGGGGCCCGGGGGCAGCCCGGCATTGCGGTAGGTGTTGTAGGGCGACTGATACTGCGTCATTGGCACCGTGATGCGGCGGATGCTGAAGTCGCCTATGGCGAATTTCACCGTGGGGTCGGCCTGCAGACGCATTCCGGTGTTAAGCCGGTTGATGTAAAGGCGCCCTATTTTGCCGCGCTCATCGGGCTTTGCGCTCTCCTCCTCGGCAATCGAAGCCACAATTTCGACTTGAACCGGAGTCAGCTTAAGCGCCTTGGCCTTGGCACGGCGGCTGTCGGTCCAAAATTCGTTGTAGTAGTCGTGCATGCGGTTGAGCAACTGCTCTGGAGTTATATCCCAATAGAATTCGTAAGTGTCGGGGAGCATAAGACACACCACATTGTCGGTGGTCATGCCGTATTTGGCACACAGTTTCTCGTCATTCAGAGCCTTCCACATGGCATCAGGCCCCATCATATACAGGCCACCTATGCGGTCGGCAAGTTCGCGTTTGGTGCGCACGTTGTTGAAGGTGAGAGTTATGCTGCTGGGTGCACCGCCACGCAAATGGCGCGCCACGCTGAATGCGCTTTCGCCCTTGCTCACCTTGAATGCGCCTTGGCGCTCGGCCATGTGGGCATTGGTAAGCCTCAACAGCCACATCACCTTGCCGGCACAGTTCTCGCCCAGGTGCTTATTGAGCGAGTCGGCCAAGGCGGCATCAGTGATGCCACGGCGAATATATATGGTAGAGGCTTTAGGAGCCGACGACATCACGCCGGCAGCCAGCACTGCCGCGGCCAATGCCACCAGCACCACGGCTACAGCCAACATTATTTTCACGGTGCCATGCATCCGCTTCTTCTTTTTCCTTTTCATGATTTTTGTCAAATATTAGTTGTGTGGCAAAATTACTATTTATTTAATTAACCCGTGCCACTTGGCTGTAGCAAAAAACTGAAAAAAACAGCTTCACCGCACACCGCCACGCAAAGAATCACCATCGAGGCCCGTGGTGTTAAAAAAGCACAAATTAACCGCCAAGAGAATAGTTCTCACACCAAAAATTCATATTTTTATCAAATAAACTGATTACACCACCATCACGCAACGGCAAAGGCCGAGCATGCGCAAACGGAATTGCGCTGCTATTCAGAAAAGTAGTCGATTAACTCACAAGAAAATTATCCATATTATGGAAGCAACAATCACACAAGCCAACGGCAAGACACAAATCACGCTTAACGGCCGGCTCGACACCGAGAACTCGATTGAGTTTAGCCCAAAAATTGACGCACTCGACGACAGTCAGCTCACACTCGTGGACATTGACTGCGCCAACCTTGAATACATCAGCAGTTCGGGTTTGCGCATCCTCATCTCGCTACTGAAAAAAGCAGGAAAAGCGGGCGGAACAGTCAAGTTGCACCACCTCAACGACAGTGTGAAAAACGTGCTCGACATGACGGGTTTCTCTACTTTTTTCACAATAGACTAACAACCCAAAACACACAAAAGCAAGGCAAATTGACACCCATTGTGCTGATTGACGACAGCTTTGCCGACGGCGATATGGCCGGCAAGCTGCAGCAGTGCATGCAGGCGTTGCCGCTGTGGCGAAGACGAAAAGCCGAAAGCTACAGGCAAACGCTGGACAAGGTGTTGTGTGCAAAAGCCTATCTGCTGCTGTGCCGCGGGCTCAAGGAGCACTACGGGATAGAGACAATGCCCCACTTCGTTTTCGGACCCAGCGGCAAGCCATACCTTGAAGAATACCCACAAATAAACTTTAATTTGAGCCATTGCAAAAGAGGCGTGCTGTGCGTCATAGGCAACGGTGCCCCCGTGGGATGCGACATCGAGGTCATCCCCGAAGCCGTGGAGCCTGGCGTGATGCGGCTGTGCCTCAGCAGCGAAGAGCAGGCCCTTGTGGAACAGTCGGCCGACCCATGCGTTGAGTTCACCAAACTGTGGACACGCAAAGAAGCATTACTGAAATTCACCGGCGACGGCTTAGCCACCGCCAACCTGACGGCGCTACTCGGCAGCCCGCTTGCAGCCACTACCGCCATAAGCACCATCGTGCGGCGCGATAAAGGCTACGTCTACAGCATTTGTCACGCCAAGCAATAGAAGGACAATCATCTTTTCACCCTACCCCACACTTCACGCGAGACGTCACGCCTCGGGAGCGACGGGAGGCTCGGCCGCTTCAGGCTCGGCATTCTTTCCCTTTGCTGGCACCGCAACGACACGCGGCTGATGCAACACATACTCCTTATAATACGAGAATATGAGCGTGGTCAACGGCAACGCTATTATAAGCCCTATGAATCCCAGCACATAACTCCAAATCGAGAGCGACAGGAATATTATGGCCGGGCGCAAGCCCATCTGCTGCTTCATGATGTGAGGGGTGAGAACCATGTCTTGAATGAGCTGGCACAGGCAATAAGCGCCAAACGTCCATCCCGCCATGCTCCAGAAGCTGGAACCGGTGGCCACCGATTCCACAAGGCACAGAAATGCAGCCACGGGCATGCTGATGAGTTGCAGATAGGGCACCATGTTGAGAACCCCTATCGACAGGCCGAACACAATAGCCATGGGGAGATCGATGATGGAAAACTCTATGGCGAAAATAATGCCCACAAAGAGCGACACGAGCGCCTGTCCGCGGAAGTAGCGGCTCATGGTGTCTTCCACGTCGTGAAGCACCTTGAGTGATATCTTGCGGTAGTTGCGCGGAATCGCCCCCTTGAAGCTACGGCCAATCTTGTCGTAGTCAATAAGCACGAAAAACATGTAGAGCAGCGATATGAGCCACGACACCGCCGTGATAATCACGCTCATGGTGTCGCCAAGCACCGACCACGTGCCAGTGAGCAGTTTTTTGGCTATGCTCTGCCACTGGTCTTGCGATAGCATGCTGGTGAGATGCTTCACATCGAACGTGTTCTGCAAAAATTCGCGCATGGCAACCGGGATATACGGTATCTTGATTTGCGCTTTGGCATAGGCGGCAAGCGTCTCGGTCATCTCGCTCACCTCATTGGCTATATAGGGAATTATGAGCCAAAGCACTCCCGTTATTGCGCCAAACACCGCCACCACGGTGACAATCACGGGCACGATGCGGCTCTTGCACCGCAGCAGCCGCTGCACGTGTTCCACAATAGGGTCGAGCATGTAAGCCAGCAGGCATCCTACCAAAAACGGCAGAAGCACCGGCGTGAGATAGTGAATTGCATAAACCGCCACAGCCACACACACAAGGGTGATCACGATGCGTGTCACACGGTCGAAGTCGTAGCGTTTTCTTGTTTCTGAGTTTTCCATTTCCCTATGATTGATTTTTAAAGAGCCGAAAAGATGCAGCCAGCACGCAAATGCCGAGCCGCCGCCATCACTTGACTATGCAACCCTCCTCGCTGATGTTGAACTGAGCCCACACAGGAGCAGAGGCATAGCTCGTTCCCGACGCCATGGGCACAAACAGCCGGCAGGCATCGGCATTGATGCCAATAAACACCGTAGAGTCGACCTCAAGCGGAGCCACCACCTGACAGTGAATCTCGGTTAAACCGCTGCATCCGCTAAAGGCCCCCTTGCCTATTTTGACCACGGTAGCCGGGATGGTCACACTCTTGAGCCACTTGCAGTCCTTGAAAGCCTCGTCGGCAATTTCGGTCACGGTGCATGTGAGCTTGCCTGTGTTCACTATCTGCCTGATGGCAAGATTCCCGTCTTTAACCGCGGGTTTGTCGGCAGGGACACCCACTGCGGTGGCAGTGGAATCGCTGTCGATTGAATAGGTGATGCCGTCGATGTTCACATCGGCCGGGCCAGAGCAGGCGGCCAATGTCATTGCAGTCAGCGCCACCGATGCGGTGAAACGCATTACGCGGCGGAAAATCGCCGCTATGTGGGTTGAGTGATGTTTCATATTCAATGATTTTGAGTATGGGGTCATTGTTAGAGTGCTTAAAGTTAGCGATTTTTTCCAATTTGGCAATCACCATGGCCCACAAATCGGACCAAAAGCCGTATATTTGCATATATTAGCATAAAGCTGACCCCTTGAAAAAACAATAACTAAAACGATAACAACTGAAAAAGTAAAAAATGAAAATCTTCAAGAAATTTGCTTTGGCGGCAATGCTTGCCAGCGGACTGATTGCAGCAGCTCAAGCCCCGCAAGCGGCACCCAAGCACGAATTCAGAGGCGCTTGGCTGCACATCATAGGCCAGGAACAGTATGCAAAAATGACACCGGCCGAGACACAGGCCTACCTCATCGACCAGCTCGACGCACTCAAGCAAAGCGGGTGTAATGCCATAATATGGCAGGTGAGACCACAAGCCGACGCAGCCTACAAGAGCAGCCTCGAGCCGTGGAGCCGATGGATAAGCGGCAAGGCCGGCGTAGCCCCCAGCCCAGAATGGGACCCACTGGAATTCATGGTAGCCCAAGCGCACAAGCGCGGCATGGAACTGCACGCCTGGATCAATCCCTACCGTGTGACCTCGAGCAAAAACGACAAGCCAGCCGAAGGGCATATCTACTATCAGCACCCCGAATGGTTCCTGAAATATGACGACGGCAAGATTTACTTTGACCCGGCATTGCCCGAGAGCCGCAAATTCATCTGCACCGTGGTGCGCGACATCATGACACGCTACGACATCGATGCCATTCACATGGATGACTATTTCTATCCCTACCCCATCGAGGGCAAGGAATTCCCCGACACTGCGTCGTGGGAAAAATATGGCGCCGGATGGACCAACAAGGGCGACTGGCGCCGCCACAATGTGGACGTGCTCATCTACGACCTGCACCAAGTGATGCAGCAGACCAAGCCGTGGGTGCGCTTGGGCATCAGCCCATTTGGAATATGGCGCAACAAGAAAAGCGACGTCAACGGCAGTGCCACCAACGGACTGCAGTGCTACGACGCCCTCTATGCCGACTGCCCTGCCTGGACACGGGCCGGATGGGTCGACTACATGGTGCCCCAACTCTACTGGCAGCTTGAGCACAAAGCAGCAAGCGACTCGGTGCTCATCGAGTGGTGGAACACACAGGCCAACGGACGGCACATGTATTACGGCTATGCCGTGCGCAACTCCATGGACTATGCCGACACACAAAACCCGGCCATCAAGTCGCAGCTGGGCCGCAAAGTGGCCATGAGCCGCGAGCTGCCCAACGTGCACGGCATAGTGTGGTGGCCAGGCTACGACGTGACCCGCAACTACAAGGGAGCAAAAGACTCGCTCGTGAACCACATCATGCCCACCAAGGCCATTGCGCCGGCAAGCACTTGGCTCGACAGCATAGCCCCGGCTGGTGTCACCGGCCTCACTGGCAAACGCTCAGGCAAGAACGTGCGTCTTGCCTGGACAGCACCGGCAAGCACCGACCCGATGCAGCAAGCACGATTCTATGTGGTCTACCGCTTTGCACAAGGACAAAAGGTGGACCTCGACAATGCCGCCGCAATTGTCGACGTGACCGACGCCACCACCTACACCGTGGCCAATGCCCCCCGCGGCCGTCACACCTATGTGGTGACCGTGCTTGACCGCTGCAACAATGAAAGTGTGCAAAACGCCCAAATTACAGTTAAGTGAAAATGAAATTCCGCAACATAATTGCCGTTGTCGCAATGGCGGCAATGGCACTCACTGCGGCAGCTCACGACAGCATGCCAAAGCGCGAATTCCGCGGCGCATGGATTCCCACCGTGGGCGACAGCTATTATGCCGGCCACACCACCGAACAGAACAAGGCCTACCTCATCAATATGCTCGACAGCATCAAGGCCACCGGCTGCAATGCCATTATCTTCCACTGCCGCCCGCAAGCCGACGCATTCTATCCGTCGGCTATCGAGCCGTGGAGCAAATGGATAAGCGGCACGCCAGGTGTGGGACCCGACCCTGAATGGGACCCGATGGAGATGATGGTGGAAGAGAGCCACAAGCGTGGCATGGAACTGCACGCCTGGATAAACCCCTACCGGGTGGGATATCCGTCGCAAATCGCCGACAACAACCTGTGCCGACAGCACCCCGAGTGGTTTCTGCAATATGGCGGTCAAACTTATTTCGACCCTGCCTATAAAGAATGCCGCGACCACATCAACAGCGTGGTGCGCGACCTTGTGACCCGATATGACATCGATGCCGTGCACATGGACGATTTCTTCTATCCCTACCCCAAAGACGGCGAGGAGTTTCCCGACACCGCATCCTACAACGCCTACGGCATAGGTTGGGAGCGCGGCGACTGGCGCCGCCACAACGTAGACCTCCTGATTGAGGACATGCACAACACCATTGTGAGTGTGAAGCCATGGGTGCGCTTGGGAATCAGCCCATTCGGAATATGGCGCAACAAGGGCACCGATGCCAACGGCAGCAACACCACAGGTCTGCAATGCTACGACGCCCTCTATGCCGACTGCCCCAAGTGGACCGGTATGGGATGGGTGGACTACCTTGTGCCACAGCTCTACTGGCAACTTGAGCACAAGGCCGCAAGCGACTCGGTGCTGTTCGACTGGTGGGACACACACGCCAACGGGCGGCACATGTTCTATGGTCTTGCCATACGCAACACCATGAACTTCAAAGCCCTCGACGACACCACCAACCCCACACAGCTCAACCAGAAAATGCGCATGATGCGCCGCCTGGCAAACGTGCAGGGTGTGGTGTGGTGGCCATGCTACGACATCACTGGCAACTACAAGGGATTTGCCGACTCGCTCACATGCAATGAGCAGCGCACAGTGGCTCTGCCGCCCGCCTATCCGTGGATAAGCACATCGGTTCCGGCCGAGGTGACTGCACTCAACGTGGTGAAAAGCGGTAAGACCAAGAAGCTCACATGGCAGGCACCGACTGCGGCCGCTCCAGTCAACGAGGCACGGTTCTACGTAATCTACCGCTTCAAGGACAAGGAGGCTACCGACCTTAATAATGCCGACGCCGTGATAGGCATCACCGGCGAGACGTCCTTCGCCTTACCGAAAAAAGGGCCTAAGGGGAAGCACCGCTATGTGGTGACTGTGCTTGACCGATGCAACAACGAAAGCCCTAACGGCACCGCAGTGGTCAACTGACGCCTGCCCGGACATCACAAACGCAACAAAAGCATCTGAAAAGCTGCCACGCCATGCATGTGGCAATGCCTTTCAGATGCTTTTTTATTGTTGGTGTCACGTCTCCGCGCACACTGCAAGAGGCCATGTAACAGCGACTTAAAACATCACATCATATTTTTTGAGAATCAATTCGGGGCAGTAACTGAGCTTGCTTTGGCGCAGCCCGGCATCGCCGGCATCGTCTTCACGGTTGATATACTCCACCTCGGGATATTTGCGCAGTATCGCAGCAGCAAACTCGCGGCACAGCACCTCGTTCACACCGCTATACTGGCCGTGGAGCGACTTCTCGATGTGGTCGAGCATCACCCTGCCCTGCACCTCGCCAATGGTGAAACCAAGCACCTCGCCATCGAGCACAAGGCAAAGCGACTCAAACGGGTAGCAGTCCAGGTGGCGAAGCACGCTCCACACCTGGCGGCGCTCATACTCAGCCATAGCACTGCCGGCAGGCTCGGCACACACGCGCTCGAAGCACCTGTGCACAGCCGGAAGCAAATCGGGCGTGATGGGCCGGGCCTCGGTCTGCGGAAATTGAGCCATAAAGCGATTCACATGATTGCGCTTCTGCTTAAGTGCCTTGCCCTTGAATGTGGCAAGCGACTCGGCCTTATACACATAGTCGCCCCAATGTTCAAGTTCGGTCACGGCCCTGGGCGACAATGCCTTGAAGTCGGCTATGCGTTCCTCGGTGATAGCCGAGAACACCAGCGGCACAGCCATAGAGTCGCAATAGGCCTTGAGTAGCGACACACTTTGCTCTAGCGGCATTGAGCCTATGGGCAGAGAAAACGCCATCTCGTGGCGGTTGTCCTCGGCCACGCCCTTAATGAACAGAGTGTCGGCACTGATGCAGTATTGATAATTGAAATAGTCGATCCACATGCATATTCCGCCCACCGAGTAGTCGCACGACAAGCTGCCGGCACGTGGCATGTAGCGCCTTAGCAGGGGAATGGACTTGAGCGTTACCGGCTCAAACCGCAGTGGTTCCAGTTTGGGTGATGTGGCTGACATAGTTGGTTTCATAAGACGATGGGGGTTTGCCTGTAATTCTTCTTGTTTTTGTCCCAAAACGGTAGTTCCGGTTTATACTGCTTTCGCTTAGCCGCAAGTTGCAGAAACTCACCCGTTAGATTATCACAAAAACACAAGCAGCACCACTTGGGCAATGATCACACGCACAAACATGCTTAACGGATAGACTGTGGCATAGGCCACAGCCGGACGCTCGCTCGAAAGCAGGTCGCTCGAGTAGTTGAGGGCCATAGGATTAGCCATGGCGCCACAAAGCATGCCGCAGATGGTGCCATAGTCAATCTTGAGCCAACGCAAGGATATGACGCCCACAATAATCACAGGAATGATGGTGATTAGGAAACCCGCCAAAATCCACAACACGCCCTCAGGGCGCATGACGGTGGCAAAGAAGTCGCGGCCCGAGTCGAGACCCAAGCAAGCCAGATACAAGGCAATACCCAAGGCGCGCAGCATGAGGTTGGCACTCTGCGTGGTGTAGGTGACCATATGCAAGCGCGGGCCAAAAGTGCCTATAAGGATGCCCACAATGATAGGGCCACCGGCCAGTCCGAGTTTCACCGGCGCACTGATGCCTGGTATCATGATGGGGATGGAGCCGAGTATCAAGCCTATGGTCATGCCTATGAACACCGAAATCAGGTTGGGTTCATCAAGCGATTTCACAGCATTTCCGAGCACTTTTTCCACATTGCGCACGCTTTCGGCATCGCCCACCACAGTTATGCGGTCGCCTAGCATCAGGCGCAGTTCGGGAGTGGCCAGCAGTGGCACACCGCTGCGGTAGATGCGGCTTATGTTCACGCCATAGTGGTTGCGCAACTTAAGCGACCCCAGTTTGCGGCCATTGATTTCGGCCTTGGTTATGAGGATGCGTTGCGAAATGAGTTTGCTGTCGATTGCGTTCCAGTCGATGTCTTTCTTGTTCCAGTTGGTGTCTTCCTTCTCGCCGAAGAGCAGGGTCATGGCATCGGCCGTCTCCTCGTTGGTAACCACCAGGATGCGGTCGCCTTCTTCGAGCACGGTCTTCGACGACGGCACGCTCACTTTGCCGTCGCGCCACAAGCGAGAAATCACAAACTGCTGGTGACTGATCTTGGCCACCTCGCCTATGCTCTTGCCAAAGATGCCGGGATTGTGGATGCGGAAGGCGGCAATGTAGGTGTGGTCTTCATTGATGTCGCCGCTCTTGGGAAGGAGGTCGGCCTGCCTCACAAGCAACTTGCGCATCAGCATGACGGCTATAATCACGCCCACCACGCCAAGCGGATAGGTGACGGCGCAACCCAGAGCCACACCGCTCGTGGGCAGGTGTAGCTGGGCAAGGGTCTGCTGTGCGGCCGCCAGGGCAGGCGTGTTGGTGGTGGCACCACAAAGCACACCCACGGCATCGCTTAAGCTCACGCCACACACCAGTGGCATGAGCACACACATCACCGTGCCAATGCCCACCACCAGCAGGGCGAGCATGTTGAGTTTCATGCCGCTATTGTGCATTGAGCTGAAAAAGCCGGGGCCCACCTGCAAGCCAAGGGCATAGACAAACAGCACCAGACCGAAATCCTCGGCATAGCGCAGCACTTGCGGATCGATGCTCAGGCCCAAATGGCCCGCAAGGATACCTATGAAAAACACGAATGTGACTCCGAGCGAGACGCCCCACACCTTGATTTTACCAAGAGCAAGGCCTATTGCACACAACAGCGAGAGCACTATCACTGCTTGCAGCGATGAGTGGTCGAATAGTATGCCCGACAACCAGTCCATATTGTTTTTTAATATTCGTTTTTGCGATTTGCAATTCAATCTTGCACAGTCGGGGCACATGACGTGCCCGGCGTTGCGGGTGCAAAATTACTCTTTTACACTCAGATGTGCAACACTTTGTGGCAACCAAGGCATTGCATAAAAAAAGCCCGGACTCAAAGCCCAGGCTTTTGCGGAGAGGACGAGATTCGAACTCGTGGTAGGATTACTCCTACGGCAGTTTAGCAAACTGCTGGTTTCAGCCACTCACCCACCTCTCCGTGAAGAATGCTGAATTTTCGGTTTAGCGAGTGCAAAGTTATGGCGTTTTTTTGAAACCACCAAACGTTTTTGCACAAAAAATCGCAGCAACGCCACAAAAATTGCTGTTTTCGCTTTCAAGAAGATTGAGCGATGCCGATTGCTCATCCTTGACGACCTGTTCATCGTGCCTCTTGATGCCAAGGAGCGTCCCAT
>CAVDUV010000014.1:0-71768 GCA_963612465.1 Bacteroidaceae bacterium | reverse complement strand
AGTGTTTTTCATAGATTTACGATGAAAAACGTTGCACTTCTATTTGGACACTTCGACGTGCAAGCCGGCACAAATTGCGCCACTTGCCCCCCTTCAGCGCGAAACGGCAACAACGGCAGAGCGGCCGGCCTACAAATGAGGCCGACCGCTCTGTGTTGTTATCTTAAAAGCGGATTAGAGAACCACTTTCTTAACCAGTTGCTTGTTACCAGCCACTGCCTTAACCACGTAAGCGCCCTTGGCGTTGATGGTAAGTTCAGTTGCCTTAGCAGCCGAAGCCACCTTTTGGCCAGCAAGGTTGTAAACGCTGATTTCAGCAGGAGCAGAAACCTTAACCACGTTACCCTCAACAGAGATTGCAGCGTTGTCGGTCTTAACAGCCTCTACTGCGTCAGAGCCAGAAGAGATAGTGTAGACTGCCATACCGTTGTTACACTTGAAGCTGAACAGAGTCACCACGTCGTTGCCCTTAGAGTCTTTGCTATACTCTACATTGAGGCTGTGAACACGGTTACCACCGTCAGACACGCCACCGAGAGAGTCGGTCTGCCAGTACTTTTTCATATCGGTGAGGCTAGATTCGGGACCAAGCTCGCAAACGTTGACCTGGCATCCGTGGCTGTCATACTGATAAACAGCATAGGTCACGAAGTTCTTGTCGCCGAGGTGGAACTCAGCTACGCCATTGGCACCAAATGCAGGAGTGAGAGAAGCGTCAACACCTTCAAACGAACCTTGAATTTCGCAATTGGTATCGTAGAGGATAGGAGCGCTGTTGAAGCCGTCGATGTAGAAGAGGTCGGCATTATACATGTCGTCGTCGCTTGTGCCGAGCACCATGCGCACGATAGGACCATAACCCCACTGTGTGCAAGATTCGGGATACATGTTCACTACATCGTAGTAAGTGTCGCCACTGAAACCGCCTTCAAAAGTCTTAGCACCCTGCTCGGCTGCCCAGCGATAAACGGTCTCGGCCTGAGTTGCAGGGGTCATAACGATACATCCGGCTTTCTCACGAGTGATGTCGCCCATCACATCGCTGAAGTCGGTACGGGCAATCTTGTCGCCTTTCTCAAGATCGGCAATCAGAGTGAGAGCACCAGTTGCAGGATCGAACTGATAGAAAGGAATTGTTGCTGTTTTCTCGCTTGTGTAAGGAGTCACCCAGAAATGGCCGAAGTTGTCGACACCAATTTGGTTGATACCCAAGAACACGCCATAAGGCTTGCCGTCGAGAGTAACAGGGATTGACTTTTCGAAGTTGCCGGTCTTGGCGTCGTAGACGTGAACCAAAGCCTGCATCACGGTGTCTTTCTCAACGATTGCCTGACGGGCTTCCGACTGAGCAAGATAGATTTTGCCACCATTCATAACGCCCGTACGGGTCTTGGTGGTACCATTGAGTGGAGAAGCACTGAAAGCGCTAGCGGTGTGAGCGCGGTCAAGCACCCAATTGTTGGTCATGTTAATGCCATTCACCGGCTGATAAGCAACGCCGTCGGTGGTTGCGGTTGCACTGGCTACTGCCAAAACAGCCACTGCTGCTGAAAGTAAAAATTTCTTCATGTTAGATGAAATTAAAATTATTAATTAGTAATTCAATTGTGTATTGTACATATTCACCTTGTTTTAGCAAAGTAACATATAAATATCGAAACCGCAAAATTTTACTTGGCTAATTGTAATTAAAATGCTGTTAAAACCATCTTTTGAAGCTAAGGGCGGGGCAATAAAGCGGCCGGGGCAAATGCTGCTAAGCAATTGCCCCGGCCTGGTGATGATTTATGAGTTCAATCTGCCATTAGAACAGATTGGTCTTGCGCGGGTTGATGCAGATGCCAAGGATGCGGTCCTTGTTGCCATTGTAGTTGACCATCTTCTTGGTGTTGTAGTCGAAATAATACAAACCAGTGGTGTAGGTCTTCTCGCTCGAGGCAGCACGGAAGCCGAAGAACACATTACCGGTGTTCTTGTCGACTGCAAACTGAGTGGTATAGAGACCTTCGTCGGCTGTAGAGTTCTCAGGAGCAGCCTCCATCGAGATGAAAGTGGTGTACTGGTTATACTCTACGGTAGAAGTGGCACCCGGGGTGTTGTAGGCTGCAAAGCCTGTGCCCGGAGTGGTGCCCTTAGAGAACCACACATACATTGCGCCGCGGTCTTCATCGAGCGTGAACGCACGAGGCTGTGTAGACGAGAGCACAATGGGGTAAGGCAGCGGGTCGCCAGCCTTGACGCTCGACTTGATGTCGGTGGTCTTGAAGCGGTATACGCCATTGCCCGAATAATTCTTAACCCACCAGAACACATCGTTGCTGTCGACGTAAAGCGCGGTGTGGATTGCACCGTAGCTCATGCCCTGGCCATAGTAAGTGAGCTGGTTGTTGACAACCATGTAGCCAGTGGTATACTTATACTGGGTCGACTCAACCTCGCCGCGAGTGGAAAGCGCGATTTTGCGGATACCAGTGTTGCGGTCGGTGTAGTAGAGGAACTTGCCATCGGTGCAACCCTCAAACGGGTCGTTGAATGCTTGTCCGCCCACGTTGGTGATCACCACGTTAGACTCCGAGCCATCGGCGCTCATAACGGTGATTTTACCGTCGCCCAGATTGTCGGCCTCGTCGTTGACATAAGTGTACTGCTTGCCGGCGTCGAGGATATAGATGTAGTCTTGGTCAACCGAGTCGTTCTTCACGTTGGCGAAGACAAGGTTGAGAGGCGTGGTGCCCGAGCTGATGCCCATATCGAAAGGCAGGTTTTGAGTGCCTGCGGGCAGCTCGCTGGGGTCAATAATCTTATAAGCCTTGATGTTGCCGCCATAAGTGGCATAGTAAACTGTGGGGGCGGGTTTGTTGTAACCCACTTGCACATTCACATAAGAATCCTCAAGGCGACGGTTCTCACCGTCGACGTCAAACCAAGTTTGAAGCTCAATCTTCTGCGAACCGATGTTTTTGAACTTGAGTGCGCCGGGATTGTCGATTGATCCGTCTTCGTGCTCATAGCCCACAAATTCGGTGATTTCCTGTCCGTCGGCAGTCTGAGTGCCATCGGGGAACTTCCACACATATTTTGTCTTGAGGTGTTCAGGGTTAGGCAGCTCGATGCCCAGGTCAACAGTCACATCGTTGATGACCACTGTCTTTGCGCTCTGTTTCTGCACGCTGAGCACAGGAGCGATGTCGCTCACGAGCAGCGGGTAGGTGCGTGAGCCTGCACCATCAACGGTGAGTTTCACCTGATAGATACCCGACTTGGCATACTTGTGCAGAGGATTCTGCTCATTGCTTGTAGTGCCGTCGCCGAAGTCCCATGTCACATTGCCTTTCTTGACAGAAGTGTTGTTGAACTGAATCTTCGACACCACATAGAAATCAAGAGTGTATTCATTGCCATCGACGCAGTAAGTGAAGTCAACGTCTTTGGTGGGGAAATTGCCATAGTCCGGTTCCTTGTCGACACAAGCCGTAAGGGCAAGCGTGAAGACCAGCATGGCCAAAAGTCCAATATTCTTAAATAATTTCATAGTCTGCTAGTTAGTTTAATTGAGTTCAACTGTTTTGGTGTCGGAAGCAACGCCAGCCTTGCCGGTGGTGTCATAGACACGGAACGACGGAACAAGTGTGTACTTGCGTGAGAACGACACTGAATAGTTCTTGTCGGAACTGTTGTAGATCCAGCCGGTGAACGGAATTTCGCTTATGAGCTCTTTCCAGAAAGGCATGTACTCGTCGCGAACCGAGTTGATTGTGCCACCGGTGTCGTCGCTGTAGCGGCTGAACACCCATTCGGCCGACTGGTAGACGGGATACACGCTTACACCCTCGGGAGCCTCAGCCTGAGTCTTAATCTCGTGGAAGGTGGTCACGCTGTCGGCCACAGTGATGTAGTAGTAATGGTCGACCGTGGTGGTGGTGAACCAAGCATCACTCTTATCGCCGGCTTCGGTCACAGTGGGGATGTTCAGGTTATACTTCTGGTTGAGGGTCTGAATCTGCTCAGCAGTGAAATCGTAGTTTATGTACACGTTGCGCAGATCGTTGTAATAGGTGTTGTCCTTTGTGAGCGCGGTCACGATTGTGCTTGTGAACTCTTCCTGGAAAGTCGAGGGATAATAGAGGTCGAAGCGGTCTTGATCCCACTCGGTAGGCTCATTCCAGGTAACCGGAGAGAGTGTGCGCGAAGTGGGGAACGAGTCGGTAAGCACATATTCATAGCCGTCCCACTCAGCCTTGCTGTGAGGATAAGAGTAGACGCTATCGTAGCGCACGGTGTCTTGCTGAGCCACCGTCTTGGTGAGAGCGTAGCTGGTGGTGAGCTTGCAGGTGGCAGCAGCGCTTTGGTCGCGCTTCACCACTGAGCGCACCTCAGAGCGGTCGAGTTGCTTGTCGCTCGAAGTGTAGTATTTGCCCTTGAAATGCACATATCCGCCGGCCTTGCAGGTCGATGAGTTGAGTTCCCAGTATGCGGTAGGCACTATTTGACCGATCTCAAGGTTGTTGGCAAACGGGTCGTGGTTGGCGCACGATGAGAGCACGAGAGCCGACAAAGCCAATGAGCCGATTAATTTATATAGTTTCATAAGTCAATAATAAATTTTCGCATTAAGTTAATTTATCAATCATTTGCCGGTGAGTGACGACACTGTGCCATACTTCTGAGCCCAAATCATAGGCTCCTGAAGCCACTTGTAGTTCTTGTAGGCACCCAGGCGCTCGAGTTCGGCCTTGTTGTATTTCTCCTCAGTCTCGGGGTCGTAGTTGATACGCTGAATCCAGGTGTTCTCCTTCTGCTCCTCGGTGAGGCCATCGATCCAATAAGCGGCATAGAGGTTGTAGGGGCGACGGAGGGTCGGGTAAACGATTTCGTTGTTGTCGCCGATGCCGTAATTGTTACGGTTGTTGCTGTAGTGGTAGCGACGCATGTCGGTCCATTGCTCGGGTTGCAGATACATGGCCACATACTTCTGCTCCATGAGGTCGCTCAGTGTGTACTCTGAGGGGTTGAAGAACCAATGCTTGTTGCCGCGGTCGGTCACTTTGTGAACCGACACGCTACTGCCCTTGTAGTAGTCTTCATTGTTAAGGAAGGCATTGACTTGGCCGTCCCAGTACTCCTTGGCTTGGAATCCGGGCTTGCCGTTGCTCGACTCGCCAGGATACTTGTTGTCGTACTTCTCACTGTAGTTATCGTTGGTATACTTCTTCAGGAAGAAGTCGAGGTGGCGCTGGATGTTGTATTTTGTAGCCTCCTTAGCCAGTGCGCAAGCCTCGGTCTTGTTGCCGAGCCAGTATTCAGCCTCTGCCTTGATGAAGTAGAGTTCCTCCATAGTGAAGATGGGGTTGTAGCAGTCAACATCGCCGGCATAAGCACCCATGTAGAGGTTAGGATAGTTGGCAATCTTGTAGCTTGTACCCATGCCAATGTTGTTGTCGAGGAAGCGCATCTTGTTGACCGAGCTGGCGTTTGATGCGGTCACAGGGCCAACGCGTGAAATCATGAGCAGGCCGCAGCGTGGGTCGTTGGCATAGCCATCGTGGGCACCCTCGCCGTTGAAGCGACCGCACTTGGTTTCGTTGCTGGGAGCTGAGATGCCGAGCACGTCTTGCATGAAGAAGCGCGACGGGATGGCCTCGCTGAGCAGGTTGCGGCGCGACTCCCAAGAGTTGATGATAGGCTGAGAGACGCTCCACACGCAGTTTTGCTCGTTGGTGCCGCCGTCGAAGTTGTAACGAGGCTCATTGCCGAACCAGCTGCCATAGAGCAGGTCGCCGCTACGCCACTGGTTGATGGCTGCATCGGCAGCTGCAATAATCTTCTCGCAAGTGGCTGGCGAACGGTCCACATTGGGGATGTTGCGCAGCAGCAGGCGTGCCTTGATGGCAAGCACAAGGCCTTTCCACTTGCTCAGGTCGCCGGCATAGACGCGGTCTTGCGAGGCGGTGATGGTGCGGTTGGTCGAAGCCTTGGTCACCGAAGGATCGTCGTAGAGCTTTATGAGGTCTTCACATTCCTGGAACATCCATTCATAGATTGATGCCTGTGTGTCATAGGCCGGAGAGTTGCTCTGGTAGGCCTGTGTGCGTGGCATGTCGCCAAAGGCATCGGTGGTGAGCTGTGTTGAGAGCAGCTTGATGGTGCGGGCAATCAGCTCATAGTTGGGCGAATTGATTGCCTGTGAGTTGGTGATCAGGTTGTTGGCATTCACACCGATATCATAGAAGTGGCGGCGCCACTGCGGGTGACGGTTCATAGTGAGGAATTCCCACTCGCTCTTGTAAGAGTAGGAGCCGATAGAGCTCTTGCCGCCAGTGGTGAGGCACTGGGAAAGGTAGCTGTAATACTCAGCGTGGTCATACACAACTTGCTGTGCATAGAACACCACGGTGGGCAGGCCTACCTCTACGTTGATGGCGTGGGCCTTGTCGGGGTTCACATTGTCGTCGAGGATGTCTTTGCAACTGACCATGGTCATGCCGGCCAACAGAGACAATGCTATTAATTTTATCTTGTTCATAATGTTATATATCTATTCTTCGTCGTAATTAGAATGTTGCTTTAAGGGTCACATTGTAGCTGCGAGTGCTGGGCACGTTGTAGTTGTCGATACCCATTGCACCGGTACCACCTTCCACGCCTGCCATGATGGCGGGGTCGCAGCCAGTGTACTTGGTGAGCATAAAGAGGTTGCGAGCAGTGAACGTGATGCCCAGGTCTTTAACACACCATCCGGTCTTAAGCAGATTCTTGAAGTTGTAGCCAAGAGTCACATAGCTCAAGCGGATGTAAGAGCCGTCTTCGATGAAGTTGCTCGACACGTTGTAGTAAGTGCTGATGAAGTTCTGGTCAAGAACCACAGGAGTGGTGTTCTTGCGATAAGTGCCGTCGGCATTTTGAACCACGCCCTTAACTATGATTTCGCGGTTGCGGTATTTCTCATAGAGGTGGTTCATACCATTGGAGATAAAGCCGCGGTTGGTGACGTTGACCACGTCGCCGCCGCAACGTCCGTCGAGCAGGAACGACAGTGTGAGGTCTTTATAGCGGAATGTGGATCCAAGGGCCATCAGGAAGTCGGGCTCACGGTTGCCGATGTAGTTACCCTTGTTGGGGCTGATCAGCGGGTAGCCGTCTTCGTTGCAGATGATGTTGCCTTGCGGGTCACGCTGGTAGTCCTTACCAGAGATACCTGTGGTGGAACCGTTCAGGTAAGCACTGGGGAAGATGTCGCCATACTGGCCACCCTGGATTTCAACGATGCCGTCGGGCAGAGAGCGCACGCGGCCGCGGTTGAACGAGGTGTTGAGTGTGGCAGTCCATGTGAAGTCGCGAGTCTTGATGATGTCTTGTGCAAGAGTGGCCTCAAAACCGTAGTTCTCGATAGAACCCTCGTTGCGGGTTTGGAGAATTGTACCCGATGCAGGCGACACGCGCACGCTCACAATCTGATTGTCGACTGTGGTTGAGTAGTAAGCCACGTCGAGACGGGTGCGGCTGTTGAAGAATCGCAGGTCGGCACCAATTTCCCATGAGCTTGTCATCTCAGGCTCGAGAGTTATGGCACGTGATGTGGTCGGGTCTACACCGTAACCACCATCGGGGAAGGTAACCCACTGCTTGTAGGTGTCGGTGAAAAGGTAGCGAGGAGAGTCCTTACCAACCTTAGCCCAGTTGCCACGGAGTTTACCGTAAGAGAACCAGTTGTTCTGCAGGTGGAAGAGTTCGCTGAATATCACACCGGCGGTAACCGAAGGATAGAAGTAGGTGGGGTTAGACTGCAGCAGGCGCGATGAGCCGTCGTAGCGGCCAGTCACTGAAAGCTGAGCCATGCCCTTGTAGTCGAAGCGGAGCTCGCCGAAGTAGCCATACTTGTTGTCGCGGGTGTGGTAGAGATACATATTGTAGCCGCTCGAGCCGCTGCTGGTGAATGTGGTGGGATCCACGTTCTGGAAGCTGTAGTAGTCGCCGTCGAGCTTAAAGTTCTGGCCGGCCATTTGGGCTTCGTAAGCGCTGTTTTCCTTATATTCCACACCGAAGAGGACGTTGAAGTTGTAGTCTTCGGCAAATGTGTGCTTGTAAGTGGCCAGGAACTGTGCGGTGAACTGCTCGCCGCGTGAGGGCTGGAAGCTGTAGGCACCGAACTTATACTGCATGTCGCTAAGTGCTTTTTGCACCTCGGGGTCGTTGATGTTGTTGAAGTCACCCGAATAGAGGCGAGGCACAGTGTAGCTTTCATAGGTTGAATAAGCCTTGTCGTAGCCCACCTTGCCGGTGAACACGAGGTCTTTGAACGGCTCATAGTTAACTTGGCCGTTCACGATTATGCGGTTGCTCGTTGTCTCGCTCTTGTCGCGATAGCGGCCGAAGTAAGGCGAGATGCCTGCGCTGATGCGCTCGGTGTCGAGCAGGTTTTCCCAGTGGTCGTAGCGGTTGGCCCAGTTCACGTGGCCGTCAACGGTCTGATAGTCGCTCATGTCTTTGTCGATTGACCAGTTGTAGATGGTCGACATGCTGTTGCCGAAGCCGCGGGCCTTGCTGTTGACAAAGTTGGTGGTGAGTTGGATTGACACTTGCTCAGATGGCTTGTAGAATCCTTTCAAGAACACTGTAAGCTGGTTCTTGTAGTCTTTCGGAACCACACCTTCGCTGTTGGTGTAGCTGGCCGAAGCATAAGAGTTGAACTTCTCGGTACCGCCGGAAATCGACACGTCATACTTTTGCAGGATGCCGGTGGTGAGGAAGTTGCCTGTATTGTCGTAGATTTTGTCGGTAGAGCGGGCATAGGGACCCCAGCCGCCTGATGCCGAATTCTCCTTATAGAAGCCGTAAGAGCCAGAGAGGAATGTGCGCTGAGTCTTGGGCACACGCATCGGGGTGCTGATTTCGACAGTGGCAGTACCGTTGACTGTCACTTCGCCGCTCTTGTTACCGCTCTTGGTAGTAATCATGATGACGCCGTTGGCAGCCTCTTGTCCGTAGAGGGCCGATGCAGCAGCACCCTTGAGCACCGACATGTTTTCGATATCATCGGGGTTGATGTCGGCAAGAGAAGAACCTTTGCCTCTGACGGGCATACCGTCGATAATAATAAGCGGCTCGTTGCTCTGCGCCGAGTTGATTGAAGAAATGGCGCGGATAATCACCTGTGAAGATGAGTTGGGCGAGCCACCGCCGGTCGACACTTGCAGACCGGCAACCTTACCTTGCAGAGAGTTGACGAAGTTTGACGAACCGCCGGCGGTCACCTGGTCGTTGTTAAGCGACTGCACGGCAAAGTTCAGTTTCTTCTTTTCTTGGGTTTGACCCATTGCGGTCACAACCACCTCTTTCAGGACTTGGGAATTCTCTTTCATCTCAATGCTGAGAGTCGTCTGGTTGCCCACTTTGATTGAAAGCGGGTTCATTCCCACATAAGAGACGTCAAGCACGTCGCCGTCTTTGACATCGAGAGTAAACTTTCCGTCGATGTCGGTGGCTGTGCCCTTGGTAGTGCCGTGCACCTGAATGGTGGCGCCTATGATAGGCTCCTTGTCAGAGGCTTGCACAACTACGCCAGTCACAGTGCGGGCAAAGCCCATCACCGCAAAGAGGGAAAATAACAGAAGCAATAGCTGTTTTCTCATAATTAATTGTTTAATGTTTTTATTACAGGTTATATTATTTTCAGGTAAAAATAATCTTCTTTGTAAACGGGGTTATCATAGCCCAGCGAAACAAAGCACGAAAATCCACGTAGTGCGGACACAATGGTCGCACACCTTGTGGCTATGGTGCTATTTCCATACAAACTTAATACTATTTTTCCACATAGCGTCACACAAAAAGCACCAAAAATCCGTTTTTAGTATTCTTTTTATTTTATATACGTTTTTTCGTGGATTTTAACAAATAAGCCAATCCCCCTTATTATATTGGATAATTGATTTTTAATTAATTATTTAATTGGCCATCAGCATGAGCCAACGCGTGACACGCCGTACAAACCTTTACGCATCAAGCATTTGAGCAGAATTGTAGAAATCCATTTAACACATTCATAAAAATCGTAAAAAAACGACATGCGCACGCACCTGCCAGCAATATGCAAGTGCGTGCGCACGCCATTATCTTAAGTAGGGGGCAGCGACTAAAGCACCACCTTAGTCACATGCTTTGTGCCATCAGCAAGAACATACCACAACAGGTAGGCTCCGCGCGGCAAGTTGTGCTCCACCACATTGACATCAGAGCGTTCAAACAGGGTTCGGCCGGCAGCATCGAGCAATTTCACTCCCGACACATCCCCACTGATTCTGATCACGCCCGGCTCCACAGTAACGCGGGCGGCATCGGCATCAGCGAGTTCCACTCCCGACTGGGCGGTACTCATCACATAGGCCGCCATACCATTGCCGGGAACATACAGATACACACTTGCCGAATTCCCGTCATCGGCAGTTTTGGCAACGGCAAGGGCATTCCACGTCTGACTATTGACAGAACCGAGGCCACCGTCGGGCATAGTCCACAGCGGTTTACTGCCCGATAGCGTGCCACCGTCGCCAAGCTGCGCCAGACTGTAGCGGAAACCCGTGTCGCTGGTGTGGTCGTTGACCGGCAACACCACATAGTCGCTACCCTTGAATGCGAAGCGCGCAAAGCCATTGGCTTGACGATAGTTGCTGAGCACGGCAGAACCGCTGTCAAACGTCTGGACCACGGCACCCGTGGTGAAGTCATATAGAGCGAGGTCGGTACCGCCACCCTTGACGTAGGCGAGACTGTCGCTGATGGGCCACACGCGCGGCGCAATGCCGAGCGAAGACACCGACGACGGAACCAGCTGCTTCACCTTCACCACCTTGGTGCCGGCAAGCGAGCCGTTCTTTATGGTCCAACGCACGAGCTGCGTGCCGCTTGACATGGCGGCAAAGATCGAGAAGTTGCCCGTGGTCACATCGCCCCACACATTGCAGTGGTCGATGCGTGCGGTAGAAGCATCACTGGTCGACACCGAGGCCACCACCCGCGCCGATCCCGTGACAGGATCGACCACACATAGAGTGAGCGGCGTCGACGCAATTTTAAGCGTCAGGTTGCTTATTATCACATTGCCGGCATTATCGGTAAAGATATCGTTGCCAGGATAGTAGCCCACCTTGACGTCGTCGCCGACGGTCACGGTGTTGATTTTCTCGCCCGTGGTCACATCGTAGTGGTTGATGTAGACCGATGCATCGCTTGAATTCTCGGTGCGGCCAACAACGAGCAGACGGTCGTTCCACAAAGTGAATCCACGGTTGCACAAGCCACTGGAGTTGAAAGCAATGTTGGAATACGGTTCCTTGACCGAGCGCACCCACATATTGGTGAGAGTTGCCGTTCCGGCAGAGCCCAAAGCCACCTGGTCGTAGGCGTGCGGGTCGCGGCGCATCACATAGCCAGGCTCATAATCGCCAGTGGGCACCTTGGTGATTGTGAATGCACGCGCGGCCGTGGCCGTATCGGTGCAATACTCAGCACCGGTGACCACCCGCCAGTAGTGCTTGCCCTTGCCTATGGCAGCAACCTCGCACAAAGCCGTCATCTTTCCGTCGGCCAGAGTCATGTCGCTCGACCACTGCACCTTGCCAAAGCCAGCATCGGCACTCACCTCCACTGTATAGGTCTGCGCACCGACCTCCGTACATTCAAACGTGAAATTGCCGTCGACCTCAACCCCGTCGGCAGGGCTCAGGAGAGAGGCAACAGGAGCCGACTCACGCGTGGGCGAGATGAACATTGCTGCTTCGCCCACCTTGCTGAACTTACCCTTCTGCGAGGTGGTAACACGCCAATAATAGGCGGTGGCCGACTGCAGTGTGGCGAGGTCGAGAGTCACCTCGTTGTCGGTAACACCTGCCTTCTCGAGCACAATCGATGAGAATGCGCTGTCGAGGGCCACCTGAATGCGGAACGTGGCTGGCTGCTCAGTAGCCGACCACTTGAACGCCTGCTTCCACTGAGCCTTGCTCTCACCTACAGGTGATATGGGAACCACGGCCTCCGACTCGCCGGCCGGAGCATTAAGGTAAGCAGGGTCAAATTCATTGTTCCACCCGTCGACAACACTCACGGCATACCAGTAGCCCGCAGCGAGGCTGTCGGGGAGCACATACGTGGGTTCATAAGTGAGTGCCACAAGATAATCACTCTTAATGCCAGCAAACTTGCTGCTTGCAATATCATCGGGCGACACCCCGTCGGGGATGGCATACACGGCATATTTTATCAGAGATTTGTCGACACCCGTCCACGAGAGCGTGCTGCCGCTCTGCTTCAGCCCGGCAGGCGCATTGTAGCTCGTTTTTTCCTTCCATGTAAGAGCCGGAATGATGGCTTGGTGCTGAAAACGGTTGGCCTTCAGATAGTCGCCCAAGCCCTTGCATGTGGGGCCATTGATATATTTCGCCGAATAGAAGTTCACGCCGGGAGCATTGTCCTCGTTATACTGGCGCGACAAGTCGATTTGCTTTATCACCTCGTCCCAGTCCGATTGCGTGTTGGTGTTTGCCATGAAATATATGTTGTGGCTTGCATAGTGGTGACGCCCGAAGTGGTGAGCCACATAGCTCCACCACTTGGTGAGCGGGCCAAAGGCATTGGTGCTGTGAGTGGTCTTCCAGTAGAGCTGCGGTGAGATAATGTCGATTGTTCCCTCCTCAAGCCAGGCAAGCGGATCGCTGTAGATGGTGCTATACTGCCAGTCGCTGCCGGTGGGGCAAGGATCCACATTGTGCTTCGAGGCCGAGGTGGAAGCAGTTCCTGCCACGCCGGCCGGACCTATCCAGAACTTCACGTAAGGCTTGGTGGCCTGCACCATGTCGTAGACCTCACGCACCATTAGATTGACATTGGCGCGGCGCCAGTCAGAAATCGACATCGAGGTGCCGCTACTCTTCCACAGTTCATAATCGGGGGCCGACGAGCTGGTAGAAAGTCCCGCACCGGGATAGAAATAGTCGTCGAAGATGATGCCGTCGATGTCGTAATTGGTAATCATCTCGCGGCACACGTCGACCACGCGCTTGCGCGATGCCTCAAGAGCCGGGTTAAACACCTGGTCGCCGTTATTGTCAATAAGCACGCCAGAGGCTTTCACGGCCTCGTCCTGCTCAGTGGTGTTGTCGGCTCCGCCCTTCTTGCTGAAACGGTAAGGATTCACCCAGGCGTGGAATTCCATGCCCCGCTTGTGGCACTCGGCCACGGCATATTCCATAGGGTCCCAACCCGGATCCTTGCCGCGGGTGCCGGTAATGTAGACCGACCACGGCTCATAACTCGATTTATACAGGGCATCGGCCATGGGACGCACCTGAAGGCAGATTGCATTCATGTTGATACGGTGAAAGCCTTCGATGTAGCTGAGCAGCTCGGCCTTTTGCTTGGCTATCACAGTGGCGCCGGTGCCACGCGTCTGCGGCCAGTCGATATTGGCCACAGTGGCTATCCATGCCGTGCGCATCTCGCGCTTCTGAGCCTCTTCGGCCCGGCTGCACAGACTGCCGAGAGCCGCAAACGCCAGTAGCGCCGCAAAGAGTAGTTTTCTTGTCATTGTGTAAATGTTAATGTGATGTGTGAATTAATTTCAGTTCATGTTGCTGATACTCCACAAAGATACTACCTTTGAGATAATAAGCAAAAAACCGGCATGAAATTGAAAAATATTCGTCCCCGACTGCAACCACACCAGCTCCATCATGCGTCAAATGCATGACAACACAATAACAAACAATTAAAAAGACACATAAGAAATCATGAACAGACTCCACATCTTATCACTGCTCGCAGCAGCAATGATTGCCGCTGCGCCAAGCGAGGCCTACGCCAAGCCACAGGTAATGACCCAAGGCGACACCACCCTGGTGGTCATGGGAGCCGACACCGTGCGCCTGGTGGGAACAGCCATCGAAAACGCCATAACCAGTAAGCTCAACGACACCGTATATAACGGCGAGAGTGAGACTCTGCAAAAGGAAAGCAGCGAAAGCACCGTCGCCAGCAATAGAGGCGATAGGGATGACGAGTATCGCATAGCGGTAGTCGAGTCGAAAAACCAAATAACAAAACTGTCGGTATTTACCATATTCTCGGCATTCGTGCTCATCGTGTTTATCGTGGCATTTTTTGCCTATCTGCAACGCCGTGCAAAATACCGCATGATGGAAAAGGCCATCGACAAGAACTACCAGCTTCCGCCCGAAATCATCGGTGGTCAGAGGCCGATTGCCCAACAGCCCACCATCAACCTGTGGGACACGCCCACAGATTCGAAAGCTCAGCCACAACCAGCCACAAGCCACTTTACCGAGGGCACACGCCCGGCGGGCATAACATATAACTGGAGCACATACAAACGATGCATACTGACAATAATCATCGGGGTTGTGCTTGTGTTCTTCTTCCTAAGCTTAAACAGCCCAAGCATGGCATTCCTGAGTTCAGCCATACTTCTCTACGGACTGGCAAAAGCATTCTTCACCTACCAAGAACAGCGCAATGCCGCGGTCCACATGCCCGTGCCGCCACAAGTGCCCACAACAGCCACCACACAGCCATCAGAGCCCGACACAACAACAGCTTCAGAACAAACCGACAACGAGCAGTAACCGCAGCCATTCATCGACAGAGACATGCTGAGCAAAATCGAGGAACTGAGACTGATATCACTTTGTGTGATAAGCGACGACCGCCGGGCATTTGGAAAGCTTGTGGAGGCTTACCAAATGCGCCTGCGGCGCTTTTTCCTGAATCTCACACTCGGCAACGAAGCACTGAGCGACGACCTGGCGCAAGAGACATTCATAAAAGCCTACCTGAGCCTGCGCAGCTTCAAGGGACTCTCAGGATTTGGCACATGGCTGTACCGCATTGGCTACAACGAATTCTACAGCGAGATGAGGCGGCGGCACGAAGAAAGCGAAGAAGCCGGAGCCGACACCGCACGCAGCCTCGTGGCCGACGACACAGAGAGCCAAACCGACGCACGCGCCGACGCCGAAACCCTTATGCGCAACCTGACGCCGCCTGAGCGCACAGCCGTGGCACTGTTCTACATCGAGGACTGCCCTATCGCGAAAATTGCGAAAATCATGCAAATACCCACCGGCACAGTGAAATCGCATCTGCACCGAGCCAAGGTGAAAATGAAGCAAGTTGCTGAACACGATGACGCATCAACCATAAAAAAATCAAAAAATCCATTAGCCCTATGACACATCACAAGCCACACAACAACCCAGCCGAACAAAGCCTTGCGGAAAGACTGAAAGCGACATCGGCCCGACCCACAACCAACCCTTGGTTCACACGACGGGTGCTCAACCGCCTTCCTGAAAAGCGTGCACAAGGAGCTGGACTGATGGGCACACTGTGCTACATTCTGATGATTATAGTGTGCGCCACGGGATGGACTATGGTGGTGCTGCACAAGAGCTCAGGCGTGGTCACGGTGGGCGACATAACCTTTGCCGTCACCCTAGGCATTATCACAATAGGCATAGCATGCTCCTTAATACGGTTGACGCTACACGACGCTTAATGCACTAAGCAGGCACACACCGAGGCCCCAAAAGAAACAGCCGCGCCATAAACCCTTTCCCCCTTTTTGCACGGGAAACGATTTATGGTGCGGCTTATTTCATGCGCTACTCAAAGCGCATTCTTGCTCGGTTATTTGAGAAATTGCTTGAAGAAGCCCCACACCTCTTCTCCGGTGTTAAGATCCTTGGCATGCCAGCTGTGGGGCGCACCAATCACCTTATACCACCACACTTGAGTGCCGTTAAGGCCGCCCGAATACTTGTGGCGGATGGTGATGTGCCCCTTACTGCCCCGCTTGCTTGGAATGGTGTCGGTGACTACCGACGAGCAACGGTCACGAGCCACCCAGTAGCCCACACCCATAGGCACCGAGATATAGGGATTCCATCCCGTCTTGCCAGTCACGTCGCCATCCCACACGCTCACCTTGTCGGCAGTTCCGTGTATCTCGAGAAACGGTACCGGGCGCGGAGCCGTAGGGCCGTCGTAGAGCCACTTCTGCGTCTGTCCAGCTACCGACCCGTAGGCACTGAACACCATGGTGCCGCTGTAGGCAAGCGCATAGCACATGTCGCCGCCGTTGCTCATGCCGGTGGCGAAAGTGTTGACGGTACTCAAGTTGAACTGACGCTGCACATGCTGCGTGATTGCCACCACGTCGTCAACCTCATTGTTGTGCAGAGCGGCCTGGGTAGGATACTTCACATTCCACCCCCACTTGCCTGTGGTGTCGCGCACACCACACGGATAGCACACGGCAAAGCCCTCACGGTCGGCCACGGGGTCAAGGTCGTAGCGGCTTGGTTTGGCCCACGAGCCATAGCCATGCATGCAAACCACGAGAGGCGCTCCCGGTTTGATTCCAGCGGGCAGATACACCCTATAGCGTCGCATAAGTCCATTCACGAGACACGAATCAGTAACATAGCGCTGCGCCATTGCTGCCGGTGCAGCCAGTAGCAGAGCCATTACGATAAGCAATTGTTTGGTAAAGTTCATCTTTATATTAATGTTAATAATATTATATTCAATCACACTGCATTAGCGGCTCAGCGTGTGCCGGCAAGTTCGCCAAGCATCCAAGTGGTCGATGCTGTGCCATCCATGGTGGGCTCGTTGGTGCTGTAGTCACAATAGTCGTCGTGATACACAGCCATACTGCTCTGGAACGGTGCGTAGCGGTCGGCATTGCGCAGAGTCACACCCTTGAGCGACCGGAATATGGCCTCCGACACAGGGCCGTCGACCAAGCCGCCCGTGATTGGGTAGCCATAGCCATTGCTGAGCATAGAGTGAGTGTCGCGAGGATAGTCGCCAGTGGCCGGCAAGCCCACTATCATGCACTTGCCCCAAGGGTTGCAGCCAAAGAGCCAGTCGCGCATGGCCGTCTCAATCTCCTGGAACTGCGTGTCGCCCGAGAGCTTGCGGTAGAGCATGGCCTGCGTCACGAAAGCCACGGTGAGATTGTTGCTGCACCACACAAACGGCACCCCATTCATGAAAGCCGCATTGCGGCGGGCGCGGTCGGCCACGCGCTGCAAACCAGAGCGCATGTTGAGCAGAGCCTCTCTGCGCTGATGGTCGTTGCCGTGCATAGCTATCACCACATGACCCAGATTCACAAACGGGTACCACTGATAATGGCGCGCACTGTCGGCACCCATCCAAGGGGTTACCGGTTCCTGTCTCTCCCACTCCACGGCCTCTCGCATGAGCGAGGCATCATTGCCAATGGCAGCCAAAGTGGCGGCTGCAAGCTCAAGGTCGTCGGTCCAGTTGTCCTCCTCATAAAAATAGGGCGACACGGTGCTCACCGTCTGGCAGTTGCCCGGATTAGCCTTTGCCACAGCATAGGCCACAGTAGCCTTGCGCTCGAGCTGAGCAGCAAACGCAGCATCAAATCGTGCTAGAATCTTAGCCCCGAGCGAGAAAGCCGATCCGAACTTTGCCACCGACGAGGCAAGACCACGACTGCGGTTCTTGTATTGGCGCAAGCCGGCCGGATGCCCCAGGCAAGGATACACCGGGCGTTCCTTACCCGCACCCCATCCATAGTCGGTGTTCTGCTCGTTGGGCAGCCCCGTCCAGGCATGGTCGCGGTCATCGGCAATCTGATTATAGTAAGTAGAGTCGTCAGGATTCATTTTCAGCAGCCATTCAAGACCCCAGCGAGCCTCGTCGAGGATGTCGGGGATTCCATTAGGCACTTTTTCGCCTCGCGCATCATAGGCATCAGCCCACACAGTGGGATTTTGCTCATAAGCAAACAGCAACTGATACACGGCATTGGCCGACGTGGTAAGGTATTGCAGATAGTCGCTTGCATCGTGCCATCCGCCAGTCACATCCACCCGCTCGCCGTCGCGCGCACCGCTCAGCTGCAGACGCCCGTCGAGCGTGTGGCACGAGTCGCGCAGAAACGGATTCCACCCGCAGCGCTGCTGGCGCATATAGTACAGGGGAATTTCTTGAGTGCCACGATAGGCGTCGTTGCCAATACGGAACGTGGCCGAACGCGCCCCGGCTGCCGTGATATAGTAAGTGCCAGGAACAGTAATCTGTGAAAAATCGAGACGGGCAGTCATCTCCATTGCACCCAGGCTACCCGTAGTGCGCACCGTCTTGAGGGTTACACTCTTGCCGCTTGATGCTTCGGTTACAGTGAAACGGTCGACCTTGCCCCCATCGGGCAACAGCAGCACAGCCACCTTGACATCGCGTTCGAGGTAGCCGACTTGATTGACACGAAGGTAGTTGACCGCCTGACAATGCAATGCGGCCAGCACAATCATTATTAATAGTGTGATTCGGTTCATAGCTTAATTTAGTTTTATATGATAATTTGAGATTTTAAGCGCGTCAAAGGTAGCAATTTTCTGCCAACCGCCACCCATTAACCGCTGCCTAATATTGGCGCATGTGCTAATAAATGCGAAATGACTCACGGAGTTTCCTATTTAGAGCAAAACGTAGTAACTTTGCGCTAATATGGCAGAAAATGCACTATACCTCATACCGGTCCAACTGAGCGATGTGGATTTAAACGATGTGCTGCCGGCTTACAACATAAAGCTGGTGAGCGAGTTGCGCTATTTCATAGTAGAAAACGTGCGTTCGGCGCGACGGTTTCTGAAAAAATGCAACCGCGACATCGACATCGACTCACTCACATTCTTTGAACTCAACCGCCACACCGACCTCAACGAGATAGGAGCATATCTCGACCCCCTGGCACAAGGCAATGCAGTGGGAGTGATATCAGAGGCCGGCTGCCCAGCCATAGCCGACCCAGGCGCCGACGTGGTGGCAATCGCGCAACGGCGCGGATTCAAGGTGCGTCCGCTGGTGGGCCCGTCGAGCATACTGATGGGACTGATGGGATCGGGGTTCAACGGCCAGAGCTTTGCATTCTTGGGATATCTGCCAATAGAAGCCGGCGAGCGAGCCCGCAAATTCAAGGAGATGGAGCGGCGCATCGTCAAGGAAAACCAGACACAGATTTTCATAGAAACGCCCTACCGCAACAATGCGCTGCTTGCCGAAATGGCCACATCGCTGCCCGCGGGGCTTAAACTGTGTGTGGCAACCGACATTACCGGCGAGCGCGAGAGCATTGTGACGCGAAACATCAAGGAATGGGCAAAAAACGCCCCCGACTTGAACAAGGTGCCCACAATATTCTTGCTCTACAAATAAGAAAATGAATACACCACACGATACAAAACTGTCCAAGAGCGGCAGTCCAAGACAACTGTCGATTGACTTCGACACCGACACCACCGCAACGGAGCCAAGCGAGGCCGAAGCCGCCACATCCAAGCCAAGCAACGGATGGAGCGGGCTCAACTTCGTGAGCTTCGGCAGCGGCAGCAGCGGCAACTGCTCATACCTGGGCGACAAAGACGGAGGCGTGCTGATTGACGCCGGAGTAGACCCGGTGCATGTGCTCGACTCGCTGCGCCGCAACGGAGTGACACCTAAAATGATAAAGGGAATAGTGCTCACGCACGACCACGCCGACCACATCCGCTATGCCTACACAATGGTGCGCAAACTCAAGCATCTGCGCATCTACTGCACCCCGCGCCTGATGACCGGCATGCTGCGCCACCACTGCATATCGCGCCGCATTCAGGAATACCACGAGCAGGTGTATAAAGAAACGCCGTTTAAGATAGGCGATTTCAAATTCACGGCCTTTGAGGTGTCGCACGACGCCACCGACAATATGGGATTCATGATTGAGGCATGCGGCAGGCGTTTTGTGGTGGCCACCGACATGGGAGAAATCACCCTGCGCGCCGAGCACTACATGGCCCAGGCACAGTTCCTGATGATTGAGAGCAACTACGACCGCGCAATGCTCGACGGCGGACACTACCCGGAGTATCTCAAAAACCGCGTACGCAGCCCCAAGGGACACCTCGACAACGTGATGGCGGCCAATTTTGTGGCAAGCCACTTCAGCAACGAGCTGAAATATGTGTTCTTGTGCCACTTGAGCAACGACAACAACAAGCCGGAAATTGCCGTAAAGGCCATGACTGATGCCTTGACAGGAATTGGCTTGACCGTGGGCGATGCCAGCAACAGCGTGGACCAGCGTGACCGCGACGTGCAAGTGTATGCCTTGCCACGCTACGACACCAGCACATGGTTTGTGCTCTGACACCAACCGCGCATAAAGACTTTCGAGCCGGCCGCAATGCACATTGCAGCCGGCTCGCTTTATTATATCAACAGGAACTATGCCTAATGGCTAAAGAGTGGGTTCGGCGGCAGCCGGATGCAGATACTTATCGCCTATGCCGAGGCCAAACAGGGCAAAGTCATAGACCACCGGATCTGCCGGACGCATGCTGCGCAGCGTGGCCGTGAGGTCGACCACCGTGCGGCGGTCATTGGCACGGCGGTCAACAAGGCCAAGAGCCCGTGCCGTGTCGCCCACATGCACATCGAGCGGAATGAAAAGTTGGCTCGGGCGTATTGCCGTCCACACGCCCATATCCACGATGCCGTCGTCGCGCACCAGCCAGCGCAGGGCCATATTAACGCGCTTCAAAGCCGTGGTTTTGAGCTGCAAAGGCAGGCAACGCGAGTCGCTCTCGCCACCATTGGCCTCACGCAGTTCGCCAAGCATCAGTTCCACAAGCCGCCAAGCCGGAGCTTCGTCGGCGCCCACCGCATTTGCTGCGGCAAACTCGTTGATTGAGGCATAACGCTGATAGATGCGTCGCAAGCCACGCAAGAAATGCTTGAAATTGCGGCCAAAGAAAGTGCGGTGAATATTCAACTCGTCGGGTAACTGCTCGTAGGCCCCATCAGCCACATAGCCATAGGGGTCGCCCTCCATCAGCGCAAGCATTTTCTCACAATTGCGGCAAATCATCTTGCGGTTGCCCCAGGCTATGGTGGCCGAGAGCAGCGACACTATCTCGATGTCGCGCAAATTGGAAAACCGCCGTGGGAACTGCACAGGGTCGTTGGCTATGAAGTCGGTGCTGTTGATACGCTCTGATTCCGAATCAAGCAGACGGCGCAGCGCCTCAAATTCTTGAGTTGACAGATTCATTTTTTGGGATCTATTGATTTGTGCGGCGATACGGTAATCGCCAATGGGTTAGAATTTAATCACCTTATAGCGCCGATAATTGCCGTCGGCAACAAGCATCTGTCTAAACTCGGCAGTGAGCAAGGCTCGGCAAGAGTCATAAGGCAAATACACACTTGCCACACCGCTTTCAGCATCGGCTATCACCCCAGCCGGGAACACGAGTTTGATGCCACCCCTTTCCACAGCCACCTCGGCATTGAGCGAAGTAGCATGGCGAAGGCGCTGCTTGTCGCGGCGGGCTATGAAATCGATGCGTCGGTTAACCGCTTTCAGCAAAGCAGCCACACCCTCGGCATCGGCAATGCTGAGCACATCCGATGGCCGGAGCACACGCCGGCGCAGGCAGTCGTAGAGCACAAAGCCCACACGTTCGGTCCGCGAATGTCCATCGTAGACGAAGGCATAAATTTCATATTCAAGCAACCGTTCGCTCGACAGGTAAGGAAACACCTTAACCCTATGCTCACGGCCGAAAAACCGCTGAGTGGTCACCGGATTGGGCGATATGCGGTAATCGGAGTTGCCGCCCATGTTGAATTCCGGTGCGTCGACAAAAGCATTCACCGAGCTGGTTTCATCGCCGTGCCCCGAGCCAAAAGCCTTTGTCAAGATAGCATTCTTAAGGTCGTCGATAGCCGTTGAGCCATTAACCGAATGCGGCATCTTGAGCTTCACCTGCTTTACACAAGTGAAGTGGTTGTCGCCACCGGTTCCCGATGGCAATGAAGAAGCCGACACATAATACACCACCTCGTCACGGATTGGGTCGAACTTGACACTGGCTACCGCAGCGGGCAACGTGTCGGCCTGCAGCGCGACACTGTCGGCATCTGAGAAAGCACCCACATACTTGCCGTCGGCATTCAAGTGGCTTGCCACATAGAGGAGTGCCGTGGCAATATCAATCACCACAAGCAATGCAATCACTATGAGGAGTCGGCGGCGTGTGACCATGGGTTGTGTATTCTTACTGGTGACTGTTTACAACGCTGTCCACATAGTCGCGCACGCGGTTCATGAGCCACATGGGCGTCGATGTGGCACCGCATATTCCTATGCGCTGACGTCCTTCGAGCCAATCGTTGTCAATTTCGGTCTCCGACGTTATCAGGTGCGAATCGGGGTTGGCATCGTGGCATTGGGCAAAGAGGATGCGCCCATTGCTGCTCTTCTTGCCGCAAACAAACAGGATGAGCTGATGCTGCGAGGCAAACTCCCTGATTTGCGGGATGCGGTTAGCCACCGAACGGCAAATGGTATCAAAACTCTGAAACTGCACCCCGGGCTTGATGCGGCGACGAATCTCGCCCACTATCTGCTTAAAGCCCTCGAGCGACTTTGTGGTCTGCGAATAGAGGTAGATGTCGCGTGAATAGTCGATACTGTCAATTTCGTCGACACTTTCAATCACTATGGCCGAACCGTGCGTCTGCCCCACAAGGCCATTCACCTCGGCATGGCCACGCTTTCCGTAAATCACCACCTGGGCATCACGGCCGCGGCTCAAAGCCTCGTCAAAACTGGCTTTGATGCGCTGCTGGAGCTTGAGCACCACAGGGCAAGTGGCATCAATGACGTCGATGTTGTTGCGCCGTGCCACCTCATAGGTTTCGGGAGGCTCGCCATGCGCCCTCAAAAGCACCTTCACCCCGTGCAGGCGGCGCAGCTGGTCGTGAGTGATGGTCACCAGGCCGTTGCTTTCGAGCCGTTCCACCTCGTTGCTGTTGTGCACGATGTCGCCCAGGCAATACAAGTGGCCACTCCTGTTGAGTTCCTCCTCGGCCTTGCGAATGGCAGTGGTGACTCCAAAGCAGAAGCCCGATGCCTTGTCGATTTCTATTATTGCCATAGCGGTAAGTGCTTATTTTTTCAATGCGTCGTCAAACTGCTGCAAGAGCCATGCGTTTTGCTCTTCGATTGAGATGTTAGAGTTGTCGAGCACCACGGCATCAGGAGCCTGGCACAACGGACTCTCCTTGCGGGTGGTGTCGATGCGGTCGCGCTCAGTGACATTGTGCAGCACCTCGTCGAAGGTGACCGACGTGTCTCCCTTTCCGCGAAGCTCATCGTAGCGGCGGCGGGCACGCGTCTCGGCCGATGCCGTAACGAAAATCTTAAGCTCGGCGTCGGGAAACACCGCGGTGCCTATGTCGCGGCCGTCCATCACTATGCCCTTGTCGCGGCCCATGGCTTGCTGCTGGCTCACAAGGGCCTTGCGCACAAAGCCGATGGCGGCTATCAGGCTCACCTTGCCCGAAACGCGCATCGAGCGTATCTCGCTCTCCACGTTGCGGCCATTGAGCAGCGTCACCGAGTGTCCGTCGGCAGGGTCGACACCAAACGAGATTTTCACCTGCGGCATCTGTTGTCGCAGAGCCTGCTCGTCGACGTTGTCGCCGTCGATCAAGCCGTGGTCGAGGCAGTAGAGAGTCACTGCCCTATACATGGCACCGGTGTCGATGTAGGCATATCCGATGCGTTTTGCCAATGCCTTGGCCATAGTGCTTTTGCCAGTCGACGAGAACCCGTCGATGGCTATGGTGATGCGTTTGTTTTCCATTTATCTATATATGACGAAAAAATAATATATGTGCAAATTTAGCCTTATTGCGGCAAATGGTCAAATTTGCCGTGCTTTGTGTCCGGCCACATGAAGCGGACAGTGATACTGGTGCTTGCCGCGAGTGGCTCGGCCGTACGCCACGGCATGCGCAGGGCAATGGTGGTAGCACGCAAGGCACATGGCACAGTTGCCCGACCAGCGCGGCAGTCCGTCGGCGGCCTGCTCCACATTGTGCAAGGGGCACACCCTCACGCAACGCCCGCAGCGGGTGCATACCGACGCATCGGCACGAAACGGCTTAGGCGACATCAACAGACGCTTGAACAGCGGATATACCACACGCGACTTAAGCCATGCCATGCTGCCACGAGTGACATCAACCACGCATCTGCGCTCGGCTATCAGCTCGGCTATCGCGCCTATGCGGACTTGCGCCTCAGCAAGTTTTGAATTCTCAACGTCGGCCGAATCGGTGTCAAATCCCGGAAAACACACATAGTTGTTGGGCATCTGCAACGAGAACATGGCATCGAGATGCAGAGCCGGACTCATTGTGTGCGCCATGATTTGCGCCGAGAGCCCCACATCGTCGCCACAGGTAGTAAGGGCATAGCAGTAGTTGTCGGCAGCCTTGTAGCCATTGAGCGTCAAGCAGTGCACAAATCGGGCCACGACGGGAGCCGGCCCCCATGAATAGGTGGGAAACACAAAGCCCACCCGCTCGTGCCGGGCCAAGGTGAATGAGCAGTCGCTACCGGCCGGATAATCGGCTATGGCCACGAGGCGGTCATCGCCGATGATTTCGCCGAGTCGCTGTGCTGCCCAACGGCTGTTGCCAGTGCCAGAAAACCAAAAAATCATTGTCTTGCAATCGCTAATATATGGACTCCTACTTGTGAATTGTCACCTGAGTGGCTCCGTAGCCATACTCGCGGAAGCTGGCATCTTGCGACAGGCATCGCGGATACCGGCGTTTTAACTCTTGCAGCAAGGCATTGCGAAGCACACCCTCGCCCTTGCCGTGGATGAACACTATGCGCTGGCCGGGGTGGTTGATATTGGCATCCATTGTCTCACGGAACTTGTCGAGCTGATAACGCAGCATATCGGAGTTGGAAAGCCCCGTGGTGTCGTCGAGCAAGGCACTGATGTGCAGGTCAAGCACGATGGCGCCACTAAGTGGGTCGCGCCGCTCATGGCGCTTCACCGGTTGCGATTTGGGTCGCTCGTCGGCCGCACGCTTGCTGCGCATGGCGCGCTCTATCTCACTGCTGTCGATGGCGAGTTGGCGAGCCGGCAAGTCATTGCGCGTGATGTTGAGTGCTATGACGGGAACATCGAAGTATTCGTTGTCGTGAAAACTGTGAAGTTTGTAGAACTTGGTCACGTCGAGTCGTTGCTCAACCAAAGCCGGGTTCTTAAGTTTGAATCCTCGACCCTGCTTGAATGCCACATACTGCACAGCCACATGGGTGAGCGAGTTCAAGTCGTCGTGTCCAAACTCCTCGAGCTCGACCTGGAAGTTTGGCTCCACAGCCCCAGCCCACCGGGTGGTCCACTCGGCATCGTCGTCGCCACGCGTCATGTAGGTGGCATAGAGGAAATAGTTGCTGTCGTTGACTAGCGTGGCATAAAACGTGGTGGTGCTCAAGTGCTTTAGCTCACGGGCCTCATAGGCAAGCACTATGTTGAGCTGGTTGCCACCTGCGGTCTCCACCACGGGCTCCTCGGTCTCCACAAGCTGCGGTTTCTTTTCAGCCGGCTTGTCGGGCTCCACGAGTTTGCTTTTCACCTGAGGCTTGCGCTCATAAGAGCTTGCCTTTTGAGCCTCGGCGCCAACCACTACAACCTCGCGCGCAAGCACAGGGCGTTCAAAGCCGTCGGAGTCTTCCACATAGGCCATGTTGCCGTCGACCCGAGTCACGCGTCCGCCCCCCACATCGTTGAGGAAGCGCACTATGTCGTTTACTTTTACCATTATTGCGTATGTTCTGTTGATATGACTTATTTTGACTGTTTATTATTCACTTCACCCACAATAGCCTCATATTCTTGCGGATAGATGAGCATTGTGCCTATTTCGCCGCCACGGCTGTCGGTGTAGACGTAGCGCAGACGCTTGCGACTGTCGAGGGCTGCGGCAATGAGACGGTTGAGCCTGTAGGCGGCAGGCAAGGTAGAGAACCATCGCTCGCGCATCTGCTGCACAAAGGCTGTCACATTCACGTTTTGACGCGTGAGATAGGGAATCATCACCTCAAGCTCCACTGTGGCCGAGTCGGTCATCTCGGCATTGTCGAGATACTCGTTGTCGGCAATCTGCATGTTGTGCTTTGCCAGCACGCCCTTAGCAGCGCGCACATACTGCCCGATGGTGACCAGCCGCGAGGTGTCGCACCTGAACTTCAGCTCGCCTGCCACGGCCTCAACCACATTAGGCACCGAACTGCGGTGCCCTGTCACCACATAGAATGTGTTGAATCCGGCATTAAGGGCTATGGCTGTGCAGCGATAGGTGTCGCCATGGCTGCGTTTTGTGAACGACAGCCGCTTTGCCGGGCATCCGGCAAAAGTGGTGTCGGTGACAGCCGAGAAATTCTCGGCATCACGGCAGAAAGGGTCGCGCCGGCCCGAAGCCTGGCTTTCGAGATAGGCCTCGGGGGCAAACGGGGCGGCAATCACATCGATGCGCGCAAGTTCACTGATGCCACGGCTGCTGCCTCGCTGCAACATCACGCGGGTGCCTATGGCACGCATCGAAGGGTCGGTGGTAATCGACCAACTGTCGTCGGGTGTCGTCAGAGAGAAATAGTCGTTGCTCACGGTGGCCGCATGGGCCGATGCCACCGCCATGATTGCCGCTATGGCCAAGTCTAAAGTCTTTCCCATAAGGATAAAGTATTTATCATTATGGCGAAGTTACGAAAAAAATCCAAAACCAGTACCCGCCAGCCCATGCATCACCACCCGGCGATTGTGCACACGCAATATATATTTGGTGATTAGTGACAAAGATTGTAACTTTGCATATGGTGCGGCACGCCCGTTTTCCCAAGGCCGAAGAGCCACCACCCGTGCGTGCCGTCAGTGCATAAAAAGACAACTTCAACAACCACGGCCCACCTTGCAGTGAGCCGCCATAACACACTTTAAGAACTATGAGTTTAGTTGACAGATTCCTCAAGTATGTGAAATTCGACACTCAAAGTGACGAACTCACCAACCTTACGCCATCCACCCCAGGTCAGATGGTGTTTGCAAAAGAACTGTATAAGGACCTCGTGGAGATGGGCCTGAGCGACGTCACTCTCGACGACAACGGCTACCTCTTTGCCACTTTGCCGGGCAACTGCGATGGCAATGTGCCCACCGTGGGTTTCATTGCCCACATGGACACTGCCCCCGACATGAGCGGACACGACGTGAAACCACGCATTGTGGACTACAAAGGCGGCGATGTGGTGCTCAACGAGCAGAGTGGCATTATGCTTAGCCCCAACCAATTCCCTGAGCTCAACGACTTTGTGGGACAACAGATAATAGTGACCGACGGCAACACGCTGCTCGGTGCCGACGACAAAGCCGGCATAGCCGAGATTGTGAGTGCAGTGGAATGGTTCCAGCAGCATCCCGAGGTGAAGCATGGCGACATACGCATCGGTTTCAACCCCGATGAGGAAATCGGCTTGGGCGCACACCACTTCGACGTGGAAAAATTCGGTGCCGACTGGGCCTACACAATGGACGGCGGAGCCGAAGGCGAGCTTGAATATGAGAACTTCAACGCCGCTGTGGCCAAAATCACCTTCAAGGGACTGAATGTGCATCCAGGAGCAGCCAAGCACAAAATGCTCAACTCACTGCGCGTGGCCAACCAGTTTGCCATCATGCTGCCACGCTGGGAGACACCGGAGCACACCGAAGGCTATGAAGGATTCTACCACCTGATAGGCTGGGAAGGCACTGTGGAAAAGACCACTCTCACCTACATCATCCGCGATCACGACCGCGCACGCTTCGAGAGCCGCAAGCGCGAGCTTGAGCACCTGTGCCACAAGATCAACTGCGAGTTCCCCGACTGCGCCACCATAGAACTGAAAGACCAGTACTACAACATGCGCGAGAAGATTGAGCCGGTGATGCACATCATCGACGTGGCAAAGCAGGCAATGGAAAATGCCGGAGTGAAACCCAAGGTGCAACCCATTCGCGGCGGAACAGACGGTGCACAGCTCTCATTCAAAGGTCTGCCCTGCCCCAACATCTTTGCTGGCGGCATGAACATGCACGGCCGCTACGAGTATGTGTCGATCCAAGCCATGGAGAAAGCTATGCAGACCGTGGTTGAAATATGCAAGATAGTAGCAACAGAGAGCAAATAAGCCTCTCGGCTTTTGCCTCTATACCACACCCATAAAATGCGGGCACACCCTATGCGCAGAGAAGCACACGGTTGTGCCCGCTTTCTTTTTTTGCGGCCCGACGTCATTTTCCGCAACGGCAAGCATCACCCCACAGCGGCAAACGCGCGCAGTCGCCTAATCACACTTAAGACCGAATGGACACACCCACACACAGCGGCAAGGCCCTCACAGTGCAATACCTGAGCGACCTGCACCTCGAATTCCGCGACAACTCGCGATGGATAGCCCAGCACATGCCGCAACCCGCAGCACCGGTGATGGTAATGGCCGGCGACATGATTACGCTAAACAGCCACAAACTGCGCAAGCATCCCCTGTTTGACTGGTGCTCGCACAATTATGAGCTGACTGTGATTGTACCCGGCAACCATGAATTCTACGACGGATTTGATGTGGCCGAGGCACTTGAAGGACTCGACCTGGAACTGCAACCAGGAGTGCACTACTGCTGCAACAAGACGGTGAGCATAGGCCACACCGACTTGCTTTGCACCACTCTGTGGAGCGAAATCGACCCACAGTGCCGCACCGCCGCCCAACTGCACATGCCCGACTACAGCCGCATAGTGTACAAAGGGCGGCAACTCACAGCCGACGACAGCACCGAACTGCACCAGTGCTGCCGCAACTGGCTCACCGAAGCCATCAACCGCTCCACGGCCCGCCACAAGGTGGTGCTGACCCATCACTGCCCCATCAATGTGGAAGATCCACGCTATGGCGGCAACGAGCTGACGTCGGCATTTATCGCCCCCATGGAAGACTACGTGAGGCAATGCGGTGCCGACGCATGGGTTTTCGGGCACACACACTACAACGCAGCCAACGGGTTGAAGTTAGGCAACACCGTGATGCTAACCAACCAAATGGGAAACTCGGCCGACGTGTGCCACGGCTACAGCAATGCGGCAAAAATCGAATTACTATAATCAAAAAGCGCCAACGCCACTGTAGGTCAACGCATTAAAAACGCTAATCAGCCGTCGGGAGCGACGACTGATTTTATCGTTTGTGTAATTTTGTGTAATTTTACACGATTAAATGCAGATAACAACATAATCATGGATAAAAATAGCAATAACAACAAGTTAGACAAAACCCTCTTCGGGCATGTGACACTGCGTTCAGTGGTCACAACTGTGATTGCTGTGCTCACCTTTGCAGCAATCTCGTGGATTTACTTCTACCCCAACGACGTGAACGGCGATGTGCTCCGCCAAAGCGACGTGGTGCAAGGCGCAGCCAACGGACAGGAAGCCAAAGCCTTTGCCGAAGCCACCGGCGAAGTAACGCGCTGGACCGATGCCCTGTTTGGCGGCATGCCCACATTCCAGATAAGCCCCAGCTACGAAAGCAGTTCTATGCTGTCGTGGGTGGGCGACATGTGGAGCCTCCACTTCCCGCAGCCCGTGGGATGGGTGTTTGTGCTTATGCTCGGATTTTATCTGCTTATGCTTGCGTTCAACGTCAAGTGGTATGTGGGACTGCTTGGAGCCATTGCCTACGGTTTCTCGTCCTACTTCTTCATTCTCATAGGAGCCGGCCACATATGGAAGCTGCTCACCCTTGCCTACATTCCGCCCACCATTGCCGGCATCGTGTGGGCCTACCGAGGCCACTACCTGAGCGGCGCTGCACTTGCGGCACTGTTTGCAGCCTTGCAGCTGATGTCGAACCATGTGCAGATGACCTACTACTCGCTCTTTGTGATAGTAGCATTGGCAATAGCCTTCCTGGTGAAAGCCATCATCGACAAAAAGATGGCACAGTGGGGCATTGCCACAGGTGCGCTGCTAGTGGCAGCAGCCCTGGCCGCAGGAGCCAATGCGCCTAACCTGTACCTCACCTACAAATACTCGCAAGAGACCATACGCGGCAGCCACAGCGACCTGACTCCCGTCAAGGCCGAAGGAGCCCAAAGCCAGAACGTGCAGAAAAACGGCGGACTCGACAAGGAATACATCACCCAGTGGAGCTACGGCATCGACGAGACATTCACCTTGCTGGCCCCCAACGTGAAAGGCGGCGCCAGTCTGCGTCCACAAGCCGGCAGCAACATACCCATGACCCTGGCCGACACACAGAAGGCCAAAAAGATGGAGCGCAACGGTGAACTTGACTACCAAGACCAGCAAAACCTGCAATACTTCTTGCAATACTTCGGCGACCAACCGATGACCAACGGCCCCGTGTATGTGGGAGCAATCATATTTGCCCTATTCCTACTCGGCTGCTTCGTGGTCAAGGGTCCCGTGAAATGGGCGTTACTGGCAGTGACGCTGCTATCGGTGTTCCTGTCGTGGGGACACAACATGATGTGGCTGACCGACCTGTTTATCGACCACTTCCCAATGTACAACAAGTTCCGCGCCGTGTCGAGCATTCTTGTGATTGCCGAGCTCACCATGCCGCTGCTCGCTGCCCTTGCATTGCAAAAAGTGCTCAGCGAACGCGACTTCATGGCCAAGCACAAGCGCGCCACACTGGCCGCCTTTGGCGTGAGCGCCGCTCTATGCCTCGTGTTTGCGCTGTTCCCAAGCATTTTCGGCACATTCTCGCAGCAGGAGACCGAAGCCTACATCAATAGCGGCCAACTGCAGCAAGTGCCCAGCCTAAGTGAAGCCATTGCCACCATTCGCCACTCGCTGGTGAGCAGCGACGCCTGGCGCAGCCTCGGCTTCATAGTAGTGGCATTTGCACTGCTCCACGCTTTTGCAGCCAAAAAGAACATCAAGCCAGCCATTGCAGGCGTGGCAATGACACTGCTGGTGCTCGTCGATATGTTTGCCGTGAACAAGCGCTACATCAACAAAGACACCTTTGTGTCGCACTTCGACGTGAAGCCCGCCGCCACATTCACCAAACGGCCGGCCGACGCGACCATACTTGCCGACACCACACTCAACTACCGCGTGTGTGACCAGCAGCACTTCAGCGAGGCAATGCCATCGTATTTCCACAAGACAGTGGGCGGCTACCATGCCGCCAAGCTCACGCGTTACAACGACCTTATCGACCGCCAGCTCTCACATGGCAACATGCGCGTTTTCAACATGCTCAACACCCGCTGGTTTATCATCAGCGACACACTTGCCCAGCAGAACCCCGATGCATTGGGCAACGCATGGTTTGTCGACTCGCTCACCTATGTGGCTACGGCCGACCAGGAGATGAAGTTCCTCGACACATTCAACCCAGCCACCCACGCTGTGGCCGACGCCAAATTCAAGGAAGCCCTTGGAGAAGCATCAGCCAAGCAACCCGGCGACACCATACGCGAGACCACCTACGCCCCCAACAAGCTCACCTATCACACACACAGCGCCAAGGGAGGCGTGGCAGTGTTCAGCGAGATATACTTCCCCTGGGGATGGACCGCCACCATCGATGGCAAGGAGGCTCCGATAGGCAGAGTTGACTATGTGCTGCGCGCCCTGCGCCTGCCCGCCGGCGACCACACTGTGGTGTTCACATTCGACCCGCAAGAGGTGCACACCACCGACAACGTGGCCAAAGCATCGATTGTCACGATATTCGTAGGGCTGATAGCCGCAGCGGCATTTGCCTCGGTGCGACGCAAGGGCAGTAAGAAAGACTCCGAGACCAAAGCCTGATCAATGGGACGCCTGCACCGGTACCGCACCGCTCTGAGCCGCCGCCACCGAAGTCGCGGATTCGGCATTCACTCGCCATTTGCATTCAACTTTGTGCTGAATGTGCTGTGCGAGCGTCTGCCCTACTACTCCTACGGCTACCTGCACGACGTGCGCCGAGCCGTGCTTGAAAACTCGCGGAGCTACTTCAGGCATCCACGCGTCATCTCGTATAAAAACGCCAAGCTGCTTTTCCGCATCACCAACCATTTTGCGCCAAAGCACATTCTTCAAGTGGGCACCAACTACGGAATTTCGGCAGTGAGCATGATGAGCGTTTCGGCCCGCAGCCGCTTGTTCCTCTATGAGCCGCATCTCGAACGGTTTCCCGTAGTGGGACAAGTGCTAGAGCCGTTTCTCGACTATATCGACTGCTACAACGACCTGCCCACGGCCATAGATGAATATGGTAAAACCCTCAACGACGGCGAGCCGCCATTTGTGCTGGTTAACGATGTGCCGGCCGATGAGGCAGGAAAGGACGCGTTGCATAAGCATCTGCTGAGCATCATAGGCAGGGCCGACGGCGGCGTGATAATAATGCGCAACCTGAGCAAGAGCAAGCCCATGGCGGCACTGTGGAAGGAATGTAGCGACCATGCCACCTGCGGGCACACCTACACCAACGAGAAGATGGGCGTGGTGGTAGCGCAGTCAAAACTGCCGCTGCAGCACTTTTCCCTGTGGTTCTGAGCCAAGCTCCGAAATCATGTGTTAAAGGTTGCAAAGCCACACAATAATCACAAGCTAAGCTCAGTTTAGAACCATAGACAACGACAGAACAGACAACGCAATGATACTTTCATCGATATTGCTCGTGCTGGGCGTGCTTAGTGCCGCCTGCGCCATAGTGTGCTTGCTGAGACATTGGATTCCGGCAGCCGTACCCGCCTATGCGGCACTATGCCTGCTTCACTGGAGCACAAGCATCTATCTGCCCACTAAGACATTTGTGTTTTGGGGAATGGCCACGGCACTGTGCGTGGGGGTGCAATATCTGTCGCCCCAAGGCGAGCCCGACGGACGCGTCACAGGCAACTACTACATAAGCATCGCCGCAATTGCAGGATGCCTGCTGGGAATTTTGATTAGCGCCCGCATCATGGTGCTGGGCGTGGTGCTAGGCGCAATAATGGGCCAGATGGCGTTTAGCAAGACACCTCACGGCAAATGGCTCAAATTTCCGAGTGTCACATTTATTCGCTATTTTTGCGCAAAATCCCTGCAAGCGATTGTGGCCGTTGCCATGGTGGGCATAGCCATCGAAGGATTCATATTTTAGATTTCATCAACAACAATAACGGCATGAAACTGCAACACATCATCATAACATCGCTCATAGCCTGCGTGGCGGCATGCTGCGCCATGGGGCTTGAGGCACAAAACAAATTTGAGGTGCGAAAAGTGGATTTCGACAAAATCAAGAAAATCACCCAAGACCCCAAAGCCCGCTTCTATTATCCGAAACTCATCCAGTCGTTTAAGAGCAACGACACTGTGATGAATTTCGAAGCCTACCGCGACCTATATTATGGCTACATATTCCAGGAAGACTACAACCCGTTCCGCCAGTCGGAATATGGCAAAGTGGTGGAAAGCCTCTACTACAAGCAGCCTCACTCGCGCGCCGAATGTGACAGCATCGAGAAATATGCCGAGCTCTCGCTCGATGACAACATATTTGACCTTGACCAGATGAAATTTCACATCTATGTGCTCAAAGAGAAGAAAAAATATGCCCGTGCGGCAGTGCGGCAATACCGCCTCGACCGCCTCATAGCAGCCATCATGTCGAGCGGCAAGGGCACCAAGGAAGACCCGTGGGTGGTTATATGCCCCGAGCACGAATACAACATTGTGAATTTTCTCGGTTATGTGGCTACCGACCATCAGGAACTTGACGGCGACATCGACTACATAGCCGTCAAGGCCAAAGACGGCAAGGAAAACGTGAAGGGATTCTACTTCGACGTGAGCCGCATGATGCAAGTCGCGGCTCTAAAGTTCCCCGACAAATAGCGGTAACTCACCGCCCACTATAAAGAAGCAGGCAGCACCTTTGGTTCATGACCAATGTGCTGCCTGCCTCTTTGTTATGTGAAAGTCCCCACCCATGGGACATTCACGACCTATGCTATTTCTTCATTGCTTTCACAATGCGGCCCATATACACCGAGTGAATGCCAGAAGTGTAATCCTTGTAGAAATTGCGCGGAAGGTCGCCAAAAGCGGTCGAATCGAACTGAGTGTGATAAATCAGTTCGCACTCAAACACTTGTGAAGCCTCGGCATAATATGGCGTACCGTGCTCGGTGTAGAGCGTGTGCAAGCCTAAGGCTTGAGCTTTGTCGCCGTCGCGCCCGCTGTGGCTGCCCATGTATTCAAGCACCTGCTTGTGGGCTTTGTCGAAACTCATCACTGTAAAATACTTGGAGCGCTCCATGAAACCGCGAGTGAAACGCTGCTGAGCCACAAACACGGTGATTGTGCTTGTGCCCTTGTCCCAAATGTTGCCAAGCGATCCCCAACCTATGGTCATGGCATTGCTGCGCACGCTATCGCCTGCGGCCAAAAGCAGTCCGTCGCCAGTGAAGAAAGTAAACGGATTCACACTAAAATCCTTAGTCGGGTCAAATTCCTTAAATTCGCCCTGCACAGTGGCAGTGGTGTCGGCCGCTGTTGCTTCTGACTCACCGCCGGCAGAGCGGCTCTTGGCCAGCTGAATGCTCACCACAGCAAGCGCTGCGGCAAGCACCACATTGAGAATAATCGAGGGAGTTGTCTTCATAAACTATACTCTATGTTATTATTGTTTTTTACTATCGGTTGCAGAATTCACTTCGAGTTTTGACTGATTTTCAGCAGAGTGCCGGTGGGGCAAACAAATCGGCAGTAGGGACGCGTCACAAAAGCAGACAGCACCACAATAACCACCGCTACCGCTATCACAACCCAAGAGGCCGACTGGAAGATGAATGCAGTGAACAGCTCATAGTTCATCCAGTCAAACCACACGCCACACCACACACACATCATGAGCACAATCCACAATGCGCGACGCAGTTGATCGAGGCGGTGCAGCACTGCGGGTGAGAGCTTAATCTTGCGGCTACTGCACTTGGAGGCAAGCTGCTGCAGCGAGCCAAACGGACAGACGTTGGCGCAATAATACGACTTCTTGCCAAGCAATGCCGGATAAAGGAACGCCGTGACTAGAAGCACTGCCGGGATGAGCATCGACGGCAAACTGAGGCCACCGGCCACATAGCCCATAAGCGATGAATAAGACACAAAGGCTCCGCACCAAAAGCCCAGCACAACCACATTGAGCACAAGCTGGACGGTGCGGTATATCTTGTTTTTCACAAAGAGCGGTAAAATGGCAGCCATCAGAGCCACAATAAGCCCAGCGATGAATTTGGCAGAAAGTAACCCACGCCAGTCAATGCCTTGGCTGGCAGGACTGATGTTTTGAGCATGCTGCAAACCCCGCTTCACGTTAATGATTATGGCCTGCGATGAGTAGGTGGCACCCGTCACGGCATCCACGCTGAGCGATGCCGCATCAGAAAGCGTCATCCCGTCCCACGCATTGATCAAACCGTCGGACGCACGCTTAAAGAAATCAGGTGTCTCGCTGTTGGGCAACGCCTTCACGCTTGCCACCTTGCCGTCTTTGATGGTAATCTCAAGAGGCACCTGACCGGCATATCCCTTTACATCGGCAGCAAGTTGGCTGGTATTGACCACAATAGAGCCGTCGGGCAAGGTGCGCACTGTGTCGGTAACCACGTCTAATTCCAGAGCGGTGTCGGCCGCTGCATTGCCACGCAAGTCATAGCCAAGCACTTTCCCTTCTTTTTGAGCCGCAGCGGCAACCATCATCAAAAAGCAGGTGATCAAACTCAACAATCCGTAAATTCTGTCTTTTCTCATTATCTAAAAAAATGCATAAATAATTTGGTGCAAAAATATGCCAATTAATCCAAAGAGGAAAAACCGGCTTAGCATAATTATGTTATTTTCAGATTTATTTCCCGTGCATCGGGCGAGCCTTGGCCGTCATGTTCTCAACCCGCAAGGCAAGCACCCTGGTGCGGTCGACAGCCGCTTTACTGTATACAAATTTATCATCTGCGTGATAATGGTCCACAATCAGCTGAAGCGCCCTCACTTTTTGGTCACGGTCTACGATTTCGGTCACAGTGCCCCGCCCTATTACGCTGGTATAGGCCATTGTGCAATAGCCGCGAGAGGCATCAGAACACAGCGTGTGCCCACAGTCCATCTCAAATGCCACACGCGGGCATGCATCAAGCAAGCGGTATTTGGTGCCATCGGTTGCGCCATGAAAGTAAAGCACGATTGTGCCATCGTCCTCAACCTCGTGAGCAAAGTTGAGTGGCAACAGATAAGGCACGCCTGAATCAGGGTCGTTGATACCCAAGCGGCACACATCGCACTGGCTTATAATCTCAAGAATGTGGGGGATTTCAGTTATTTCTCTATCTGCACGTCTCATGTCTACAATTGGTTTTATTGTTACTTATCTAATATAATACGGCCGTCACCGCTCATTTATTGCCCAACCTGTGCAATTGCGGAGCGGGCAGGCCGCAGGTGTTGTTTTGTTGAGCCAAACGACGTAACTTTGTGGCAGCATTGCACAGCGGCATGATGCTGCCGCACTTTTTTCGTGAAGCAATTTTTTCAGGCTATGATTAGAATAAATTCATTTTTCGAGCTTAAGGCCGATGCCGACATGGAGCAGATGACTGCCCTTGCCCGCGAATTGGCCGAAAAAACGCTCGCCGAAGACGGCTGTATGGGCTACGACGTGATGCAAAGCCTCAGCAACCGACGGGCAATGATGTTTTGCGAGACGTGGCTTAGCGAGGACCACCTCAAAGCCCACATGCTCACACCACACTTCGGGCGCATAGTGCCCCTCATCAAGTCACTGACGGTGAGCGGCACGCGATGCGACAAATTCACATTTTGAACAATTTCACTCACAAGACATATTTATAGCGTTATGAATCAGATTTCACAAAGGCTGCAAGCCATGGCCCCATCGGCCACACTTGCAATGTCGCAAAAGAGCAACGAGCTTAAGGCGCAAGGCATCGATGTAATCAACCTTTCGGTGGGAGAACCCGATTTCTTCACCCCCGACCACATCAAAGAAGCCGCAAAAAAGGCTATCGACGACAACTTTTCGTTCTACACGCCAGTGCCTGGCTACCTGTCGCTGCGCAAAGCCATATCGGCCAAACTCAAGGGCGAAAACGGCGTTGACTACGCACCCGAGCAAATCGTGGTGGGCAACGGAGCCAAGCATGAACTGTGCAACGTGGTGATGGCTGTGGTCAACCCCGGCGACGAGGTGATTATCCCCACCCCCGCATGGGTGAGCTATGTGCAGATGGTGAAACTGGCTGGCGGCAACGAGGTGCTTGTTCCGGCAGGCATCGACCAGGATTTCAAAATCACAGCCGAGCAGCTTGAAAGTGCCATCACGCCCAAAACGCGCATGATTATCCTGTGCTCGCCGAGCAACCCCACCGGCAGCGTCTATAGCCGCGACGAGCTCAAGGCGCTGGCAACCGTGCTTGCCAAGTATCCCGATGTGCTGATTGTGTCGGACGAGATCTATGAGCACATCAACTATGTGGGCCGCCACGAGTCGATTGCACAGTTTGCCGAGGTGAAAGACCGCGTGGCCATAGTCAACGGCGTGTCGAAAGCCTATGCCATGACCGGTTGGCGCATCGGCTACATCGCCGCACCGCTGTGGCTCGCCAAAGAGCTCAACAAGCTGCAAGGCCAATACACCAGCGGAGCATCATCAATTGCCCAAAAGGCAGCCGAGGCAGCCTATTGCGGTCCACAAGACTGCGTGGAGACGATGCGACAGGCTTTTGAGCGCCGCCGCAACCTGATAACAGGCCTGCTGAGCGAGATTCCGGGTCTGAAGGTGAACAAGCCGCAAGGGGCATTCTATGTGTTCCCCGAAGTGTCGGCACTGTTTGGCAAGCGCAACGGCGACACCGTGATCAACGATGCCGGCGACCTGGCACTGTATCTGCTCGATGAGGCCCACGTGGCAAGTGTGTCGGGCGACGCATTCTGCGCACCGGGCTACCTGCGCATGAGCTACGCCACAAGCGACGACAACCTGCGCAAAGCAGCTGCCCGCATCAAGGAAGCCATTGCCAAGCTCAAATAAAGCGAGCCGCACAAGCCTCCCACGCTAAGCAACAGCATAATCGGGACCGTGAGCAACATTGTGTGTTCACGGTCCCGACTTTTATTGTTTCGCCACAAGCCGAAACAAGTCACTCATGCTCATCAAGCCACTGCTCAAGCATGCGGCAATACTTGTCGGTCTGCTCGGCAAACGGCATGTGGCGCGCCCCGTCGAAGAGTTCCCACCGGCTGCCAGCAATGCGGTCGTGCATGGTTTTGGCCACCAGCGGCGTGCACATGTCGTTGGTGCCACTGGTGATGAGGCAAGGCACCTTTATTTCGTGCAGGCGATCGGTATAGTCATAGTCCTTTAGCGTACCCGTGGGAGTGTACTCATTCGGTCCCCAGCCATAAAGGTAGGATTCCGCCCCCGGGCGTTTACTGCGTCGAAGGCATTCGGGCGAGTCGGCAGTGACAGGTGCCGCGCAATGCAGGCTCATGAACCGCTCGTTGGCTTGCGCATAAGCCTGGCCCGAGAAATCGCCAAAGGCCTCGGCATCGGCTATCGCCTTTTGGTCGGCCTCGCTCATAAACGTGATGAGGCGATGCTGCTCACTTGCCCAAAGGCGGCTGCTTGGCAAAGTGCTCGACAGTATGGCCGACTTCACCCCCTGCGCCTGTTTCTCAATCAGATACACAATTTCGAGCATTCCCCCCCACGACTGCCCCAGCAAGTGGAAATGCTCCAACCGCAGATGGCTGATGAGCCCACAAAGTTCATCAAGCCATGTGTCGATGGTCCACAGTTCGGGATGACCGTCGACATAAGAGTTGCCGCACCCTATTTGATCGTAGCTTATCACGGCATGGCCCGACAGAGCCACCTTGTCGAGCAGTTCAAAATAGTTATGGGTGCTGCCCGGCCCTCCGTGCAGCATGATGATGGGGCTTTTGCCGGGAGCCGATTCGCCTACTATGCGGTAATAGGTGCTGTAGCCCATAAAGGGCATGTATCCTTCCTGAATTTTCATAATCACCGTTATTGATTTTAATATCAGCCCGTGCCTGAACGGCATGGCCTTAGGCACAAAAATACGCAAAAAAATCCAGATTGGTCACTCATGCGCCACAAGGTATGCAATAAAGGCCGCCCGCAATGCGTTTTAATAGTTAAGGTATGGTGTGCCGCAAAAGCCGCACAAGCCATAAAATACCGATATGGAATAATGAAAAGACATCTGCACATAATATTGGCAATCATTATAGCCTCAATGGCCATGGGCACCGTGAGCAGCTGCAAGCAGGCAAAGCTGCGCGATGCCGACGAGGCCTACGACCGTGGCGAATATAACGATGCCGCCAACATATACCGCAAGGTGTATAACCGCCTGCGCAAAAAGGAAGACCGCCCCATGCGCGGCGACGTGGCCTACCGCATGGGATTATGCTACAACAAGCTAAACCAAAGTGCCAAAGCCGCAGCCGCATTCCAGAATGCGCTGCGATATGAATACCCCGACAGCATGGCGCTGTTCTATCTGGCACACGCCCAGCACATGAACGGGCGCTACAGCGAAGCCATAAAGAACTACAGCAGTTTCCTGGAGAAAAAGCCAGGCGACTACCAAGCCACAACCGGGCTGCGCGCATGCCGCATGGCCCCAAAATGGAAGGAAGAGGGATCGCGCTACAAGGTGACCAACGCCAAACTGTTCAACTCGCGACGGGCCGACTTCTGCCCGATGTTTCTCGACAAGAACGCCGACGTGCTCTACTACACATCGAGCACCGAGAAATCGAAAGGCGAGAAGCGCAGCGAAATCACCGGCACAAAATGCAGCGACGTGTATTTCTCTAAAAAAGACGAAAAAGGCAACTGGCAACGGCCGCAAGCCGCCGAGGGAGAGCTCAACACCGAGTTCGACGAAGGCATAACGGCCTTCACGCCCGACGGCACCACCATGTATTTGGCCAAGGCCATACGCAAGACCAACTCGGGGTCGTCGGTTGAAATCTACAGCGCACAGCGGAGCGAAGCCAAATGGAGTGCGCCGGTGAAAGTGGAAATCACAGCCGACACGCTATCGGCCTATGGAGACCCAGCCGTGAGTGCCGACGGCAAATGGCTTTATTTCTCAAGCGACATGCCAGGCGGACAGGGAGGGAAAGACCTGTGGCGCATCAACCTAAAAGACCCGCACGGCACACTCGAGAACCTGGGCGACCAAATCAACACGCCCGGTGACGAGCGTTTCCCTTATTGCCGCACCGACAGCATACTGTATTTTGCCAGCGACGGCCATGCCGGCTTCGGAGGTCTTGACCTGTTTAAAGCCACGCTTCAGCCCTCGGGCAAGTGGAACATTGAAAACATGGGGTCGCCCATGAACTCAAGCGGCGACGACTTTGGCATCACCTTCGGCAAGGGAGAGAGCGGATTCTTCAGCAGCAACCGCAACGACGCCCGCGGCTACGACCACATCTACAGCTTCGTGAAGCCCGACCTCAAGATATGGATTTCAGGCTATGTGCTCGACAAAGATGAAGAGCCCGTGCCCAATGCAGTGATACGCATTGTGGGCAACGACGGCAGCAACCAAAAGGCCATGGCCAAGCCCGACGGCTCGTTCCGCTTCGACCTGCAGCGCGGGGTGAGCTACGTGATGCTGGCCGGCTCAAGCGGCTACCTCAACGGCAAGCAGGAATTCACCAGCGACATTGCCGAGGAAGACGCCGAATACAACGTTGACTTCGTGCTTGCCGCCATGACCAAGCCGCAAGTGATAGAAAACATATTCTACGACTTCGACAAGGCCTCGCTCAGACCGGCCTCCAAGAAAGCTCTCGACGGCATGGTGCAGGTGATGAAAGACAACCCCTACATCACAATAGAGATGGCCTCACACACCGACCGCATAGGCACCGACGACTACAACAACTCGCTCTCGGAGCGGCGTGCAAAGTCGGTGGTTGATTACCTGATTAAAAACGGCATCAACAAGGAGAGGCTTCGCCCAAAGGGCTACGGCAAGACACGCCCAAAAACGGTGACCAAGCGCATTGCCCGCCTGTATCCGCAATTCAAGGAAGGCGATGTGCTTAACGAGGAATTCATCAAGACGCTCGACAAGGCCAACCAGGAAGCCGCCGACCAAATCAACCGCCGCACCGAGTTCCAAGTACTCACTACCGATTTCCAGCCATTTGTGGAAGACCGCAAGGCGGCCGAAGAGGCCGGTGAAGAAGAGCAACCATAACGTGGGGGCGCGGGACAAAACACTTTAAGTAAATTTTAGCACTACATCAATATGTTTTCAGGAATAGTAGAAGAAGCGGCCACAGTGGTGGAGCTGTGCCGCGATGAAGGAAACCTGCACATCACACTAAAGTGCAGTTTTACCGATGAGTTGAAAATAGACCAAAGCGTGGCCCACAATGGAGTGTGCCTCACTGTGGTGGCACTGCCAGGCGACGGCACCTACACAGTGACAGCCGTTCAGGAAACCCTGGAGCGCAGCAACCTCGGCGACCTCAAGGTGGGCGACGAGGTGAACCTGGAGCGCTCAATGATGATGAACGGGCGGCTTGACGGACACATCGTGCAGGGCCATGTGGACCAGACGGCCACTTGCACTGCCGTGACAGAGGAAGACGGCAGCTGGCGCTACGCATTTGCCTACACTGCCGACCCCGAAATGGCCCGCAAGGGATATGTGACCGTAGAAAAGGGAAGCGTCACCGTCAACGGGACTAGCCTCACCGTGTGCAACTCGCAAAAAGACAGCTTTGAGGTGGCTATCATCCCGTATACCCACGACCACACAAACTTTCACCAGATAAAAGAGGGCACTCGCGTGAACATTGAATTTGACATCATTGGCAAATACATTGCCCGTCTGAGGGAGTTTGGAGCATAATGAAAAAGATAGGCATAATCAGCGACACACACTCGCTGTGGGACGACCGGTATGCAAAGCACTTTGCCGATTGCAACGAGATTTGGCATGCCGGCGACATAGGCAATGAAGAAGTGGCCGATCGCCTTGAGGCCATCACACCGGTGCTGCGGGCCGTGTATGGCAACGCCGACGGAGCCGAACTGCGCCGCCGGTTCAAGCCTATGGAGACATTTACCACCGAAGGCGTGAAAGTGGTGCTCACCCACATAGGCGGCTATCCGGGCAAATATGCACCTGGCATACGCACCAGGCTTGAGCTTGCCCAGCCCAAACTGTTTGTGTGCGGCCACAGCCACATCCTCAAGGTGATTCCCGACCGCAGCCTGGGGCTGCTCACCATCAATCCCGGAGCAGCCGGGAGGCAAGGGTGGCAAAAAGTGCGCACGCTGATAACGCTCACACTCGACGCCGGCACAATAGCAGGTTGCCAAGTGATAGAGCTTGCCGATGAGCACAAAGTGGCATTAGGATAAAACTGCCAACCGACGGCACGGCCCGCTGCAAGTGAAGCTACTTGCAGCGGGCCGTGACTTTATATGGCAAGCGGCAATTACCGCTTCACGCCCCAGTGCGGATTGCTCACAAAACGCATCTCATGCAAGATGCGCTCGCGGCGGCGTTTCATATATGGGCTGGGATTGGCCGAACTGAACTTAAGCGGATTGGGCAGTGTGGCGGCAATGAGGGCACACTGGCCACGCGAGAGAAGCGAGGCGCGCACGCCAAAATTGTCATGGGCCACAGCCTGCACCCCATAGATTCCGTTTCCCGTCTCTATTGAATTGAGGTAAACCTCCATTATGCGTTCCTTGCCCCATATGCGCTCAATAAGCACCGTGAAATACACCTCAAAGCCCTTGCGTATCCAGCTATGCCCGGGCCACAGAAACACGTTCTTTGCCGTCTGCTGCGAAATGGTGCTGGCTCCGCGTTCGCGGCCGCCCCTGAGCGCCGTGAGCTGCGCCTGATATATTTGCTCGAAGTCGAAGCCATTGTGGGTCAAGAAGTGTGCATCCTCGCTGGCAATCACCGCCACAGGCATGTCTTGCGGCATGTGGTTGATCGACGTCCAGTTATGGTGCAGTTTTAGCTCACGGCCCGAGGCCAACTGCTCCACGCAGCGTATCATCATCAGTGGTGTGAAATATACCGGCACCCACTTAAACAGAATCACGCTGAGAATGGTGGATGTGAAGAAAAAAACGAGCACATTCCTGACTATGCGCATTATGACTTTGCCGACTTTCATGAAAGTTGTAACGTGTGTGTGAGACTGAAACGAGTAATGAGTCATTCAGCATTTCGGTGCAAAGATAATGCAAAACGCGTGCCTGGCGGCTATGCGTGCCGTGTTTTTTCAAATAGCCGCTGACTAGCGGCGGGCGTTCACGGCATCGGCAATGCGCTGCATCACATCGGCAATCACCTGGCGCGGGGCGGCCACGTTAAGGCGTGCATGCTGCTCACCGCCATGCCCAAACATCGTGCCGTCGTTCATCGCCACATGCGCATGGTCAATCAAGAGGCTCTGGAGGCCCTTGTGGTCGAGACCAAGCTGGGTAAAGTCGAGCCACACCAGATAGCTGGCCTGCGGCTTGAGAGCTTTCACCTGTGGCATGTGGTCGCGGCAAAAATCGGCCACGAAGTCGATGTTGCCCTCTATATACCGCAGCACCTCGGCCAGCCATTCTTCGCCGTGAGTGTAGGCTGCCTCGGCAGCAATAACCGCCGTCATGTTGGGCAGATTGAGTTCGTTGGCCGACAGCCAGCGGTAGAAAGGCACCCGCAGTTCGGGATTTTTGACCACGCACCACGACGAGTGCAGTCCGGCAATATTAAACGTCTTGGTCGGCGCGCCAAAGGCTATTGTCACAGCAGCGGCATCGTCACTGACAGAAGGCAGCGGATGGTGCTTGTGGCCATAGAGCATGAGGTCGCTGTGTATTTCGTCGCTTATCAGCTTCACGCCATAGCGGCGGGCAAGCGAGGCAACTTGCCGAAGCACATCGGGACTCCAGACGATGCCCATGGGATTGTGCGGATTGCACACTACCATAATAACGGGGCGGCGTGTGGCAAAAATGTGTTCAAGCCCCTCAAAATCCATCCGGCAATAACCGTCGTCGTCGCGGATAAGGGCATTGTTGACCACCACACGGTCGTTGTCGGTGATCACGCGTCGGAACGGATGATACACCGGTTCCTGAATCACCACACGGTCGCCGGGGCGAGTGAAGAAATTGATGGCCAGCGCCACGCCCGTAACCACGCCCGGGATAAACGAGATTTCGTCGGTGGCAATCTCAAAGCCGTTGCGTCGCCGTTGCCAGTCGACAATCGCCTGCCAGTAGCTGTCGGGCACAGTGGTATAGCCATAGATGTGATGACCGGCAAAACGCGCAGTGAGAGCCTCGGTCACCTGTGGGCATACCTCAAAATCCATATCGGCAATCCACGCCGGCACCAAATCGGCACGGCCAAACTCAGCTTTCATTCCATCAATTTTCACCGCGCCAGTGTTGCGCCGGTCAATAATCTTGTCGAAATCAAATCTTGACATACTCTGTATTGTTTTTAAAGTCTATCGCGGCTCATTAATTGCAGTCATGCCACAACACGAGTGGTAGCGATTTTTAATCAGGTTATTTTGAAGGCCATCGAGGTTGTCATCCCCCCCGGCAATGCGGTGCAGCGTCTGCATCGAAAGCATGCGAGACCCACACTGCTTCACAGTCACTTCAACGGCGCCTCAAGCCAGAGGCGGCACATCAGAACGATATGCAGAATGCTCCGCCCAGCACCAGGCTGTTCATGGCCCGATGGATGCTGCTGCGGCGTGTGGCCACGAAGTCGTAGCCTTGTGCGGCATACGATTCCACGACCGATGGCCAAGCCTCCTTATAGAAATAATTGGGGTTATATTCCATTGTGTAGGTTTTGCGAGTGTAGTCGTAATCGGCAAAAACGCGCCACGAGAACGACGACTTGTAGGCATAGGTTACCGACACGCCAGTACCCCACTTGAGGCTGTTGGTACCGCTGACCGAGATATAGTCCCAACGCGTGTGGTAGTCATCGCCCCACACCACTTCGCCCGTGATACCATTGAAGCTTTTAATGGATTTTCCGGAAATGTCGCCCTTCACGTTAAGGTCTTGGATAATGCTGCGGCCGCCGAGCAACTTGGCTCCGAGAGCCCAGCGAGAGCTTAGCGGCAGATTGAAATACGCGCCAATGTCGGCTGTGAATTCAGTAATGTGGTCACTTTCCACCGAGAGTTTTGCGCTCTTTAACCAATCACCCAGACCGGCGTTAGTCATATAAGTCACCATGTTTTGGATATCGGTTTCCGATTTGCTCGAAACGTTGTTCCAGCCCTTGATTGGCATGCTTTTCACACGCAGGCGGCCACCGAAGCCCACATATTTGTTGATGAAATAAGCACCCTCGGCACCCACTACGGTAGCCGTACCAAACTTGAGTTTCACTTCGGAATAGTTTCCCTCGCTGTCGCGCAAATCAAGATCCTGACCGTTGAACGAGAAATTGCGGCTGCCAAGTCCCAATCCCATTGAGATACTGAAAAACGAAGGCTTGTTGGTGATATCGGAAATGCCAGGGCGGTCGTTCGACTTCAAGTGCTTACCCTTGAAGAGCAGGTCGCACAAGCCATAGGCAAGTTCGGTAGAGAATATACCCACACCGGCACCCGAGAGCACATCGCTCACCCAGTGACGGTTGTTGAGCACACGCATCACGCCGGTGGCGGTGGCAATCATGTAACCAGCCACTGAATACCACGGACTGCGAGTGAGGCCATATTCCTTGTGAAGGATGGTGGCGCTCACAAAGGCCGTGGCCGTGTGGCCCGAGGGCCATGAGTTGCGGGTAGAACCGTCGGGGCGCATCTCCTTGGCCGTATACTTGATGGGATTGACAATTAGTGCCATCAGCGCATACGACATTGCCGAGTTAGCCAAAAAGCGCCATGTGTCGCTACGGCCGCGCACTCCGGCAAAATTAAGGCCGGCAGCCAGGGCAAACGGGGCAAACTGGGTGTAATTGTCGATGGTGTTGTGGAAATTATATTTGATGAGTCGGCTGCGTGGATCCTGGGCATTGTAGTCTTGACGGAAGCTACGCTTCTCGCTCTTTGCTATGATTCCGGCTGCAAAGATGGGCAAACCGCTGAAAGTGACATCGTCGAGAAACTTGTAGGGTTTCAGGGCCACCTTTGAGGCCGCTGCGCTGTAAATGTCGGGACTGACGATGGTGTCGGCAGCACGCTGCAACGCCTCGGCTGCCGCCATGCGGGCCTCAGCTTCGAGCACGATAGTGGCCGGTGCATGCGTTTCCATGGCCTCGGGCTCAGCAACGTCGGCCACAATTGTCTGTTCCGCCGGCAGAGAATCGGCAGGAGTTGTGGCGGTTGCATCAGTACAAAAAGCCGACATTGCGGCAACGGTGGCAAATGCCAACAGGGTCTTATTCATCTTCATCATCTACTACTATGGAATAAATTTGCCTTATGCTCCTCACTGGCAGGAGCACACAAGAGCCAGTGATGCATATTTTTGCAAATTTACTAAAATATTCAATTAATGGTCACATGCGCCCAAATAAAAAGCATTCCCGACCACAAGCAATGAGCATGTGGGCGGGAACGCGTTTATGATATCCTGATTGACGCCGGGCGGTTCACGGTGGCGAGCCACCAGGCCGCATGGCAATCAAGAGATTACTTCTTGTCGGCTTCGGGAAGCATAATCACCTCCAAGTGGTTTCCCTGGGCAAGCACTTTCTTCACAAAAGCTGAGATTTTGGCCGGAGTCATCGACTTGACAGCCTCGGTATAGCCAGTGAGGAAATCGGTGCCATCGAGGTAGTAAGAGCCGATTTGCTCGAGCCAAGTCCTGTTTTCCTTGTACTGAGTCTCAAAGTCCTTGAGCATGTTCTTTTGGGTCTTCTCAAGGTCTTGTGCATTGACTGTGGTGGCAAGGCGGTCAACCTCCTCGCGCATAATCTTGATGGCAAGGTCTTTCTTCTCGGGCTTCATCGGGCACACGCCAATAAAGAAGAGCGTGTTCTTGCTGCCAGAGCGCTGAATGTAGCCTGCAGCACCAGCCGAATAGGCGGCACTTGCCTCCTCACGGATCTTCTGCAGATAGACGATGCTGAGCAGCTGACCCACGGCATCAGCATAAACCTTGTTTTCCACGCTGAAAGGCAGGGCTGTGTTATACCAGTACATGCGGGCCATTGCCTTTGGAGTCTCCATCTTGCGGGTGAATTCCACAATGTTCTTGCCCACGGGACGCTCTTGCACATCTACATATTTCGAAGTGACCTTGCCAAGCGACGGGAGCGAAGCCACATACTGCTCAATGAGGGGCTTGATGCTGTCTTCGTTGAAGTTACCCACAAAGGTGAACGTGTAGTTGGCTGCATTGGCTGTGCGCTCTTTTACAATCGACAGGATGCGGTCGTAGTCGATGCTCTTGAGGTCGGCAAGCTCAAGCGGCTTTTCGCGCAGTGAGCGGTTGTTCATTATGTAGTTGCAAGAATCGCTGAACACCGACTCAGGACGCAACGATTTGTTCTCGAGATAAGTCTTGTAGAGGTTCATAGTGCTACCCCAGTTCTTCTCATCCTTCTTGATGCTGGTGAATTTGAGATAGGTGAGCTGGAACATTGTCTCGAGGTCTTTGACAGTAGATGAGCCGTTGATGCGGTCTTTGGTTGAGCTCATTGCATACGACACGTCAACCTGCTTACCGGCCAAAGCCTTCTGGAGCTCCTCGAAGTTGAAGTTGCCAAGGCCGCTTGAGCCCACTGCATCGTCGATCACGTCGACATTGATATAATCCTTGGGACCATAGAGCGAAGAGCCGCCATTGGCCAAGGCCATCATGAGCACTTCATCTTCCTTGAAATCGGTGTGCTTGAGCACCACCTTCACGCCATTGCTCAGAGTGAGCGTCTTGGTGTTAAATTTCGGGTCGATGGTTTCTTTCACAATCTTGCCCTTGGCGGGAAGTTTGGCAATGAGAGGCTCGCTCTTCACATTGTCGACATAGGCGTCAAGCTTCTCGGCACGCACCTGTGCAAGGGTGGCCTTCACCTGGTCCACTGTGGGATATGTGGCTCCAGCCTTCTCGGTGCACTGAATTTGCACCACCACGTTGGTGTCGGTCTTGCTGATGAGCTCGGGCAGCGAGTAGTTTATTGCCTCAACGGGAATAGCCTGAACAAGCTGCTTCATGAGCTGGTACTCGGTAGAAATCGATACCATAGGCTCGTTTTGCAAGAAGTTTTCGGTGTATTCGCTTGCGTATGAGTCATTTTTCACCTTATCGCGGTTGTTGTATTTCTTCTCGAGCTGACTCAGATACTCACTTCTTGTGCGGGCATACTCAGTGGCGGTGAAGCCATGCTGCACTGCACGCGAAGCCTCTTCGTAGATGGCTTTCAGTGTGGCAATTTCCTGGCCAGGCTTAGCCACGCCCAGAAGGGTGAAGGCGTCTTTGGTCTTTGAGTAGATATACTGGCCATCGTAAGAGAAAGCCTGCATGTAGGGCGATGTCGCATCCTGTGCTTTCTCGCGCAGACGATTGTTCAGCATCGAGCTGATGGCATATTTCAGATAGCCCTCAAGCATGTAGCCGCAATTGTTCTTCTCAGGGTCGGGAGTGGGATCGTGCTTGAAATAGAGCGACACGATGTTGTATTGCTGTTCCTTGTCCTTGTCGACCACAATAATGGGCTGGGCATTGTCGGGCACAGGCTCATCGACAACCTTTGCTGCATTGGCGGGGTTCTTGATGTTGCCAAACAGCTCTTTGATTTTGTTGACAGTGTAGTTCACATCCACGTCGCCCACTACGATAATGGCTTGGTTCGACGGATGATACCACTTCTTGTAATAGTCGCGGAGCTCCTTGTACTTGAAGTTGTCGACCACCGACATCAAGCCGATGGGCATGCGCTTGCCATACTTGCTTCCGGGATAAAGAGTCTCGAGGTTGCGCTCGAGCATACGCTGGCTCGCACTTGAGCGAAGGCGCCACTCCTCGTGAATCACACCGCGCTCCTTGTCGATCTCATCGTCGGCGAGAGTGAGGCCGCACGACCAGTCGCGCAGCACGAGCAAGCACGAGTCGAGCGACGAGCGGCGGGCCGAAGGCACGTCGTTGATGTTATAGACGGTGCGGTCGACCGACGTATAGGCATTGAGGTCTTTGCCGAATTCCACACCGAGGGTGCGGGTATAGTCAATGATTCCGTTGCCCTTGAAGTTGTCGCTGCCGTTGAAGGCCATGTGCTCAAGGAAGTGGGCAAGACCGCGCTGGCTTTCCTCTTCCTGGATTGAACCCACACGCTGAGCGATGTAGAAGTTAACCCTGTGTTCCGGGTAATTGTTGTGGCGCACATAGTAAGTGAGGCCATTGGCAAGACGGCCAGTGTGAACTGCCGTGTCGACCGGAATGGGTGGCAACTGGGGCTGCTGGGCAAAGGCCGAAGCCGAGACCACCAGCACAGCTGCTGCAATTAGTTGCTTTAGTTTCATAAATACTATTATTTGTGTTAGTTTAGGACTGTCGCTATGCTATTAAGACGATAAAGATAGACATTTCAAACAGCAAAAAGGCATAATTGACCTGTTTTTTATCTTATTTAACACCGGCACCGCCTGCGGCGGCGGTAGGTAGCACAAAAAAACAATGCGCGCTGCAGGCAGTTTGGATCAAGTCCACACACCTGCAGCGCGCTGCATTTTTATGAATCTTCCGGTTAAGCTAAACCGGCCTTATTATCACTTTGCGAGGATTTCGCCGTAGAACACTACATAAGCGCCGTAAGCCAAAAGACCGCCAAGGATCGGGCCCACTACGGGCACCCAACTGTAAGCCCAGTCGCTGTCGCGTTTGCCCTTGATGGGGAGAACAGCGTGAGCCAAGCGCGGACCGAGGTCACGGGCAGGGTTGATAGCATATCCGGTGGTGCCGCCAAGTGCCATACCGATAACTACGATGATGTAGGTAACGGGGAGCGGGCCAACTGCAGAAAGACCTTCGTTTCCAGGAACTATAGTTGCGAAAATCGCAAACACGAGCACGAATGTGCCGATAATCTCACTGAAGAGGTTGTAGCCATAGCTGCGGATAGCCGGGCCTGTGCAGAACACGCCGAGTTTTGCGTTGGCATCGTCGGTTGCATCGAAGTGCTTCTTATAGAACACATACACAACAACAGCGCCGAGGAAGGCACCTGCCAGCTGGGCAACGATATAGCCGAGAACTCTTGCAATAGGCCATGATGCCGGGTTTTGAGCGGCAAATGCAATGGTCACTGCCGGATTGAGGTGAGCGCCTGAATATGGGCCTGAAATGAGGATACCAGCCCACACAGCGAGACCCCATGCGATGGTGATGACCACCCAACCGGCATTTTGGCCTTTACTCTTGTTAAGGCTGACACAAGCTACCACGCCGTCGCCAAGCAGAATCAGAACGAATGTTGCGATAAACTCAAGCAACATTTGGGTTGTTAATGAATAGTCCATAATTATGAATTTTTAGGTTTATAAAAAGGTTTGAATTTTAGTGGTTTTTGGAAAAGCCTTCACACGCGCCGCAATGCGCCGGCACGGGCGCATGTGGAGGCAATATTATATTCCCTAATATTGACGAGGGGGGGGTGGATTACTTCTTGCTCAGAGTGCGGTCAACGGCATCGTGCCATCCATCTACCGTCTTCTTCACGTCTTCAAGGTTAGCCTCGGGCGAGAATTCCTTCTCAACCTGCCACTGACGCTTGATTTCGTCGAGACTTGACCAGTAGCCCACAGCCAGACCGGCGAGGTAGGCAGCACCAAGAGCTGTGGTTTCAGTCACGCGCGGACGGTATACCTTGCAGTTCAGGATGTCGCTCTGGAATTGCATCATCAGATTGTTGCGCGAAGCACCGCCATCGACCTTAAGTTCACGGATGGGCAGCTCGGCGTCGCGGCGCATGCAGTCAACGATGTCGTAGGTCTGCAGTGCGATGCCTTCAAGGGCTGCGCGTGCGATGTGAGCAGCAGTGGTGCCACGGCTAAGGCCTGTGATAGAGCCGCGTGCATAGGGATCCCAGTAAGGAGCAGCCAGACCGGTGAGAGCGGGCACAAAATAAACGCCGCCAGTGTCGGGCACGGTGGTTGCAAGAGCTTCGATTTCGCCGCTCGACTTGATGATGCCGAGACCGTCGCGCAGCCATTGCACAACAGAGCCACCAACGAAGATCGAGCCTTCGAGTGCGTAGTTCACCTTATCACCAATCTTCCATGCGATGGTGGTGAGCAGGTTGTTCTTCGACATAATGGGCTTTTCGCCTGTGTTCATAAGCAGGAAGCAACCAGTGCCATAGGTGTTCTTGATTGAACCAGCCTCGGTGCACTGCTGGCCAAAGAGGGCAGCCTGCTGGTCACCGGCGATACCGGCGATGGGCACTTCGTGAGCGAAGATTGTGGTCTTGGTGTGGCCGTAAACCTCGCTGCTCGACTTCACCTGAGGCATCATTGAGCGTGGAATGCCGAGGAGGTTGAGCAGTTCGTCGTCCCAATCAAGAGTGTGGATGTTGAAGAGCATTGTGCGGCTGGCGTTGGTAACGTCGGTCACATGCACCTCACCGCGAGTGAGACGCCACACGAGCCAAGAGTCAACCGTACCGAAACGGAGCTTGCCGGCTTCGGCGCGCTCGCGTGCTCCGGGCACGTTGTCGAGGATCCATTTGATTTTTGTGCCGCTGAAGTAAGCGTCGATGATAAGACCGGTCTTCTCACGGATTTTCTCCACGAGGCCTTCCTGAGCCTTGAGCTGGTCGCAGAACTCGCCGGTGCGACGGTCTTGCCAAACGATAGCATTGTAAACGGGTTCTTCGGTCTCAACGTCCCACACGATTGTGGTTTCACGTTGGTTGGTGATACCAATAGCGGCAATATCCTTACCATTGATGTCGAGCTTTGTGATAGCCTCGGCCACAACCGATGCCTGCGACGACCAAATCTCATGGGGATTGTGCTCTACCCAGCCCGATTTCGGGAAAATCTGAGTGAATTCTTTTTGTGCTACTGAGCAGATTTCGCCTTGCTCGTTAAACAGGATAGCCCTTGAGCTAGTGGTACCCTGATCTAATGCCAGAATGTACTTTTTCATAAGGATAATGTTTTTAAATAGAATTAATCAGTTATTATTTAGCTTTTAGCTTTTTCTCTTTCAGGTTTAGTCTCAGCACTTTTTTCAATAGGCGGCTGCAAGTCAAGCGTTCCAAGCCTTGAGGCTTGGGATGGAGAGTCACACTCCCCCCTACTCCACCAGTTGGAGGAATGCCGAAGGCACTTCAGAGGCAAAATGCATAGGCTTGTTGCTCACCGGGTGGGTGAACTCAAGCGTGGAGGCATGCAAGGCCAAGCGGCGCAGCGGATTGGTGCGTGCGCCATATTTGCGGTCGCCCACCACAGGATGCCCCAGGCCTGCCATGTGGACACGGATTTGATTTTTGCGGCCGGTGCGCATTTCAAGCTGCACAAGGCTGTTGCGCGAGGCACGCTTGAGGGTCACATAGTTGGTCACCGCAAGCTGGCCTGCCTTGGGATCGTCGCTGGCCACCACCTCATAGTTGTTGTCGGGCGAGTCGGCAAGGTAGTTGCGCACCTTTCCTTTAGCTTCTTCCATCGCACCCTCAACCACAGCCACATAGTGGCGGCAAGTGACCATCGAGGTCCAGTTTTTAACGAGCACATCACGGGCCTTGGCCGTGCGAGTGAGCAGCATCAAGCCTGAAGTGTCGCGGTCGAGGCGATGCACCACAAACACGCGGGCTTCGGGGTTGCGCTTGCGCAGGTAGGTTTTCATTATGCTGTAGACGGTGCCGTCTTTCACCTTGCCGGTGCCGGTCGACAGCACGCCACAACTTTTGTCGACAACCAAGATGTCGTCGTCCTCATAAACCAATTTGATGCGCAGGTCGCTAAACACCTGGAACGAGGTGTCGAAGTTCACTTGAAGCTTGTCGCCCGCCTTCACGGGGCGGTCGAACTGCGACGACGGTGTGCCATTGACGGCAAGCTGATTATGCTTTAACATCGACTTCACCTTACTTGCCGAGTGATCCTTCAGCACAGCAATGGCGGTGGCAAGCAGTGTGCCATCGGCATCGATGCTGAAAGTGGCAATGTTGTCGCGCGAGGGCGACTGGTAACGTGGTCGTGATTGTGGTCGCATAAATCTTCTCCGTATAGTTTTTATCACATCAAGTGCCTAGTTGCACTTGCGGAATGATTACAATTGCAAATTTATATGAGATGAATAAAAAAAACAAATTTTTGGGGCAAAAAAAATTACGTTTTAAAGCCAAAAAAGTTTCTAACGAAAGACACAACCCATATTTAGAGTTATTTTTAGGCCAAAATCTGCCCAAGAACATATTTTTTGCTCGACCGCACTATGCATTGCAATTACGCGGATGATGGTTCAAGATTTCGCGGCGCAGACGAGACCTGTCGATATGCACATAAATTTCTGTGGTGGTAATGCTTTCGTGCCCAAGCATCTGCTGAATGGCCCTCAAGTTGGCCCCGCCCTCGAGCAAATGGGTGGCAAACGAGTGCCGCAACGTGTGCGGACTGACGGTCTTGTTGATTCCAGCCTGAGCCACAAGATCCTTGACAATGTAGAACACCATCACGCGCGACAACCGGCCGCCTCGGCGGTTGAGGAACAGCACGTCGGAGCAGCCACGTTGCTCCTTGACAAGCGGCCGCACATCGGCCAGATAGGTTGCCACCCAGTCAAGAGCCACGCGCGACACCGGCACCATGCGCTGCTTGCCGCCCTTGCCGTCGACCACCACATATTCCTCTTGCGCAAACAGAGCCGAAAGGCGCAACCCGGTAAGTTCGCTCACGCGCAACCCGCAGCCATAGAGCACCTCGATGATGGCACGGTTGCGGATGCCAAGCGGCGTCGACGTGTCGATGCAAGCCACCATGCGGTCGATTTCGTCGACAGTGAGCACCTCGGGCAAATGCCGCCCCACCCGCGGCGACCTGACTAGCGCGGTGGGATCGGCATCAACGTGGCCGCTGATGCGCAGAAAGCGGTAGAAACTCTTCACGCCCGATATGATGCGCGCCTGCGACCGCGGCTGGATGCCGATGTCGTGAAGCGAGCACACAAACTGCTCAATCAGCTCAGGCTGGACCGAATCAGGCGTCATGCCGTCGGCGGCAAGATAGTCGATCAGATGACGCACATCGGTCACATAGCCCGCGGCGGTGTTGGCCGAGAGGCCCTTCTCGACTTGCAGATACACGGTGTAGTGCTCGATTGTTGATTCTATGTCGGTTATCGGATACATGGATGCGGATGGCTAATGAGGCAACGTGCGCGGCATTGCGCTGTTGCCATGCGGCAACAAAGCAAGCGCCCAACGAGTTTTGCAATAAAAACACCGGGCGCTTGTGTTGCTGGAAATTTTCTTGATTGCCTCTAGGCAACCGGCCGAATCAGCAGATTACTGCTGGGGAGCCTGCTGTGAGCCGCTCTGCTGCGAGGGAGTCTCAAACGGGGTTGCAGTCTGCTCCGAAGCCGGGAGCTGCTTAACCTGCGGAAGAGCCTTCTGGATGAGCGAGGGGGCAATGAACGAGCATGCGATGCTGAGCACGCAGATGATGATTGCCAAGCCCCAAGTGGCCTTCTCGATGAAGTCGGTGGTTTTGCGCACACCCATAAACTGGTTGTAGTTGCTTGCACTGGCTGCAAGGCCACCACCCTTAGACTTCTGTATGAGCACTACACCGATAAGCAACACCGATGCAAGAAGAATCAAGACTGAAAAAATGACGTACATTCTTATTACTTATTTTTGTTTTGTTAATTTTTCATTAAGGACCAATTTACGCAAAAAGCGTATTTGGTCTGCAAAGTAAACACTTTTTTCTGGAAATTTCAAATTTATGTTTTCAATAATTTCAAGAGCCTTAGAATATTTACCACGAGAGACATACATTTTGGCAAGGCTTTCGCTGAGCATCGACTCGTCTTGGCTGGCAGGCTCGGCTATGGGCAGATGAGCAACCTCGGCCGCTGCAGCAGGATCCACATGCTGCGAAGTGGGCACCGACGCAGCCGCCTCGCGCTTCTTCTGCCGCGACTGTTCTATAAAGTCGTTTATTAGCTTGTCGTCGGCATTTTGGCTGTCAGTACTGCCGGCATCGGAGCGGTGGCCGCCGTCACGCTCCTGGGCCGCCAAGATGTCGGCATAGTCGGGCGTGGGATTGAAAATGGCATTGCTGAGTGCCTCAATTTCCTTGTCGCTGGTGTGGCCGTAGTTGTCGAGAAAACGGTCTATTGTGGTGTCGGTGTCGGGTGTGGCATCAACGTCCTGAGGCGGATAGAAGTCGGCAAACACTGCCGCATTCGCGCCAAGGCGCATTGCCAGATTCTTGCGGTCGGGCCAGGCGATTGCCAGGCGGGCGAGCAAGTCGGCATCAGAGTCAATGCCCTCCCGCTCAAGGCGGAGCAATGCCGGCAGCATAAAGTAGGGGTATTCCCGAGCTGCCTCGGCAAGCCATTCGGCGGTGGGCGCGGAGGATTGCGATATTATATTCAGCGTATCGTTGAGAATGTCCATGTGCAGCAAGTTTATGGATAATGCGGTTACCAATTGCCGAAAGTGGCGTTGAATATCAAGTCGGTGAGCTCGGTGCAAATCTGCGAGCAGAGGTCGTCTTGCACGTCGCTGAGCATGAGATTGCTGTCGAAGTCGCGATAGGCCGAGAACGACTGCTCCAACGACAAAGCCGGCTCCTTGTTGTTGATATACTTCACACGCACCGTGATGGTGAGGCGCGTCTGGGTGGCATAGGCATTCTCGCCAACCGACTGCGGCGTGAGCGAGTAGCCGGTGATCTCGCCTTCGAGCCGCAGGTCGCTGTTGGTGTTGTCGACCACCTGCAAGCGCGTCTGCTGAGTCACCATGTCGGTAATCTTATTCTCAAAGAGCTGTTGCAGCGGCGGGTATACCAGCGACGCACGAATAGGGAAATCACTGAACGACACTGTCTTGTATTTCGAGTAGTCGATTGACGCCCCATTGAAAGTGTATTTTATGGAGCATGCCTGTGCTATAATCAGCACTGCCACTATGGCAAGTAGACGTCTTAGCGTGTGATTGTGCATATCGGGGTGTGTGAATAAACCTTATCAAAAAAAATATTGAGAGTGATTGCGGGGTCAATCATCATCGGAGCGGCTGTTGCGCGAGTCAAGGCCATACTGCTTGATTTTGCGATACAGGGTGCGTTCCGATATATTGAGCTCCTGGGCTGTCTTCTTGCGGCGGCCTCCGTTGCGCTCAAGAGTGCTGATTATGGTGTCGCGCTCAATGTCGCTGAGCGACTTCACGTCGGCTTGCTGCTGGTCGGCCGTGCGGGCCTCCACAGCATGCACCTCGATGGGCTGGGCCTCGTCGGGCTCAACGTCGGTGGCCTTCACATAATGCACACTCCCCGATGCCACCGAGTCGCTGCGGCGCAGCGTGCCAAACGAGTCGTCGCCTATGCGCAAGCCACCATTGCCGCTGCCGCCACTCTTAACCAAAGCCGTGGACGACGGACGGCGCAGCTCGGCCACATCGCTACCTATGTGCACATGGTGCTGTGCGGCATTGGCAATCATCGCCTTAAGGTTGGCAATCTCATATTGCATCTGGTTGATGAGGCCAAACAGCATGTCGCGGTCGGCCGTGTAGTCGTATTTGGCTCTGGCCGATGTGGCCGGAAGCACTTCGGCGCTGGTGGGCAGGTAGCGCTCAATCACCGAGGCATCAACCTTGTTGCCTGCCTCAAAAAGTGCTATCTGCTCCATCACATTCTTCATTTGTCGCACGTTGCCGGGCCAGCGGTAGCTCATAATCGCCTTGCGGGCCGACTCGTCGAACTCAACGGCCGGAGTGCATTTCTCGCGGGCAAACGTGTGGGTGAACTTGCGCGCCAGCAGAAGCATGTCGGTGCCGCGGTCGCGCAAAGGCGGCACTTGGATTATCACCGTCGACAGGCGGTAGTACAAGTCTTCGCGGAAACGGCCCTCACGCACCTCGTGCGGAAGATCCTTGTTGGTGGCAGCCACCACGCGGATGTTGGTTCGGCGCACTTCCGACGAGCCAAGCCGCAGATATTCACCACTCTCGAGCACACGCAGCAACTTGGCTTGCGTGGTGAGCGGCATCTCGGCCACCTCGTCGAGGAAGATGGTCCCGCCATCGGCCTCCTCAAAATAGCCCTTATGCTCGGCTATGGCCCCCGTGAACGAGCCCTTTTCATGGCCAAACAGTTCGCTGTCGATTGTTCCCTCGGGGATAGCACCGCAGTTGACTGCTATGTATTTCTTGTGCTTGCGCGGGCTATACTGGTGCACAATCTTAGGGAAAAATTCCTTGCCGGCACCACTCTCGCCCACCACCAGCACCGCCAAGTCGTAAGGCGACACTTTAATGGCGCGATCCACAGCCTCAACAAGGGCCGGCGACTTGCCAACCACCGAAAACCTGTTCATTGCCGAAACGATTTCGGCGGGAATTATCTGTTCTGCCATTTTTTCATTGAATATGTGCGTTGTTTAAGGAATTGCCCCAAAGCCTCGGGCGTGGAATAGGCGGCCATCTCGTCGGGCAAAATGGGATTGCCTATGCTCACGCGCATGGTTTGATCGTGACGGCGAAACACCTCGGTGGGGAGGCGCAGGGTGCGCAGTCGCCAGTCAATCATACCCAGCAGAGTGAACACCAAGCTATTATGACCGTGAAAGTAGATAGGAATCACCGGCACTTTCATCTTGGCAATGATGCGCATAATCGACGGTTGCCAGTCGCGGTCTTCGATGCGCAGTCCCCAAGTGAGCTTCGACACTGCACCGGCAGGGAAGAAGCCGAGCGGATGTCCTTCTTTCACATGGCGCATGGCATCGGCTATGCCTCGCATCGACACGGCACGCTTGGCCGGATCGTTGCTTGCAAGGGCATCAACGTCGATGAAATTGGCCCTCATGGCGCCTATGTGATTGAGAATCATGTTGACCATCACCTTGAAGTCGGGACGGTGCTCGCCCACAATCTTTATCAGCGCTATTCCGTCGAGGGCTCCGAAGGGATGGTTGCTCACAGTGATGAACCCGCCTTCGGGCAGATGGCCAAGCACCTCGCTGTTGCCAACGTCGAGCGTTATATTCAAATCCTTGAGCAGGCCTGCGGTGAACGGCACTCCGGGAGTGTCGCAGTTATGGTCGTGGATTTGGTTCACTTTGTCCACATTGAGCCACCGCATAAGGGCACCCACAAGCCGCGGTTTGCCGTCAAAGGCCGGAACCAGCTTGCGGATATCGTCATAGTCTAGCACAGTGCGCTTGAACCCGAGTTCCTGTTCAGTCTTTTTTGTCATGTTTATATCGTTTTTGCCGTTTCGAAAAAATCAATCATACAGTCCACGGCAACCACTTGGGCACACCATGGCAAGTAACTTGCAAAGTTACAAATATTTCACAAAAAAAGCCATTGCGCTCCAATTTAGCGGCAAAAAGAACCAATATCACCGCTGCGGCACGGGCCACATGGCACTCCCAGCGAGCGTGACGGGCCGGCACAAAAAAAGAATCCCAGACATCAACGTCTAGGATTACTAACTAAATAACCTTCTAAGTACCATTAAAATAAAATTATTTTACGTCATCACGACGTGGTGTATTACATTTTAAGCGCAAAAATACGACAAAATCGCATTTGCGCAAAACGAACCGCAACATTTAAGCGCAAATTCATTGCATTCATCAGCATACAAACAGCAAGCCCACCGGCAGGCAGCCGCCCCGACCAGGGACTGCATTGCCAACCGATGGGCTGATATGTTTTTGTGGGGGACTGAGCCCAGATTATCGGATAAACTTAACGGCCTGGTTAGGCGTGCGAAGCACATACACGCCCGAAGCCAGGTAGCTGAGGTCGAAACTGGAATCACCCTCCGGAATATTAACACTTGCCACTGCCGCTCCACTGAGCGAGTAGACCACAGCCTGCGTGGCATTGCCCGAATTGCGGAGCGCTATGCTACCGGCACGGGAACGCAGCAGGACGAGGTTGAAGGCATCGGTCGATATTGCGTCAACGCCTGAAGCTTGCGGGTGCAAATCCTCGGCCGCCGTGACCTCGGTTGAAGTCTCGCCGAGCCATCCGCAATACTGGTTGACGGCGCAATACACCTTAATGAAGTCGACATACTCGAGTTTCTTGGTCTTACCGTCGGCATCCACAGCCCAGTCAATCTTGAATCCGGGGTCGGTGGTGTTGGGTCGGTTGTCAACATAGCCCCAATCATAGAACCGCTGCACCCAATAGGAGCCATTGCCACTCTCATCTACTGCATTGCACGGCAGCTTCGACCCGCTGAAAGTGAGAGATGCCGAATCGGAGAGCCATTCAGGCCAATAGCTTTGGCTATGGAAGGTGTTGCGGCTCATGTATCCCATCACGCTATCGGGATTCAAGGCATCGTTGCTCGTCCAGCGAATGTAGGTGGTGTCGTTGAGTGAGGGCGACGTCTTGCTGGGCGTGGGCTCCTTGTCGTCATCAGGACGGTAATAAGTGATCACATAGTTGTGCTGTGTGCGCGGATTATTGTACTCGCTTCCGGCCAACTCATACCAAGGGTCGTCGGGGATACCATTGTGGTTCAAGTCCTGGCTCACCATCACGATTCCCGGCTCGCTGCTACCGCCAGCGGTGGCACTCTGCTCGGCCTGGAAGGCATTGCCCTCGATTTTGAAATCGTATTCGCCCGGCACATTGATTACCGGATGGTCGAAACCAAACACAATGTAGCCGCCATAGCCGCCTAGCGATATCATTTGCTTGGGGTTATAAACCCACACCGAGTCTTCGTCGTCGAAATACTTCACAAGGCACTGCTCCACCTTGGCTATCATGTCTTCTTTGGTGTTGCCTGGCAGATACTTAGGCAGCGTGTTTATAAACTGCCCCGGTGCAGGCTGGAAGTCATACACCTTGGCCATATAGGGATTGTTGTCGGCATTAGAGCCTAGAGCCAAGCCACCGACAATGGCCATCAAGAGTAAAAGTTTTTTCACCATAGTACGTTCGCTTTTTATGTGTATTTATATTGGTGTTGTTTTGTTTTTTATTTGATTCACGATTAGGCGAGGCCTACTTCTCATTGGCATTCTCGCCAAGAAACACAAAATGCGCCGGGATGTCGCCAGTGCGCACGTTCCACTTCATGCGGCCGTCGCGTCCGAAGCAATAGAGCCGTCCGGGGCTCACATAGTCTTTTGCGTCGGTCACCATGATGTCTTTCGTAAACGGATTGACCGCCACGCCATAGGGCATGGTAATCAGGTCTCCTGTGCCGTCGGTTATAAAGCAAGTGTCAACCACCTCCATTGTGAGCACGTTGATAATCTGATATTTGGGCTTGGCATTACCGCCGGCAATGTAGCTCCACTCACTGCTTATCACATAGAGGGAGTCGCCGTCGAGCCAGCTGCTGCTTGCACGGCAGTCCATGCGCTTGACGATGCGCCGCTTACGGGTGTCGTAGGCATAAATGTCGCTGAGCGTGTTGTAATAGTCGCCACGCGACGTCACCCACAGCACGCCACGACGGTCGGCCGCCACACCGAGCAGGTTGATTGCAATGGGTATGCGTTCCTCTTCGCGGAAAGTGGCCAAATCGATTACCGACAGCGTGTTCTCATAGTTTGGCACCATATATCCGCCCGAGTTGGCCACATATATTTTGCCGCCGGCTATCTCAAGTTGGTCAGGCTGATAGCCCACCACACAGGTATCCACCACCTGAAGCGTGGCCGTGTCGATTTTCGCCACATAACCGCGTTGCTTGTAGTCGGGGTCAATCTTCACCGGCCCGGCATAGCTTGTCACATAGGCATATCCGCCGTAGAATTTGATAAAGCGGCAGTTGGGAATATCGATTTGCCCTATGCGGCGGCAGTTGTCGCGATCCATCACCTCCACCTTATTGGAGCAGTTGATCACGCAATACAGTTTGCTGCCGTAGATGCCAATGTCGTTGCCCACATCGCCCATTTCCTTAGGCACCAACGGATTGGCGTTGCCATAGATGTTGCGAGTGTAGCGCCCGGCGGTGTAGTCATAGTAGTCGAGAGTAGACTTGTTGCTGCCCATATTGCCCTCGTTGAGCAAATAGAATCCTCGGATGCTCGTGTATTCGGGATGACTCACCTCCACCTCTTCAGGAATGAAAATCACATCGTCGTCACGGCAGCCCGACAGCAGCATTGCCAATGCCACCGCCAACACTGGCAACATGCGTGATATGTGTAGGTTGTTATGCATCATTGTCAAATATCAAATTTCAATATCACCTTATAGTTGCGTCCCGGCATGGGATAGTTCAGTATCACATCATAATACTGGTTGAGCAGGTTGTTGACCTCAAGCGTCACCTTAAGTGAAGTGCGCCCGAGCGCCATGCGATAACTGGCCGACAGGTCGTGGGTGTACCACGGCTGCTCATGGTTGGCCAGTATGTTGGCACTGGTGTGATAGCGCTCACCCACATAAATGAAACTGTAGTTAGCCTCAAAATCGTGCCATCCTGCGTGCACCACGGCCGAACCGCTGTGCCACGGAATATAGGCAATCTGCCCCTTGTAGGTTCCGCCGTCGCCATTGTCGGCCGGATTGCTGTAGTCTTGCGCCTTCTGGTAAGTGTAGTTGAAGTTCACATCGAGGTTGACGTGTTGCGGCAGCCTCATGCCGAAACGTGCGGTGAGGTCAATGCCGCGAATCTTCACCTTACCGATATTCATCATCATCCACCGGTATTGCCCGGTGCCTTTGGGCACAGCAATGATTTTGTCGGTCACATAGTTGTAATAGGCATCGGCCGTGAGCTTAATTCCACTCAAGAAACCCTCTTCGCGATAACGCTGATACTGAATGCCCAGATTGTATTGCGTGGCATACTCGGGTCGCAGATTGGCGTTGCCTATGTCGGTATAATACAGGTCGTTGAATGTGGGCATGCGGAAGATGCGCTTGTAGAAAGCGCGCACGTTGAAGTCGTAGCGGGCAATGGGTTGCCAACTGACAAACACTGCCGGCGTGAAGCGGTGGGTGTTGTGGGTGTTGTGGCTCACCAGTCCGTCGCCCGAGCGCACGCTATAGCGGTCGTTGACAAAGGTGTAGAGCAAGCTTGCCTGCGCCTTCAGCCGGTGCCAGGTATAGGCTGTGGCAAGAGCTGTGAGAGCAGTATGGCGGGTGGGGTAAGCAAAGTTTACGAGAGTGGAATTCAGGTAATTCCACTGGTAGTCGGTCGACAGGTCGATGTCCCAGGAGGGGGTAACCGTCACCTTTTGCGCGGCCGACACATAGATTTCGTCTTGCCAAAACCGGTTGTTGATATACATGAGCGTGGTGTCGGGGTTTAGGTAGCGCATAAAGTCGCGCGCATACTTGCCGCTCACCAGCAGCTCATACCGCTCGCCCATCTTTTTCTGGAAAGCACCCTGCGTGAAGAAGTTGCGGTCCCACTGGCGCTGCGAGTTTTTCCACACATTGTTGACTATTGCACCGGGAATACCTTTCTCGCTGTCGTAGTAGTAGAATTTGGCATTCCACCTGCCATTGTCGAGAGAGCCGAAAAGTCCGCCCTCGATGCGCCACGACTGTATGTCGCCATTGCGGCGCGTGGCCGTGGTGTCCCATGCCAGCGTGCCGTCGCTAAAACGCTTGCGGTAGCGAAACTTGTAGCGGCCCGTGGCATAAGTGTACTCGGCATTCAGCGCCATACTCACACTGCGGCTCAGCTTCTGTTCCCAACGGTAACTCGGGTTGGCCAATCCGAACGAGCCCGTGCGGAATGTGACGTTGATGTTGGTCCGGCGTCCGGCCTTGAATGTAGGACGGCGTGTGCGCAGATACACGCTGCCCGCCGAGCCGAAATCCCGCGCCGGCTGGAAAATCTCACTTTTCTGCCCATTATAGAGCGATATCTCCTCAATGTTGTCGAGCGAGAACTTGCCAAGGTCGATTTGGCCGTTTTGGGCATTGCCGAGCTGAATGCCGTCGTAGAACACCCCCATGTGATTAGTTCCCATTGAGCGGATGTCCACGGTCTTGATACCGCCCACGCCACCATAATCCTTGATTTGCACACCACTGAAATAGCGTATGGCATCGGCCACCGAGTGGCTGTTTAGCGACTCGAGCTGAGCGCCCTTTAGCGTCTGAGCCGGAATCACCTCGGCATAAGGGCGCACGCCATACACCACCACGTCTTTCAGATACTGCATAGAGTCGAGGCGGCTTGGCTGCTTATGCGCAGCGTGGCTTACCGATTGCGCCGCACCCTGTGCTATACCTAAAAGGAAAGCCAAGGCAAGGCAGCAAGTGGCGCTTATGTGTGAGTTGCTGATATTCACTATTGTGCTTATTAAAAAACGTCTACTCTAAAAAAGCCTTTGGCCAGGCAAGGCGCACACACGCCCCTGCTTGGCGTTCGGCCAAGGCACACGGCCTTATAACACCGAAAGCAGCATTTACCGGGAGTGATTTGACTATATTCTTGATTGTGCATTGGAGGCTCGGATGAGCCGCATGCATAGGCTTTTGCGCTGCATTCCGGCACACAACAATGCCGACGGCAGCCGCGGAAAGTCAAAAAAAGTCCAGCCATAGTCACGTAAGCCGGCAGTGTATGCTTCCTTAATAAAAATACGCGCCGCAATTGGCAGGTTTTCTGACTCGTCGCATAACCCTCGGGGCTACCTTCCCGGTGCCTACCGGCACCAGTGGCATGCGTGTGATTGCCCTTGAGTCGGCGCCCCCTCACAGAAAGCGGCGCACAGCGACACACAGCAGCGGACCTGTCCATGATTCACACATGGTTCCCTTTTCACCATCGCGCACAGGGCTATGTGCCACCACGCGCTCAGGCACCAAAGTCGGCAATGCAAAATTACGGAGTTTTCGTGTAACGGACAACTTTATAGCCGTGTTTAAGTTTCAGGCATTTACGGCAATGCTCCCATAGGCGCCACATAGCCACAGCCGCACAGGCCGTGAGGCCAATCTTCAAGTCATTTTTTTGGGCCCATAGCCTCTAAAAACGCCAGTTCGCGGCTTGTGTTGAGCGGGGGCTATTGCACGAAACGGAATTTTAGAGTAAATTTGCAACCCGAAACAAACAACATAATTACATCAGTGGAAAAATTTGGCTGCTTGCAACCACTCAAAAAAATGCTAAAACTGCGAACGATTCCCTCTACACTTCACAGCTAATTAGCGTTTTTCCACTTTTTCAAAACAAAAGTAGAAAGATGAACTATTTATTCACATCTGAATCAGTATCAGAAGGTCACCCCGACAAAGTGGCCGACCAAATCAGCGACGCCATTCTCGACCAGTTCATGGCTTTCGACCCACAGTCGAAAGTGGCTTGCGAGACCCTTGTAACCACCGGTCAAGTGGTGATTGCAGGCGAAGTCAAATCGAAGGCCTATGTCGACCTTCAGGAAGTGGTGCGCGACACTATCAGCAAAATCGGCTACAACCGCGGCACCTACGGCTTCGACGCCAACTCATGCGGCGTGATGAGCAACGTGCACGAGCAAAGCGGCGACATCAACCGCGGTGTGGAGCGTGAGACAGAAGAAGAGCAAGGCGCCGGCGACCAAGGCATGATGTTCGGTTACGCTTGCAACGAGACGCCAAACTACATGCCGCTTACACTCGACTTGGCCCACCTGCTGCTGCGCGAACTCGCAGAACTGCGCAAAGGCCGCACACTGCCCTACCTGCGTCCCGATGCAAAAAGCCAAGTGACCGTGGAATATGACGGAAACACGCATAGGCCGGTGCGCGTGCACACCATAGTGATAAGCACCCAGCACGATGACTTCATCAAGCCCGAGCCTGCCCACGACAAGGCCGCCATTGCCGCTGCCGACAAGCAGATGCACGACCGCATTGAGAACGACGTGAAGACGGTGCTGCTACCGAGCGTGATCAACAAACTGCCCGAGGACGTAAAGGCGCTGTTCGACGACAAGCTGATTGTGCTTGTAAACCCGACCGGCAAATTCGTGATTGGCGGCCCCAACGGCGACACCGGACTCACAGGCCGCAAAATCATCGTCGACACCTATGGTGGCCATGGAGCGCACGGCGGCGGCGCATTCTCAGGCAAAGACCCGTCGAAAGTTGACCGCTCAGCCGCCTATGCAGCGCGACACATAGCCAAAAACGCAGTGGCTGCCGGAATCGCCGACAAGATGCTCGTGCAGATAGCCTACGCCATAGGCAAGGCAGAGCCCGTGAGCTTCTTTGTCGACACCTATGGCACCAGCCATGTGGGCAAGACCGACGCAGAGATTGCGAGCATTCTCGAGCAGCTCTTCGACATGCGCCCGTGGGCCATCGAGAACCGCCTCAAACTGCGCAACCCCATTTATCAAGAAACGGCATCGTATGGCCACATGGGTCGCGAGCCCAAAGTAATATCCAAGCACTTCAAGTCGCCTTACGAGGGCGAGAAGGTGGTACGCGTGGAGCTGTTCACTTGGGAAAAGCTCGACTACGTAGACATTTTGAAAGACGCCTTCGCCCTCTAACGGGACAAGGCAATTTTCCCGCCAATAAGGGAGCCCCATAGGCCCGCATCGGGACTATAGGGCAACAAGTGCGCCGCGATTGCACCTGCAGTCGTGGCGCACTTGCATCAGACCCGGCCCAAGTGCACGGCAAACGCGTCGGTTTTTGCCCACACGCATGCGGCATTGCGGCACGACTTGTGGCTGTGAGGCAGCACATTGCAGACTGCGAGAAAAAAGTTCAAACCATTTTACGACAATTTCGCAATTATTTAGTAAGTTTGTGTTTTATAAATCAATCTACAATGACAACCGCACCAGCTAAAATGACCCCGAGCGAAGAGGCCAAGATGATAAACGACGCATATCAAGACCTGCTAAACGGCTATTTGTCAAGCAATCACCGTAAAAAGGTGGAGATAATAGAAAAGGCCTTCAAGTTTGCACGCGACGCTCACAACGGCATACGCCGCCGTTCGGGCGAGCCCTACATAATGCACCCTCTTGCCGTAGCCAAGATAGTGAGCCAGGAAATAGGTCTTGGGTCCACATCGATATGTGCGGCCCTTATGCATGATGTGGTTGAAGACACCGACTTCACCGTTGAGGACATCGAGGCCCAGTTCGGCAAAAAGATTGCCCAAATAGTGTCGGGCCTCACCAAGATATCGGGTGGCATATTCGGCACTCACGCCTCGGCCCAAGCCGAGAATTTCCGCAAGTTGTTGCTCACAATGAACGACGACATCCGCGTGATACTGATAAAAATGGCCGACCGCCTGCACAACATGCGCACACTTGGGTCGATGCCGCCAGCCAAGCAATACAAGATTGCGGGCGAAACGCTCTACATCTATGCCCCACTGGCACACCGCCTAGGCCTTTTTGCCATCAAGACCGAGCTTGAGGACCTCAGCTTCAAATATGAGCATCCCGATGCCTACAAAAACATCGGCGAGAAAATCGCCCTCACCGAGGCCCACCGCAACGAGCTCTTCGACCGTTTCGCCCAACCCATACGCGAAAGGCTCGACAATCTGGGACTGACCTATGAGTTCAAGGTGCGCGTCAAATCGCACTACTCAATATGGAAGAAGATGGAGTCGAAGCACATCCCGTTTGAGGAAGTCTATGACCTGTACGCAGCCCGCATAGTGTTTGAATGCCCCAACGAGGCCGACGAGAAGCGCATATGCTGGAACATATACAGCGAAATCACCGACCTTTACAAGCTGCATCCCGACCGCACACGCGACTGGGTGAGCACCCCAAAGGCCAACGGATATCGCGCCCTTCACATCACGGTGATGGGACCCGACGGCAACTGGGTGGAGGTGCAGATACGCAGCCGCCGCATGGACGACATTGCCGAGCGCGGTTTTGCCGCCCACTGGAAATACAAGATAGGCGAGGGTGAGGAAGAAAGCGAACTTGCCGTGTGGCTGCAGACCATCGAGGACATCCTCAAGAATCCCGAGCCCAACGCACTCGACTTCCTCGACACGATAAAGCTCAACCTGTTTGCCTCTGAGATTGTGGTCTTCACCCCCAAGGGTGAACTCGTGACGCTTCCCAAAGACGCAACCGTGCTCGACATGGCATTCTCGCTCCACACCGAAATAGGCACCCACTGCATTGCCGGCAAGGTCAACCACAGGCTCGTGCCACTATCGCACAAGCTCGCCAGCGGCGACCAAGTGGAAATACTGACATCGCACTCACAGCAACCGCTGCCCGAGTGGGACAAGTTTCTAGTCACGGCCAAGGGCAAGACTCGCCTGCGCGCCGCCCTGCGCCACGACCGCCGCATAGTGATGGACCGCGGTGCCGAAGCCTTGCACAAGTATCTGGAGGAAAACGGCGTGGCCATGAGCAACGAGACACTGACCCGCATCATCAGCAGCGAGCATGTGCAGAACAAGGAAGAGCTTTACTACATGATAGGCAACAACGAGATAGCCCTGTCGCCACAGCTGGTGAAAGCGGTAAAGCCCCAGTCGCAAGGACTGTTTGGCAAACTTCTGCACGGAACCTTCGGCTCAAACAAGCGCGACAAGCAACCATCTGGAGATAAGCCCGTGATCAAAGACAAGGTTGACTTCGGCAAGGTGTATGTGCTGCGCACCGTCGACGGCATAAGCAACTACCGCACCGAAAGCTGCTGCAACCCCATCCCCGGCGACGACGTGCTCGGATATGTGAACGACGACAATGAAGTGATTGTGCACAAGCTTGAATGCCCCGTGGCCATGAAGCTCAAGTCGGGGTTCGGGTCACGCATCGTGCAGACGCACTGGGACGACAGCAACAAGAAATTCCTGGCCTCGGTGCACATCGAGGGCTTCGACCGCATGGGCATTCTGCAAGAAATAATCTACTTGATTTCGACCAACCTTGCAATCAACATCCGCAAGCTCAACATCAGCGCAAGCGACGGCCTGTTCGGCTGCGAGCTCGACGTGCTGATTGAAGACGTGACGGTCGTCAACAAGCTGTGCAAGCGGCTCAAGAAGGTGAAAGGCGTCAACTCGGCCGTACGCGTGAGCTGACACAAGCCACACTTCACCTCACTTGTAGAAAAAACTGACAACTATATAACCACACTATAATGGGCAAGCTCAAACGCGGCACACACGCCGCCCTGTTTATGATACTGGGAGCCATAGTGCTGATGGCACTGGTGCTTCCCTCGAAGTCCGACGATGAAGTCCCCTACTACGAAAAGGGGAAGCCTTGGTTGCACCCGATGCTCACGGCCAAGATGGACATTCCCATCGAGCCACTCGACACCGATGTGAAGCGGATAAAGGACAGCATCGAGAACAATTCGCTCAAATACTTCAACATCAACTCGCAGCAAACCCAGAACCAGCTTGCCACACTCAGCAAGGCCCTTGAGGCACGCCACGACATCAAGCCGATGGTGCGGCAACGCATCGTGGCTGCCGTGAGCCAAGCCTATGAGAAGGGCATAGTCGACGACGTCACATATGCGGCTATCCATTCGGGCCAACTGTCGCAAATGCTGATTCTTGACGGCAAAGTGGCCAACCAGAGGAGCACCGACGAGATGCGGTCGGCCCGCGAAGCCTATATAGGCATCTACAACTCGCTGACCGATGCCGACTATCGCGAGGCGATGGCCAGGGTGTCGATCAACAACTACCTGACGCCCAACGTGACCTACGACGCCACAATGACCAAGAAAAAATATGACGAGGCGCTGGCAGCAGCCACAGTGGCCCAGGGCGAGGTGCAAAAGGGCGAAAGCATCATCTATCCGGGCAACATAGTAGATGCCCGCAAGGATGCGATATTGAAGTCATACTCTGCCCTGCTTGAAAAGACCAAAGAGACCGACTCGAAATTCAACTATAGCTTGGTCGGAAACGTGGCTCTTGTGGCCTCGATGATGCTGGTGTTCTACTTTTTTATGCTGCTCATCCGCACACGCACGTTTGTCGACACACGTCGCATGCTGTTTCTCACATCTCTCATCACAGTGTTTGTGATGCTGTCGTTCCTGGTTGCGAGGTTGCGGCCCACCTACATGTTCATGATGCCTTTCGCACTCGTACCCATAGTGGCCACCACGTTCACCGACAACCGGATAGGCTTCTTCGTGCACCTCATCACCGTGATATTGTGCTCAATAGCGATACCCGACCGGCAGGCCGAATTCATAATCATGCAATTCATTGCCGGCGGCATAGCCATAGCCTCGATGCAGGGGCTGCTGCGCCGCTCGCAGCTGGTGGAATGCGCCTTCTATATCTTTGTGGCCTACTCGGCATCATATTGCGCCCTGTGCATGTCGCACGACAACAATGTGGCCGGCATCAACGATTGGCACATTTTCCTATACTTCGCCATCAGCTGCGTGGTACTCTCGTTTGCCTACACGGTTATCTTCCTCGAGGAGAAGCTGTTCAAGTTCACATCATCGCTCACACTGGTGGAACTGTCCGACAGCAATTCACCGCTGCTGCGCGAGTTGTCGAAAAAATGCCCCGGCACATTCCAGCACTCGTTACAAGTGGCCAACCTGGCCACTGAAGTGGCTCACCGCGTGGGAGCCAACATCCAGGTGGTGCGCGCAAGTGCCATGTATCACGACATCGGCAAAATAGCCAATCCGCAATTCTTCACCGAGAATCAGACAACCACCAACCCGCACAACGGGTTGAACCCCGACACAAGCGCAAGCATCGTGATAAGCCATGTGACCGAGGGGCTCAAACTCGCCAAGGCACATAACCTGCCACAAGTGCTATGTGATGCCATCAGCCAGCACCACGGCCGCGGCAAGGCACGCTACTTCTACATCACCGCATGCAAGGCCCACCCTGGCGAGGAAATCGACCCGGAGCCTTACACCTATCCCGGCCCCAACCCCCAGACCAAGGAGACTGCCATTATTATGATGTGCGACGCATGCGAAGCCGCTGCGAAAAGCCTTGCCGACCCTAACTACGACAACATAAAGGCACTTGTCGACAGAGTGATTGACGGACAAGTGGCCGACGGCTTACTGTCGGAGGCGCCAATAAGTTTCAGCAGCATCGACATAGCCAAAAAGTCGCTCACCGACCAGCTGTGCACCCTCTACCATCCGCGCATCAGCTATCCCGACGACGTGCGCCCCAATACCACAGCGCCTGCCACAGCGTCAAAAGGCTAAGCGCAGCTAAACGCCTCACGGCCACCACAAAACAGGCCCAAAAGTAAAATTAGAAGCAAAAAAAGCACGCAAAAACTTGCACGGTAACCAAAATAGCACTACCTTTGCATCGCTTTTAAGGAGATTCGCTAGCTCAGCTGGTAGAGCACAACACTTTTAATGTTGGGGTCTTGGGTTCGAGCCCCAAGCGGATCACAGAGATTCCTGCGGAATCACAAAGAACAAAAGAGGTTATTGAGGATTTTACTACAAGTAAAGTCCTCTCTTTGTATATATACGGTTGAGTATCAACGACTTGACTGACAACATAACGGTTATCATGAGGTGTTGCACTGATGTCTAACTTCACGGCGGAATTCTCCTAAGTGGACAGAATGGGACAGAAAGTGACAGGACAGGACGTTTAGGTGTTACACATGGTGTTACACGTCACACCCTAAGGTGTTACACGCTAAGCGAGGTGTTACACGTTATGTGTTACCCTCCCTCATGATTGCGGATTTCTGATTTTTGTCACTTAATAAAACTTAAATCTTAGGTTTTCCCCACTTTCCCTTGCTGATGCCCGTCGTCTAAAAACGTTTTTAAGATGGAACTGAAATTGGTAACAGTCATCTTTGACAGGCGCAATCTCTCGGAGAAGCGAGGGTTCGGGTATTTGGAAGTGAGAGTAAATCTTGGTCACAAGGTTCGCCGTTATGTGACCGTGTGTTCAACAACTAAGGAGGAATGGGAAGTCGCTGCTCAGTCCGCCGAAACGAAAGCCATTATAGAAAGGTGTGAGAACATCCTTTCCGTAATGAAGTATCTTGGCGAAGAGTCGAACATCGACAACTTTAACCGCCATTTCTACGGCGATGACAAGAAGCCGAGATTGGCAAAGGAGGAGAAGGAAGAGAAGCCGGACACAAGCAAGAAGAGTTTCATCCGCTACATGGAACTTGCCTTGGAGGGCGAAGAACTCCGTGAAGGCACTCGCCGCCACAAGATTGTGGTGATCGATGCGGTGAAACGCTTCGGACGGCTGACCACCTACGGCGACCTCACTCCGCAAAACATCATGGCGTTCGATGCCTGGCTCCACGACGGCACACGGACGGATGTCACTTGCTACGGCTACCACAAGAACGTACACAAGTGGGTGCTCCAGCTCTTCAAGACGGGCGAGATAGCACAAGACCCTTACGAGACCGTGACCGTGAAGCGCGGCAAGTGCAAGGAGCGTGAGCCCCTCACCGAGAGCGAACTCAAAATGATGCGTCTGCACAAGTTCAACCCGAAGCTCGACAAGGTGCGCGACCTCTTCATCTTCGCCGCCTATACGGGCTTGTCGTTCTGCGACACACAGGCATTCGACTTCGAGCGCATGACGAAGAAGGAAGGCGACCTCTATTATATAGACGGCTCGCGCATAAAGACCGACACCAAGTACTTCAC
>CAVDUV010000013.1:0-77149 GCA_963612465.1 Bacteroidaceae bacterium | reverse complement strand
ACTTTGACACCCCAAAAAACAGATTCTTCAAACACTTTCCCTAATTTTGCACTTGCTGTTGGACTCTACACTGAACATGCACTCTAAACCTTCCCATAAAAACCTTATTCAAAAATAAACGAACTCCAGAATTTCTCTGACTGCTCTTCCGTCAGCAACTCTCCAGAATGGCCTTTTCGCCATTCTATTTCTGGGAGGATGGCTTCGAGCTGCTCGATGGTGATCATCGGATGGTCAGGGTCACAGGGATGCTCGATGCTAATATCCACATAGTGACGTTTCTTGGCAGTACCAGCCCAATCATCACCTTCGTAGGGTTCAGACAGGAATTGACCATGATATACCACACCATTAGGGCCTTCGCCTACACGCACCATGATGTACGAGTCGCCCATGTCAGCGGTTTCCCACTCATAGATACTCCAATTCCAGCAGAATCCATCTGGCCATTGCTCCCTTGCTTTTCTGAAATCCTCTATCTTGCTACTGCTTATACCAGGATTCCATCTCATTATATATGTACTCATATTTATCTTCTTTTAAACCTTTAAAATCTAAGCCCCGATTTGTAAGCCACGAACACTTCCTCCTTGGACTCGCCGAATATTACACTGTTACCATCCTTTTCTACATCGACAGTCATCTTAACCAGTCCGCGCCAATCGTTCCAGTAGGCGTATTCGAGTGTGGCGTGATTGCCAGATATGGTGACTCTTGGTAGCAAGGCTTCTAAATCAAGAGCCAGCACCTGTTCGCTCACCTTCATTCTGTCACTGGTGTTCCCAGGCCAAAACATATCTTCTATTCTACTGGTGTCAAAGACAAAAGTCTTAGATCCATAGCAGGAGTGCCAGCCCAGCGGCATGAAGTCCGTCAAGTTTCTCAATAGCCATGCCTGCATGATGCCCTCTTTAGTGAAAGGAACATTGAAGTAGGGCATATAATCAGGTACGCATTCAGCCTCTTCATAACTGATGGTGCCTTGGATGTACATGCTATCATCATATGCCCCGTCCTTAGCAGGGTCATATTGTATAGTTGAACCTGCTTTGCAGCAATAGGCTTGGAATCTGGAGCCAAGACTATCGCCCTTTTGGAAAGCATCTAATTCGTAGCCTTCACGTATCTTCAACAACGGCAGTTCGTCCATTACGAACATGATGTTGTCGAAACATTTGAAATTGAATTCATCCATTGAGGCTTCAAAGTCAGCCGCCATTTTGCCCAAATGGTTGTCTTCTTCCTCTGCATCATCTTGTCCTTGCTCATGCTGTCCAGCAATAGAACCAGTGACCCATAACCATCCGCTGACTGGATATCCTTCTTTTACCGTAGGGAAGAAATCCTGACGGAAGTACAGCGGAACGGAAACCGCAAGTTCGCCATCTTCCGTATCCCTACGACCAATCATAATCATAGTCTTGTAGAAATCTACACCTATGACAGAAGCCTTTTCTATTGGTCCTACAGGAGATTGGAACTCTGCTTCGTCGGGACACTTAGAGTCTGTATTCAAGAAAGCTACCAGATTCTCCATGCTGAAAGTAATAGGCACAACATTTCCATTTTCGTCATAATCAGGAGTTTGCCCAGTTTTTGCCAACCAGTCAATAGCCTGCTGGCCTTCAAAGCTGAAGCTGCGACGAGCTTCTTTGGCTCTCATGGCCAAAGCTGCCAAGTCGATGACAATAGTCTGACCGACTACATACTTGCGCTTGTTGCAGTAGTAGTCAATGGCAAAGAATGCAAATCGAATCTCACCTACAGAACAACAGATAGTTGCTTCCACCTGGTTGTCCCATTCCATAACCTTGTCTATCTTCACTTCTACAGGTACGCCCTTACAGAATGGATAAATAGACATGAACATATTGGTGTTAGCCTTCCTGTTACAGGCTATAGTCGTCAGCAACTTCAAGTCACCTTCCCCAAAAGCCAAAGAGAATACATCGGTCTTCTCTTCATACATATCTTCGGTAGTTACCTGAGTGCGGGTCTTCTTCCATATACCAGACTCTTTGATAATATCACCAAGATAATTCTGCATCAACAGATGTGCGGGCATGATCGCATCAAGATGATCACCATGATTCATATAGAGTTCTTCCTCGGGGTTGAACGGTTTGAACTTCCGGCAATAGTCCTGCATACGGGCAGAGGTGATACGGCCGTCCTTGGTCTCCAATACCAAAGCGGACAGCTCTCCTTGTTTGATAAGTACGCACACCTGTTCGGTCTGACGATTGCGCCCAATGGAAATATCCAGTTTATTGCTGCGACTGAGCGTATCAAGTTTTACCTTGAAATACTCCATATACTCAGCTCGGCTGGGCATTTCGTCAAACACCCAGTCAGATACGTAGTGGAAATCCTTGTCGAGATAGGGCTCTACAATAGAAGCATCAAACTGCCTCCAGGCTTCGGCATACTTGACAGCCAGTTCCACAGGAGAGAGTTGTTTCTCCAGCTCTTGATTCTCTTCATCGGGCAAGACACTGACAGAATAATACTTGAAGCAGAAATTTCCGCCACATACAGCAGGCTTTCCATCTTCACTTTCGTCAGCTATGCAGTAAGCCGAAGCAAAAGTGATGCGTGGAATGATACCATGACGGCGGTAATCTTCCACCAACCATGAGGTGTCGATGCCAGAAATGTCACCGTCTATATCATCCTTATATACAACCAAAACGTTCACCTTCTTCTCCCCATAGGTAGCGAAGTTGGGACGCTTGCCGTTGTTTACAAAATAGAAGTCGGGTTCTGAGGCGTGAATCTTATTATACCTCACCACCTCTGCGTTTGTCTCGTCATATTCTTCCATTAGGCATTGTACGGCAAACTCATGCAGTTCATCTGCTGTCATCACCTTGCCTCTACGGTCTTCTGAACACTCATGAGTGTGAAACACCGGTTCGCCATTCTTTATTCTTCTCATCATATTGCTATTAGCTTTGAGGTTATACTTCTTGAAATTTGCTGCAAACTTACAACGCTACTATGCAGTCTATTTGCACTGTTCCAGAAAAATTTCTCTGTTCTATCATTTTTATGCTTTATCGTACTAAGGAAGAATCGGTCTGTCGAAGAGGTAAACCGGGAATTATAATAATCTTAAGACTAAGATTCGTTTTGGTCCTCTCCGACATAGTTGCAGAGACCAGATAGAAAGTTATCGGCTCAAAGCCTTTTTAGAGTGTTAGTCCATACAACTATTGACCAATTCTAAATTAAATTCGATACAAACGTATGAAAAATTTATTTTTCTCCCTGTGCCAGGATGATAGAAGCCTTCTTCATAAGGATCATTGGGATTTTCTTTTTTTCGTCTCATGATTGTTTGATTTTTTCCAAAGTAACAACCGTTTTCTGATATTGCACAAATAATAATGGCGAAAGACGTAAAATTTAACATAAAATTAACGGTAGACGGCAAAACGCAGGTCGTTCAAACTGTAACATCAAAAAACAGCATAGGCTGTAACCTCTGATTTGCCAGAGTGTTACAGCCTAATGCCTTATAAGTCAAATACGGTCTTGTGTTATGCCTCTACTGCTGCTTGAGCCGCTGCCACACGGGCAATGGGCACTCGGTATGGGCTACATGAAACGTAGTTCATGCCAAGGTGAGCGCAGAACTTAACCGACGAGGGTTCGCCACCGTGTTCGCCACAGATGCCAACGTTCAAATTCGGCTTAGTTGCGCGGCCACGTTCGGTGCCAAGTTTCACAAGTTGGCCAACGCCTTCTTGGTCAAGTACCTCAAACGGGTCAACCTTGATAATACCAAGTTTCTTGTATGCGCCAAGGAACTTAGGAGCATCGTCACGCGAATAGCCGAAAGTGAGCTGAGTGAGGTCGTTGGTACCGAAAGAGAAGAAGTCGGCAACAGTTGCAATTTGATCAGCCACCAACGCAGCACGCGGAATCTCGATCATTGTACCAATCTTGTAGGCCACGGTTTCACCGCGCTCCTCAAACACCTTGCTTGCAGTGCGGTTAATGATGTCGGCCTGACGCTGAATTTCGGGAAGAACGCCTACCAGAGGCACCATGATTTTGGGATGAACGTCGATGCCACGAGCCTTCACATTAAGTGCAGCTTCGATAATTGCGCGGGCCTGCATCTCAGTGATCTCGGGGTATGTATTGCCCAAGCGGCATCCACGGTGACCAAGCATCGGGTTAAACTCTTCAAGGCTGTCGCAGATTTGCTTTACTTTCTCTACAGTTATGCCCACCTCTTCGGCAAGCTCTTTCTGGGTGGCAAGCTGATGGGGAACGAACTCATGCAACGGCGGATCGAGAAGGCGAATGGTCACCTCGCATCCGTCCATGGCCTCAAACATGCCCTCAAAGTCGCCACGCTGCAACGGGAGCAACTTATCGAGAGCTATGCGGCGATTCTCCTCATCAGAAGCGATAATCATTTCACGCATGGCCTTGATGCGGTCGCCCTCAAAGAACATGTGCTCTGTGCGGCAAAGGCCAATACCCTTAGCGCCAAACTTGCGGGCAACCTTGGCGTCACGTGGAGAGTCGGCATTGGTGTAAACCTGCATCTTGGTGTATTTGTCGGCAAGATTGAGAATGGCAGCGAAGTCGCCCGACATGTCGGCATCAACAGTTGACACCAAACCGTCATAAACCTCACCAGTGGAACCATTGAGCGAAATCCAGTCGCCTTGGTTGTACACCTTACCGCCCATGGTCACAGTCTTATTCTTATAATCAACCTTTATTTCACCAGCACCCGACACGCAGCACTTGCCCATACCGCGGGCCACAACTGCAGCATGCGAAGTCATGCCGCCACGTGCTGTGAGAATGCCCTGTGCCACGCTCATACCGCGAAGGTCTTCGGGTGAAGTCTCGAGGCGCACCATAATCACTTTCTTGTTGCGCTTTGCCCATTCCTCGGCATCGTCGGCAAAGAACACGATTTGACCGGTTGCGGCACCAGGAGATGCGGGCAGGCCCTTTGCTATCACCTTAGCATTTTGCATTGCCGACTTGTCGAACACGGGGTGCAGGAGCTCATCGAGTTTGGCAGGCTCCATGCGCTTGAGCACTGTGGGTTCATCAATCTCACCGGCCCGGAGCAAATCCATGGCAATCTTAACCATTGCCGCACCGGTGCGCTTACCGTTTCGTGTCTGCAGAAGCCACAGTTTGCCGTTTTGGATGGTGAACTCCATGTCTTGCATATCTTTGTAGTGGTCTTCAAGACGGTGCTGAATCTCAACGAGCTGTTTTGCACACTCAGGCATCGATTCTTCAAGAGAAGGATACTTGCTTGCGCGTTCCTCCTCGCTCAATCCCTGGAGCTTAGCCCAGCGGCGACTGCCCTCGGTCATAATCTGTTGAGGAGTGCGCACACCGGCAACCACGTCTTCACCTTGAGCGTTGATCAGATATTCACCATTGAATATGTTTTCACCTGTAGCGGCATCACGAGAGAAAGCCACGCCAGTTGCCGAAGTCTCACCCATGTTACCATAAACCATGGCTTGCACGTTCACTGCAGTGCCATAGCTTTCGGGGATGCGGTTCATTTGACGATAGAGGATTGCACGCTCGTTGTTCCAGCTGTCGAATACGGCGTATATTGCACCCCAAAGCTGATCCCATCCGCTTGTGGGGAAGTCTTTTCCTGTATTCTCCTTAACGGCTTTCTTGAACAGAACCACGAGTTTCTTCAAGTCGTCGACATCAAGCTCAGTATCAAACTTGACACCCTTCTCAGCCTTGACGTTCTCAATTATTTCCTCAAACGGATCAATGTCGGTTTTGTTCTTAGGCTTCATGCCGAGAACCACATCGCCATACATCTGCACGAAGCGGCGATAACTGTCCCATGCAAAGCGGGGATTTCCGCTTTTTTTAGCCAACGTCTCAGCCACTGCATCGTTAATACCCAGGTTGAGCACGGTATCCATCATGCCCGGCATCGAAACGGGGGCACCTGAGCGCACCGAAACAAGTTGGGGATTCTCGGGGTCGTCAAATTTATTACCAGTCAGGCTCTCAATATGTGCGATTGATTTCTCAACATCGCTCTTAATGAGATTTACAACAGCCTCACGGCCTTCCTTGTTGTACAGTTTACATACTTCAGTTGTGATGGTAAAACCAGGAGGAACAGGCACACCAATCAAGTTCATCTCAGCCAAATTGGCACCCTTTCCACCAAGAAGCTCTCTCATATCAGCACTGCCCTCTGCTTGGCCATTGCCGAAAGTATAAATTGTCTTCATTGATTTATGTTTATATATTTATTGAAACTATTCCCTTGTGAAATCCATCAAAAGGAAGTGCAAAGATACTCAAAAATCAAGAGATTTCATTCATAAAATTTTCAATTATATGGTTATTTAAGAAAACAGGTTTTAGCATTGGGTAAAAAGTAAAAAAATGTTTTTAATTTAGAAATCAAATAAATAGCGAAATTTTTCGTTATTCTAAACAAGTCTAGTTGCGGGTTGATTTTGGAATTGAATACTAAATTTCAATCATTTTAATGCATGCAAGGTCATAACAATATCGACGTAATGCCATTTAGCGCCTCAGCATTGACTTGCTGAAACAAATTTGCACTATCTTTGCAAAAACTTTTAGCATAGGCATATCCCAGCAACAGCCATTCACACAAGATTGTGTGCCACGGCAAGGATGGTCGGCTTATGACACTTGTGCGGCAAGTGGTCATCTGCAACATGCCTATCAGAACACAACAACTGCCGCACTCTTTTTTAAAATTTAAATTTCTCGTTTTGAGTCGCAAAAGAAAAGAATTACCCATTGTAGAAGGGCTTGAAATCACGGGAGTGGCTGCCGAAGGCAAAAGCATTGCCAGATGGAACGACCTGGTGGTGTTCATCCCTTACGGAGCCCCAGGCGATGTGGCCGACATTAAGATCGACCGCAAGAAGCACAGTTTTGCCGAAGGGCATATAGTAAAGCTCACACAACCCAGCGCACAACGCGTGAATCCGTTTTGCGCACACTTTGGCGTGTGTGGCGGTTGCAAGTGGCAACATCTGCCCTACCCTGTCCAACTAGCTTGCAAGCAACAGCAAGTGACCGATGCCTTGCAGCGAATCGCCAAAGTTGAACTGCCGGTAGTGAACGCGATACTGGGCTCGGCCAACACTCAATTTTACCGTAACAAGCTTGAGTTTACGTTTTCAAATAAGTCGTGGTTGACCTTCGAACAACTACAAAGCGGACAAGAGTTTACCGACCGCAATGCAGTGGGCTTTCACATACCAGGCTCATTTGACAAGGTGCTCAATATTGAAAAATGCTGGTTGCAAGACAACGTGTCGAATGAAATGCGTAACTTCACACGCAACTACGCCTTGAGCAAGGGATATACATTCTATGATATCAAGAACAACCACGGGCTGATGCGTACCATGATGGTGCGCACGGCCAGCACTGGTGAAATAATGCTGGTGGTGGTGTTTGGCGAAGACGACAAGGAGGCTATCACCGACGTGATGACTGCAATCGACAACAAATTTCCACAAATCACAAGCCTGCTGTGGGTGGTGAACACAAAAGTGAACGATTCGCTCACCGACCAGACGTTTAACTTGTGGAAAGGCCGTGACTACATTGAAGAGGAGATGGAGGGTCTTACTTTCAGGATTGGTCCAAAATCGTTCTATCAGACCAACTCGCCACAAGCCTACGAGCTTTATAAAGTGGCAAGACGAATGGCCCACCTCACTGGAAACGAGCTTGTGTATGACCTTTATACAGGTACAGGAACAATCGCCAATTTTGTGTCAAGACAAGCCAAGAAGGTGATTGGCATAGAATATGTGCCCGAAGCCATCAACGATGCCAAGCTCAACTCGCAGGTCAATGCCATTGACAACACATTGTTTTATGCAGGCGACATGAAAGACGTGTTGACCGATCAATTTATTGCTGAGCACGGTCATCCCGATGTGATGATAATTGACCCGCCTAGAGCCGGAATGCACGAAGACGTGGTAAAGGTGATACTAAACGCATTACCCGAGAGAATTGTATATGTGAGCTGTAACCCTGCCACACAGGCGCGCGACATTGCCATGCTCGACTGCAAGTACCGCGTAGATGAGGTGCAACCCGTCGACATGTTCCCCCACACACATCATGTGGAGAACGTCGTAGCCATGACACTGCGCTGACCACGCCACACGTAATAAAAAAGCAAGCCACGTTTTGCCTCAATTGGGCATCACGTGGTTTGCTTTTTTTCTGTAACTATATCCGCATTACCGCATTTGTTAAAGGCTGCGGTGCAATGTGACAACGTCGATTTCGGGCCAAGCTCCAAACCTGAATGGCACATTGCCACCAGTGCCAGTGCTCACATTGAGTATGCGTCCTGATTCGTCGTACACTCCGCCCCACTCCTTGTATACCCACATCGACGGAGAAAAACTGCCTATGCGAAGCTGCATAGCATGCGTGTGCCCAGAGAGTGTGAGTTGCGCAGAGGTCGACGGCAACACTTCGGCCCGCCAGTGTGTGGGGTCGTGAGTGAGCACCACAGTATAAACGCCACCTACGCCACGCATGGCCCGTTTGAGGTCGCCACGATTCGGGAACGGAGGACGGCTGACGTTTTCAACGCCAACAATTGCAAGGCTATCAGCTCCACGATGAATCATCACATGCTCGTTTAGCAGCAAGCGCCATCCCATACTGCGCTCAAGTGAAACGAGTCGGCGCACTGCATCAGCCTGATTGTCGGGGGCGGTATAGCGGTGATACATACAATAGTCATGATTACCAAGCACCGACAGCACCCCGTCGCGGGCCTTAATTTGCGACAGCACAGAAACAAATGGCTCTAGCTCACTGGGGTGTCCGTTGACAATGTCGCCGGTAAACACCACCAAATCGGCGTTAAGGGCGTTGACGCTATCCACAATTTGCCGCACCGTTGCAGGCGATGACGCATAGGTGCCGAGGTGAAGGTCGGAAAGATGTATAATGCGGTAGCCGTCAAAAGCCTTAGGAATGCTGGGCTGCGTCACATCCACGTTTCGCACCACCAGATGTTTCCATCCAGCAATATACCCGTATGCCGAGTAACAAAGCACCACTAATGCCACAGCTGCAGCCAAAGCATTGCCCGCACCCACCGCAGTCGGAATCACGAGACCTACGGCACGGCCAATTAGAGAGACAACCATGAAAATCAGCTTAGGCAATATCAGACAGACGGCCATGAAGATGATAAACTTAAACGCAGTGTCTTGCATATGCCCTGTGGCTGCCAATGCCATCACCGCTATCAATGCGGCCAAGGGCACCCAGTGGAGCACACACAACGGCCATGCACAGCCACGCACAAAACAGATCCAAAGATATACATCTGGCACTATGCACGCTACAAGCAAAATTATTATTGTGGATATCATAAACTTCCGGTTTATCTTGATTTTCAAAAAAACAATGCAAAGTTACTAATAGTCGCAGCTTCCACTGATACCCATAAAACCGAATGTATTGACAATTTCAACTATTTAACACCCAAAACACAACAATAGCCCAACCTGTAGTAAAACCTGCAAGTTTTACCGGGTTTTCACATTTATTGCTTGCACGAGTGGAAAATGTGTGTTAACTTAGCGATGCAATTATTTGAAACCGTCGACATGAACCAAGCCATCTGCCTCAACCCAAGTGGGGTGATCATGATTCAAAAAGTCAAAGTCCGTGTTGCAAGCCGTCATTGCCGGCAACAGCACGTGTAATGCATATTTCAAAAGGAGGCAAAAACGTCTTAATGCTGACGACTCTTAACATAAACAATATTGTTAAACTATTAATTAAACACAAACAATGAAGAAAAGTTTACTGATTGCAGCATCATTACTGCTGTGTACTGGTAACTTGATGGCACTGCCCAAATCGGCAAGCGCGCCGAGGCTGCTCATCAAGACTTCAAAAAGCCTGATGGCCCCAGTGTGGTCGCCCGACGGCAAAAAGATTGCCGTGACAGGCGACAACTATATCGGCATCTGGGTTGCCAATGTCGATGGTTCGGGCCTGGAACAAGTATCTGAAAGCCTTGGAGCCGGCTACAAAATGAGTTGGCTTGACAACTCCACCATCATCTCTACCCCCTACACTGTGGTCGACAACAAGCGTATGACAAGCATCGAGCAGGTGAACGTGGAAACCGGAAAGGCAACCACCGTGGCAACTGCCAAGCATGAGTTCAAGCGCTCTAAAGCCAGCAAGCGTGTCAACAACGCCTATCAGGTGATGGTTGACGACCCGACCAATGCTTGCAGTGTGCTGCCCGGCCTCCAAAAGTATGCCGGACGCATGGTAATCAATCCTCAGGTCAGCCCCAACGGCAAGCTTGTGGCTTTCCAAATCGTAGGTAAAGGCGCATTTGTGTGTGACGCCGACGGCAACAACGTGGTTTCGGCTGGCAAGGGTGCATATCCATCGTGGATGCCCAACAGCGAGGAAATCGTGTTTACCGTGCTTCAAGACGACGGTCACAACTTCACTGACAGCGAGATTCGTGCCTTCAACGTGGTCAACGGAACCAGCACAACCATCGATGTTGACGACAACAAGTTTATTCCTGTAACCATCTCTGTTTCGCCCAACGGCGATATGATTGCCTTCGACAACGACAAAGACGGCTTAGTTTATGTAATGGACATTAAATAATTGATGCAGCTATGAAAAGTTTATCTAAATATATAATTGCTTCGGCAATCGCCAGCCTCACTCTGGGCGGAACAGTGGTTGCATCCGACACGCCCAATTGGGGCAGTTTCAAGTTATGGATTGACCCCGGACACTCTGGCCGCGAAAATCAAGGACTCTACGGCTACACTGAAGCCGAAAAGACCCTGCGCGTGGGTTTGGCTACCCGCGACTATTTGTTCCAATATGCAGGAGCCGACACTTCGACAATCCACATGACCCGCTATACCGATGCCGACTATGTGACTCTCGAAGAACGTTCCGATATGGCCAACGCATGGGGCGCTGACTTCTTCTACTCTATCCACTCCGACGCAGGCACTGGCCAAAACCAGACGCTGTTCCTCTTTGGTGGATGGAACAAAGACGGCGAGCACATTGAAAAAACGCCAAATGGCGGAAAACGCTTTGGTGCATTCCTCGACCCGAGCCTCACTGGCGTGATGTATAATACCACAAGCCGCGGTGTGTATTACGACCGCGTATACTATAACGGCGATGTCGCTACCCATGAGTATCAATATCCTTACCTGTCGGTTAACCGTCGCACCAACATGGCCTCTCTGCTCAGCGAAGGTGGTTTCCACACCCATAAGGTGCAGCAGCCACTCAACATGAACGACAGCTACAAACGCCTGGAGGCATTCGGTACATTCCGTGCCATAATGCAGTACCGCGACATGCAGCTGCCTGAGAAAGTGATGCTTGCAGGTGTTGTTACCAACTCTGAGAACGAGCAACCTATTGACAACGTTACCGTTACCGTAGACGGAAAAACCGTGGTAACCGACTCTTACGCTTCACTATTCAACAAATATACCAAGAATCCCGACCTGATTCACAACGGCTTCTTCCTCTTTGAGGATTTAACCCCAGGCAAGGAATATGAGGTGACATATACATGCGACGGCTATACTAGTGCCACCAAGAAGGTAACCCTCACAAGCAATCCGCAAGGAGCATCGTCGGAGAACGTGACTTGGGCCAACATTGCGCTCACTTCTAACGCTCCGGCAAAAGTTGCTTCTAACAGCATTGCCAACCCCGAAAGCGTGAACATACTCAACGACATGGTGATCACATTCTCGCGCAAGATGAACAAGGAGACCGTGGAGAAGGCCTTCAGCATCAACAACAGCGGAAATGTTACCCTGAGCTGGGACAACGACTACACTTTGCGTGTGAACCTGACCAAGCTGCTCGACGAGATGGACTACACTATCACAATCGACGGCAGCGTGGCCAAGAACTCACAAACCGACCAATATCTTGACGGCGACGGCGACGGCAAAGAAGGTGGCAACTATGTGTTTGCATTCTCAACTATTCCGGCCGACGTAGAGGCTCCTTACATCAAGAGCACCACTCCGGCCGAGAACTCGACTATGCTCTTCACTCAGCGTCCGGTTATACGTGTTGAGTTCAACGAAGAGCTCGATTGGAACGAAGACGATGCTACCGATGCAATTGTGCTGGAAGACAAGGACGGCAATCGCTACGACGGCAAACTCACCCACATGGTGGTGCGCGATGCATCGGTTCTGCACCTCTACCTCAACAAAGACCTGCCCCTTGACCAGTGCTTCAAGGTGACTGTAAAGGGTGGCTTCAAGGATTTGTCGGGCAATGTATCGGAAGGCAAAGTGTTCAAGTTCCTCTCTGAGTATCGCACTGTAAAGGATTCGAGCCCCATCGACACTGACAACGATGACAATATCAACAAGTGGTTTGGCCCTGCTGGTTCAGGCTCGTCAAAGGGCTTCACTTCGGCTGAAGACCAAAGCATGATTAACACCACTTTCACTAGCAGCAGCGACATTGACCGTTCATTCCTCGTTCACTATCAGTTTGACCCAGAGACCAACACCGACACCAACCCATATTGGGGTCTGCGCATCTACAAGAAGAGTGGCGTGAAGTATTATACTGATGGAAAGAACGCAGTCATTCAATACAATGTGTTTGCCGACGGTTCTAACAACTATGCTGGCATCAGCGTTCGCGACCGCAGCGACAATGCTACAGTTAAGCGTTACACTAAGAAGCAAATGGACTTCCGCGGATGGGATATCGTTACATGGGATGTCAACAAGGATTCTTGCGAAATCGTATCTGGCGAGAACAAACTTGTAGCTGGTCTGTGGCAATTCGATGCAGTGTGGTTGTGGAGAGGCTACATCAGCGAATTTGAGGATGATGATCCTGAGAATCCGCGTGCAGCGTGGTCTGGCGACTTCTATTTCGACGGACTTAAGTATGTGCACTACAACGACGAAGAGCAAAAAGCTTCGCTCGACGACATCATCATCACAGGTGTGGATGAGATTGCAGCAAGCAACATCACCATCAAGGCTGATGCCGAAGCCGTTAAGGTGATTGCCCCCGAGGCTATCAATAGCGTGGCCATATATGCCATAAATGGTGCCCAGGTGGCTGCAGCAACACCCAATGCTACCCAAGCCACAATAGGCACAAGCGCATTGGCAACAGGCGTGTATGTGGTGAAAGTGGCTACTGCCAGCAAGACCGTCGCTCAACGCGTAATCATCAAATAACGAATCAGTCCATCATCGGCATGCCACAACAGGCATAATCCGATAAAGCAATAACAAACGGCGGCCGCTGCCCATTTCTTTGAGGGCAGCGGCCGCTTGTGTGTATAGGTTTCAGCCAAGTAGGCGTTTATATTCTCTTTTAGATGATTAGAGGAAGCACCATCAATCACTGGTGGCGCGGGCCTCGTGCCTCAGCAAGCGACGCATGTGCCGACCAAGGACATTCCAGTAAGGCATTTTCTTCAGTGTGCTGCGCACCGGCTGCACGTTGTAGAGCAAGAGAACGACAACAAATGCAACCCCAAGCAGACAAGTAAAGCCATACAGACGCTTGATGCTCACGAGCAACAACTGTGTGGTGTCGTAAGGCATGGCGCGCACGGCATTATCGGCCATACTGAATCGCATTGCGTAACCATAGAGCCCCGACATCATAGAGCCCACGGTGCCATTGCGCATAAGGCCAGTGATGGTAAGCCCCATGAAGAAATGCTGAAATGGCATTATTTCCTGCAAATAGATGGTGAGTGCGGTGAAATAGATTGCGTATCCAAATGCACGCAACACCACAGGAACAATGAAACGCTCAATGTTGAGCCCAGGCATTACCATTAAATACATCATCACCTGATAGGCAAGCATTGCAACACCTCCTATAATAAGAAGCGTGGTATATTTCATGCGCATAACCTTAATCCACAACAGTGTGAAAAGGCAACCTAAGAGATTGCCGCACCAGGCATATAACTCAAAACGTGACACTGTGAGTGTGTTCCAATGAAGAACGCTGCCGGTAAAGGCATTTTGCAATACCTTGGGTGTAGAGCAAAGCCACTCGGCCACAAAAAACAAAGCCAAAAGCGGAAGGAGTGTCTTGTATGTAAAAGCCCCAGGTGCTATGTAGGGATGGCGGATGCGGCGCATGCGCAACACGGTCAGCACAAGAGTGACAACAAAAGCCACAATAGCCTGACGCCACAATGGACTGTCGAACCAGTTGAAATACTCGCCATAGTTGAAAATAAACACAAATTCCATCATCAGCAGCGACCACAGCACACATCCAAGCCAGTCAAGGCTAACAAGCGGCAGCGGTTTCATGAATCGGAAATTATGAGTCAGGCAAAACACCAAAATAGCTACGGTGAGCATTATGCCCGCAATCAGGTAATTCATGTTTTCCCATGACCCGCAATAGTAGGTGACGGTTGGAGCCAGCCATCCCTGCAAATACATGTCACCAACCACAAGGATATAGAGCAACGGGAAAAACACCGAGAAGTCGCGCTTGGGGGTAAGCCACAACTGGATGGTGGACATACATTCAAACGTGCCACACAACTTCAAGAAACCAGAGATGAATGCAAGCACACACAAAGCGGGCACAAAGGTCACCACAGTGGCGAGCACGTTGCATACGGCCAGGCCTATTGCCGCTGTCAGCAACAGCTGGCGGTTGGTGAAGCGAAACTTAAACCTGAACAAGAACGGGAAAGGCATGTTGACGCCAATCACATTGCACATGCCTATGAACATCACGTCTTCACGCATGAGCGAACGGGAGCCTGCAATGTAACCGGCCGATCCCAAGTAGAAGAATCCTGTGAGCAAAAAGCAGGCAGCAAAAAGCAGATAAATCCACGGCCGCACCACTTTAGGCACGAAATTGCGATACATGGGCATGACAAATGGTCCGCCCATTGGAATTGGAGGTGCCATTGATGCTTAATATTTAACTGTGGTTTCGACGTTAAGCCCTGCCTTGAGGCGTGAAACGGCCTCTTTGCTATTTGTCGAAGTGAGCACAATGCGCACAGGCACACGCTGTTCCACTTTCACAAAGTTGCCAGTAGCATTGTCGACCGGTGCCGAAGAGAAACTAGCACCAGTGCCCGGCGAAATAGATTGCACCACGCCTTGATATTCAACACCACCTATTGCATCAACGGTAAATGTAACCTTGCTTCCCACTGCTATGTGACGCATTTGCGTCTCACGATAGTTGGCTACGACCCACAACCTTGAGTCGCTCACCACCGAGGCCAGCTGCTGACCGGGTTGCACAAGCTGCCCCACTTGCAAATCGTTTCGCCCCATCACGCCGTCGCATGGCGCAGTTATCACCGTATATGACAAGTTGAGCCGGGCCAAGTTAACAGTTGCCTCGGCCACACTCACATTCTGCGTGTTTTGATTGAGTTGCTGTGCCTGCTCATGACTCACAAGCGCAGCGGCCTTGCGCTGTTGCGAAGCCTGCTCATATCGGGCAACAGCCGAAAGGTAGCGTGTGTGCACGTCATCATATTGCTGTCGCGTTACGGCATCCTTTGCCAGAAGAGCCTCATAGCGGTCAAGTTCGCGCTTGGCATTGTCCATATTGGCCTTTGCCTCGGTAATTCCTGCCGAAGCCACGTCTACCCGGCTTGCCGTGGTGTTCATTCCAGCACTCACTATCTGCGATCCGGTGCGCGTGCCCCGGTATCCGGCCAGGGCCTTGGCGAGCTGCAATTGGTATTCAGCATCCTCAATAATCACCAAAGTGTCGCCTTGGCGAACATGCTGATAGTCGGTGAAGCACACTTTTTTGATGAAGCCTTGCACACGCGTGTTGACGGGGGCTATGTGACGATGCACTTGCGCATCGTCGGTCCACTCCACATCACCCCAATGCATAAAACGGCTTCCCACATAGGCCAGACATCCCACAAGCAGCAGAATAACCACTGCATTATAAACTCTCTTGATTTGTTTCTTATTCATCGTTGTTGACTTGATTTCGTTGTTGAAAATTATAAATCTCCTGCAATGTATTTCATGCTATAATAGGCTTGGGCTATTCCAATGCGCGCGTCCACTTCAAGGATTTCAGCATTGAGCAACGTGTTGGCCGCATCTATCATGTCGGTGACTAGCACTAGCTGGTTGGTATACCGGTCATTCATCACGGTATAATTCTGCCTGGCCAGCTGCACCTGACGCTGCTGTGTGACAAGTTCTGATTTTGCTTGGCTAAATGCCACGCAGGCCTGCTGCATTGCGTCGCCCACGGCTGTCGACGTCTGCGTTGTGGCATCTTGCGACTGCCGCAATGCGGCCTCGGCTTGGCGCACTTTGCGGCGTCCCTTGTAGAGTGAGCTTAGGCTATATTTTACCCCTAGTCCCACATACCACACATTGATGTTTTTATTCACTGGCGGAAGGTCGTAGGTGAAAGGACCGTCGAAATTATTGGCCGCCACCAGGGCCACACTTGGCAGCATCTCACTGCGGGCCAGACGCAATTGCTGGCTACACATTTGCTCGTTGAGCCGCGACAGCTTCAGTTGCAATGCCCCACTCGAAGCGGTTTGTTGCCACATTGCTTCTGATGCATCCACATTGGCAATATTGGCTACGCTTGAATCGGGTATCAGGCTGACGTCTTGTTTCAACCCCAAGGCACTGCAAAGCTGATGGCAAGCCACGCGTCGGCGGTTGGCCAGTGTGGTGCGCTTAAGCCTGAGTGACTCAAGCTGCACCTGATACCGAGTCACGTCGTTGCTCAACGCCACGCCTTGGCTGTGTTTCACGCTTATTTGGTCGATAAGACGCTGAGCCAGTGTGATGTTGCTGTCGACCACACAAATGGCATTGTCGATGCGATACAGCTCCAAATACTGGCAGAGCACGCCATAACGCGCTTGATTGCGGGTGAGGTTGGTGTTTGCCACGGCCAAGTCGCGGTTAATTCCGGCAATCTTTATGCCTGTGCTGATGGCTCCGCCTGCATACAGCGGTTGCACCACTTGCACGTGCAAAGCATTGCCAAAGTGAGGCGAGCTCAGGCCCTTGGCGTTTGAAAAGTCACGATCGGTCATAAGCGCATTGCCTATGTAACTGAGTTGCAGCGATGCGTCGATGTCGGGGAGGCGGGCATCTTTAGCCACCTCTATGCCACACTCGGCCACTTCGACTTGCGATTTGCCTGCAATGAGGGCGGTGTTGTTACGTTCGAGCAGAGAAAACATTGAGTCAACGCTCAGTTTCAGCGCAGTTTGGGCTTGCACAGTTCCCATAGCCGACACCGTAATCAGCGATAGAATGATTCTTGAAATTTTGTTCATTATATTTTACACTTTTTTCGAGTGCAAAATTACTATCTACGCCACACGTATGAATTTGAAATTATGCTCCAGTAATGGGATATTAGGGAACATAAACGCCAAAAATTGAAATTTATACCTTATTTTTGTGGCTGATATGAGAACAAAGAATCGCAAAGCCCCTCCAATCATCAGCACAGTGGCCCTTATAAAGACACGCCTCGACCACTGGCGCCAGGAACTGTCAGTGCCTGGTATGGGCGCAATTATAAGATGTCTGTCAGGTCATGCCGTAATAAATGTGAGCATGACCGACTGGACCATTGGCCCTGACGATGCAATAATCATATTTCCCGATGATGTGGTAATGCTTCGTAGCAGTGATAATGAATTTATGGCCGAGGCTTTGATGTTTGCTTCCGAAGTGCTGCGTGAAGCCAGCTTTCAATTAGAACATACTGTGTATTCGCTGTTGCGCAGCGACCGTTGCCGCACCGATTCTGATGTGGTGAGAGAGATACACAAGCGGCTTTTCAGCATGCTAAAGGTGTATTTTGAGCAGAATGATTGCAATTGCCTAGATCGGCTAGTCACTCTGATGCTAAAGGCATTCTTCATAGGATTTTATGACTATATTTGCCGCTACCCGAATAAGGTCAATGCAGGTAACGTCACCAATGCGAGAGAGTTATTGTTCAATAGGTTTATGGACATGGTAACCCAGCATTACCGTGAAATGCGTGAAGTGCGGCAATATGCCGATGCCCTTTGCATCACGCCTAAATACCTTAACACCGTGGTGCGCCAAAAGACCGGGCAGACCGCCAAGAGCATTATCGACCATTATGTGGTGCTGCAATTGAAGCAACGGTTAAGCGCCGGCACCGAATCGTCGAAACAACTTGCCTGGGAATTTCATTTCAGCGACGATTCGTTTTTCTGCCGATATTTCAAGGCCCACACAGGAATGACGCCACAGCAGTTCAGGCGCAAGCCCATTTAGCTGACCCACAGCCATCAAAGGGCAATAGATAATAGATTCTTGTTTGCCAATATGTTTGTGTGCTGGTCTCTTGGTCAAGAGACTGTTAATGCGACTTTTCAACTTTTGGCTATTGCCACGGAGTCGGGTTCGAGAATCACCTGATGCTCACGATATAGCTGACCAATGGCTTTCTTGAAGTCTTTTTTGCTGCAATTGAACACATTCCTTATTTCCTCGGGCGTTGACTTATCAGTGACCGACATCTTTCCGCCATGGCTTTTCAGATAATCAATGATTGTGCCCGACAAGTCGCCCACACGCATGCGCTCTATTTTTTCAACCGTCACGTCAACCTTGCCATCGGGGCGCACGTGTTTCACATAACCTTCTAAGTGGTCACCTATGTTGATGTTGCGATAAGTCTCGCTTTGATAAACCATTCCCCAGTGGCGGCCGTCGACAATCACCTTATAGCCGATTTCGGTGCGTTGTGTCACAAGCAAATCCACCTTCTGCCTATGATAGTAGTTTGGTTTACTACTGTCGATAAATCTGTCGAGCTTAGCCGATGCCACCACACGGTCGGTGGCTTTGTCGAGATACACGTGGACAATGTAGCTGCGCCCTACTTTCATGTCAACGCGTTGCTCCCTGAAAGGCACCAGCAAGTCTTTGGCCACCAGCCCCCAATCAAGAAACGCACCTATGTTGTTGACTGCCTTGACGCGCATTAGGGCAAAGTCGCCAACAACAGCCGTGGGCTTCTCGGTGGTGGCAACCGGGCGGTTTTCAGAATCGTTATAAACAAAGACCGTGAGGCTGTCGCCAACCGTCTCATCTCCATTCAAGTATCGCTTTGGCAGAAGCACTTCATCGCCGTCGGCATCAGCAAGATAGCAGCCGAAATCAACAAATCGGCTCACACTGAGCTCATTGAATTCACCTATATTTATCATTATAATTCTTTCTGTGATTTACTGCCGCAAAGGTAGTCATTATCAACGACATGCAAAAGCGCCCAAGCTCCACAATTCATGTCTTTTTGCCACGAGAGTCGACTCTTGAGGTACAAAATAGGTTAAAAATCCAACCTGTCCGTGCAGTAAGCACGCTTTTTGCTTGTTTTCATAATATAAAGGCTTTTTTCATGTGGCTCAATGTAATAAAAAAAGTGAAACACGCATTAAAAAGCCTTTGAGGACTGCAATTGTAAAGCAAAATCTGCTTAACTTAGTGCTTGGAAATTAAACTTTCAAAAAGCCAAGTGGTCTAAACGTGAGATAAAACGAAACACTGACATAAAAAAACGTTATTATATTATGAAGTACAGATTATTGACATTACTAGGCCTGATCGCATTGAGCGGTGCCTCAATGCCAGCGTGGTCGCAAGACTATGATGATGTGTATTACGACGCGAAAAAAGACAACGGAGAAAAGACAATATTGAAACCTGCGGCCACTCAAGTTAAAAGCCAGCCGCAGCGAGTTGTTGTTACTGGCAGCCAGCCATATAAAGTGACCATTCAGAGCGGTTCCAACATTGTCAACGGCCGTGATGTGGATGAATACAATCGCCGCAACGGCTATGAGTACTACGACACCACGGGATATGCCAGCGCGCTAGATGAAAATCAAGGTGACTTTTCCAACACTCAGCGCATTGAGCGTTTCTACAATCCCGACATTGTAATCAACTCTAACGACAACGACCTGATTACCTTATACTACGACAGCGCTCCCACCGTCAACCTGACCATAGGCTCAAGTTGGTGGGGTCCCAGCATCGGTTGGGGCTGGAGTGGATGGTATGGCCCCCGCTGGTCGTATTCTTACTACGATCCTTGGTTCTACTCAAGCTGGTATGGCCCACACTGGTATGCCGGTTGGAGCTGGGGATGGTATGATCCCCTATTCAGCTGGGGATGGGGCTGGGGAGGACCTGGCTACCATTGGGGTTGGGATGGTCCCGGTCACCATTGGGGCTGGGGAGGACCTGGCCCACGTCCAAACGATTGGGCTTGGGGCAGAGGCCACGGATGGAACAGCCGCAACGAGGGCGGACGCCGCCCCATGGGCTATGCTTCAGGCAACAGTGGCCGCAGTGGTTATGCCTCGGCCAACGGAAGCAATTCTGTGGCAGGACGCCGTCCGATGAACATCAGCAGCAACAATCGCAATTTCAACTACAACAATAATTCTGGCAGCACCAGCAATGGCGGAGTCAGGACAACAACCGTGACCGGACATCGCGGAGCATCGTCGAACACTGGTAATGTGAACACCACCAACAACGCCGGCAACATGAACCGCGCCAATGTGGGCAATGTGAGCAGTATGGGTCGCAGACCCGCGTCCAACAACAGCTCGTCGACAGCGAGCAGAGTGTATGTTCCAAGCACTCAACGCCGCAGCACAGAGTCGGTCAGCAACAGCAGCCGGTCATCTTCGAGCTGGAACACCACACGCAGCAATTCATCGTCAAGCAGCTGGGGCGGTAGCCGCTCATGGGGCGGATCAAGCAGCGGCTCGTTTGGTGGTGGCGGTTTCTCGGGTGGCGGTGGCCACAGCGGAGGCTTCTCAGGCGGTGGCGGCCATCGGCGCTAAACCGTAGCACAGCACCAACTCATTTAAATCTTGAAACAATTTACACAACATTTTTTTGACTATAATGAAAAAGAAAGCTCTTGGACTGCTGGCTTGCGGTCTACCCCTTATAATGAATGCCCAAGCGGCATTTGACGTTTTGCAATCATCGCAAACAGAGTTGCGCGGCACATCGCGGTTTACGGCCATGGCCGGCGCTTACGGCGCACTTGGCGGCGACTTGTCGACACTCACACAAAATCCTGGCGGCATAGGCGTGTATCGCAGCAGCGACCTTAGCCTGACGCTTAATCTCGACTTCAACCAGTCGAAGACGTCGAACAATACCGACAATGCCACTAAATTTAACTGCAACAATTTTGGATATGTGGGTTCGATGAAGCTAAACAGCGATGTCATGCCATATATCAACTGGGGATTCTCATACAACCGCTTGAATTCACACAACCGCCGTTTCCGTGGCAACATCGGCAACTTGTCTACGTCGCTGTCAAATTACATTGCCGGTGCAACCAACCACATGAATTATACAGCCAACGACTTGACATTCAAATATGACCAAGACGACAAATGCACATTCAACCCATATTATGACAGCTACGCCCCATGGATGGGCATTCTAGCCTATGACTCATATATAATTAATGGGCGCAGCGACGGTTCGCTTCAAGGCCTCTATGGCAACGGTACAACCGGAACCGCTGAATATGAGGTGGTGCAAAGCGGCCATACAGATGAATATAGCATCAACTTAGGCGGCAACATCAAGAACAAGGTGTACTGGGGATTCGGGTTCGGGATTACCGACCTGAGCTACTCATCTTACCAATACTATGGTGAAACCCTAAACAACGCCTACGTGTACGACAGTCCCAACAATGGCAATATGGCGATAGGAACAGCCGACTACGGTTTTGAGAACTACCTGAGCACAAGTGGCACAGGATACAATTTCAAGCTCGGCGTGATAGTCAAGCCCGTCAACGAGCTACGCATTGGCTTGGCGTTCCACACCCCCACATTCTATAGCTTAAAAGACACTTATAAGACTTACAGCAGCTTCATGATGAGTGGAACCAATACTTCGGGCCAAAATTTCTCATATAAAGGCAGCAAGGAATCGGGCGATGAGGGATATGCTGATGAGTCGCGCTATACAATAAGCACCCCATGGCGCTTTATAGGTAGTTTGGCTGGCGTGATTGGTCAATCGGCAATTCTGAGCTTTGACTACGAATATGTGGCCAACAGCACGATGCGCATAGGCGACGAGAGCCGCAACTATGACCAAGCTACCACCAACAACATTAAAAGCTACTATCAGCCAACACACATCCTCAGAATAGGTGGCGAATACAGGCTTACGCCAAACTTTAGCGTAAGGGCTGGTTACTCAACGCAAAACTCGCCGGTGAAGAGCGTGGTTGCCAACAATCAGATGGAAATAACCACAACGTCGAACAACACTTCATATCAGTTCGACAAGACCACGCAATACGTCACTTGCGGTATGGGTTACAGATATAAGTCGTTCTACCTCGATGTTGCCTACGTGCATAAGAATTGCAAGAGCGAGTATCACGTAACCCCTCCCACACTGGGCACCGATGCTGCACCGTCAATCTACAGCGAAGTGAAGAACAATAGCGACCGCGTGTCGGCCACTATTGGTTTCAGATTCTGACACACTATTACAATTGTTGAACAATAGGCAGCGGCTGTCAACCGAAAAGGTTCGACAGCCGCTGTTGTTATGCGCGCGCTACTTATTGAACAGTGAATTGCTATAAAACCACCGCTACAAGTGGGAATAGCAATCCATCAGTCAAGCGGCTTAGGGTTAACGTAGGTGTCGTCGGCTTGATGCTTAATGAATCCCTCGTCGACAAGAAAGGCCAAAGTAGAATAAACCTCATCGGCCGGGAACGACAGAGTTTCCACAAATTCACGCGCCTTGCGTGGCTTTACTTGAGCCATATAAAGGATGCCCTCTTGCACATCGGCTGGAGTGTGGTCGGTACGCTTGCGACGGTCAATGCACACGTCGCAATGCCCACATGTGTCTTTTTTGTTTTCTCCAAAATACCTGAGCATTGTGTTCTCACGGCAATCCACCGGGTTGAACGCATAGTTAACCACGGCATCAATGCGTTGGCTCATACGTTTTTTCAAATCCTCATAAACGGCTATGGGTATGAGCACATCACGCGCTTCCTCACGCGATGTGGTATATACCACATAAGGAGTGCGCTTGCGTGGCACATAGTGCAGTATGTGCAATCGGGTCAGTTCCAGCAATGCCGAATATATGGTTTCTTCAGTCAAGTTGTAGCGGTAGGCAATCACGGCCTCATTGATATAAACATAATCGGCAAACAGCCCGGAATAGGTGCGCAGCAACGCCTGTAGCACCGTATCGGCCTGCGGGACTGTGGTGGGGATGTTGTAAAGCGCCTCCTTCTCGGCCAAAATCATAACCCGCGACTGTGTCTCTATCTCTTCCACAAACTCTATGTAACCGGCCTGCGTGAGAATGTGAAGGGCACTATGGGTGGGTAGAATCGGCAATTTATACGTGCGGCAAAACAAGGTGAAATTAAAGTCATACACGCGCTGATATCCCTCGCCAACTGCTACGTTTAAGAAATCACCTGTCAGTTCATACACACGCCTTATAAAGTCTTTTTCGGGGTAAGAGTCGGTTATGTGGCGCGCAAGTGTACGCTTGTCGGTGGGTTTGACCAGCAGCACGGCATACGACCGTTTCCCGTCGCGCCCAGCCCGTCCGGCCTCCTGATAGTATTCTTCTATTGAGTTGGGAACGTCGACGTGCACCACGATTCTCACATCGGCTTTGTCGATACCCATGCCAAAGGCATTGGTTGCCACCATTACCCGGCGAACTCCACTACTCCACTTATTCTGCTTATCGTTTTTTTCCTCAATCGACAGACCTGCATGATAAAAATCGGCACTGATGCGCGACGCAATTAAGATATCGGCAATTTCCTTGGCTTTTCTGCGACTTCTCACATACACTATGCCACTGCCTCCCACCGATGACAGGATGTGTACCATTTCGGCCATTTTCTCCTCGGTGTGGCGCACCACATAAGATATGTTGGGGCGCGAGAAACTCTTGCGAAACACATTGGGTGCCTTGAAGTTAAGCGACCGCATGATATCGGTCACCACAGTTGGCGGAGCCGTAGCTGTCAATGCGAGTACAGGGACTTTGGGGAAAACCTTACGCACCTCGGCGATTTTCAAAAACGATGGCCGGAAATCGTATCCCCATTGCGAAATGCAATGAGCCTCATCTACGACAATCAGCTTGACCGGCATTTGCTTCAAGCGGTCGACGAATGTGTCGGAGCCAAGACGCTCAGGCGACACATACAAAAACTTGTATTTGCCATTGATGCATTTTTCGTATGTGCGTCTAACCTCCGACATCGACAACCCCGCGTACATATACGTGGCCTTAATGCCGCGAGCCACCAGGTTGTCAACCTGGTCTTTCATGAGTGAAATGATTGGGGTCACCACAAGCGACATACCGTCGACAGCCATAGTAGGCACTTGAAAGGTTATCGACTTGCCGCCGCCTGTGGGCATCAACCCAAGCGTGTCGTTGCCGCCGAGAATCGAATTGATGATATCGGCCTGCATCTCCCTGAATTCATCATAGCCCCAATACTTCTTAAGTATGGCATGAATGTCGGGAACGTCACTCATAAATCCTAATACCCTTGATTTGCAACTGCACTGATGTGCTGTTGCGGTGTTTGTTTTCCTCTATAGTGTAACAGATGTCAAACGGCTTATGCTGCTTTATGTAGTCGAAGTATTTCGACATGTTGAAAGCGATACCGTTCATTATGTTGTCGGACTGGCTGTCGACAAGCTCAAATTTTATATGCTCAAGATTTCTTCCCACCAGTTTGCTTGTTCCGAAATCATAGACGTTGCGTGTGACAAAGACCGGTTTCTGGTTGTCGGGGCCAAACGGATTAAACATGCGCAGGTAGCGCAGAAATTCCGGATTTATATCGGCAAAGTCAAGCTCGCAGTCGATATCAACCTGTGGAGTCACCTGGTCTTGGGTTATGTGTGACTCCACATACTCCTCGAGCCGACGACGGAACTCATCGACGTTGTCCTCCTTAAGCGACAGCCCCACAGCATTGGTGTGGCCGCCAAAGGTCTCGAGCAAGTCGCGCGTCGATTTGATGGCTGAATATATGTCGAAACCGCGAACCGAGCGCGATGAGCCTATTACAATGCCATCGTCGGAATATGTGAGCACCACCGACGGACGGAAATACAACTCGGCTATGCGCGAAGCCACAATGCCTATGATGCCCTTGTGCCACTTGCGATTGTATATCACAATAGGCCTTTTTTCCTTTATTTGCTGGATGTGGTCTTCGATAATGGCGTTGGCCTCTTCGGTGATTTGCCGGTCAAGCTCCTTGCGGTCCTTGTTGTACTGGTCGATTGTCTTGCTGATTTCATAGGCGTCCGACGGATCTTTGGTAACCAGCAGTTCCACCGACTCCAACCCCGACTGCATACGTCCCGAGGCGTTAATTCGGGGTCCGATTTTGAAAATGATATCGCTGATTGTGATTTCGCGGTTGTTGAGCCCGCAAAGCCTTATTATGCTGCGAAGCCCCACATTTGGGTTTGAGTTAAGTCGTTTCAAGCCATAATATGCCAATATGCGGTTCTCGCCAGTGATAGGCACAATGTCGGCTGCTATGCTCACCACAAGCAGGTCAAGCAGGCTCTCAAGGTCGTAGAGCTGCCCTATGCCGTTGCTTTTCGAGAATGCCTGCATGAACTTGAAGCCCACACCGCATCCCGACAGACCTTTGTAGGGATAGCTGTCGCCCTTCTGTTTGGGATTTAGGATTGCCGCCGCATCGGGTAGCACGTCGTCGGGGACATGATGGTCGCAAATAATGAAATCAATTCCTTTCGACTTGGCATAAGCGATCTCGTCAACAGCCTTTATGCCACAATCGAGCACGATGATTAGCTTTACGCCAATACTTGCCGCATAATCGATGCTCTGCAGCGATATGCCATAGCCTTCGTCATCGCGCGTGGGCACATAATACACCAGATTTGAATAAAAATTCTGGAGGTAGCGGTATACCAGCGCTACAGCCGTGGTTCCATCAACATCATAGTCGCCATAGACCATTACTTTTTCTTTTGCCCCCAAGGCTCGGTTCAACCGTGTTACAGCCTTGTCCATGTCGCGCATCAAGAAGGGATCGTGCAGCTGGCTTAGCGACGGGTAGAAGAAATCTTTCACCTCCTCCCGTGTCCTTATGCCACGCAACACCAGCAGACGAGCAATGGCCTGGCTTTTCGCAAATTGGCTTGCGAGCCGGGCCTCGTCCTCCTGATCGTTTGATGTAATGGGCAATACGTTCCATTTACTTATCATTTATGTTATTTTTTATTGGCAAATGATGGCGACATGCGCTCGCTTGCACCTGTCGTATTGAAAATGGGACGGTTTGAATCAACCATTGTGGCTCATTGAAAACAGCCGCTGCAAAATGCGCGGTTTCAGTCCAAAGCCAGCTACGCCTTATCAAGAGTGCCTGCTCTGTTAAGCGGCAAGCCTCTAATGGCATAATGAGTCGGGACAAGAGAGTCCCTGCTAATTTATATCACATAAAGTCAAACAGTTATGTGCGCCTGGAATGCATATAAAAGCCCCTACCCCATAATCTTCCACAAAATTAATGAAATTACGTTGCAAATCAAAATAATTTGCAGTCAATTAAGCGCACGCAAAATCAATGCACATTTTGCTCTGCACACAAGCCGGGCAACGCCCTAACGCCCACTTAAAGGCTGTGGCGTGTTAAACTATGATGCTTCTCAATTGTTGCCGTTGCTGACGTGCACATCCATTTGTGGGAATGGGAAATTGAGCCCATTGGCTGGGAATTGCTTGTAGATTTTCTCATTCACATCGTAGTACACCTTCCAGTAATCATCGTTTTTTGCCCATGCACGAATTATCAGCACTATTGCACTGTCGGCCAGACTTTCAAGCCCAACCGTGGGCGAACAGTCCTTGCGCGGGATGCGCTTAACGCGTTCTTCCACTTGGTTTATTTTCCACTCAGCAGCTTTTTTCTTCACTACCTTGTGATGATGGATAATGCGTTGCCACCAAGAGAGTTGCTTTATTTGATTCTCATCAAGATCTTTAACTTCGGGGATATCTATTTTCGTTTCAAAATCCTTGTTGTCGATATATTTTTTGACCACTCGGCTGTCGGCCCTTAAAATCTCGAGCGCCACCTTGCGGGCAACATCCACATCATCACCGTAAGCGATTGATATGTGCCATTCCAGACGGCGGTATTTTTGTGTCGTGTAGTTGTTGATGGTACCTGTCGACAATCCGCCATTGGGGATGATTATCACCTCATTGTTATAGGTGGTTATGATTGTGTTAAAAATCTGGATTTCCTTCACAAAGCCCTTATTGCCGTTAAACTCAATGTAGTCGCCCACCTTATAAGGCTTCACCAGGAGAATTAGCACACCACCGGCAAAGTTCTGCAACGTGCCGCTCAATGCCATGCCAATAGCCACACCGGCCGAGGCAAAAACTGCGATAAACGAGCTGGTCTCAATGCCGACTATGCCTATCGACGTAATGGCAAGCAGGAATAAAAAGGCTATTTTAAACAAGCTCAACAAGAATGTGGCCAACGAGCGGTCTATATCGCGCCGAATCATCACATTGCGTATCACGCCATGCAGCTTGTTGATTATCAGTTTGCCAATGCAAAACACCAGTATGGCTGCAAGCAACTTGAGGCCGAATGTAATTATGTCGGCACTGAATTTCTCTATCAAGCCATTCCAGTTGAAATTCGACAAGCCCTCGGCAAGTTTATCGGGCGAGAGGGCAACCAGTGAATCCACCTTGGCACTAATCGTATCGGTAGCAGCCTGCACCTTGCTTGCCGCTATTGTATCAACTCCCCCTTTCAACTGAAGTAAAATGAGATTTAAAAGCATACCAACCTGATTGTATTTGATTTTAAGTTACAAAGTAATTAAAAATATGCTAAACAGGCAATTCTGTAAACAAATTTCATAGTAATTTTGCAAGCCAAAACATTATGTGTGTTTTGGTGGCTCTTAATGTAATCACGAAATGAACAAGAAACACTTTACCTTACTTATAGCAATGCTTGCATTTGCAATAGCAAATGCGCAGGTTGTCAATTCAATAAATGATAAAAATATGCGTATCCCACGAGGAGAGAAGCCAAAACAAACAGTGGCAACTGGAGCTAAATCGCGCAATGTGATGGTCGATACTTCGGGAGTATACTACAGCTACATAGATTCAGCCCAATTGTGCATAAAGGCACAGGAATGGGCAAAGGCAGAAGGTCTGCTGCGTAATGCCATAAAAGCAGACCCGACCAACCACAACAACTCGTTGCTGCTATCAAACATAGCCACCCTGCAACGGTATCAGGGAAAGGTGGAGCAGGCCATTAAGAACTATACACTTGCCCTTGACATGACCCCAAATGCTGTTACCATTCTGCTCAACAGGGCTGCTGCCTATATGGCCGTCGACAGCATAGAACTATCGCAAAGGGACTATGCAAAAGTGGCCGAACTCGACCTTAATGACACGGAATCGAGATACAACCTGGGCATCATTTCAATCCAGCAGCGCGACTATAAAAAAGCCGAAGACTTGTTCATGGAAATCATGAAGATAAATCCGAATTCGGCATTGGCGCAAGAAGGGCTTGGCAAGCTCAATGAGGTGAGCGGAAATTATGCCAAAGCGGCCGACAACTATTCTAAAATAATAAAAGTGCGCCCGTCAACCTCGATTTTGGCCAACAGGGCGCATTGTTACTTAATGATGAAACGGCTTAATGATGCGGAGGAGGACATTCGCAGCGGGTTGCAAATCGACAGCAACGATGGCTACCTTTACCTGCTCCGTGCTTTGCTTAACAAATTGAGATTCAGCACTGATGACATGACGCGTGACATAAAACTCGCCGAAGAACACGGAATCAGCGCTACCGAAGTTAAGGAACTGCTCAACATCACGCCATCAAAATAAGTGGCAAGTAAAAGTGGCTACAGTGCATCAGCCAATATTATATGTGTGCACTGAGACGCCTTGTGCCGAAGGCAGATAATTTATTCCCCACCAGCACATTTGCAAGCAGCAGAATGCCACAATTAAAATACCGATGGCGCACTTCACGTGGGTAGGACGGGCCATGCGAAAGTGAATATAGCCCAAATACAAAAGCCACGTTGCAGCAGCCCAGGTTTCCTTCGGGTCCCAAGCCCAATAATGCCCCCAGGCTTCCTTTGCCCAAAGAGCGCCAAATAGCATCCCGATGGTCATAAATGCCAAGCCAACATACACCAGCTCATCGACCGACTGGAGTCGGGTCTGATATTGCCTTTCGGTTTGTTTCTGCACAAGTTCAATAACGGCCATCAGTGTGGCCGCCCCAAGCAAGGCATAACAGAACATGTACACAATCACATGCGGTGCAAACCACGGTGACTGCAATGCGGGCATGAGGGTCTTGTTGTGGATGTCGGGATTGAAAAGATTAATGCAGATGAAAACCAGCGACAGCAAAGTGGAAAATGCAAGAATCCAGCGATAGCGCCAACGGATGAAAACCACAATACCCGCAACCGGCAAGAATGCGCTATACCACAAGCGGGTTTCACCCATGGTGCGCAATGGAGGGCGTTCAAGCCCAATCCACAATAAAACAATAAACGAGAAGAACACAGCTATGCCTAATATGGTGGCACCGCAGGCCATTGCCCGGCGACCTTTCCAGCCCCCGAAAGCACCAATGGCCCACAAAGCCACGGCAGCAATGGCAAAATATATAAACTCATTCCAACCTATCATTTTTTCTTTCCTCCTGCAGTTACAAACAGCCACAAAGCCCCGCCGAGTAGCATGAAAATGCCAAGGTAGACAAATGGCAACCACGGATCTCGCACCAGTTCAAACACGCTGATGTCGCTCCACCGGCCTTTTGTGCTGTCATAGCTTAACTGATAAATTTTCCAGCCATCGGCTGCCAGTGGCTTATTCACCTCAATTTCCACATTCTTTAGACATAAGCCCGACTTAGTGTAGATATCCACATTTGAGGTAAACCGTCTTGGCTCGCATTCCGGCATGACCAGCGAGGTGTTCTTATCGATGCGGACAGGGCGATAAGGGAACATATATGAGCCGTTGCACACCCACTCGGCTTTCCGGCCATCTATAGAGACAAGTGCCGCTGTGGTAGCTCCATTGTAGCTCCATGGGACGTAATTGACAGTGTCGGTCCCCATAAATTGCGCACAATAGGGCAACACGCGTTCCACTTTTATGTCGTGTCCGAGCAGATGCCCTGCCATGACAGAGTCGTCAAGCACCATCACCCCTGGCCTGCCAGTAGGCAGTGTTTGTCCAGTCTCATTGCTGATTACCATTAGCTTTGGCGGATATTCATCTATGGAGAAGTGATTGAGCTTAATGGCTATATCCAGCTCAGCGATTGCCCCACTACCGTCTTCGGCTACAGCACGCCACTCAGGTTCGCCTTGGTGGACCGTCATCTTTAATTTTTGGACATCGGCATTTCCCAAGGTTGCACAAATGATGGTAACAAACAGCCCGAGGTGGTTGAGCAAAAAAGCCGGATTACGCCAATGTTTCAGCGACAAAAGACCTAATATGGTTGTCAGCCACATGTAGAGCAACACAAACGGCCATGCCGAAAGCGTGTTTCGGTCTGATGTGATGCCATACACCGTAGTTGCAATGGCTGCTAAAAATATGGCGGGCAACGCACATTGCCACGACATGAGCCATCTTACAAAATACAGATGACTGCGCAATCCAAACAGGGCGATGAGTATTATTACATAAAAGACAAGGAAAAGAATATTGACCGGGAAGGCAAACAAACTCCAGCAGATGGAGCCAATGCTTAATTGCAGCATGGTTCCAACTGCCAAGAGTCCTAGCCCCACGGCTAATCCTTCGCGGTATCCCCAAGGTTTAGTCCACATGTGATTACAAGCTCTTCAGACGTCCCTTGCTAATAGCCTCCTGAATCCATTTAGGCTGAATGTTTTTCATAAACGCGGCCTTCTTCTGCTCCTTGTCGGCCATGTCAAGTCCGATATATGCCTGAGCCTTAGCCTTGGTAGATATGTCAGGCATAGGCACATCTGCTGTGTAGCCATGATGGGCAAGCACCTTTGCTACCGACAGGCGAGCCTGCTGAGCATAATACAGACCATTTGAGAGTATGCGCGTTATCTCCTGAGGGGCATGGAACGAAGCTCCATGTGAAGCCACTGCAAAGTCCCAACGCCATTGTCCCTTGCGTATTGCCGCAAGCACAGGTTTCATTTCAGCCTCTGTCGCGCCCTTCTCCCAAGCAAACTTTGCCTCGATGTGAGCCTTTGCAAGCTCGGCCTCAAGCAGGTTGCGTATCTCGGTGCACTTGCGTTGCCTGTCATAAACATTGTTGCGCAGAGTCTCTTCCGACTCACGGTGACAAGTGAGACAAGTGCGATCCATTTTAGCCAATGGCGATTGTATCTGGTGGTCGGAGTATTTCACGCCACCGTCTTTGGTATACGGCATATGGCAGTCGGCACAACTTATGCCACGCTGAGCATGAATGCCCATCATAGATGTTTCATATCCAGGGTGCTGAGCCTTTAGGATAGGAGTTTTTGAGAGTGCGTGTATGTAGTCGTAATAGCCCGTCTCGTCATAATACTTCTCGATGTCCTCGACCGTGAATCCTTTATCCCACGGGAAAGTGAGGTACTGGTCTTTCTCAGGAGTTTTTGGGTCGTCCTTAAAGTAATATTCCACATGGCACTGGGCGCAAACCAGTGAACGCATCTCCTGGTGCGACGCCTTGGTGATGTCTCTACCCTGACGGGCAAAGGCTTCTTTAAGAGCTGGACGCGAAATGTGCAGTTCCATAGTCCTTGCGTCGTGACAGTCGGCACAGCCAATAGGGTTAACAATTTCGCTGCCCCAGGCGGCCCAGTTGGCCTTATAGTATTTTGCAACGCCTTTCTCGGCCATCACGCGTGGCACGTCGGGAGACTTACATGTCCAGCAAGTGCCAGGCTGGTTACTGCCATCGGTCATAGAAGTGGGTGCACCAGTGCGCAGAGTGCGTGTCATGTCCTCAATGGCATGCATGTGACCGCGAGGAGTAGTATAGTCCCATGAGAATGCATAGCCGGCCCAAAGCACCACCATGTTGGGGCGCTGCTCCAACACATCAACCGCATTGCTGCTGTTGAACTCTGATTTAAAGGTGGTGTCCATTGTAGCCTTCCAGGTTTCGTATTCACGAGGAAAATCAATGGCAAACGAGTCGTTTCGTGCGACTATGCTGTCGGCCATAGGATGTTGCCTGTTGTTAAAAATAGAAGCAACCTCGGCACGGCGTTCCATCAGAGCCGAGACAATAAGGCCTAGCACAAAGACTGCGACCATGCTGATGGCAAAGAGGCCCCACCCCTGCCATGTTTTAAATTTCTTTTCTGCCATAGTATAGTGTTTTTATTAGTTTTTAGCTGTTGGTAGATATTTATTTGCTCATTCTTTGAATCCATTCGGGTACTGTGGTTTTGGGCATCGGAACAATGGCGTCGGGCGCCGAGGCCAGCGAATTGGTGCCTCCGTGCGGCACATCGCGATGACAGTCCCAGCATTTTTTGCCACCGTCAACTGCCTTGCGCATGTCGGTGTTGGTGCCCATGGCTAGTTCGGTTGTCAATTCGGTGTGGCAGCGTATGCAGTTGTCCATAATGACGGATTCGGCCGAGGAGCCTGCCTTGGGCGACATTGCCTCACTCTTGGTCAAGAACATTGCTGTGTGCTTCATTCCGTCCATAGCCTTGAAGGCATATTTCCGCGCAACATTCTCGTGAGGGACATGGCAGTCATTGCACGTGGCATTGCGTGAGTGACTTGAGTGCATCCACGTTGCATAATATGGCGACATCACATGGCAGTTAATGCAAGCCGATGAGTCATCGCCAAGATACGTGTGCGCCCTCAGCAAATAGAAAAACAAAGCGCCGCATCCACAGAATGCGCCACATGCAATAATGAGCAATATCCTCTGCACTCTGCTTAGCGAGGACAGCATAGGGATTTTAGTGGTTATTTTCATGCTCTTTCGTTTCATAGTGCTTTGGTTTTACAATCACAAAAATAACATTATTTTGCAAACAAAAAAAATCTTAAGCAATTATTCAGCGAGATTGCCCCTAACAATCAATATTGTATCATTTTAGCCCATGATTTTCCTTTATCTTTTTTAATAAATCATCAAATATTACTACCCCATTTCTTTCTATTTCTTCTAATGTATAATCTACCATTGTAACCTTTACAGGTCCTTCTGGCTCGTTTAAAGGCATTTTGGAAAGGAACTCTTCTATTTGTTCTTGAGTCAAATCCCTCATTACGTTCATGTGTTCTTCATAAGGCAGTTGATTGATTCTTTCTATATCCAACCTTCCGTCTTCTTTTAGTAAGGCCATATCAATTATGCTTTGATTATTATGCAAAAAAGGCTGCACTTGTTCAGTACAGCCTCGTTTTTACGTTTTGCGGAAAGACAGGGATTCGAACCCTGGAAACCCAAAGGGTTTAACGGTTTTCGAGACCGCCCCGATCGACCACTCCGGCATCTTTCCAAAATTGGAACGTTCTATAATGGTTCCTTTCGCATTTGCTGTGCAAAATTAATCAAATTTCTTTGGTTTGCCAAAAGAATCGCAATAAATTTCACAATCCGAAATTCCGCAAAACAACAACGGCACGAACCGCAGACGTTTATGCGATTCGTGCCGTTGCATTTATTTGTTTCCCTAGGGGAATTCTTTTAATAAAGCGACGTGGCCAGGCTGGTTAAGCAAGACTAGCCAACAATCTTTCACGCATCTTCGCCAGAAGCTTTGGCTTGACGCTTGCGCTCATTTTCATCAAGAATGATTTTGCGCATACGCAGATGGCTAGGGGTAATCTCCACATATTCATCGGCCTTGATGTATTCAAGAGCCTCTTCAAGACTGAACACCACTGGCGGAACAATCTTCACCTTATCGTCGGCACCACTGGCGCGCATATTGGTGAGTTTCTTCGACTTGGTGACATTAACCACCAAATCCTTTTCTTTAGTGTGCTCTCCCACAACCTGGCCAGCGTAGACGTCTTCCTGCGGGAAGATGAAGAACTTGCCGCGGTCTTGAAGTTTGTCGATGGCGTAGGCGTAGGCAGTGCCGGTTTCCATTGCAATGAGGGAACCGTTGCTGCGACGCACTATCTCACCTTTCCACGGCTCGTAGTCAAGGAATCGGTGAGCCATAATGGCTTCGCCAGCCGATGCGGTAAGCACATTGGTGCGCAAACCGATAATGCCTCGAGACGGGATTTTGAATTCCATGTGCACACGGTCGTTTTGTGTTTCCATTGAAATCATCTCACCCTTACGGCGGGTGACCATATCAATCATTTTGCTGGAATACTCTTCGGGCACATTGATTGTGAGGTTTTCAAATGGCTCACATTTCACGCCGTCAATTTCCTTGACAATCACTTGCGGTTGTCCCACTTGAAGCTCATATCCCTCACGGCGCATCTCCTCAATAAGCACTGAGAGATGCAACACACCACGGCCATAGACGAGCCATGCATCGTCGTTGTCGGTACGTTCCACACGCAGGGCAAGATTCTTTTGCAACTCGTGCTGCAGGCGGTCGTGAAGGTGGCGGGAAGTCACAAACTTGCCGTCTTTGCCAAAGAATGGAGAGTCGTTAATAGTGAACAGCATCGACATAGTGGGCTCATCGATTGCGATGCGCGGCAGTGGCTCGGGATTAGCAAAATCGGCCACAGTGTCGCCAATTTCAAAATCCACAAGGCCAATGATTGCACAAATGTCGCCGCTACCAACTTCTTCAACGTGCTTTTGTCCCATGCCTTCAAAGGTGCGAAGCTCCTTGATGCGCTGACGCTGCACTGTGCCGTCTTTTTTGCATAGGCCAATGTCCATTCCGTCGCGCAACACGCCACGGTGCACGCGGCCCACTGCGATACGGCCCACATAAGAGCTATAGTCGAGCGAAGTGATGAGCATCTGTGCATCTCCATCGATATGCTTGGGCTCGGGAATGTATTTTATAATGCCATCAAGCACGGCATTGATGTTGTCGGTAGGGTTCTGCCAGTCTTCGCTCATCCAGCCATTCTTGGCCGAGCCAAAATATGTGGGGAAATCGAGCTGGTCCTCATTGGCATCAAGATTGCACATGAGTTCAAACACTTGCTCCTGCACTTCATCGGGACGGCAGTTGGGCTTATCCACCTTGTTAATCACAACTATCGGCTTTAAGCCTATCTGTAATGCCTTTTGGAGCACAAAACGAGTCTGCGGCATCGGGCCCTCAAAGGCATCGACGAGCAGAAGGCAACCGTCGGCCATATTGAGCACGCGCTCCACCTCGCCACCGAAGTCGGAGTGTCCAGGGGTGTCGATGATGTTAATCTTATAACCGTTATAGTTAATCGACACATTCTTTGACAAGATTGTGATGCCTCTCTCTTTTTCGATATCGTTACTGTCAAGAATCTGAGTACCAACCACTTGATTATCACGAAACAGATTGCCGGCAGCAAGCATTTTATCCACCAATGTCGTCTTGCCGTGATCGACATGCGCAATGATGGCTACATTCCTAATTTTCTGCATAAATCTCTAATATACCTATTTGAATGCAAAATTACTCAAAATCCGTTAAAAAATCACTTATATGCCAACAAAAAATCTAATTTCAGAAACTTTATATCCCACACATTAGCCCTTCGCCGCATTTGTGGGTTGTTTCATCCCCAAAGCAATTCTTGCTTTTCAAGCCACACTTTGGTAAATTTGGCAAAGTGCATCATATCATAAAATCGGGAGGCATTAGTTTGCCTCAGACACCGATTTGCAGTAATTTTGCAGCATTATCAACTTAAAATTGAAACGAGATACTGTTTTTCATGGGTAATATTTATCTACAACTATTCACCACATTTTTCAAAATCGGAGCTTTCACTTTTGGGGGTGGATGGGCTATGATTTCTATAATCCAACGTGAAATCGTGGAGAAGCACAAATGGATAGAGCAGACCGAATTCCTCGACCTGCTGGCCATTGCGCAATCAATGCCGGGAATCCTGGCTGTCAACATATCGGTTGTGACAGGCGACCGACTTAAAGGTTTAAGGGGAAGCATCACCGCGGCTTTGGGCACCATATTACCGTCATTTCTCATTATTCTGGCAATAGCCATATTTCTGACGCCTGAAACCATAAAGAACAACGAGGTGATAAGCAAAATATTCAAAGGCATAAGGCCCGCAGTAGTGGCTCTGATTGTGGCCCCAGTGCTCACAACCGCAAAATCAGCCGGAATAAATTTAAAGACTATTTTCATACCCACATTTGTGGCGCTGGCCATATATTCAGGATTACCAGTGATTTCAAACCCCATCGTGTATATAATACTTGGCGCCGTGGGCGGTTATGTATATTACATTAAGACCCTTAACAAGCGCATCAACAATACCAAACAAGAATAAACAATGCTAGAGACCTACTTAAAGTTAATTTGGGCATATATAAAAATCGGCCTGTTTGGATTCGGCGGAGGATATGCAATGCTCTCTCTGATTCACAATGAAGTAGTTGGCTCAGGGTGGATTTCAAATCAGATGTTTACCGACATCGTAGCAATTTCGCAAATGACGCCAGGCCCTATTGGTATTAACAGCGCCACTTACATAGGATATGTGGTTACTGGTAGTGTGCTTGGGTCGATTGTAGCCACGCTTACTGTGGTTGTCCCGCCATTCATCCTTGTTATGATTGCGAGCCATTTTATTAGCCGTCACAACGACAGTGCCATAATCAAAGGCGCCTTTATGGGACTGCGCCCAGTTGTGGTAGGCTTGATAGCTTCGGCAGCATTGCTACTGATGAACAGCGAGAATTTTGGCTACGCCACAAGCGACCGGCTGATTTCGATTGTGATTTGCATAGCCTCGTTTTGTGTGGTCTACTTCACCCGATTGCACCCAATCCTAGTCATTATTGTGGCAGGCATCATGGGGCTGGTGGTATTTTAAACGCAATTATTCCGCAACAACAATGAATTACAAACAAACGATAGATTTCCTATACTCCCAACTGCCTATGTTTGAACGGAGCGGAGCTAATGCCTACAAGCCGGGCTTGCAGACTAGCATTGATCTCGACAATATGGCAGGAAACCCTCACAAGTACTACCCCACTATTCATGTGGCCGGCACTAACGGCAAAGGGTCGGTGTCTAGCCTTATAGCAGCCACGTTGCAACACAATGGATACAAGGTGGGGCTTTACACATCTCCGCATTTAGTGGATTTCAGAGAGCGCATTGTGGTTAATGGGGAGAAAATCTCCAAAGAATATGTGGTCAACTTCATCGAACACTACCTTGCTAGTGGCTATCAGGGACATCCCACATTCTTTGAACTGACATCCACAATGGCATTTGAATACTTCAAGGCACAAAAGGTGGATTTCGCTGTGATTGAAGTGGGACTTGGTGGACGTCTCGACAGTACCAACATTATCACACCCATACTTAGCGTGATAACAAACATCTCGCTCGACCACACACAGTTTCTGGGTGACACTCCAGCCAAAATAGCCACAGAAAAAGCCGGAATCATAAAGCAGGGCGTGCCCGTGGTGGTAGGCGAAGCCCTGGGCGATGTCAAGGACGTGTTTGCCGCCAAGGCTAAAGCCGAAAATGCCCCCATAACGTTTGCCCAAGAAACCGGGCAAATAAGCGATCACAAGTTGGAGTCGGGGAAATTGATGCTCAGCACATCACGACATGGACTAATAGAATGTGAGCTGAGCGGAAGCTATCAGGTTCGCAATGCGGCAACCACACTGACTGCAATTGATGAGTTGCAAGCCATAGGCGTAAACATCAGTGAGGAATCTATCCACAAGGCATTTGCAACCGTTAACGAGACCACGGGACTTGCCGGGCGATGGATGACGGTGGGAGAAAGTCCTCGCGTGATATGCGATACCGGGCACAACATTGGTGGATGGCAATATCTGTCGGGACAGCTAGCGGAGTTTGCGCCTAAGCTGCACATGGTAATTGGATTCGTCAAAGACAAAGACATTAAGCACATTTTGGAACTAATGCCACGAAATGCTCAATATTATTTCACGCAAGCCTCTATTCAAAGAGCCCTTGACGCAGAGAGCCTGATGGATCTAGGCAAGGATGCCGGTCTCAACGGGACATGCTACCCTACTGTGACAGCGGCATACCATCAAGCGCTATCAAATGCCCAAGAAAACGACACTGTGTTTGTTGGGGGCAGCACCTATGTGGTGGCAGAGCTGCTTAGTGAGATCAAACCCGATTAAAGCCGTTTTGCAAAGCGGCAGCTTTCGTCAAAGTACGGCTACTACATCAAGAGAGATAAGGGCATTTTGCGGCAATTCCTTCACCGACATTGAAGACCGAGCCGGGTATGGTTGTGAGAATTCTTTGGCGTAAACGGCATTCATCTCGCTGAACAAATACATTTCAGAAAGATAAACGGTTGTCTTCACCACATTGTCAAGTGTGGCACCGGCATCAGCCAGAATGTTTTTCACGTTTTTAATCACCTGCTCGGTTTGTGCCTGAATGGAATCGGGGATGATACCAGTAACCGGGTCAACAGGCAACTGTCCCGATACGAAAACCATATTTCCCGTAAGGATGGCATTACTGTAGGCTCCTATTTCGGCCGGAGCTTTTGATGCCTTTATCATTTTCTTTTCCATATTCTGATTACTCTATAATTAACAATTCTTTTATTTTCATATCAGCCCTATTATCGGCCGAACCAAACAAGTTTTTCAGCACGTCTAGAGCCTCCGATAATTGCTTGCGCTTGAATATCACAAAGTCACTTTGACCATAGTTGTTCAGTAAATCAACCACATCCCCCACAGTGAGATTCTCACCCACCGGGTATGATGGCTGATAGGCAAATGTGTCGCCTTGAAGACACACACGGTTCAACAGGCCCACATCCACAAGCCGTTGTACTGACAGCCGGACAAGTGATGGCGGCAACCCGTAAGTCATGGCCAACCCACTTATTTCGAGCGGACTTTTACGGTCGGCAAACCGACGGCAAATCAAGGCAAGAAGCAATATTGTTATTTGATTGAAATAGTTGACCGAAATATCACGAACACGCCCATTGTAGCTTAAGCTTGAAGCCGTCTGCATCGAATAGGTCATCACCATTCCTGCCAAGGTGATTAGCCAAACCAGTTGAAGCCAAATCAGCAACAATGGCAAAAAGGCGAAGCTGCCGTAAACCGCATTGTATTTCGATACATATACCTGGCCGCTAACAAAAAGCATCTGCAGCAGATGAGTGAGTGTGCCGCACACTATTCCCGACACGAAGGCTGGCTTCGCTTTTACCGATGTGTTTGGAATGAGCCAGAAAGCACACGAAAACACAATCCAAGCAATCACCATTGGCGATAAGTCAAGCAGAAATTGGATAGCTGGCGACAGGATATCGAAATTGAGGATGCGGTTAACGCCGGCCGAGACAAACAGGTTGATACCGGCCGAGAGCAGCATTAACACAGGCATGAAAAGGAACATCACGGTGTAATCGGTCACCTGGCGGTAAATGGACCGATTGTGGCTGACACCCCAAATCTCATTGAACGACGATTCAACATTGCGCATGAGTGAAATCAAAGTCCACAACAAGAACACCACACCAATACCCACAAAGAGTCCTTGCGACGTCTGCTCAAGGTAGCGGTCGACAAATGTAAACGAAGAGTTGAGCGCATTTCTTTGCGACGGGAAATAACGGAACAACTCGCTTTGCAAAATGTTTTGAAAGCCAAAGCCGCGCCCAATTGCAAAAATCATAGCAAGTATGGGCACAAGGGCAAGCACCGTGCTGTAGGTGAGCGCACAGGCTTTTTGCTGCAAGCGTTTACTGGTAAATGAATTTACCGCAAGATTCAGGATCTTAACCCAAGAAGAAAACCGGCTCTCGTCCACATCGTTCCACACCCCGTCGGTGCAATATTTGTAAAAAGCTACCACGCGCTTCACACCGATACGGATAGCCACAGAAACTTTCCGCATCAATTTGCTCTTTTTCTTGTTTGTGTTGCGCATTGCCATAACGTTGACTATTGTATGGGTTGGATTAGTGAAAAATAATGTTCAGTCAGTCCCTCCGCATTTGTTTGCTATTTACAAAAATATAAATAAATTTGCATACCCGCAAATGCCGTCAGCACACTGGCAGAACAGCCACTATAGCCTATAATCACAAGCTATAACAGCAAACTCATGTTGCTCGCATGGCATGGAATTTGCAACTCGAGGTAAGAACCATTAAACTAATCACACGTATATGAAACATTTTCCTCTCATAATCTTGTCGCTTTGTGTCATTTCCCTGGCCATCAGTTCTTGCTGTGGGAGATGCAAGGGACATGATGCAGAATATGAACGATACCTCGACAGCCTTGCCACATTCACAAATTCCGACACATTCAAGATTAGCGTACCTGTTCCACGGGCAAAGACAAACTTGGATGACTATACCCCAGAGGCAATTGGCAACCACGCTTTGCAAAATGCAGATGATTACTCGAAAGGCCACAAAGAAGACGGCATGCGTGGTTGGGACCCGGAAACGGAATATGACGATGATGCCGGCATGCAGCACATGATGGAGGAATATTATGAAAGTGACCGACGGCAATGGCTGCCGGAATAAACCGACACATCAAAGAAAGACAATCGCAGACAATCGCAACGTGGACTTGGCTGTGTGAATGACAATTCACCAGTCAACAAAAAAACACACTACCGCTACACTCAAAAGAGAAGCATAGCGGTAGTGATAACTATAGTTGGAAATGGTTTTTTTTCAGAAAAAAGGCAGTACGGCTATAAGCCGGGTTATGTAGGATTTCCACAGGGGGAAATCTCTGCTTGTCATTTATCTGTCCGTGCTGTTGCCAGCACGATATAGCAGTCCACCCCTCGACAATGAGCGAGTAACTCTTAAATGCCGATATACTTGACCTTGCAACTCACAGGTGGTGCGGCACACCATGTTGCCATGATGCCCGGTGAGCTCTTACCTCGCCTTTTCACCCTTACCTGCCAAAACAGGCGGTTGTTTTCTGTCACCTTAACCCTACTGTCGCCAATAGCTTCCCGTTAAGAAATGTGATACTCTGCGTTGCCCGGACTTTCCTCTCGATACCTGTAACAGTGACGAGCGACAAGCCACCATACTGCCAAAATTCTTATGCTTATGCAAAGTTAGTGATTATTGACCTTATCGCCAAAACTGCACCCCGATTAAATCAGACGATTGAAATCAGCCGTTTCCCGGTAGTGAGCAAGAGCCCAAGAGCCCATTTCACTATTACTATAGAGCAGACTATGGCCACAGCCGAGTCAATCCACGTTATGCCCCAATACTTGACACACAGCAAAGCTACGATAGTGCCAAGGCCTGTCATGGCATCGGCCAGCACATGTAAAAATGCAGAATGGCTGTTATAGTCGCCATGACCTTTTTTGAAATGCAACATATAGGCGCAAATCAGATTAACCACCATGCCCACAACGGCAATCATCATTGCTTCGTCAAAGCGGATTGACGCATTGCCCTCAATCAACTGCTCTACCGACTCTACGGCTATGAGAACGGCAAAAACGAGCAGCATAACACCACTTGCAAAGGCGGCGAGAGCGAGAATGCGGTCGGAATCGTAATTCTCATTGCCTTTGACCTTTAGCTTGCGCACCAATACATATGCGCCAAGAGTGAGGCCAAATGCCATAACGTGTCCGCCCATGTGTATGCCATTGGCAAGCAAAGCCATCGATCCGGCAAAATACCCTACCGCAATTTCAAGAAACATCACTATGGCGCAAAACACCACCACAAACAGCGTGTGGTTCTCTTCGCGAGAACGTCGTATGCGTGTATGAGACATATCAATTGATTGATTTAATGCATTCGCTTTGGCTTTAGTCGCCCGGTTTCGTGATGCGTGACGCCACGCCAAAGCATTAATGGCGCAAAGTTACGAAAAATGCAGATTATAAAAAAAGAGCCACGCATGTTTTGGCGCGGCTCCTTATTCTATGCTTTACTATTAAATCAGAGGAAGAACGGGCAAAGGCTTTCAAGACCAATCAATGCAATGCCCGCAACATAACCAAGCAGGGCAAGGAATGATACGCGTTTCAAGTACCAGAAGAAAGGAATCTTCTCAATACCCATCGCAACCACACCTGCTGCAGAACCTATGATGAGAAGGCTGCCGCCAACGCCGGCTGTGAATGTGAGCAAGTGCCAGAACAGGCCGTCTTCTACGAAATATTGTGCATAATCCATGCTGATTGCCTGCAATGCCGGCATGTCGCTAAACATCTTTATGCAAGCTGCCACCAGCGGCACGTTATCGACAACCGACGACAGAACGCCAATGAGCGAAGCAATGGTGAATGGCTCGTGAATGGCAGTGTTCATGCCATTGGCAGCCGAAGCGAGCACCCCGGCTTGCTGAAGAGCATTGACAGCCATCAATATGCCCAAAAAGAATAAAATCGTGGACATGTCGATGTGGCGGACAGCCTGTGACACACGGCCACCGAGCTCAGGAGCCACATGCATACGGGTAAGGAGGATTTCGGTGATAAGCCAAATCACACCAAGCGAAATCATCATGCCCATATAGGGAGGCAAGTGGGTTATGGTCTTGAACACCGGCACGAACAGCAGACCGAGAATGCCTATGATAAGGATGCCCTTGCTGAGGTGCGGATGCTCTGCTGCAATAGGTGAAGTGCTGGCTGCAGCTGACTTGGTGGTGTTGTTGAAAGTGTTATCCTTGATGAATCGGGTGGCAACAAGCACAGGAATTGCGACAGACACGATGCTGGGTAAGAACAAATTGAGAATCAGTTTGCTTGATGTCACCTTATCTGACATCCACAACATGATTGTGGTGACGTCGCCAATTGGAGAAAATGCACCGCCACTGTTGGCTGCAATTACAATTATACCAGCAAATAGCCAACGTTCTTTCTGGTCAGCTATCAGACGGTGCAACATCATCACCATGATGATTGTTGTGGTCATGTTGTCGAGAACGGCCGACATGAAGAAAGTAACTATTGCCAGAATCCACATCAAGCTTCTTTTGCTCTTAGCGTTGATGTGCTCTGTAATGAAATTGAAACCGCCATAACGATCGATATGCTCAACAATTGTCATAGCGCCAATCAAGAAAACAAGGATTTCACAAGTGTCACCTAAATGCAACTGCAAATCTTGCGAAAAATTAGGGTCGTGTGTGCAAGCGACATACACGGTCCATAAAATGCCGCACATAATAAGTGCGAAAGTAGACTTGTTGATTTTCAGCGTGTGCTCGCATGCGATTAGCAAATAACCAATCACAAAGATTATTATCATTGCTGTAATCATAATGTAAAAACTAAAAATTTAAGATTTTGTTAATTAGTGTTTGTATCAATTATATAGTAAATGTCGTGTTAAGTGTGTGGTGTAAATTACGCAGGACCACTTTCAACAGCCCGCCTGACGCAATTTAATGGGAGGGAGTTACCTTAGGCGCTCGCTGCTGCTGAGAAGTTTTTTGTCGTGCTTCACGCCTCGATAGGCCAAAATGTAGCACACAAATGCCAGCACGGGCAATATGTTATAAAACGTGGGCTCAATTTGATACCCCGTATTGCGTTGTGTTATTGCAATTATTGCAACGACTATGAGCAATGTTATTGACAAAGCGGCGGTAATTGAGCAAAGTTTCAACTGAAGCTTTAAGTCTTTATATTTGAAAATTGTCACTATTGTCAGAATGAATGCCAGGGCCGTCATTGCCGACAGCAACATGTCGGGATGGGTGTTGCCTGCAATGCCAGAGGCAAGCGCACTAAGCACATACTGCTGTCCGTCATGACTAATCAGCACCGACGGACAAAAGGCGAAAGCCGCCATCATAATGGCAGCCAAAAGCAAATAAAGTGTCTGTAGACGTTGTATTACCATTTTCTGTTTATGTTTTTTTACTAGTTCCTCATAAAAATGACATTGCAAATGTAGCCATTTTATTTTGATTACACTTACATTTTGGGCGCCTATTTAGGGCGTGAAATGATTATATTTAACTATATTTGCATAAATATTTCAGCAGCAAATCCACACGCTGGCAACACTTTAAATTCAAATATGACAACAAGTGAATTTTCAGGCAGCAGGGACCGTGCAACTACCCTACTGCTCAACAGGCAGATAGCAGAGGCTTTACTGATTATAAAGCAGATGGTAAGCAGCCTGGCTCAAAGTGGTCTCAACGACGAGTATAACAATCAGGTCACGACCTACCGCTATATGCTTCAATATCTGGCTCAAGGAATGCTTGACCCGGAACGCGAAAAAATGCTCAACAGCATGGTAGAATCGCTATTGAGAATAGCTGACACATGTCAGATTGAAGCTGTGTCTCCCACATCCTACGACTTGTTCTGCCTTAGGCGCAACACCGGGTCGAAACTCAACCTAAACGATGCGCTGGCTCGGTATGCCAATCAATGTGCCGGAATTGCCGAGTTGCCGCCAAGAGGAACAGCCCTCAGACCCGACCTGCTCGAGGAACGAGAGAAGGCTGAGAGTAACATTTTCAATAAAATCTGGAGTTCCTTCCCCACCACAGAAGGCGATGTGGAGTCAATACGCGAGGCGTTCAAATCGCCCAACGTACCCACTTACTTCAAATGCATGATAGTATCTGCCTTGACCCTAGGGCTTATATGTTACTACGACCAAGCCAAACTGCTGTTGTTAACAGAAATATACACATCATCAACCGACGCCGAGGTGCAAATGCGGGCTATTGTGGGAATCGTCATCACAATCAATCTGTATCGTAAGCGGGCAGCATTGTCAGCCGCGGTGGAATCGGCAACTCAGGCTATATGCGACTGTGAGAATGCTGAAGCCGACATTCAATCGGTGTTCCTTCTGCTGGCTCGTTCACGCAACACCGAAAACGTGAGCAAAAAAATGTCGGAAACGCTTATGTCCGACCTAATGAAAACAAGCCCCGGGTTGATGGACAAAATAAAAAACCGCAACTCCGTAACCGACTTGAGCGACCTGGAGGGCAATCCAGAATGGCAACAATGGCTTGACAACAGCGGTATATCAAAGAAAATGAAGGAACTTAACGAGTTGCAGCAAGAAGGCAACGATGTGTTTATTGCCACATTTTCCCAATTGAAGTCATATCCGTTTTTCCAGATTTTATCTAACTGGTTTATGCCATTTCATGCCGACCACTCATCACTGGGGGCGGGAGCGACAGCCTCTAATGGATTCATTCGGTTGCTAGATGCCGCTCCATTTTTATGCAACAGCGACAAATACTCTCTGGCCCTTACAATGATGAACATGCCTGACGCACAACGCAAGGTCATGTTGAGCCAATTTGGTGATCCAATTGCGCCCCCTGCCGACAACGGGGAAGACTCAAATAACCGCAAGAGCAGAGACTCAATAGCCAACAAATACATACACGACCTGTACCGCTTTTTCAAGTTGTTTTCACGGCAAAAGGAATTCAAGCCAATTTTCAGTTCTAAATTCGACTTGGAAAACGCCCCGTTTATTGGCAAGCTGGTTTCAAGTGGGCACAATTTCAAAATTGTAGCAGAATACTATCTCAAGGCAAGGTTCTATGATGATGCCATACGCTATTATGAACTGTCGCTAAAGAGCCAAGCCGACGTAGATCCACAGATGTTTCAAAAGATGGGATTTGCATATCAAAACAAGGGTGACAACGAGAAGGCATTGGAATGCTTCAAGAAGTTTGAGTTTGCCAGCGACACCAATGTGTGGAACATAAAACACATGGCTCAAGCCTATAGGGCTTTGCACAACTACGACAAAGCAATTGAATATCTTAAAAAGGCCGAAAAAGCAGAGCCAAACAACGTGGGGTTGGCATTGAACGTTGGGCATTGTCTTCTAGAAAAGGGAGATACCGACAAAGCCTTAAACCAATACTTTATGGTCGATTTCATGGATGGCGCACAGCACAAAGCCTGGAGGCCTATCGCTTGGTGCTCATTCTTAGTTGGGAACTACGACCAGAGCAAAAGCTACTACTCAAAAATAATCAACGACGACACTCCCACAGCGCAAGACCACCTCAATTTTGGGCACTTGCTACTTTGCACAGGCCACCCAGGCGAAGCCATCGACAGCTACCGCCAGTCACTAAAGTCGAGCAACAACGATGAACGGGCATTTATGTCGGCGCTTATGGCCGACATGCCCCACCTCACGGCAAAAGGGATAAGCGAAACCGACATCCACCTTATTGCCGATGCAGTAATAATGAGCAACAACGAGCAGAAATATCAACTTTAACACACGAATATGAAACGCATCATAACGACGTTTTTATCAATTATCACAATCACAGTAATGATGAATGCAGACAACGTATTCCTCCATGAGTTTATGACTACCCATGGAGCAATTCCTTTCGACAGAATCACAAATTCAGACTTCGAACCAGCCATCATGCAGGGCATCAAAGAGCACGATGCCGAAATTAAAGCAATTGCCTCCCAAACGGCAGCCCCAACATTTGAAAACACCATTGTGGCATTAGAGCGATCAGGACAGACGCTTAACAGGGTGCTCAATGTGTTTTACCCACTGCTTTCGGCAAACGCCGATGATTCGCTGCAGGCTATCTCGCAGAAAATGGCACCAGTGCTTTCGGAGCATAACAACAGCATCACCCTCAACGAAGCTTTGTGGCAACGCATTAAACAGGTTTACAATTCCTTCGACCGCAAAGCACATGACAACGAAGACTACATGCTGCTGAAAAACACTTATGAGTCTTTTGTGAGAAGCGGGGCTTCACTCGAAGGAGCCAACCGACAACGTTACAAGGATCTCAGCCGACAATTGACAGAATTGTGCCTCAAATTTGAGCAAAACGCATTGAAGGCCACCAGTGCACAAAACCTTGTGCTTGACGGCGACGAGGTGGCAGGCCTACCCGAAAGTGCCCTTGAAGCAGCCAAAGCGGCGGCAAAAGAAGCCAACCTTGATGGCAAATATGTGATTACGCTGCACGCCCCAAGCTATATGGCATTTATGAAATACTCTTCGAGGCGCGACTTGCGTGAGAAGCTGTATAAAATGTATAATTCTCAATGCACAAGCGGTGAATTCAGCAATATTGAGACCATGAAAGAGATAGCCAACACACGGCTTGCATTGGCCAATTTGCTTGGGTTCAAAACCTATGCTGAATATCAGTTGCAGAACCGCATGGCCGAAAACACCAAAAATGTGTACGACATGCTCAACCAGCTCAAAACCGCTTACTTGCCTGTGCAGAAAGCCGACATGAAAGAGCTGACCGCATATGCGTCAAAACTCGAAGGCAAGCCAATCACTATAATGCCCTGGGATTACTCTTATTATTCCAACAAGGAAAAAGACGAGAAATACAAGGTTAATGATGAGCTGTTGCGCCCATACTTTGAACTGGGTAACGTCACTCGTGGCATTTTTGGCCTCGCAACTCGACTTTACGGGTTGCACTTCACCGAGAACTATGACGCACAGGTGTTTAATGCCGAAATGAAAGTCTATGACGTGACCGATGAGAACGGAAAATTCATAGGAATGCTTTATACCGACTTCTTTCCGCGCAGCACAAAACAAAGCGGCGCATGGATGACAAACTTTCGCGAGCAGTATGTTGACAAAGACGGCAACGATGTGCGCCCCCTGGTCACTTTAACAATGAACTTCACCCGCCCCACCGACACCAAGCCCTCGCTGCTCACGTTCTACGAAGTTGAGACCTTCATTCATGAGTTTGGACATGGCCTGCACAGCCTGCTGTCACGCTGCAAGTATGCCTCGACTTCAGGAACCAACGTCTACCGCGACTTCGTGGAAATGCCTTCGCAATTTAATGAGAACTTCCTTACCGAGCGCGAATTCCTCGACAGCTTTGCCAAGCACTATGCAACCGGAGAGGCAATTCCCCAAGATTTAATCGACAAAGTTGTGGCTTCGTCGCGCTATGGAGCCGCCTATTCATGCATCCGCCAATTGGGATTTGGATATATAGATATGGCCTGGCACACAATCACCAAGCCCTACACAGGCGATGCCTTCAAGATGGAATATGATGCCATGAAGCCGGTCGAGGTGTTTAAGCCAGTGGAAGGCTGCATGATGTCGCCACAGTTTACCCATATATTTTCAGGCGGTTACGCTGCCGGTTACTACGGATACAAATGGGCCGAAGTGCTTGATGCCGATGCATTCTCTAAATTCAAAGAAGACGGAATTTTCAACCCCACAACCTCAAAAGCTTTCCGCGACATCATACTGTCAAGAGGAGGTACAGAGCAGCCTATGGAGATGTACAAAAAATTCCGTGGACGTGGTCCTAAGATTGACGCCCTGCTCAAGCGCGACGGCATTGCACGCTGACGCGTGACTGGAATAAGAACAAACCATTAAAAACGAGGTTACTTTTTTCAAAAATAGTCACCTCGTTTTTGTTTTTATTGAGTATATTTGTACCCGATTTCAAGAAATTGATGTTTAGTATATTATTACTAAACGCAACACCTTGTAAATCAAGTGATATTATAGCATCAACAGGGAAAAAATGACAGATAATCCCAACCACAAGCAGCTACTGCTCGATTCGCGCTATTTGAGAATGGCACAGATTTGGGCTGAAAATTCCTATTGTCGCCGTCGGCAAGTGGGAGCCATTATCGTGAAAGATAAAATGATAATCTCCGATGGCTTTAACGGCACCCCAGTTGGTTTCGAAAACGTGTGTGAGGACGAGGAAAATCACACCAAGGCCTATGTGCTACATGCCGAAGCCAACGCAATTACCAAAGTGGCACAAAGCAATAATAGCAGTAACGGCTCTACGCTTTACGTGACCGCATCGCCATGCATCGAATGTGCCAAGCTCATAATCCAGGCTGGAATACGGCGCGTGGTGTTCGGTGAGATATACCGATTGACCGACGGTGTGGATCTGCTGAAACGTGCCGGAATTGAATGTGTGCTCCTCAATGCGGGAAACGGCATCGAAGAGCCGGCTGAACACGTCTTGTAGTGTGGTAGATGTGTAATACAAAAAAGTCATATCGTCAATAAAATATAATGAACAAGTCGAACAACAAACACGACTACTTGTGGCTTCCTTTAGCCATTGCCTTTTCGGTAATCGTCGGCATTGTGGTGGGCAACCGGTTCTCAAACCAGCGCTACACGGCCGATAGCGACCGCAAGCTCAACACAATTCTAAATCTGATTGCTGACGACTATGTGGACGACAGTGTGAACATCAACGATCTGATAGAGATGTCAATTCCACAAATCCTAAGCAAGCTTGACCCTCACACCGTGTATTTCAGTGCAAAAGACATGAAAGCGGCACAGGAGGAGCTTGACGGCAGCTTCAGCGGAATTGGCATTTCTTTCCAAATATACAACGACACCATCACCGTGATTGAAGTGATTCCCGGTGGCCCGTCTTACAAGGCAGGCATACTTGCCGGCGACCGCATAGTCACTGTGGGCGACAGCACATATGTGGGAGAAAGTGTCGATGCCAATTTTGTGAAATCGAAACTGCGTGGTGATAAAAACACAATAGTGAAATTAGGAATAAAGCGCTCAACCTCGGCAAAATTGTTAACCTTCAACGTAAAGCGAGGTGATGTGCCTGTCAACTCTGTTGATGCCCACTATATGATAGAGTCAACCACAGGCTACGTCAAGGTGAACCAATTTGGCAGCAACACCTACAACGAATTCATAAATGCCTTGAGCACGCTAAAGAAAGACGGGGCAAAACGCTACATAGTGGATTTGCGTGGAAACGGAGGTGGCTACATGGAAGTGGCTATCACTATGGCTAACGAGTTCCTGAGCGAAAATCAGCTGATTGTGTGCACCAAGGGACGATTCAAACGCGACGACAGCATGGTGTATAGCGACGGCAACGGCTCATTTCAAGATGCCGAGCTCGTGGTGCTGATGGACGAGTATTCAGCAAGTGCCAGCGAAATCTTTGCAGGAGCCATCCAAGACAATGACCGAGGTCTTATCATTGGCAACCGGTCATTTGGCAAGGGATTGGTGCAAAAGCAATTCATGCTCCCCGACAGCAGCGCAATAAGACTCACTATCGCCCGATACTATACCCCATCGGGACGATGCATACAAAAGTCTTACAAAGAAGGAGAAATGGCCTACGAAAAGGAACTGCTTAATCGTTACAGCAACGGAGAGCTGTTCAGCCGCGACAGCATAAAGATTGACAAATCAAAAATATTTGAAACCGCTCACGGCCGAAAAGTGTATGGCGGAGGCGGCATCATCCCCGACATTTTCGTACCGCGCGACACATCGGGCATATCGTCGTATTACATCGCTGTTTTGAATGCCGGACTGATACAGCAATTCGCTTTCCATTATGTGGATATCAACAGAGGCGTGCTGAAGCAGATGAAAGACTACAAGCAATTTCTGCGCACACTGCCCGGCAATGATGCCTTAATAAACGATTTTGTGGATTATGCAGCGCACAAGGGCGTACCGGCCAGGTGGTATTACATCAACATCTCACGCGATTTGATTGCCTCGCAACTCAAAGCGCTGATTGCCCGCGACGTGTTTGGGTCAAATGCTTACTACCCCATCATCAACAAGACCGATAAGGTGATTGAGATGGCCGTGAAGTCACTCAACAAGCATAAGGCATCATTTCCCATTACCAACTGAAATCGCACAGCAATGACTCAAACGAAGCAAGACATACGCAAAAAGATCAAGCTGCTTAAAAGCCAATTAAGCCTTGAAGCGAAAGCCAGTGAGGCAAAAGCCGTGTTTGAAACGGTTGAAGCTTTACGAGCATATAAAAATGCAGAAAACATATTGCTTTACGCCTCTCTTCCCGACGAGTTGCCCACAGAGAGCGTTCTGCATAAATGGGCTTTGACCAAAAAACTGTATTTACCGCGTGTGGTAGGCAACGACATAGAGGTGGTGAAACTTGACGGAGCTTTGACCTCAGGGGCTTACGGCATTCAGGAGCCTACAGGCAAAGCAGTCGACCCTAATTGTCTTGACTTGATTGTTGTGCCTGCAGTTGCCCTTGATAGCCATTGCAACAGGCTTGGCCGTGGCAAGGGATTCTATGACCGGCTACTCAAAGGGTGCAGGGCATTCACAATTGGGGTTGCTCTTGACGAGCAATTTATAGCCCAGGTGCCCACCGACGAGTATGATGTGCCTCTTTGCGGGGTTGTGACTCCATCACACGTAAGTTTCCGTAAATCATACACAGCATATCTGGCTGAAAAAACCGACAGATAACCCCTAACCCATTTCTCGATCATGGCAGTAGTTGACAATAAGACCCGTCTTTGCGACCTCGTGCTCAAAGACCCCAACATAATCACCGTCTACAATCGGTTCGGAATCAAACTGGGAGTGGAAGACAAAAGCATTAGCGATGTTTGCACTGAACTTGGACTCGATTCAGCTTTCTTTGCAACGATTCTTAATGTGTATCTCAATGAAGAATACTTTCCGGAACGCATTTTGAGCACATTCAGCGCATCCACAATTGTCGGCTACCTAAAAAAGACCAATAAATATTACGTCAACTATCAGTTACCCAACATTGAGCGGCATTTTAATCTGTTGATTGGGAAGTCTAACATGACCAACTGTAATTTACCCTTGATAAAGGATTTCTTCAATGAGGTGAAAAGCGAATTGATTAGCCGCATCGACGAAGACGAAAATCAGTGGTTCCCCGAAATAATCAACAAGGAGATAGAGGTGGGACACACAGCCACCGATATGGAAATCAACCATTTCGCACACGACAGCGACACTGTTGAAGACAAAATTGACGACCTCATCAATATGCTTATAATCCACCTAAAGGGTGACTATGACCTGAATCTATGCCATGCGGTGGTTTTTGCGGTATTCAGTCTAAAGAAAGAGATTTCCAAAAACAACCGCATTCGCAACCGCATACTACTGCCCATAAGCAGACTTATGTCGAACCCCAAATAACCGTGTGAGTATGGCAACAGCATATATCGTGACCAGCGACACCTTGCTTGCCGTGGGGATTAAGCATATATTAAACGAGTCGTTTAACATGACGGCCCATGTGGTCACAACGGCCGATGCGTTGAAAGGCTTGCAGGCTCCTGATGAGGCCGACTATATTATTACCGATGAGGCTGCATTTGTGGCCAATGCCGCATTTTTTTCCATTAACAAAAGCCGGACAATAGTAGCAACCACAGCCAGCACCGACGTTTATTCCGAGCCTCGGCTCCTATGCCGGCATAACAGAGAATGTGACTTGATAGAATGCCTCGAGGAGATTTTTTCTTTCAGCACCAAACAAAACGCTACAGCCAAACAAAACAAACTGTCGTCACGCGAGATTGAGGTCTTGCGGCTTGTGGTGAGCGGGCATATCAATAAGGAAATTGCCGACAATCTCAACATAAGCATCAACACAGTGCTCACACACCGCAAAAACATCACAGCCAAACTTGGCATCAAAAGTGTGTCGGGATTGAGCATATATGCCATGATGAATGGCCTCGTGACCCCTTCTACCCCCAAGTAATCCCCTACTCCGATTGGGTGCAGAACCATAATTGGAAATTTGCATAGCTCTACCGTTGTTCTGCGTGGCTGGCCAATTAGGACAACATCAACACGCTTTTCGACACGCTTTTCGACACGCTTTTGTGAAAAAATGCTTATTGGGCCTACCTGCATTTTTTTGAGTAGCAAATATGGTGTACTTTTGTATTTTGTTACATATGAAAGCGAAAAAATGATTTCAAAGGACATTGAAATTAAGGGAGCACGCGTCAACAATCTTAAAAACGTTGACGTGAACATTCCACGAAACAAATTTGTGGTCATTACCGGACTTTCCGGTTCAGGCAAGTCGTCGTTGGCCTTCGACACGCTTTATGCCGAGGGGCAGCGGCGCTATGTGGAAAGTCTGTCGTCATATGCCCGTCAGTTTTTAGGGCGCATGACAAAACCCGACTGCGATTTCATTCGCGGCCTACCACCGGCCATAGCCATTGAGCAACGTGTGAACAACCGCAACAGCCGCAGCACGGTGGGCACATCAACTGAAATCTATGATTACCTCCGTCTTCTGTTTGCCCGAATAGGACAGACCTACTCGCCCATATCAGGCTGCTTGGTGAAAAAGCACACAAGCGAGGATGTGATCAACAAAATCAATGAGTACCCCGACGGCACTCGTTTCGCATTACTCACCCGCATCATCATGCACGATGGCCATAGTTTCTGTTCCCAACTCGACATCCTGCAGAAAGGAGGCTATTCCAGACTGGAACTTGGTGGCAAGTTCATCCCGATATCAGATGTGATTCAGAATGGCACGCTTTTCGACAACTCATACAGGCTATTGATCGACCGCATGAGCGTGACTCACGACAAAGCAGATGAAATGCGCCTACTCGATTCACTGCAGACAGCTTTCTATGAGGGCGATGGGGAATGCATCCTAAAGTTTTTCCTGCCCGACGGCCAAAGCGAGGAGCACGTGTTCTCAAAGCGGTTTGAGGCCGACGGAATCAAGTTTCAAGAGCCCAACGACTTGATGTTTAACTTCAATAACCCTATTGGAGCCTGCCCCACTTGTGAAGGATTTGGCAAAGTCATAGGCATTGACGAAAACCTTGTGATACCCAACAAGACGCTTTCAGTTTTTGACGATGCTGTGATGTGCTGGCGAGGCCAGGTGATGAGTGAATGGAAAACCGAGCTGATTAGAGCCGCCAGTGCCAACGGGTTCCCCATACATCGGCCCTACTACCAGCTCACGCAAGAGCAAAAAGACTTTTTGTGGCATGGCAATGGTGACTTTGGCGGAATCGACGGGTTCTTTGAATTCGTGAAAAGCAAGTCTTACAGTATACAGTATCGAGTGATGCTTGCCCGCTACCGCGGTAAAACCACATGCCCTACTTGCAACGGCTCACGGCTGAAACCCGAAGCTTCATATGTGAAAGTAGGTAACATGACAATTGGCGATTTGGTGAAGATGCCCGTTTCGGAACTGACAAAATGGTTCAAGAATCTGAACATCAGCGAGCTTGACCGAAAAATCGCAAAGCGGCTACTCACTGAGATAAGCAATAGGCTTGACTACATGAACGAAGTGGGCCTGGGATACCTCACGCTCGATCGCCTGTCATCGACATTAAGTGGTGGAGAAAGCCAGCGCATCAATCTGGCCACATCGCTCGGCAGCTCACTCGTGGGCTCGATTTACATACTCGACGAGCCGAGCATAGGATTGCATTCACGCGACACCGACCGCTTGATAAATGTGCTCCGAATGTTGCAGCGGCTGGGCAACACCGTGGTGGTGGTTGAACACGACGAAGAGATAATAAAGGCCGCCGACTACCTCATCGACATCGGCCCCGAGGCAGGACGACTTGGCGGCAAGGTGGTGTATCAAGGAGATGTGAACGCCCTCAAAAACGCGACAGACAGCTATACGGTTAAATATCTAAATGGCGAGCTAAAGATACCGGTTCCCGAATTCCGCCGTAAATGGAACAACTACATTGAAGTGACAGGTGCAGCCGAAAACAACCTTAAAGGCATCAACGTTAAGTTCCCACTGAACGTTATGACAGTGGTTACCGGTGTGAGTGGCTCAGGCAAATCTACACTGGTCAACAGTGTGCTTTATAGGGCGTTGGCCCGACACTTCGGCGACAGCTGTGATTCACCAGGCACATACTCGTCGCTGAGCGGCGACTTAGGTATGCTGTCGGGAGTGGAATTTGTGGACCAAAATCCTATAGGCAAGTCCACGCGCAGCAACCCTGCAACATATTTAAAGGCTTTTGACGAGATACGTAAACTTTTTGCAGAGCAACAATTGTCGAAACAAATGGGATACCGACCTGGGTATTTCTCGTTCAATGCACCGGGCGGACGATGCGAGGAATGTAAAGGCGAAGGCAAGATTACCATTGAGATGCAGTTCATGGCCGACATCACACTCACTTGCGATGCATGCCATGGCCGACGATTCTGCGCAAATGCACTAGATGTGACATTCAGGGGGAAAAACATCTATGATGTTCTTGAAATGACGGTAAACCAGGCAATCGAATTCTTTGGTGAGAGCAGCAAATTCAATGAGAAAAAAATAGTGAACCGACTTAAGCCACTGCGAGACGTGGGTCTGGGATACATAAAACTCGGACAAACATCTTCAACGCTAAGCGGTGGGGAGAATCAGCGCGTAAAACTCGCCTATTTTCTTGGAGGAGAAAAGAAGGAACACACTCTGTTTATATTCGACGAGCCAACAACCGGTCTGCATTTTCACGACATCAACACGCTTATGCGCTCATTCGACAAACTTGTGGAACGCGGCAACACACTAATAGTGATTGAGCACAATCTAGATGTGATTAAATGTGCTGACCATGTGATTGACTTAGGCCCCGAAGGCGGTGCCGATGGAGGCAATATTGTGGCCACGGGCACTCCCGAAGATATCGCCAAATGCCCTCAAAGCTACACTGGCCGATACCTAAAGGAGAAGCTCAATTAAATCACCTTACCACCGCCGGTTTTTGCCTCGTTGATGGTTTTACGGATATTTTCCTTTGGCTGTTTGCCTATTGCTTGCGCGAAAAGAGTTATATTTGCCATAGGGATGTAAACGAATTTGGCCATCATTGCCGAGGTAGGGATTTATATTCTCGCTTTACTTTCTCAAAAAAAATATTTAAGACAAAAACCATTGTATAATCTTTATGGCAACAAAAACGATAGGAGCTCTATTTGACTTGGATGGAGTGATTCTTGACACTGAAGGAACATACACGCAGTTTTGGGCGAAAATCGATCAGCTATATCCCACCCACACTCCAAACTTTGCACAAGTTATAAAGGGCTCAAATCTACAAGCAATATTACAGAATTATTTCAGTGGTGATGCCCTTAGGAATAAGATAACAAAAATGCTCGATGAATTTCAGCAGACCATGGAATACAAATACTTTGATGGCGCAATGGAATTTATTGAGCAACTTAACGATGCCGGGATTCCATGTTGCGTGGTCACGAGCAGCGACAATCGTAAAATGGAGGCTTTGTATGAGCAGAAGCCTGATTTTCAAAGGCATTTTGATAAAATAGTAACAGGCGACATGGTGTCGCACCCCAAACCAAATCCGGAATGTTTTCAATTGGGTGCAAGTTTGATAGGTGTTTCACCATGCGACTGCTATGTGTTTGAAGACTCTATTAATGGTCTTGAGGCCGGTTGGGCGGCAGGGTCTGTCGTGATTGGCCTTGCAACGACCAATCCGCACGATGTAATAAAAAGTAAATCCCACAAAGTCATTAACGACTTCATGGGATTTACTGTGGCTGATATGCTTGCGGTTAAAAAGCCTTGAAACTCATATCGAGCGATTTCACCGAGTGCGTCAATGCACCCACTGAAATATAATCAACGCCACACTCGCCATAGGCGCGCAGTGTGTCGAAAGTTATGCCACCCGACGATTCAATTTCGTATTTGCCTCCAATAATCTCAACCGCCTTCTTGGTCATTTCTGTTGAAAAGTTGTCGAGCATTATGCGGTCAACCCCTCCGCATTCAAGCACCTCGGCCAACTCCTCAAAATTTCTGACTTCTATTTCTATTTTAAGGTTCTTGCCGTTGTCGGCGCACCACTTCTTTGCTTTGGCTATGGCATTTTTAATTCCGCCGGCAAAGTCCACATGGTTGTCCTTAAGTAAAATCATGTCAAATAAGCCGATGCGGTGATTGCATCCGCCACCTATGGCTACAGCATCTTTTTCAAGAATGCGCATGCCGGGAGTAGTCTTTCGGGTGTCGAGCACCTTAGTTTTCAATCCATGAAGTTCATTTTGGTATTTACCCGTAATAGTGGCAATACCGCTCATGCGCTGCATGATATTGAGCATTAACCGTTCGGTTTGAAGCAGTGATTGTACTTTACCTTCTACCACAAAAGCAATGTCGCCAGGCTTGACATGCGCTCCATCGTGGATATAGGTGGTCATTTTAAGCGTGGGATCAAATTTATTGAACACTCTTTTAGCCATTTTCACTCCGGCCAGTGTTCCTTCCTCCTTCACAATTAGTCGTGAACGACCTTGCTCGTTTTCAGGAATGCAACTGAGGGTGGTTGCGTCGCCATCACCTATGTCTTCAGCAAAAGCCAAATCAATCAATTCATCAATCAATTCATCTCTTGTTTTCATCTTTATTGAATTTGTATGTTTCTATTTTAAATTGCAAATTTAGTGCAAAGTTGGTGCTTGTCAAAATCACAGCTATTGTCTTTCTAGCAGAATATTCGCTAAAAATAACTACTTTTGTAGGCGTTTTTAATAAAACTATTTGTTGAGATGAAAATCATATTGGCCGTCGTGGGCAAAACGACTACTGGATATTTGAAACAAGGCGTTGATGAGTACACTTCACGACTCACACACTACACTCCATTTGAGATTTCATATCTTAGTGATGTGAAAAACACCCGCAACTTGACTGCCGACCAACAAAAAACAGCAGAAGGGAAAGGCATACTTTCTTTCGTCGACAAAAGTGACTACGTGGTTTTGCTAGACGAACACGGGAAAGAGTTCACCTCGGTCCAATTCTCAAAATACATAGAAAAGCGAACCCTTTCGGGCGTCAAGCGGCTTATTTTCGTGATAGGCGGGCCTTATGGCTTCTCTCAAGACGTGTATCAAAGGGCCAACGAGAAAATATCACTGTCGCAGATGACCTTTTCTCACGAAATGATAAGGCTTATATTCACCGAGCAACTATATAGGGCCATGACAATCATTAATCATGAGCCTTATCATCACATCTGACACTGCGCTTGCCATAAGGAATCCGGTCTTCGGCCACATTGCTTGTGGTGGTGGGTTCAATGCTGTAGTTCTTAATAAGCAGCCCGTTCAGTGTGATTTCGAGATTCAGCAAAGTAGCCTGTAATTTCGACGGAGTCAATTCGCACTCCCATATATTAATGACATGCCACCCCAGCACTCTTAAAAGCAATTCTTCTTTTTTGTCGCGGTCTCGGTTTCTCCTTATTTTTTCGGCCCAGAATTCAGTGTTGGTCTTCGGCAGCCTATACTTACTACAATTTTCATGACCATGCCAAAAACATCCGTTTATCATTATCACCGTGCGGTATTTTCGGAGCACAATATCAGGCTTTCCCGGTAGGCTCTTTACATGCAATCGGAATCGGTACCCTTTTGCAAACAAATATCTTCTGACAAGCATTTCAGGTTTTGTGTCTTTTCCTTTAATGCTCGCCATGCATTTGTGCCGTTGCTCAAGGGTCATCTTGTCGGTCATGCTTGTGGCTCCTGGAATGTCCTACACCGATGCCTCAGTCAGCTAAGATTTTGTTAAAGGCGTCTATGTAGCGGTTGCTTACGGTGTTGATGTTTATTTGCTCGTTGATTATTTTAAAGGACTTCTCCCCCATCGATGCAGCCATCTCAGGAGATGAAATGACTGTGTCGATTTTATCGGCCAAGTCGTTGGAATCGCCGTTTTTGAAGAAGAATCCGTTTTCTCCGTGCTTGACCAAATCGCGCTCTGTACCATCGCACACCGAACAAATGACGGGCATTGAATAAGTCATTGCATCATTTATTGACAGTCCGCCCATGCCGGCAAGAACGTAGACGGTCGACTCATACATGTAAGCGCCTAATATGGCCGGATCGTATACCGCACCAACAAACTTACAACTGTCGCCCAACCCAAGTTCTGATGCTTGCTTTTTCAAGTTGTCAAGCTCTGGGCCATTACCGATTATCACCAATTCCGACTTCTGATGCTTCTTGTGGACTATTGCAAATGCGTCAATTAAAAGGTCTACCCTTTTCCATTTCACCAATCGTCCTATATGAAGAATCCGTTGTGATGATGGTGGTAATATCGGACTTGATTTGATCACCTGGTCGCGCACGCGCGTCAATGCATCGGTATCGGTTGAGTTGTAAGTTACGAATATCCTCTCTCGGGGCACTCCGTATGACGGAATTATATCATAGGCCACCGTTGAATAGTTTAGTGTTCCTGCCGCACTGGCATAACACTTTTTTCTTGCCTGCGCTATCAGCCATTGCTTTATCAAGAACGAAGCGCCTCGGCTCAGAACTGACATGCTTTCATTAATCATAGGGTTCTGACTGAAATAGCTCTTGATTTGGCCGAATGGCGGCGTCTGGAATGGGATTTCCCGGATTAGCAGTTTTGCCCCACATTTCACGAGCTGTTTTGTTAATCCTTTCTGCAATGCAACTTGCAAAAAGTAAGGCCATCCCATGACCACCACATCGGGTGACTCAGCTGAAATGATGGCTGGCAAATCTTTAAATCCAGGTTTGCCGTACCACATACGGCTCTCGCAGCTGCTTATACGCTTGTATTTGCCTCCGTCAACCATTTTAACGCCTTTCCCGATTGTGGCATTGCCACTTGATGGCACCACAACAGTCACATCTACACCTTTTGCCACAATTTTATTGAGCAAGGCATCCATGTAGTGAGGCATCCCTCCAAATGTGTAAAGAACTTTCATTTGCCTTTGCTTTTTAATTTCCTCAAGTAAGTTATGCATTCATTAAAAATCTCGGCCTTTGTGATTTTCATAATTGCAACATAAGCGGCCACTGCTAAAATTATTCTTGTGGGCAACAAGACGTAACTGTTGCCAATTGCACAAGTTGCATAGTAGCATACGGTCATTGTCACCAATGAGATGACCATAAAAGGAACAACATCACTCAATGCTTGACGCAACGTCAGCTTGATGTATTTGTTCACAAAGTATTGCCACACAAGCAACCACCCCACATTTATAACTATAAATGCAATGATCATGGCCTTTATGCCCAATGGGTTTATCAGTATTAAAACCACCAGTTGCACCAGACCAATTGCTATGTTGTTATACATATAGATGTTTGAGCGACCCTTGCTTATTACCATATTGGTGTATAGCAAGGTTATGGGCTGAAAGGCTCCCCACACGCACAACAGTTGCAGCATGGGCACACAATTAAGCCACTTGCCAGTAACAGTAATGACAATGAATTCTTTTGCTATCAATGCCAAACCAAACATGGCCGGAAATGAGACGAACGCCGTGAATCGCAGCATCTTCCGAAACACATTGCGCTGGCGCTCTGTGTCGCCGTCAACTTCATGCAGCACTGGCTGCGCCACACCGGTAATCATTCCGGAAACGGTGTTGTGCAGCATGCTTTCCCATTTGTTGGCCTGGGTGTAGAATCCAACAGTCCCCGCAGAATACAACCGCCCAAGCAAAACCGAGAAAATATTGTTGTTAACTTGCTGGAAAATGTTTGTAATGAGCATTTTACTGCTGAATCCAAACATTGATTTAATGGGCGACATGTCGAAGTGGAATTTTGGGCGCCATGGTGAAAAGGTCCACATCAAAGAAGCATACACAAAGGTATAGGTTACCGTTTGTGTGGCAAGGCCCCAATATGCCATTCCATTGCAAGCCATCACCAGGCCGATTGTGCCCGATACTACCAATGCCGATATCTGTGCAATTGATTTTTGCTTTACCATCAACTGCTTAAACATCATTGCATTGTGTGCCGTAGCGGTGCTCGAAAACACAAACGACAGCGACAGATAGCGAAGCAATGGCTTCAACTCGGGATGGCCATAGAATTTGGCCACAAATGGTGCTGAGACAAACAAAATCGCATATAAGCACAATCCCATAAGCACACTGAACCAAAACACGGCATTGTAATCGTTGTGCCTGATGTCATTTCTATTGACCAACGCATTAGTGAACCCGCATTCTTGTAGCGAATTGGCAACAAGAATAAACACGGTGAGCATGCCTATCATCCCATAATCGCTTTCACTGAGCATTCGAGCTAAAAAAATGCCGAAAAAAGCATTGAGCAGTTGCTGTAGCACATTACTCATGCCACCCCACAACAGCCCTTTTGCGGTTTTGCCCTTAAGCGATGATTCCATATATTTATGGCAATAAAAATCAAAAGGAGTGGCACGTCATAATAGGCAAACCACTCCTCTTTAGAAAATAATTTGATTAATAGTTCTTTGCGAAAACCACGCGTTGAGCCGATGGTTTTCCTGTTATCATATCCACGCCTTCTTCTTTTTCGCCATCAAGAGGAATGCATCGAATTGTTGCTTTAGTTTCTTCCTTAATTCGTTCTTCAGTTTCCGTAGTACCATCCCAGGGTGCCAGCACGAAACCTCCCTTTTCAATTTGAGCCTTGAATTCTTCGTAGGTGTCTACCTTAACCGTCATCTTGTTTCGGTAGTCAAGAGCTTTTTGGTAGATGTTGTTCTGAATGTCATCAAGGAGAGTTTTCACCTGTTCTTCAATATTCTCCAATGAAGCATTTGATTTCTCCAAAGTGTCACGACGCATCACCTCTACGGTTCCGTTTTCAATGTCGCGTGTGCCTATTACCAAGCGCACGGGCACACCCTTAAGCTCATAGTCGGCAAACTTGAAGCCCGGACGTTTGTTGTCGGCGTTGTCATATTTCACCGAAATTCCCATCGACTTCAATTTTGCAACGATGGGAGCCACTTTGTCGTCAATCTCCTTTAATTGTTCTGCGCTTCTGTAGACAGGTATAATCACAACTTGAATAGGAGCCAATTTGGGCGGAAGCACAAGGCCATTGTCATCGCTGTGTGTCATTATCAGAGCGCCCATCAATCGGGTTGAAACGCCCCAAGATGTTGCCCACACATAGTCGAGCTTGTTTTCCTTGTTGATGAACTTCACATCAAATGCCTTGGCGAAATTTTGGCCTAAGAAGTGAGATGTACCCGACTGAAGGGCTTTGCCATCTTGCATCATGGCCTCAATTGTGTAAGTCTCAACTGCGCCTGCAAAACGTTCATTGGCCGACTTAACGCCTTCAATTACAGGAACGGCAAGATATTCTCGCGCGAATTTTGCATATACGTGGCACATCTCTATTGCCTTGGCCTGTGCCTCTTCGCTTGTGGCGTGGGCTGTGTGTCCCTCTTGCCACAGGAATTCGGCTGTGCGAAGGAACAAGCGTGTGCGCATTTCCCAACGAAAAACATTTGCCCACTGATTCACGAGCAAAGGCAGATCGCGATAGGAATTAATCCAGTTGCGATATGTGTTCCATATAATTGTCTCGCTTGTAGGGCGAATGATGAGTTCTTCTTCAAGTTTTGCTTCAGGGTCTACTACCACACCTTTACCATTGGGGTCATTCTTAAGGCGATAGTGGGTCACCACGGCACATTCTTTAGCAAAACCTTCAACATGGTCGGCTTCTTTACTGAGAAATGACTTTGGAATCAGCAGTGGGAAATATGCATTTTGTACTCCTGTTTCCTTAAACATGTCGTCAAGTTGACGTTGCATCTTCTCCCATATAGCATAGCCGTAGGGTTTGATGACCATGCAGCCACGCACAGCCGATTGCTCGGCCAAATCAGCTTTAACTACAAGCTCATTATACCATTGCGAGTAGTTCTCGGCTCTTTTGGTTAAATTTTTCAGCTCTTTTGCCATTTGTCTGTAAATGTATGTTTAGTGTTATTTTGTATTCGTGTTAATATCCACTCTTCCTTTTTTAGCTTGCTCGATCATCACCTTTCCTGGCACCAGGTATATCTCCAGGCGGCGATTCCGTTTCCTGTTGTCCATCGAGTCGTTTCCCACTATTGGGTCGGTTGCTCCAAGTGCATATGGGACCACAAAGTCAACGCTGCCATTGTCGTCAAGCCAGTCAAACACGGCATTCACCCTTGTGCGTGTCAGCCAAAGTGTGTATTTGTCAGAGCCCGTATTGTCGCTGTGCATCACAAGCAGCATTTTATAAAATCCGGGGTTTTGCAAATATCGCAATAGCGGTTTCAGCGAAACCTTGCCAAGCGATGTGACGGTTGTGTCGTTGGGGGCAAACAATTGTCCGGCGGGGATTGTGACAACAATAACCTCGTTGTCACGCATCAACTCCACGTCGTAATTTGCCTTCTTCAATTGCACTGCCACATCGTATTGGTAGTCTTGAATCTTTTGTGACTGCTTGTCGTTTTTAATCGCTGGAGTTTCAAGATTCTCGTCAAGCGACAAGTCGTAGATTTCCACTTCGTTGGCAGCGAATGACACCAACGAGGTGAAGACTAACAATATTATAATCGAAAAAAATCTAAGTTTCATATTGATTTAAACTTTATTCAAGCGGCACTCACCTAAATCAGTATAAGGTATCCTCATACTCTAATTCGGCCTGCACCAATGGTAGCACGTCGCTTGCCTCTATCACATTTTCGGGGTCTTTTTTCAATTGCTTGGTGACATAAGTCACAATTGCGCTTATGTTGTCGTCAAAATCGTCACAGTCATCAAACTTTTCAAAATACTCCATGATTACGTCGATCACAAGAAGAATATCGTCATCGGCATACTTGCCTTTCAGAGCATCAGGCACATGGCCATTGATGTAGGAAATGGCTTCATTTTCGTCAAATTCTCTTTCTTCCATATCTGTATCAAGTTTTACGCTGTTTCTAATCAAACAAAAATCAACTTTCTCAAAGCTTAAAAGCTATAATTCAATCAACCCGTCGGGAATGTCCATCTCTATCGTCTTTTGGTCAAGATCGATGTCGCAAATGAAATCGTCGTTTGCGGGAATGAGCACTTGCTTTGGTTGGTCGTGCAGTTGGCTGTCAACGACAAATAAGCAGTTTTCAGTCTCATCATTAACATCAACTATCTCTCCTATTTCCTCATCACGGCTGTATACTTTAAAGCCTATGAAATAGTCAAGCGGCATTGCGTCGTCGGAATATTCATCGCTCACGTGCTCAAATTCTTGCTTATTCACATAAATATATTTGTTCACCAGAAGTTGAGCCTCGTTTTCATTAGTGATGCCTTCAATTTTCAGCAAGGAGACTTCACTACTTTTGGGTCTTACCGATTCAACGAAGAAAGGAACGAATATCCCATCAATCTCTGAAATCAAGCAAGAAAAGTCTTTGACCACAGCATCATCACAGTCAAGTGTGGCCGACAACTCACCACACACACCGTGCGGTTTGTTGTATCGTCCTATTTCAACAAGTTGATTACGTAGTATCATAAGCAGTAGGTCATGCTGAGTTTGGCATGCGCCATGTCACTTTTTCTTTTTCTTTTTTCCGGTAGGTTGCTGAGGCGTCGGCGCTTCCTTAAATTCGTGAAGTGAGTGCGATGCCACATCTAGTCGAATTTGGCCATGTGAGTAAAAAGCCAAATCCTTAAATATCTTTGCGTCGTCCACATCTTCCTTGTTGATTTGGAAAATCAGCTTTTTCATGTGGTTGGCTATAAGCATCACGAGTGCATCTTTCTCTTCGCCGTCAGGATAGTCACAAGCGCGCTCAATCATCTTTTCGATGATTTTTCCGTAGTGGCGGAATTTTATCCTGTCGAGGTGATAATCCACGTGCTCGGGTTTGGTCTCGAGGTTCTCTTCTTTTACCACTTCGCATGGGTAGTCGATGTCGAGCTTAAAATCACTCATTATAGCCAAGTGGTCCCACAGCTTGTGCTTGTAGTCGGTCTCGTCGCGCAATTGAGGGAACAGATTGCCCATTGTCTGAATTATTGTATAGGCACATTTGTTCCTCTCTTCTCGATCCTGAATTGTGCAGCAGTAGTCCACCATTTGTTGGATGTTGCGACCATATTCAGGAAGAGCAAGTTTCTTTAATTGAGAATTATATTTCAGCATTTTTTTTCAATACAATTTTTAGACGTTTGCCTGGAAACTCTTTCGTTTAGAGCACCTTGTGTTTTGGCGTTGTTGCCTGAAACTCTTTCAAGTAAAGAGGGGTGGAATAGGCAACGTCGATAAAGTCATTGTTGCGATAGGCCATCTCTGAAAGGACAGCCATGTCGAGAGCCACTGGCTTAATGTCGGGTAAAAACACGGCATTGCTGTTGCTGATCACTTCTTTTACTTTACCAGCCCCATTACCAAATAGCACAAGTTTGTGGTGGGCAAGCAAATCGGAGAATGAATTTTCGTCGATAATCATAGGTTGTGGCTCAACAACAGCCTCCAGCGCTGAATTATATACGGCGGTATATACTTCCATCCTTCGGGCATCAATCATAGGGACAAAGAGCTCGTCGTCGTCAAAAAATTCCTTAAACATTGCTGATGTGGACAGCAATTTGAGCGTGTTGATGCCAATCAATGGCACGTTCAAGCCAAAAGCCAGACCTTTAGCCTCTGATAGGCCTATACGCAAGCCGGTATATGAGCCAGGGCCAATGCTCACCGCAACTGCATCCAACTTGATTTCGCGTGAGCGCACATATTTCAAAGCGTCTTGTATGTAAGCACTTAGCAATGTGGCGTGTGTGCGGCCATCATAATTCTCATGATGGTCAACTACCTCCCCCCCTTGCGTCAGTGCCACAGAGCAAACGTCGGTCGATGTTTCTATGTTTAAGATAAAAGCCATTGCGATAAAAATAATTGTACAAAATTAGTAAAAATCTTTCTTTTATTGCCACTAAAGCGGTAAATTTGCGTAAAAATAATTAGGAAGATGATTTTATCAATGACAGGGTTTGGCAAGGCCGAAATCGTGGTTAACAACAAAAAGATCACGGCCGAAGTCAAATCTTTAAACAGTAAGCAATTGGACCTTTCGGTCCGTTTGCCGCAAGCGTATCGTGAGGTTGAACTTAAATTGCGCAACGATGTGTCGAAAGCCCTGCTGCGAGGCAAGGTTGACTTGTATGTCTATAGCGAAGCTATCGATGGTGCTTCGGCCGTCAGTATCAACCTTCCGTTACTTAAGGTTTACAAGGAACAAATCGAAAAGATGTCGGAAGAGTTGGGCATACAAGCCCCAACCGATTGGCACGCAACACTTTTAAGGCTCCCCGAAGCTTTAAAGTCAGATGTCAATAGCGACACCACTGAAGAAGAGATTGCGGCAGTATCTGCTGTGGTGGCCAATGCTGTAAATGCGCTTTTGGCATTCCGGACCCAAGAGGGTGACAGACTGTGCCACTTTTTCGAGGAAAAAATTGCAAAAATCCAGCAATTGCTCAACGATGTGGCTCCCTATGAGGAGTCGCGTGTGGAAAAGATTAAAGCACGCATACTTGATTCGTTGGAACATCTTGAGAATGTAGACTACGATAAAAACCGCTTTGAGCAGGAGCTCATTTTCTATATCGAAAAGCTTGATATCACAGAGGAGAAAATCCGTCTGCAGAACCATTTAAATTATTTCCTGGAAACGCTGGAGACTGGTCAAGCTCAAGGCAAGAAGCTCGGATTCATAAGCCAAGAAATGGGCCGTGAGATCAACACGATGGGCTCGAAGGCAAATCAGGCCGAACTGCAGAAGATTGTGGTTGGCATGAAGGATCAGCTCGAGCAGATTAAAGAACAGGTTTTGAATGTGTTGTAGTCATATTATCAATTGAGAAAAAACATGCTTTCTAAGAAAGGAAAATTAATCATAATCTCGGCTCCTTCCGGGACCGGGAAATCAACTATAATTGGTGAGCTGATAAAAGATGCGTCTTTGAAATTGGAATTTTCCATATCAGCCACAACCCGTGCACCCAGGCAGGGTGAAGTGGACGGTGTGAATTATTATTTCTTGACACTCGATCAATTCCAAAAAGCCATAGCAAACGATGAGTTTGCAGAATATGAGGAAGTTTATGCCGGGCGCTATTATGGAACGTTGAAAAAAGAAATCGCGAGAATTACCGAAAACGGCAATAACGTGATTCTTGACATCGACGTGAAGGGTGGCGTGAACGTAAAGAAAATGTATGGCAATGACGCTATTTCAGTTTTCATTGCACCGCCAAGCATCAACACGCTTCGCCAGCGGCTCACATCACGCGCCACCGACAATGCGCAGGAAATTGAAAAACGAATTGCAAAGGCCGCATTTGAGCTTGGCTTTGCCGACAAGTTTGACAAGCGCGTAGTCAACGACGACTTGACAACCGCCGTGGAGCAAACCCGCAGCATCATAAAGGAATTCATCAACGTTTAAGCATCAATCACCTATGGCAAAGCGGATTGGCATTTTCGGAGGTTCGTTCAATCCTATTCATGTTGGGCACGCAATAATAGCCAACTATGTGATGCAAAACACTGATTTGGATCAACTGTGGCTGATGGTGTCACCCCAAAATCCGCTTAAGGCTGATGCGGGACGCGGATATGACCAACACCGCCTTATGATGGCCGATTTGGTGGCGCGTAGAATTGAGGGTGTTTCAGTTTCCGGATTTGAATTCTCCCTTCCTCGCCCGTCATATACAATCGACACACTTAATGAGCTGCAGCAGCGATTTCCCAATGACGAGTTTAGTCTGATAATCGGAGCCGACAATTGGGCTGTGTTTAATCAGTGGAAATCACATGATGAAATCCTGAGCAAATTCGGTGTAATCATATATCCGCGTCGAGGATATGAAATCAGCATCCCGGCGAGCCTTAGCAAGACGGTGAGGATTATAGATGCTCCGGTTGTTGAAGTGTCATCGACTGGCATCAGAGAAGGCATTAAGGCAATGCGCAACATGTCGTTCTTCCTGACCGACGATGTCTATCGTTACATACTGGAAAAGCAATTATACCAATAGTTTATTTTGACAAAAGCACATAAACTTTTTTATGGAGAATAAAATCAAGTTGAGTCCGAACTCACTGGCCTTCATAGCAATGACAAATGAGTATTGCCACGAGATTGAGAATGTTTTTGACTATGACAAAGACTCTTTCGTGGCTCAAATGCTCAAGCTGCTTCCACGAATCTACATATCGGCCAGCGACTTAGACTGCATCGCTGGCATCAGTGACTTTTACATCGACTCTTATCTCGAAGAGGACGCTTACAATCAGGCGCGAAGCTATGTGGCACAACTGATGGCCGAAGACGATATTTATCTCGACACATTTATCGACGAGATGAAGTATTCCGACACCCCTATCGCTGCCTCAATATCAGAGAATCTTGCCGACTTGTATCAAGAATTCTTTAATTTCATTGCTTCAATTAAAGATGCGCCAACTGATGTGCAGCAAGAAATGATAGGCATTTGCAAGGACAATTTCAACAATTATTGGAGTCAGACGGTGTGCAACGCATTGAAGGCTCTCAATAAAATATTTTACAATCCCGATAATCTTTAACTTTAAAAAACTGTTATTATGGCAAATCAATATGTCGACTCGCTACTCACGTTTTTAGCCGATTCTCCCTGTAATTTTTGTGCTATAGACACAGCTAAAAAGCTGCTGACCAGCAAAGGATTTAGCCACAAGAAATTAGATGAAAAGTTTAACGTTAAGGCTGGTGACCGCTTTTTCGTCACAAAAAACGACTCGGCCATATTTGCCATAAGAATCGGACGCAAAAATGCCGCTGAAACCGGTTTTAAGATTATAGCTGCCCACAGCGACTCTCCATGCTTCAGAATTAAGCCCAAAGCAGAAATCTGCGGTCCCGAGGGAATGGTGAAGCTGAACACCGAGGTATATGGAGGCCCCATCTTATATACATGGTTCGACCGCCCATTATCGATAGCTGGCCGAGTGATTTTAAAGGGTGCAGATGCCCTGCATCCTGTCAGCAAGACGCTGCATGTGACTCGCCCGCTGCTTCAGATATCACACCTTGCAATCCACTTCAACAGAGCGGTTAATGAAGGCAACCCGCTGTCGAAGCAGAAGGACATGCTGCCCATAATCGCAAAAGTGAACAACAAACTTGAGGCCGATGGCATGCTGCTCAAGCTAATAGCCCAAGAGCTCAATGTGCCCCAGGACTCAATCATCGACTTCGATGTTGTGCTCTACGACACCGAACGCCCGTGCCTGTTTGGCTTGAACAATGAGTTTATCTCGGCTGGACGGCTCGACGACTTGAGCATGGCCCATGCAGCGCTCACCGCCATCGAGGAATGCGCCGACAAAGACACCACTTGCGTTGCAGCCATTTTCGACAACGAAGAGACCGGAAGCGGCACTAAGCAAGGCGCCGGCTCACCAGTTTTGGCCAATGTGCTTCACCGCATTGTTGAGGAGCAAGACGGCAATTATGAAGACTTCTGCATAGCTCTATCCAAGTCGTTCATGATATCGGCCGACAATGCCCATGCATTCCATCCCAACTATGGCGACAAGTATGACCCGACCAACCACCCCACACTCGGCAGTGGCCCATGCATTAAGGTTAACGCCAATTGCAAGTATATGAGCGATGCCCATTCGGCAGCCGTTTTCAAGCAGCTGTGTGACGAGGCTGGTGTTCCGTGCCAATATTTTGTGAATCATTCCGATGTGGCCGGTGGCTCAACGTTGGGTAACATCCTCACCGGGCAAATCGACATTGAGGGCGTAGACGTGGGTAATCCACTGCTGGCAATGCACTCAGTGCGCGAAACGGGATCGGCCGACGACCATGTGTATATGATTAAGGCGTTTAAGCAATTCTTCAGTTAATCATTGCAGAATTGCATAAATGGATTTTATTGACTAAATTTGATTAAAAATTATTTAACGATATAATTCAGCAACATGAACGACGAAAAACTATTGAATGAAGTGACCTCGAAAGCCAGAAAATGGCTTGGAAACGGTTACGACAGCGCAACTCAAGCCGAAGTTGAGCGAATGCTAAATGACGAAGATAAGACAGAACTGATTGAATCGTTCTATAAGGATTTGGAATTCGGCACAGGTGGCCTTAGAGGCATTATGGGAGCCGGCACCAACCGTATGAATATCTACACCGTGGGACTGGCAACGCAAGGTCTGGCCAATTACTTGAACGATGTGTTTAAGGACAAAGACCAGATTAAAGTGGTTGTTGGCCATGACGTGAGAAACAACAGCCGACTTTTTGCAGAAACGGTGGCAAACATATTCTCGGCCAATGGAATAAAGGTTTACCTCTTTGAAGGCCCCCGCCCCACTCCCGAGATGTCGTTTGCAATCCGCCTCTTGGGATGCCAGAGTGGTGTGATTATCACAGCCTCACACAATCCCAAAGAATACAACGGCTACAAGGCTTATTGGGACGACGGTGCCCAAATGGTTTCGCCGCACGATGTCAAGACCATTGAGTATGTGAACAAGCTGCACGACATCGCCGACGTGAAATTTGAAGGCAATCCCGAACTGATTGAAGTTGTGGGCGAGAACATCGACCAGCAGTTTATCGACCAAATCAAGACTCTGTCGCTAAGCCCTGAAGTGATAAAGCGCCATAGCGACCTGAAGATTGTCTACACCCCAATACACGGCACAGGAAAATACCTGATTCCGCGCTCTCTTGCCAACTGGGGATTCACTAATGTGATTCATGTTCCGGAACAAGATGTGCAAAGCGGCGACTTCCCCACAGTTGACTCACCCAATCCCGAAAATGCCTCGGCAATGGCAATGGCCATAGAGAAAGCAAAAGAGGTTGATGCTGAGCTTGTGGTGGCCTCTGACCCCGACGCCGACCGCATCGGTGTGGTAATCAAGAACACCAAGGGCCAATATGAGCTCGTCAATGGCAACCAGATTGTCATGATATTCCTCTACTACTTGATGGCCCGCTACAAGGAGCTTGGTAAGCTCGATGGCAGTGAATACATTGTTAAAACCATTGTGACCACCGACACAATCCGCCGGATTGCCGAGAAACAGAACATCACGCTCTATGACTGCTACACCGGTTTCAAGTGGATTGCTACCGTGATGCGTGAAAATGAGGGTAAAGCCCACTATCTGGGTGGCGGTGAAGAAAGCTACGGCTTCCTTGCCGAGGACTTCGTGCGCGACAAGGACTCTGTATCAGCCATCTCGCTGATGGCCGAAATTGCCGCATGGGCAAAGGACAAGAACATGACAATGAACGACATGCTCATCGACATCTATACCACCTACGGATACTCAAAGGAACGCGGCATTTCGGTTGTGCGTAAAGGCAAGTCGGGTGCCGAGGAAATTCAGAAAATGATGAAGAATTTCCGCGAGAACCCGTTGAAGGAAATTGCCGGCTCTCCCGTTGTCAAAATTCGTGACTACGCCTCTCTCGAAGAGACCGAGTTGCCCGGTGCCCCAGTGAAAAAGCTGGAGATGCCTGTCACTTCCAACGTGCTGCAATACTACACTGCCGACGGCACCAAGGTGTCAATCCGTCCATCGGGAACTGAGCCTAAGATTAAATTCTATCTTGAGGTGCACGACACTTTAGACGATGCCAAAGACTATGATGCCAAGGATGAATGGGCATCTAAAAAACTCGACAAGATTGCGAGCGACCTGGGCATAGCATAATGCGAAGCGCAACGCGCTACTGCACAATCCGCCAGACCAAGAACCTATGTGTCTGGCGGATTTTTTTGAGTGCCACTGCAGTTCATTTCGGCGAAGCCCGATTTGGCATTCAAGGCTAATTACATTAATTTTGCGTAATAGAGAGAGGAACACCTACAAATACAGATATGATAGACAGGCATACAGTCGACCAAATAATTCAGGCAGCCAACATAGTCGAGGTTGTATCCGACTTTGTGAATCTGCACCGGCGTGGCGCGAACTATGTGGGGCTATGTCCGTTTCATAACGAGAAGACCCCTTCGTTCTACGTCACCCCGTCTAAGGGCTTTTGCCATTGCTTTGGCTGTGGCAAGGGTGGGACTCCTGTCAACTTCATAATGGAGCATGAGCAAATCAGCTATTATGAGGCTCTGAAGTATTTGGCCAAGAAATATCATATCGAAATACACGAGCGCGAGCTCACTCCAGCCGAAATCGAGGCCCAAAGCGAGCGCGAGGGCATGCTTGTGGTCAATGAATTTGCACGCACCTTTTTTGAGGACCAGTTGCACAACACCCCTGAGGGGCGCGATGTGGGACTGGCCTATTTCAGAGAGCGCGGATTCACCGACGAGACCATCAAGAAGTTTCACCTTGGCTACTCCCCGCAAAATCGGTCGGCTCTCTACGACGCTGCCGTAGAAAAAGGATACAGCAAGAATCTGCTGTTTGGCGTGGGGCTGTCGATAAACGACAATCACGGCGGTGGTTTCGACCGCTTCCGCGACCGTGTGATTTTCCCCGTCTATAATGTGGCCGGGAAAGTGGTGGCTTTTGGCGGCCGCATCATGAGGCAAGTGAAAAACACAGGCAAGTATCTCAACTCGCCCGAATCTGTAATCTACTCTAAAAAGCATGAGCTCTATGGGTTGTTTCATGCCAAGCATGCCATAATCAAGCAAGCCAAGTGCTTTTTGGTCGAGGGCTACACCGATGTCATCTCAATGCATCAGGCAGGCATTGAAAACGTGGTGGCATCGTCGGGCACATCGCTCACCACCGAGCAGACGCGGCTCATCCACCGGTTTACCGAAAACGTAACCATCCTTTACGATGGCGACTCGGCGGGCATTCATGCTTCGTTGCGAGGCATCAACATGCTGCTGGCCGAGGGGCTCAACATCAAGGTGCTGCTCTTGCCCGACGGTGAAGACCCCGACAGTTTTGCCCGGTCGCACAGTGCAACCGAGTTCATTAATTTCATTAATCAGAACGAGGCCGATTTCATTCGGTTTAAAATGCAGATACTCCTCAAAGACGCCAACAACGACATCACGAAAATGAAAGATGTCATTACCGATATCGAGGAGACCATTGCCGTGATTCCGTCGGCAGTGCTGCGGTCGCTCTATGCCCGGGAGTGCAGCAACACCATGCAGATTGCCGAAGAGGTGCTTTTGGCCGACATTTCCAGCATTAGAGAGAAAAACAAAGTTAAAGAGCAAACCCGCAAAGCCAACCAGAATCAGGCTGCCGCCAATGCCGCTGCCGGCGACACTCAGGCAGCCACTGAACGCCAACCCGCGCAGCAAGCTCCGGCAGAGCGTGTCAATCACCCCACCCCGTCGGCTAATCCGCTCTATCAGCACGAGTGGAACATAGTGCGATATGTGGTGAAGTTTGGGATGATGCTGATGGGTGAGGCCAATTTCGACGACGGCGTGACACACACGCCCAGGGTGATAGAATATATACAAGACGACTTGCGGGCCGACGGCTTGACCTTTTCAAGCCAGCTGTTGGCCAAAATGTTTAATGCGGCAGTAAATTGCATCCCGGCATTTTATGATGACTTCAACGACTATATATCGACGTTGAACGAACAGGGCACTGAGGCATTCAGGCGGCTTACCACCTACCTGGCGTGCAAATACGACATGGACTCCGACAAAATCAACGACACGGAGCAGAAACTGCAAAATGCCATCAATGCCAAGAATGAGCGCCGCATGAAAAGTTACACAAGATTGTATCTTGAGAGGGTTTTGTGTAACGACCCCGACGATGAGATTCGCGCCCTTGCCAACGAAATGGCCAACGACGAGCAGCCGCTGAGCAAAATCCACACGCAAACGGCCACCATAGTGCCCGAAGAAGACAAACTGAACACCTTGGTTCCCAAGGCCATCAATGTGTGGAAATATGCCGTTATCAAAAGCCAGATTTCGAATCTCCAGCAAGAGCTGAAGTCGGCAACCGACACTGCCATGGTAATGCAGTTGATGCAACAGATAAAGGACCTTACCGACTTTGCCGCCAATTTGTCGAAACTTATTGGAGAGCGTGTAGTTAATCCACTTTAAGAGCGGCATGCAGCTGGCTGAATCATGTGGTTTTGAATAATTATTGCTATTTTTGCAATACGAATGTTTTGAGTTGTCGGGTCGGCTATCCACAAGGCCCACAAAATACTAATTAAGATATGCGAATTATAAGAATTTCCTTAACGGCATTAATGATTTTCTGTGCGTCGTCGGTCTTTGGCGCACAGCTGAAATTGCCTGTCAAGACCATTGGCGGCGAGTCGTTTTATTACTATAAGGTGAAGAAAAATGAGTCGGTCTATGCTGTGGCGCAAAAACTCAACATATCAAAAGACGACATCATCAAGTATAACCCTTCGGCCAGCGAGGGATTTGTGAAAAACCAAATCCTGTTTTTCCCTGTTGCGGCCTACGGCGGCACTGCCACCACAACCGCCAAGCAGGCCTCCACAAGCCGCTACGGTGGCAATGAAACCATTATCCACACAGTGAAAAGCGGCGAGACCGTCTACGGCATCTCAAAAGCCTACGGCATCTCGCAGGAAAAGCTCATTGAGGCCAATCCGAGCATCAACGTTAACATGCGCGCCGGCGACGAAATAGTGATTCCCGTGAAGCAGGGCGTTTACACTGCCTCTACTGCTACTGCCACTGCTGCCACCGGTTCAAAATATGTCACCTATCACACCATTAAGCGCGGCGAGACACTTTACAGTGTGGCTCACAAGTACAACACCACAATCGAAAACCTGATTGCCCTTAACCCAGGTTTGGGATCGGGCAACTTCAAGGCCGACGATGTGATTAAAATCCAGCCCAACACCCCGTCGGACATCCAGTTGAGCAAGGAATACCGCCAGTTTGTGCCCTATACCGTTAAGGAGGGCGACACCTTTGAGAGTGTGGCAAAAAGCAATAACGTCACCGCTCAGCAGTTGAGGGATAACAATCCCGGGGTCGACAAGCTGAAGAAAGGCAAGGTGATATATATTCCCAAGAGCGGTTACGAGATGAAGACCGTGAATTCAAGCAAAGCCACCGCACAGGAGCTTGAGCGCACCTACAACGGCAAAATAGGCTCAGTGTATGCCAAGGAGCACAATGTGAAGACCGGCAATGAAATCAATCTGGGCATCATTCTGCCGTTCCAGCTGCATAAGCAAGACCCGCCAAAGCAGGCACTGCTCTACACAGAGTTCTACAAGGGCTTTCTGATGGCAGCCGACAGCATCAGCCGCCTGTGCCACAAGAAGATTCATATCGACGTCTACGACACTGAGCACAACCTTAACAAGACCGACAGCATCTTGGCATTGCCGGCCCTGAAGAATCTGAGTCTGATCATTGCCCCGAGTGAGCCTAAGCAGCTTGAGCGCATCAATAAGTTTGGCGAGAAAAACAACATTCCGGTAATCAACTGCTTCTCGTTGAAAAACGACGACTACACCGACAACTCAAAAGCCATTCAGACCAACGTGCCGGCATCTTATCTTGCCACCTTTGTGGGTGAATGGTTCTGCAACAAGTTTAAGGGGCAGACGGTGGTGTTCCTTGAAGACCCCGAGACCGACGACAAGGAAATTTATAGCTATTTAAAAGAACACATCACGGCAAAGAAGCTTAAGACCAAGACGCTGACCATTGTCAACGAATTGACGGCCAAAAAGCTGTCGCAATACATGGACCCGGGTGTGAACTATGTGTTTCTGCCCAACAGTGGAGCGCAAAAGTTGACGTCGAAGTTCATCGACGCTCTCACATCGGTGAAAAGCGACCGCTTTGACTGCAATGTGACCTTGATGGGCTATCCTGAATATGTGCTCTACAACAAGGACTTGACTGCCAAGTTGCAGACGGTGGACACTTATTTCTTCACGCGCTTCTTCTGCAGCAACAACGCGGCTACGCGTAGCGTTGAGTCGAAATACAAAGCCCGGTTTGGCGAAAGCATGATGAACACGGCACCCAAGATGGGTCTGCTCGGTTTTGATGTGGCAATGTATGCAATAAAGACACTGAATGACGGCAACGACATCAACGAAAACAGCAAGGCTTATCATGGCCTTCAGTCGAGTTTCAACCTCATGAGGGTGAGCAACTGGGGCGGACTTGTCAACAAGTCATACCTCATTGTGCGATACTCCTCGTCACACCAACCTCAAGTGATTGTGAAATGATGATGAACACCAAGTCAATTCTGACGTCGGCCATGATGCTTGCGCTTGGCTTTTCGGCACAGGCGCAGCAGCATTTCGAGCCCAATGTGGCCATTGGCGGCCATGCCGGCTACACGCTGTCGAGGGTGGGCTTCAACCCGTCGGTGCCGCAAACCATGATTGGCGGCATTGAGGCCGGAGTGGCATTCCGCTATATGGAGGAGAAAAATTTCGGGTTTATCGTTGAAGCCAATGTGGAGCAACGTGGCTGGAAAGAGAAATTTGAGGGCTATAGCTATCGCTACCAGCGCCAGTTCACCTATCTGCAAATTCCGTTTCTCACCCACATCTATTTCGGCAGCTCGCGTTTCCACGGTTTCTTCAATGCCGGGCCCGAGCTTGGCTATATGATTTCCAGCTCCACCTCGGCCAATTTCGACTACGCCAACTTTTCGGCCATACCCGATTTCCCGTCGGCCAACCGCAACACCGATCAGTTTACGCTCCCGGTGAAATACAAGTTCGACTATGGCATCTCGGCCGGTGTGGGCATAGAGTGGTTTACCCGCAAGCACCATTCTTTTAATCTCGAAGGCCGTTTCTACTATGGCTTGCACGATGTGTTCAGCGACCACAAAAAAGACACGTTCTCGGGCTCGGCAAGCATGTCGCTCATGCTGAAGCTTGGCTACTATTACCGCATAAAATAAAAACGGCTGCACTCCCCCGCTCAGCTAACCCTATGGGGCGGCAAAGTGGTGAGAGCATCCTCAAAAAAATCACCCTCGGCACTGGCGTGGCAAATCGCCTTGTCGGGGGTGATGCTTTTTTTGTGTGGCATGTAATCCCCACACCGGCGGGCAATAATTGCCCTTGCAAAGTAAGCACAATTTATGCGTCC
>CAVDUV010000012.1:0-79300 GCA_963612465.1 Bacteroidaceae bacterium | reverse complement strand
ATCGTCCCGACCGTATGCAGCGGACGGACGTTTTGTTCCTCCTCATACTTTTGCAGTTTCTCTTTTCGCTGCTTGTCCTTGTAAGCCTTGCCATTGCAGGAACGGCTACAATAGCGAGACACCATCGTGTGGGCAATAAAGGGTTTGCCGCACCATTGGCAAATACGTTCTACTTCCATAATCAAGTCTCCTTTTTAGTCTTCAATATTGTATCACCACGTCTCGCAATTTCTCATAGCGTCTCACAGCGTGTCTTCTATGACGAAATGGGCTTTTCTCACTGCGTCTCATGCCGTGTCTTCCATGACGTTTTCGCCATAGAAAAACCGCGCCTGAAATTGTTCCGTGGTAGAAATATGGTGCAAAAGTATTGCAAACAACTGGCAATACCAAAAAGTGACCGCGAAGTGTTAAAAAAGAAAAGCCCCTGAAAATCAGAGGCTTCTTGTTGGTTAGCAACAGTTGATTACAGTTGCTTTAGAGCTGTTATTTCCCGATGCAGAAGTGGGAGAAGATTTCGCCCAGGATGTCGTCGGTGCTTATCTCGCCGGTGATTTCGCCCAGGTAGTGCATACACTCTCTGATGTCCTGGCTCACCAAGTCGCCGCTAAGGCCGCTTTCAAGGCCTGTGGTGGCTCTGCTGAGCGCTTCGGCGGCACGTGTGAGGGCCTCGTAGTGGCGGGCGTTGGTCACAATCACGGCATTGTCGTCGCTCATGTCGGGCAATGCGGCCGACTGCGTCAGCATGCGAGTGAGCTCTTCGGTGTTGATGCCGTCGCGGGCCGATATGCTAACCCGGTGCGCCCCCTCGGGCAACAAGCCGTTGAGCGTTTCGGTCACTTGTGGCGCAATGTCCATGTCGGCCTTGTTGACAACGGCAATCAGGGTTTTCCCGGCAGTGTGGGGCAGAATTTGGCTGCTGAAGCCGGTCAGCTCTTGGGCTGGCCGTGTGCCGTCAATTACCCAAAGCACTATTTGCGCCTGGTCGAGTTTTTGGAATGTGCGCTTAATGCCCATTTTCTCTATTTCGTCGTTGGCTTGGCGTATGCCTGCCGTGTCGATAAAGCGGAAGAGTGTCCCTCCAATGTCTACGGTGTCTTCAATCACGTCGCGTGTGGTGCCTTGTATGTCGCTCACAAGGGCGCGGTCGTCGTGTAGCAGGTGGTTGAGCAGGGTTGACTTGCCGGCATTTGTGGGGCCGACGATAGCCACGGGAATGCCGTTTTTAATCACGTTGCCCGAACTGTAGGACGCGCACAGGCGGCCAATCACGGTCTGGATGTCGGCCGACAGATTGAGCAGGCGGCTTCGGTCGGCAAAGGCAACGTCTTCTTCGCTGAAGTCGAGCTCAAGCTCTATTAGCGACACAAACTGCAGCAACTGTTGGCGCAGCTGGCTCAACTGGCGGCTGAAGGCGCCGCGCATCTGGTTGATGGCCACGCGATGCTGTGCACGCGACTGCGAGGCAATCAGGTCGGCCACGGCTTCGGCCTGCGACAGGTCGAGGCGGCCGTTGCAGAATGCGCGCTGTGTGAATTCACCGCCTGTGGCGGCGCGGCATCCCGCATCAATCAGGCTAAGCACTATTTGGCGCTGAATCCACATCGATCCGTGGCATGATATCTCAATTACGTCTTCGCCGGTGAATGAGTGTGGCCCTTTGAACAGTGTGAGCACCACCTGGTCGAGCTTGTCGCCGTGGCTGTCGGTAATGGTGCCCAGGTGTGCCGTGTGTGTGGCCATGGAGTCAATGGGGGCTCCATGCCATATCTTAGCCATAATTTGTGTGGCGTTGCTGCCGCTGATGCGCACCACGGCTATGCCTCCCATGCCGTGAGGGGTGCTCACGGCGCAAATGGTGTCGGCCGCATTGTTGTGGCTGGTGTGTATGTTTCCTTTCATCTGCTATAGTCTGTTCAATTGTTCCACTTGTCGAAATTGGCCGATGTCTCTACTGCGTTTTCCACATCATCGGCCAGCGGGCTGAAAAAGTCGAGCCCGGTTATCTTCTCTACCTCGCGCACGGTGGTCACATGGCGGCGTATGCCGCTGCGCGATGCCTCGTTGTCGTAGACGAATGCGATTGCCATCTTCTGCTCAGGGGCAAGTACCACTTTGAAGAACTTCGGCGGCACTGCTATGTCGCCGTTGCGTCCTGTCATGGCCATGTGTGAGCTGAGCACGGGGCCGGTGACCACGATTAGCCTGCCATACCGTGAAGCCCAGTTGTGCACATAGTTCTCTATCTTTTTCCATGCGCCATTGTTCAGCTCGTGCGACTGCGGGCACATGTTGGTCATATAGAAGCATTCGGCCATGGCCGTGGGGTCCCATTTGAAATCGTTGGCCGGAGCCATGTGGCCACGGTCGTAGCCGGTGCCGCTGTAGTCGCTGTGCACGGGGCTGTCGGCAACGTCAGGATCTGGCTCAAACTTGTAGTTCTTGCGCTTTTCGGCACCGGGAGCGTCGCATTGCGCCACAATGGCGGCCGTGAGCTCATAGGCCACGCAGTTGGGTATGCGGTAGCGGTTGTTGAAGTATATGGTCATGGCTTTGTGGTGCACCGTCTGGTTATCGGTGCCCTTGGGTATCAGCACTTGCGTGAGGTCGCCCACTTGCGCCTCGGGTGCTTTGTTGCCGCCGTCGGCGCGGTTTCCGCACGATGTCGCAATGGCCACAATAGCCAAGGTGACAATCATCTTGATTGAAAAGTGTTTCATGTCGTGTTGCATCTCGTTTGTCTGTCAAAAAAATATTGTCATAAGTGTGTGTGGGGCAACCCACGCTATTTCACCCATTGGTTGATGTTGCACTGGCGCTCAAGTCTGCTCTCAATCCCGTCGGGCAATGCGCTAAAGAAGTCAAGGCCCGTAGCGGCCTCCACACTGTCGACCGTCACCGCATAGTCTCTGAGCCTCTGCCCCGCAGGGGCGTTGGGGTAGATGAATGCGATGGCGCGCGGTGGAGTGGCATAGGGGGCCAGCACCACCTTGAAAAACGCTTGCGGCACAGCCACATTGCCTGCTCCGGCCGTGTTATGGCCTGGCAGTACCACTGGCCCTGATGCCACCACAATGGCACTGTCGCGCATGGCCCACTCGCGCACTTTCTCCTCAAGCCGGTTCCACCCGCCGCTGTTGAGCGATTGCACCTGCGGGCACACGTTGGTCATCTTAAACGTTTCGCGCATGGCCTTGCCGCTCCACTTGAAGTCGGCTGCCGGAGCCATGTGGCCGCGGTTGTAGCCTGAGCCGGCGTAGTCGCTTGGCTTGGCACAACCGGCCACGGCCGAGTCGGCCTCAAAACTGCCATATCGCCCAACCGGGCCCTTGGTCTCGTTGCGCGTCAGCTCATAGACCACACATCTGGGCATATGCCACTCGGGGTTGAAGTAAACTGTGAAGCCGGTATAGGCAATGCGCAGGCACGGCTGTGGCGCCTGCACTTGTTCTATGTGGCGCAGGCAATCGGCTGGTATTGCGGTGTCGGCTTCTGTGGTAGCATAGTGCGCCACAACGGCCACAACGGCCGCCATCGACAGGCACCATATTGCAATGCCGGCGTTGCTCCGCAACCCTTTGACGATGGTTCTCCAGTCGGGGGATTTGCCTTTGGCCATACTGCTCCTTTTTTATTGGGCAAAATTACTAAATAAATGTGGCATTGCCACCCGTGATAGTCACATTGCTGACGCTTTTTGGCTTTGTGCCGGTGTTTTGTGCCAGGGGGGCATATTGCCAGCCTTGGCAAAACGATGCGGGAGAGAAACCTGCCGTTCCTCTCCCGCCATTATCGTTCGGTATGTAAATATAGTCTACCTACATCAGCGCACAATCAGCTTGGTGCCGTTGGCCACATAGATGCCAGCCGGCAGAGCTATGAATTGGCTTTCGCCGGCGGCCACGTCAAAGCGTGCCACGGTTGAGCCTTGCAGGTTGTAGATATAGCCGCATGCTGCTTTGCTTGCACTCACCTTCACGCCGCCATTCATGCCCAAAACGAGCAGTGACTCGCCTGCCTTTACGCTCTCAACAGCGCTTGCGCTGCGGTATACGAAAGGCACTGCGTCGCACCAGTCGGTGTTGGTCACCACGCCGAGGCTTTGGTTGTAGCGCGACCTTGCATGCACGTAGTAAGTGGTGCCGTCGACCATCAATGAGCCGCCCACTTTTATCTCGCCTGCGGTTTTCGATGTGTTGTAGGCCTGGTTCTTTGTGGTTTCCACGTAGCGTGTGCGGCCCCATGTAGTGGCCGATGTAGAAACCTCAAACACATAGGCGCAGGCTCCTTGCTGCGGTGCCACTTGGAAGGTCTGGTTGGAGTGTATCTCGCCGTTGGCTACCGGACGCACGAATGTGGGCACGGTGGCCTCCATGAACTTGGTGGCGAAGGGAACCACTGGCGATGTTTTCACCACACCGTCGTTGGTCATGCTCACGCGGGCATAGTATTGGGCTCCTGCTGCAAGCGCATATAGCGGAATCTGCAGCTCGCCGTTGACCGATGTGCCGCTGAACACCACCGAACCATCCTCAAACAAGTCGTCGGTTGCAACCTCAAAAGTGGCCTCGGCATCGCTCACGGTGGTCCATTTGGCTATGAATGCCGGGTCTACGTTCTGCTCGTTTGATCTCGGGTATGCCACTGCAAGCACTTGCGGTGTGAATGCGCGCACGTCGCTCACGCCGTCGGCATAGTTGAGCGCGCAGGCATGCACGCGCCAGTATTGTGTGACGCTGCCTTGCAGGTCTTCAATCGAGGCCGAGTTGACCACGGTGTCGGTGGTTGCATAGGTGTGTGTCACCTTGGTGAAGGCTGCATCGTTTGCAATCTCAAGGGTGTAGTCGGTTGCGCCTTTCACCGGATGCCAAGTGAAGTTAAACGGATCTTGCACATTGGCTCCGGCAGTGGGTGCGTCGAGCTGCGGCTTGGGCAGCGTCTGGTCGGGCGCGCCCAGGAATATAGGTGAGTATTCGTTGCCCACGCGGTCGAGCACACACACGGCATACTGGTAACCGGTGCGGTATTGCTCGGGAATCTCGTAGGTGGTTTCGTAGTCGATGCCCAGCAGGTATTCAACGTCTTTCTTGAAGTCGGTCTGCTGCACGCTGTCGGGCACAGCATAAACCGTGTATCTCACTCCGTCGTATCCGTTCCACGACAGTGTGTAGGCCACCTTTTGCAGGTTTTTCACCACACCGGGGTTGTAGCCGGCTTTCCAGGGGTAGGCTGGCGGCAGGGCGGGGCGTGAGTACACTGTGCGGCGCAGATAGTGTGCAAACGACTCCTTCGCGTTTAGGTTATACAAGTATTTGCATGAATAGAACACTGAGCCGGGTGCATCGTCGAGGTTGCTCGAACGGTTCAGCTCGATTTCGTTCACATATTCGTCATAACTTGTGTTGTTGGGGCCACTGGCCTTGAGGGGTGCCTTTGCTATGGTGCTTTCAATGGCCGAAGCGCCAAGGGGCAGAGATCCTGTGCTTGTGGATTTGAGCGATGAGATTGAGTGCGAAATGTAGGTGTAACGGCCAAATTTGTGCGACACAGTGCCCCACCATGGGGTGATCTTCGAATAGTCGGCACTTGAGTTGCCTATTGTCCAGTAGACTTGCGGCGAGATGTAGTCGATTGTCTTCGACGACACCCAAGCCAGCGGGTCGCTGAATATGCCAGAGTACTGCCAGTCGCTGCCGGGGCAGGGATCAACGCCATATTTCTTTGCCACCGAGGAACTCGATGCTGCCACACCGGCGGGGCTGATGCCGAATGATGCACTCGGGCGTATTGACTGGATGGCTTCATAGCAATCCTTCACCATCTGGTTCACATTGTCGCGGCGCCAATCGCCTATCGACATTGTGGTGCCGGAGTCTTTCCACAGCTGGTAGTCACCGGCGCTTTCAGTCGACGGGATTCCGTCGGGGTAGAAGTAGTCGTCAAATACCACTCCGTCGATATCATAGTTGCTCACCAGCTCTTTCAGCACGTTCACAATGCGCTCGCGGCTTTTGGACAGACCCGGATTGAGAATCGTGGTGCTGCCATAGGTGAGCAGCATGTTTTGGTCGCGCAGCTCTTGGTCTTGTGCTGTGCTCCAGTTGCTGCCTGTGCTGAACCGGTAAGGGTTCACCCAGGCGTGGCATTCCATGCCGCGCTTGTGGCACTCGGCCACCACATATTCCAGCGGATCATAGCCCGGGTCCATGCCTCGCTCACTCACCAGGTAGCTCGACCATGGCTCGTAGCTCGATTTGTACATGGCGTCGCACATCGAACGCACCTGAAAGTAGATGGCGTTCATGTTGTTGTTCTTAAGTGAGTCGAGAAGAGTGCAGATTTGCTGCTTCTGCTTGTTGATTTGAGCCTCGTTGCCGGTGCTCGATATTGTGGTGCTGGGCCAGTCGAGAGCCCACACCGTGGCCACCCAAGCCGAGCGAAGTTCCCGCTTGGGGGTGCCGTAGGTTGCTGCCTGAGCCACTATTGCGGTGAGCATCATCGCAATCAATGCCAGGTTGCATCTGAGTTTAGTTAATTTCATTAAAAGTGTAATTGTTTTATGATGAATAATATGTTTTGCTCGAGGCAATGCGCATGGCCATTGTGCACAGGGTTCCCCACATGGGGCGGATGGGGTGTGGCGGCTTGTGGCGCACTATAGTTGCAAATTTAGCTAAAAAGGACCTAAACGGGTAGCGTTGAGACTTAAAAATGTATAAAATGCTACGACTCGGCTGCGTGCTGCGGTTGCCAGGTGCTATAGGCCCAGGCCAAATAGCCGGCAGGCGTTGGCATCGGTGGCCCGTTCCACCTCGGCAGCGTCGATGCCCATGATGCGTGCCACGGTTTGGCACACAAAGGGCACGAAGGCGCTCTCGTTGCGCTTTCCGCGGTGCGGCACTGGAGCCAGATATGGTGAGTCGGTCTCCAGCAACAGCCTGTTGAGTCCAATGGCCGGAATGATGTCGGGCACTTGGCTTTTCTTGAACGTGGCTATTCCGTTGACTCCGAAATAGAAGTCGCCGTGGCGGCGCACACGCTCCACGTCGGCCACCGTGCCGGTGAAGCTGTGCATCACTCCGCGCAGCTTGTCACCGCCCACGCGGTCGATGGCCTCAAGGCACTCGTTGAGCCCGTTGCGGCAGTGAATGATAAAAGGCAGGTTGTAGTCGCGGCACCACTCCAGCTGCATGGTGAGCGCCTCTACTTGCTGGCTGCGCCATGTGGCGTCCCAGTAGAGGTCGATGCCCACTTCGCCCACGGCCACATATTGTCCGCTTGCTGCCATGGGCTTCATTTGCTCGAGCACTTTGAGGTAACCGTCGTCTACGTCTTCGGGATGGAGGCCTATGGTCATTGACGTGAACGACGGCCATTGCTCGTGCATGGCTTGAATTCTCTTCAGACTGTCGAGGTTCTCGTTGGGCAACACCATGTGGCACACTCCGGCCTCTTGGGCACGCTTCACAGCTTCGGCGCGGTCGGCGTCGAAGTCGTCGCAATACATGTGGGTGTGTGAGTCAATCACTTGTTGCGATGCACTAAGTTGTTGATGAACTTGACGAAGCTGTTGCGGGCATCGTCGGGCATGGCGGCCTTGTCAAGGCTTTTCACAGCCTTGTTGCAGTAGCTGGTTATGGCTTCTTCGGCCACTTGTTGCAGTCCCAGCCTCTCATAGATGGCGCGCACGGCGGGCACCTTTTCCTGTTTCATGGCATATTCGTCGGTGAGCCATCGGCGCAGCTCGCCCAGGTCGTCGTCTTCGGCCTTTTGCAGGGCGTTGATCAGCAGAAATGTCTTTTTGTTGTTCATTATGTCGCCGCCTATCTCTTTGCCGAATGTGGCTTCGTCGCCCCACACGTCGAGCACGTCGTCTTGCAGTTGGAAGGCAAGTCCTAGGTTGAATCCCGTCTCATACAGGGCATCGGCGTTGGCCTCATCGGCTCCGGCTATGATGGCGCCTATCTTGCAAGCGCATCCGAGCAGCACCGAGGTCTTAAGCCCTATCATCTTTATGTAGTCGTCTGAGCTGACTTCGGCCAGGTGCTCATAGTCCATATCGTATTGCTGCCCTTCATAGATTTCCATGGCAGTGGCATTGAATGTGTCAATCACTGGTTTGAGGCATGTGGCCTCAGTTTTTGCCATGTATTGGGTGGCCAAGGTGAGCATGGCGTCGCCGCTCAGGATTGCCACGTTCTCGTTCCACTTGCGTTGCACAGTGGGCTGGCCTCGGCGCACGGCGGCCTTGTCCATCACGTCGTCGTGCAGCAGTGTGAAGTTGTGAAACAGCTCAAGTCCCACGGCGGCGTCGATTGCTTTGGCGGCGTCGCCACCCATTGCCTCGCAGGCCATGAGCAGCAGCACCGGGCGCACTCGCTTGCCTCCCAGGGCCATGGTGTAGCTTATGGGCTGGTAGAGCTTCGATGGCTCTTTCGGATATGGTATGGCGCTGATGGCCTCATTCACTTTATTAAGATATTCTTCAAATGTAAGCATGATCAATGAGTGTGTGAGTTGATGTTATAGTTGATTGAGAATTGTCGGTATTGCTTGTCGTCGTAGATGTTACGCAGAGCTTCGGCCTGGCGGCTTATGGCGGCGGTGTCGGCTCCCGGCTTGAGGCGCTCGCGGCAGAGTGCGGCTCCCAGCAGGCTTGGCGTGGTGGCTGCGGCATACACTTGCATCTGCTTGTCGAGGGGCATGCCGTCGACTGCTGCCTGCAGTGCGGCATTTGTGGCAGTCACAAGGTCGGAGCGTCCCACTTTGCTTAAGCCTTTGTAGATGGCTTGCAGGCGCTGGTAGGTCTCGCGCCCGTTGCTTCCCGTGAGCAGTGCTTCGGTTATCAGTGATGCTTCTTTGCGGGCCGCTTCTTCGCCGGATAGCACTGTGGCGTGTGCGGCAGCCATCAAGCTCGGGTCGCCGGTGCTGTCGGCCGACTCCGTGAATGCCGTGGCAAAAGCATCGGCGTTGTCGCAACTGTCAAGTGCGGCTTTGGTTGCTCTCGCCGCTTCGGCTATATTGGTGCTGTCGGTTGCCCATGCTTGCTTGAATTGTGCTGCCATTGTGCGTCCTTTGTCGGCACTCTCGGTGCTGCAGCATGCCAGGCACGCAACAGTGGCGATTAGCAGCATAGCCATCTTGCCTGTGCGTGATGTGTGGTGACGGTTCATTTTGACTTGTCGTTAAACATTTGTGCAGCGAGTTTGGCGTTGTGTCCGATCACATATTCGCGAAATGCCTTGTCGAATATTTCCACAGCCACCGAGTCGCCTATCAAGGCATATTCACTTTGGGCCGCTTTGGCATCGAGCACGCTCGTCTGCATGGCAAGTGTGTCGGTGGGGGCGGTGGCAAGCAGCGCGGCGGCGGCTTTTTCCCCGCGCTCTTTGGCCTCGGTGGCGTGTGGCGAATGGTGGCAGGCACACAGTGCGGTAGCCGCTATGAGTGTGGTGAGTGTGAATTGTAGTCTCATGTGAATTCCCTTTGCTGCTTGATGTGATGAGGCGCGTGTGGTGCAACCGCAGTGTGCGATGCACTCATGCTCAGCAAAATTACACAAAAATCTTCATAAAGCGTGGGTGGAGCGTGGTAAAAAAGCTGTGGCATGTGCGCCATGGGAGTGCCCAAGGCTTGGTGCTTAATTGCCCACAGGAATTGAGTATCCCACAAGCCGGTAGCTCACCTTGAACGGGGTGGCTTGCTTGCGTGGCTTGGGGCCTGCATAGTAGTAGAACAGGCGTTGCACGTCGAATGTGCTGATGGTCACCAGTTTCGATTCTCCGCTTCGCAGGTCGGTGTCGACGGTGGCTTGCCGCTCGTGGAGCATGGTGCCGTCGACGGTGCTGTAGCGCAGCAGCAGCTTCACGCTGCTCATGCGGTGGGATGTGTTGTTGGTGATGAAAAACGACTCTTTGGCGTCACTCGCCCGCTTGCTGTAGCCACGAAGGCTCACGTCGGCTTGCGAGATCGTGCTGTCGCTCGGTGTGTTGCCGTTGTCGATAGCTGATATGTGCTCAATGGGCTCGTTGGTGGCTCGCAACTGCGACTGTGTGGTACGCGTGCGTGCGGCTGCTGTGCTTGTCAGCATCGCAGCAATGGCTACTGTGGTGGCGAGTATGCCGGTGCGACGTTTTCTCATAGGTAGATGATTTTGTTGAAACTGTTGCCGTTGCCGTCGTTGGCCGGATACACTTTCTTGAAGCCTTCGGGCAATGTCTCTTTCTCTTTCTCGGGCGAGATGCTCACGGTGCGGAATATAGACGGGAGAAACCGCGCCAGGTTGAGCCGCACTTTCACTTTCCACTTTGGCTGCTCGAATGTGAGCGACCCGGCATCGGTGCTCAGGGTGGCCACGCACTCCATGGGATGGATTAGGGTGGTGCGGTCGCGCTGTGTGTAAAGCCAAAGCTTGAATTTGCCGCTCACCACGCTTGGCTCGGCATATCCTATCACGGTGCCGGGCAGCAGGTGAGTGTCGGGACTTTCTATCATAATGAGCCGGTAGGCCTCGGCATGGCTGCCGTTGTCGCCGGTTTTTTCAATGGCCAGGGTCATTTGCTCGGTGGGGTAGTACCACAGTCCCTCAAGTGGCTGGAGGTCGGTCTCGCTGAGACGTGTGCGCATCGAGTCTTCGTCGATGCCTGGCAGCACCACTGCCTTTTCGGGTGGCGTGGCGGCTCCTGCCGTAAGGGCAAGCGCAAGTGCCGCAATCATGTGGAGCAACCTGTGGGTCATGTGTCGTGGATTTTAAGTGGTGGCAAACCGGTAGGTGAGGCCGAAGCTCAGAATTTCTTTCAGCTGCCAGTAGCGCCAGTCTACGTCACGCGCGTGCGACTTGTCGTAGCGTAGGTGCAGATACAGCCTGGTTTCAAGGTGCCGGGTGATTGAGAAGTCGAAGGTGTTCTCAAAATCGCCTTGCACATACTTGTAGTCGGTGAAGGCATAAAGACGTGCCGTCCAGGCTATGTTGGCATTGAATGTCCAGCTGAACTTGCATTCCAGGTTGGAACCGAAGTTGTGTTTGGTGTGGTGGCCTGCGTCGATGCCAAACGATGTGGGGTCGAGTTTGGTGATGTCGCGGCAAATCTTCAGGTTGTAGGATGCCGGGGCCACTGATACCGATACCGACCTGTCTTTTCTGGGGTCGGTATAGTTATATGTCATACCAAGACCAAGGTTGAGCTCGCCAGGCGACAGCAACGAGGCTGTCATTTGTTGGGTGTTCGACTTATAGGCATTGAAAAACTGGGTCTTAAATTGCAGCGTAGCCGAGTAATACCAGTTTTTGATGGCTTTGTAGCCGAATTTGGTGTTGAGCTGGAAGTTGTCTTCGTTGATGCTGTAGTTGCGCAGACTGTCGCTGTGGGCGGTCATCATGCCTATCTTGTAGTGCACCGTGTTGCTGAACAGTATGTTGGGGTGCAGATTCTGGTTCAAGTTCACTTGCCACTCCACGTCGCCAAGCACGTTGATGTTGTTCTCGCCGCCCTGATACCAGTTGTCGCTGATGAATGCCTGTGTGAAGTGCAGCGAGCTGGTGAATGTGTGAAGCCAGTTGCGGCGCTTGAATTGGCGCCGGTCAATGGGTTGGCCCGGCTTCGAGTTGTCGGGCGTGAAGGGGTCGATTGAGAGCTTGTTGCGCGAGGGGTCGGCTTTCACCACATATTCTTTTGGCGGCTCGGGCAGTTTTTCCATGTTGTAGCGCACGAGCTCGGGGTGCTTGAGCATTGCGCTGAAGCGCGTGCTTGCAACCCGGTTTTGCGCGCTGCTCACTGAGTCGAGCCACTCGCTGTGGCAGCCAAGCCCTGTGGCGTGGGCCCCATTGGGCGCAATATTAGCACTGTCGGCTGCAAACTGCTTGAACTTGCTGTAGATTAGTGGCATGAACAGTCCGCTTGGGCGCAGTTTCACCGAGTCGTAGTTCAATGTGCGCCAGTCGTCAAGTTTCAGTTGCGGCACAGTGACTGTGCGCTCTTTGACGGCAAACAACGGCTTGTGGCCACGTGCCGATATTGGCATCATGGCAGCTGCCAGCAATAATAATATGGTAAGCAGAATTTTATTCATGTCGTGATAAGAAAATTGCGCATGGGCCAACTTGGCTATCGGCACATGGCGTGAGTGCGCGGCTCATTCGCCTGTTTTGCAAAGATAGTCCATGCTGCCAACTTATTCAAATCGGAGCGGTAATTTCAACCCCATAATTGAAAATATTGCCTGCCTCAAGCATTATGGCAACTGCTTTTGGGAGGCTTGTGCGGATACACAAAAAAAGGAGCGATGACTATTAATCATCGCTCCTCCCTTTTACATATTATTTATTAAAACAACTCTGTGCTCGCTGATTTATTTGAACAGTTGCGGGATGAACAGCAGTGAGTACTGACGCCAGTTGCTCCAGAGGTGGCCGCGAGAGCTTTCGTGGAAAGTGTATTTGAGGCCAGCCTTGTCCATGCGGTCCATCAGAAGCTTGTTGTGGGCCATGAGGCGGTCGGCGTTGCCGCAAGCAATCCAGTAGAGCTTAACGCCCTTTTGTGCCTGAGCAGCCAGCTTGCCGTCGAGGTTAGCATATGCGGGAATCGATTCCATGTTGATTTGAGTGAAGTCAACACCAGCTGAGTAAAGGCCCACATAGTTGAACAGGTCGGGGTAGTTAGCCGAGATCATCAGGGTGTGGAGGCCGCCCATCGACAGACCTGCGATAGCGCGGTGGTCTTTGTCGGGGATGGTGTTGTAGGTTGCGTCAACAAAGTTCACGATCTCAGTGAAAGCTGTCTCATAAAGACCATCTTTGTAGTGTGTGAGGAAGTTAGTCATCACCGGCTTGTAGTCGAGGTTCTCGTAAGTCTCGCCAGCAGCTGCTTGCTTGCCGAAGTTGCCGTTAGGCATAACCACAATCATAGGTTTGCACTTGCCCTCTGCAATGAGGTTGTCCATGATGCGGGCAATGTTGCCGAGCTCGAGCCATGCGTTCTCGTCGCCACCGCTACCGTGGAGCAGGTAGAACACAGGATATTTCTCTTCGCTCTTGCCGTAAGAAGCGGGCAGATACACGTTCATGCGGCGGTCTTCGTTCACTGCGTTAGAGTGATACCACACTGTGCGCACCTGGCCGTGAGGCACTTGGTGTACTTGATATTCGTCGGCGCAGCCATCACCCACGTAGAAGATGCTGAACACGTTGCCCACATCGCGGCGAGTGAAGGGGTTCACGGGGTCGATGCTCACCACACCGTCCACGTTGAAGCGGTAAGTATACATCTCAGAAGCAATTTGGGGTGTTGTGTAAGTCCACACTCCGTCTTTGCCTTTGGTCATGGTGCCTTCGCCGTTGTTCTGCTCCCAGTCGGCAAGCACTTTCACGCTCTTTGCCTTGGGTGCCACGAGGCGGAATGTAACTGAATGGTCGGGATTAACTTGAGGTGATACCAGTTTGCCCTCGCGGAACGAAATGTTCTGCTGTGCGTTAACGCTCATTGCTGCAAAGAGCACTAACATTGAAACTAGACATTTTTTCATAATATGTCTTTTTTTTGATTAATTGAATGGTTGAAAATTAGTTATATTGATTTGTGCGTTTGCTTGTTCTAATGCTGATTAGAAATTGATCTTGGCACCGAATTCAACAGTGAACGGACGGATGTAGTTGCCTGCCATGAGTGCGCCTGCATATTGTGAACCGTCGGTAATCAGCTCTGAGCCGGGGATTGTGCCCTGGGCACCAGTCTGGTTGAGGAAGTTAACCACGTTGACGTTGAATGTGAAGTACTTGTTCAGCTTGTAGCTTGCACCGGCAAATGTCTCCCAACGGCCCTGGAAGTAAACTGAGTTACCCACGTTGGCGTACTGCTTGCTGTAGTAGCGGAACGATGCCCAAATGTTGAAGCGGTCGTAAGTGTAGCTGGGGTCGAGCTCAACGATAATCTTAGACTGCTTGGTGACGGTCTTGTCGCTGAAGTCGTATTCCTTGTTGAATGCTGTGAACTTGTAGCCGGTGTATTTGGGGTTCTGGTAAGTGAACATCACGTGGAACTTGAAGCCCTTGAACGGAGTGAACATTGCGTCGGTGGTCCAGCCCATAGTCTGGATACCGCTTGATGCGCCCACCATCACGGGGTCTTGGTTGGGGTCGTCGCTCATCACTGTCAGGCGGCTGTAGTCGTTGGTGCGGCGTGCATAGGTGAATTGTGATACCAGGTTCACGAAGTCGCAGTTGTAGAAGATACCGGCACGGCCAAGGATGAACGGACGGTGGTTGTAGTAGGGCAGGGTTGTACCTGAGTAAGCCTCAAGGTGACGATACTGCTGCAGGAAGTTAATCTCACCGGTCAAGCCGAATGCGTGGGTGATGTTGTAGGTCGGAGCCAGTGACACTGCGTAGTTCAAGCCGGTGTTGTTGTGGTGAACGGTACCCACTGTGTTGCCTTCAGCATCCTTAGCGCCGAGGTAGATGTCAGAGAAGCGTGATACGGGAATGTAGTCAACGCCCAGGTTGTAGAGCTCGAGGCGTGCGCCATAGCTGGTGCGGAAGTTGGGCGATACTTTCCAAGTGTCGTTCACATACAGGGCCAACTTGTTCTCGTGGCCGTGGTCATACTCGGTAGAGCCGTTGAGGTTGGCATATTGCTGACCGTTGTAGATGAGCTTGCGGGGGTTGGGAGCCACTTCGTGGTAGTACTGAGTGGTGCTGCGGGCATAGTCGATGTAGGTGTAGAGCTCGTTGAAACCGAAAATCCACTTGTGGTTGTCGGTCTTCTTGGTCACCTCGGTAATAAACATTGCGTCGGTGGCGGTGAAGGCGTTGATCTGGGCCAGACGGCGCTGGATGGTGCCGTGGAAGGCCTCGCCGTTGTCGGCATACACTGCGTCGGCATCCTCATAGAAGCCCATGGTGAGTTGGTCGCCGCTGTGGCCTTTCGAAGTTGATACTTTAGCCTTAACTGCGAGTGAGAGCGACGGATCGAACTGATAGTCGAACAGTGCTGTTGCCTCGTGGGTGTTGGCCTTGATGATGTCGTAGAGGTTGTTGGTCACGAGCTCGCCGGTCTTCACGTCGCGATACTGCATCATACCGTCAACGGGCAGATAGCTGTCGCGGCCCATGCGGAAGCCTTTCACCTCGCTCACCTTGCCGTTGCCGTCATAGGTGAAGGGCGCATAGTTGGCCGAGCCTGTGAGCGGGTGGGTCTGGGTGTATTTGTAGAAGAGGCTGAAGCGGCCCTTGTCGTTGTTGAACAGGTGGGTGATACCGGCAGTGTAGAACTGTGCGCGGTCGATGAAGTTGGTGAACTTCAGGTCGAAGCTTCCGGGATCGAAGTTTTGATACACGCTAAGTGTGTAGTATGTCTTCTTGGCCAGCTTGCCCGAGAGGTTGATGTCGAATTGCTGGGCACCGTAGATGTTGGTCTGGTATTTTACTTTACCCTTGAACTTCTCGCCACCGCGTTCCATATATGAGTCTACGCCGTAGCCAATTTCACCGAAGCGGATGGCTGTGGTTGAGATGTTCTGCAGTCCTTGCTTGGCAAGAAGCTGCTCACCGCGCCAGTGGTTGCTGGTGGTGTTGGGCCAGTAATAGTTCACTGCGGGTACTCCGTCGACCGACACTGCTGTGTAGGTCATAGGAAGACCGATTTCTACTTGGCGGGGCTCTGTGGCATCTTTTGCGTTGAGCATCACGCCGTGGTCACTGCTTGTCTTAGCTGTGTCTGCTGCCTGTTTGGGAGCTTTGGTAGCTGCGTTGGCTGTGCAGGCAATAGTTAATAATAGGGTTGGGATGAGATAAAATCGCTTTCTCATAAATCGTATAGTTTTTAGTTGTTTGATATTTGTAAAATCGCATTGTTTAGCTTACGATGGCAAAATTATGCGGCTTGCAAATCTTCAACAAAAAATATACGGTATATAGACTTTATTCCATCTTTATAATGCAGTGCCTCAAGTGGTTGCTATTTGTTTTTATTCGTTAATATATACCCTGTTTTATATAAATTTTTCTATTCGTGACGGGGCGGGGTGTCGTTTTTTGGGGTTTCTTCGTCGCCGGTCACGATGTCGTGGTTGAGCCTGTAGTAGAATTCTTCCTTGGAGTATAGCGATGCATTGAGCACTCGCGTCTTGTAACTCTTCACGGTGTTCACCGAGTAGTCGAGCGACTGTGCTATGTCGTCGTTCTTGGTGATGCCCAGGCGTATGAGGGCAAAGATGCGCATCTCGGTCGACAGGCGCTCGCCGTGCTTCAGGGTCAGCTGGCAGTCGGGGCGCAGCAGTGCGTTGAACTTTTCGGCAAATTGCGGGAAGAGCATGAGCAATATCTGGTCGAGCTGGTAGAAGGCGTCGAAGGCATCGCTGTTTTGGCTCTCAAACACCTTGCGCAGCCCGTCGTAGTCTTTCACCGTGAGGCGGCGCAGCACTTCTTTGCGCAATTTCTTGAGTGCCGTCTGGTGATTGGCGCTTGCCACTATCAGTTGGCCGAGCACCACTTCCTTCACCTGGCCGGCCTCAAGCAGCTCGCCGTTGATTTTCTCTATTTGGCTGCTCTTGTCGCTGAGTTTGCCCATCTGCTCTTCGATGAGCTTTTTTTGCCAGTGCAGTTTCTTGTGCTGTTTCAGCATCACCACCACCATCACCACCAGGCACACCGTGATGGCCAGCAGCCCCACGAGTCCCATGGTGAGCCATGCTTTTTGCCGCTGGGTGTAGGCATACATTTCCTTGTCAATCTTTGGGTAACTGGCGGCAATCTCGGCATATCGGTAGCGTGAGTGTGTGAAATCGGCGTTGCTCATGGCCACGCTTATCATGCGGTAGGAATGTGGTATGTCGCCCACAATGAATGCCAGCTCAGCCATTTTGCGCATGGCCGGATAGGTGTACGACCCCTCTTTTATGCCCAGTATGGCCGATTGGCTTATGCATCGTGCCGCATCTGTGTATTGCTTGGCGCCCATGTAGTTATAGCCCATGTTGCCCAAGGCGTAGCCGTAGTATGGTGATTTGGGCGACAGCTTGGCCAGCAGAATCTTGCTGTGGGCCACGGCCTCGTCATATTTGCTTTGGTGGAAGCACATTTTCACCCGCATGTCGTCGAGTATGTAAGAATCGGCCGACACCAGCTTCTGCATCTCGTTGTAGTATTGCTGCATGTGTGCCAGGTAGGTGTTGTGGGGCAGTATGCGGTAGGGGGTGTAGAATCCGTTCTCAAACTCAAGGTTGAATGCCGTGGTCAAGTATTTTATGCGCACTTCGTTGGTGCAGCCGTCGAGCTTGATTTGCTGCAGCGTTTCCGATGCCTCGCGGAAGAATCCGCTGTTGGCAAATGCGCTTGCCTGCATTATTTGGGCCTCGGCCGTCTCGTTGGCGTCACCTTCTTGCCGAGCCCACTTTTCACATTGCCGTGCCGTCATGTAGGCGGTCTCGAAATTCAGGTTCACGTATTGGTCATAGAGCTGTTTGCCTATGGCCAGCTTGTCCTTGTCGGTGTGTGCGTTTTCCTCTTTAGCTTTCAGCGTCTGAATCAGGCTGTCGCGCTTGTGGTTGCATCGAGCCGTGTCGGCCAGTGCCTTGTTCACGGCTTCTATATAGGGCTTCACTTCGTTGCGCACTTGCCTGCAATAGCTTGCCGGCTTTGCCTCAAACTCGCTTTTCATGCTGAGTATGCGCATCCTGTTGATTGAGCCCACAAGCGATGGCTGTGCTTGCAGGCACAGCGTGCATGCAAGCATCACGGCTGTTATCCAGAGTGATGTGTGTGGGCGGATTGATAGAAGGTTTAGCAAACGATGCGATGTCGTCATATACATTAATTAAAGTAATGTGAATGTAACAAGTTCACAAAGATAACACATTTTCTGTTAAATTTATGTAAAATGCGCCGTTTCTGTTCCTTTTTCGCCTTTTTTGGCCTGCGTTGCCGGTGTTGCAGTTGCGGTTTTTAGGCCGTCTTCGTGCCACTGCGAAAAGCGGTGGTGCAATGGCTGTGGTTTTTGGAAAAATGTTTGTAACTTTGTGGCGGAGTTGTGCATTGCGCTCTCCGGTGCGCCGCAAGTGCGGCGGCATGGCTCTTGAAAAAGCCGTGACGCATGCCGGCGCATGATTGTGAAACCTAAATTTTCTGATTTTTTGGACCCGGATCCTTTATCGTGCGTTCTGACGCTACTTCTTGCCGCTCAACAGGCCTCGCAGGCCATTGTCGTCAACACTCCCAGCTTGAGCAGCATCATTGCCATTGCGGTGGCCTTGATAGGCCTTATTTTGTCGGCTTTCAACTCTGGCTCTGAAATAGCCTATTTCTCACTCTCGCGCGACGACATCGCCTCAATCGACAGCGACGACAAGCGCCAGCAGGTGCAGAAGCTACTGGCCAATCCCGAAAAACTCCTTGCCACCATCCTTATCGGCAACAATCTGGTCAATGTGATGGTAGTGGTTGTGCTCAACCATGCCATGAACCAGATTTTCACGTTCAACAGTGCCGTGGCCAATTTCCTTGTGCAGACGGTGATTCTCACGTTCCTCATTCTCCTTTTCGGCGAGGTGCTGCCCAAGCTCTATGCCAGCAACAACAATGTGGGCTTTGCCGTGCGTGTGGCCACTCCGCTGCAAGTGATGTGCACCTTGCTCTCGCCGGTGTCGAAGCTGATGGTGAAAAGCACCTTCATTGTCAACAAAGTGGTCACAAAGCGGGCCGACAACATCTCGATGGACGACCTTTCGAAGGCTCTTGAGGCAAGTGATGTGAAAAATGCCGACGAGAAAGACATTCTTGAGGGTATCTTGAAGTTTGGCGACAAGACGGTGTCTGAAATCATGCGCCCCAGGGTCGATGTGGTCGACGTCGACTACGGCTCGACTTTCGACGATGTGCTCAAAATAGTGGTCGAGAACGGCTATTCGCGCATGCCCGTCTATGAGGACAACCCCGACAACATTCGCGGTGTGCTTTATGCCAAAGACCTCTTGCCCTATATCGACAGCCGCGACCCGGGCTTCGACTGGCACTCTCTCGTGCGCCCGGCGCATTTCGTGCCTGAGACTCGACGCATCGACGACTTGCTGCAGGACTTCCGCACCAAGCGCCGCCACATGGCCATCGTGGTCGATGAGTTCGGATGCACGCAGGGCATTGCCACGCTCGAAGATGTGATTGAGGAAATCGTGGGCGAAATCGACGATGAATATGACACCGAGGAGAAATTCTACAGCAAGGTCGACAAGGACACCTATATATTCAACGGCAAGACGCAGCTTAGCGACTTCTTCGAGGTTACGGGCGTGAGCGAGGATGCTTTCGCTGACCACACCGAGGAGGCCGAGACGCTGGCCGGGCTGTTGCTCGACATTAAGGGCGATTTCCTTGACGAGAAGGAAACCGTGACGTGTGGCGGTTGTGAGTTCCAGATTCTCAAGGTGAAGCGGCACCGCATTGCCAAGGTGCGGGTTCATCTGCTGTCAAAGCAGTGATGCGTCACTGAATCCCCACAGCCAGGGTTACACATTATTATATATAAAGACGCACGCATCAGTCTTTATTCATTCTGCTTATACACACACGCGCATACACTATGCCATTCATTTGCACCACTCACTATCCCGAACCGCAGGTCGACCTTCACTGGTGGAACTTGACCGAGTCGCCTGAGCAACTCGAGCAAATGTGCCGGCTGGCACATCTGCCGAGCCAGTGCGATGCCAAGGCCGACAGTCGCCGGCGTGAGCTGCTGGCCGAGAGGTTGCTTGTGGCCCGCATCACTGGCTCAACCAGTGTGGCTATTGCCCACAACGGTGACCGTGCGCCACGGCTCGTGGGATTTCCCGGCAGCGTGAGCATAGCCCACACGCGCACTCAGCTGTGCGTGGCCGTGGGCGCTCGTGGCCATGTGGGCATTGATGTGGAGAATCATGGCCGCCGGGTCACTGCCGTGCGCGATGCGTTTCTCAATGCTGCCGAGCAGCAATGGATTGATTCGGCCGACGCCTTGTCGCATCTGGTGGCATGGACTGCCAAGGAGGCCATGTTCAAGGCTGTGAGCGTGCGCGAGGGCATGCACTATCGCGACCAGCTTGTGCTGCATCCGTTTTCAGCTCCGGAAATGGGTGGCACGCTGCGCCACAGTGGCGAGAGGCTGGGCGTGGGCTTCGGCCTCATCACCGAGGTGTGCCCCGACCACGTGCTCACCATCGCCTGGACCAAAGAGGATTGACCCGCCCGGCCCATTTTTTCTGATTGAATGAGAATATTAACAACCACATAACAGCATTATCCAATGAAGACGATTCACACACTACTATGCTCTTGTGCCGCAGTGGCCGGCCTTTTTGCTGCCGCTCCAGCCGCTGAGGCTTGCACCGACCTGCTGGTGGGCAAAAAAGCCAGCGCCGACGGATGCACGATGATAACGTATGCCGCCGACTCCCACACGCAGTATGGCGACCTCAAGGTGATTCCGGCTGCCGACCACAAGAAGGGGGCTATGCGCCCTGTGATAAATTGGGAAACCGGGGCCTTGCAGGGCTATATTCCCGAGGCGGCCCACACCTATAAGGTGGTGGGCAACATCAATGAGCACCAGCTCACCATTGGCGAGTCCACTTGGGGCGGCCGCCTTGAGCTGATGGACACCACCAAGGGGGCAATCATCGACTATGGCAGTCTCATCGAAATCACGCTGCAGCGCGCACGCACTGCGCGCGAGGCCATCAAGGTGATGACCGACCTCGTGGCTCAGTATGGCTACAACAGCGAGGGTGAGTCGTTCTCGATTGGCGATCCCAATGAGATTTGGGTGCTCGACATGATAGGCAAGGCCGGCAAGGAGAAGGGTGCCGTGTGGGTGGCTTGCCGCATCCCCGACGATTGCATCTCGGGACATGCCAACCAGTCGCGCATCTACAAATTCCCGCTCAACGACAAGGATAACTGCCTTTACTCGAAAGACGTGATCAGCTTTGCCCGCAAAATGGGGCTTTATAAGGGTCGTGATGCCGACTTTGAGTTCTCCACGGTCTATTCTCCTGCCGATTTCAGCACTCTGCGCGGTTGCGATGCGCGAGTGTGGAGCTACTTCAACCGCTTCAAGGACGGCATGGACCGCTACTTGCCCTTCATAGCCGGCAAGAAGGGGGCCGAGGTGATGCCCCTCTATGTGAAGCCCGACCGCCTGGTGAGCGTGCGCGACTTGCAAAACATGATGCGCGACCACTTTGAGGGTACTCCGTTCGACATGACCAAAGACCCTGGCGCAACCAATTGGTGGGGCGTGCCTTACCGCTTCCGCCCCATGGAGTTCAAGGTCGATAGCGTAACCTACTGTCAAGAGCGCGCCATAGCCACGCAGCAGACGGGATTCGTGTTCGTGTCGCAAATGCGCTCGTGGCTGCCCGATGAGGTGGGCGGTGTGCTGTGGTTTGGTGTCGATGATGCCAACACGGCCGTGTTTGTGCCCATGTATTGCTCAATCACCGAGCCGCCGGCAAGCTATGCCGCCGGCAAGGGCGATATCCTCACATTTGACTTCGATGCTGCTTTCTGGGTCAACAACATTATTGCCAACCAAGCCTACAACCGCTATTCGCTCATGATTCCCGACATTCGCAAGGTGCAGACCGAGCTCGAAGACGGCTTTGCCGCCTCGCAGCCCAAGATTGAGGCCCGTGCTGTGGAACTCTGTGCCCAAAACCCTGCTTTGGCGGTGGAATATCTCACCAACTATTCGTCAAACACTGCCCAAAATGCCACTCACCGCTATCAAGAGCTTGCCAAATACCTGATGGTGAAATACCTCGACGGCAATGTGAAGCGTGAGAAGGACGGCAAGTTTGAGCGCAATGCCTATGGCCAGCCTGTGCAGCCCGAATGGCCAGGTTACACGCAAGACTACTACAACACCGTGGCGCGTGGCTCTGGCGACCGCCTCAAGGTGGTTGAGCCCGAGAAGTGATTTGCCACGGGAGGGCGCTGCTGTGCCGGAGCACAGGTGTCGGACTTGTCGCTGTGAGAGTGGCCCCAGGCGTTAAACTCTTGCCCCGGTTGGCCGTCTAAATGGTGGTTCTTTTAATAAAATGTGACTATTTATGACTAACGGACTCAGCATATCGGCCTCGCTGCGGCACTTCGCAGCAGTCATGGTGCTCGTGGTGGTGTCGGCATTGTCGGCACCTGGGCTTCATGCCGTCAATTTTTCTAACGAGACGCTCAACTACCAGATAGTATATCACTGGGGCATAATATGGAAGCACGCGGCCAACGCCTCGCTCTCTATAAGCCGCAGTGGCAATGGCTACAATGCCGTGCTGGTGGGGCGCACGCGCTCGTGGGCCGACAAGGTGTATCCCGTGCGCGACACGCTCAAGTGCTCGATGGCGGCCGACCTCACTCCGCGCGTCTATCAGAAGCTTACTCACGAGAAAAACTACTATGCGCGCGACGAGGTGAAGTTCACCTACAGCAACGGGTCTACTCACGGCGCTTGCTCGCGCTATCGCCCGGGCAAGGCCACTCAGCGCACCCAGGTGGTGGCGCGTGGCCGGGCCTACGACATGCTCAGCGTGTTCTACATGCTGCGCAATCTCAACTTTGGCTCAATGGCCGAGGGCAAGACTTTCCGCACTGCCATATTCTCGGGCAAGGAAAAGGAGAATCTCACTATCACCTATCGGGGTGTGACCACGGTGAAAATGCGCAATGGCTCTCAGCCCAAGGCTTATCACGTCACGTTCTCGTTTACGCAAGATGGCGGCACCAAGTCGAGCGATGGAATCGACGCTTATCTCTCTATCGATGCCCGACGCATCCCGCTGATGCTTGTGGGCAAGCTGCCGGTGGGCGAGGTCAAGGTCTACTATGCCGGCAATTGACGTAGGCTCATTCTCCTTAACATTCAATGAAACAAAAATGCATCGGTCAAGCTAATGGCCGATGCATTTTGTTTTGCAGTTGCGGCTTTGAAAGTTGCAGGTGGTGGCTGGATGTGTGTGGATTGACTTTTATGGTAGTGTGGCTATCTTCACAGGCCTGCCGTATGTGGTAGTGGCATGGTGATTATTGGAGTTTTAGATGACAAAAATGGTGAAATGGCCTGATGATTAATATATTTTAACTCGGGGGGGGAGAACGTAACCTCCATAATTCTTAAATTTGCATACTTTTTAAGCGCGAAACGAGCCTCTAAAATTGCGACGAGGAAAAAATGGTGAAAATTCATGACGTTACGTCAGTGTTTTTCATACATGATGGCTGTGGTCTATAGTCAGCCGGGTAAGCGTCTGCCGTTTATCCGCATTTTGCCTTAATGTTGGGCCATGTGTTTTGTTTTATGCCATTTATTGCTCAAAAATGCATGTGCAGCAACTCGTTGCATTAGTGAGATAACCATTGGCTTGTAGTGTAGGTGTCACGGTAGTGACGCCGGTTTTTGAATCACAGTAGCTTGGGCTATGCCCCCCCCAACGTTGCTGTCACAATCAGTGGTGTAATATGCTTTATTGACGCAAAACAGGAATTAAAATAAGAACTAACAAATTCTTTAATTATCATATAATCATTATGAAACGATTTATTTACTTGTTGATTGCAGGGCTTGCCGTGATGGGTAGCCAGCGTGCAACGGCACAAAGCACTGGCACTTTCGACTACAATGGCTACCTCAATCTTGGTAGCTTTGAATGGACCGATGACGGTGGCTCAAAGCACACTAGCACCTACACCGACGTTGCCACCGACCCCAACCACATAATGCAACTGGTGGGCAATGCTTATATCAACGTTGCGGTGCCTGGCATTTGGCAAGGCGGTTACACTGCAAATGATGTGCGCGAGGGTGATGCTTTCTATGGCAACATCGGCGGCTGGAACTTTTCGGGTACTACGCCAAACACTGAGGGCTACACCACTTTTTTGGTGCAGGTGAAGGACGACTGGACTGGCCAGAGCTATGATGACGACAATAAAGTTAACACCAGGGCGTTAACTAAAGACTATATCAACCGGGCAATTAAGTCGGTGTCTTTGCTCTACGACAGGGTGATTGTCGGCGGCAGCAATCCCGGTGTGCTTTACAAACTCCCCACCGGAGAGCTGAGCCGGTTCTACATGATGTCAAAAGGCAGGGCAAGACGTCCGTCTGATGCCACTATCGATGTCCGCAAGCGTGCTCCGTTTAAGGCCATGTATGAGGAGTATGCTCCCGTGGCCGCAGACATTCAAGGAAGCGGCTTGACCGACTTCTATTCCAAGCTGCTCGCCGGTGATGTGTATAGTGTGGTTCATGACTGCCTCTCGGTGTCAAGCACCGGCCACTACTTTTGCATGACCGGACAAAACAGCACAGAGGCTCGACAGGTGTCGAATCTGTTGTTCTTCTTGCCCGACAAAAGACTTAAATACTGGGATGGCCGAATCGACCCAGACGACAATACTAAAGATGAATATCAGTGCTACAATCCTGATTATGCACCTAAGATGGGCACGTATGCCGTTAAGCTGAATGCATCGGCTGCCCCCAGCACAACCAGCGGCAAATACACCGTGACGCTCAACTGGTCGTCTACACTGGCCGAGATGCTTGGCAAGGGTGTGGTGAAAGAGGCTTTCCACCTCTATGTGGTTCAATCCGACTCAGTAGGCGAGACCCTCGCCGAGATACCGCTTGCCGACAGCACCGCTACCACATATTCCTACGATGTGCCTATCGAGACTGCTGGCCGTGTCATCACCTACAGGGTGTCGGGCTATCCGTTTGACGAGGTGACTTTCTTAAGCAAAACGTGGTCGAACGACGACGCTGTTGAGATTCCCGGCACCGATGCACATGTGCGCTTGGCTATTAAGGGGAAAACCAGCAGCGAATATGTGCAAGACAAAGAGTGGAACCAATACCGCAACACGCTCACCATGGACAACGCCATTGGCAATAGAATGTATGCCGCCGATGTGAATGCGGACGACAAGTTCCGATTTACCCGTGTGGGCGGAAGCCATAGTGGCACCTGTGCAACCGTTACTATTACTGCCAAAGACGACACTAGCTTTAGCTACTCGGTTGAATATGCAAAACAGGATGGTGCTATTGAGTCGCTATATCCTGCAAAGACGGGCACATTTGGCGTGAACGATGACGGTTCTGTTGACTTCAGGGGCTTTAGTATTTGTGACCAGTTCCAAGACCACACCCACGAAAACAAGCAAGCCGCTTCCTATTCTTACCGAGTTATGTACTCACCAACTACTGGTACTAGTGGAGACTCGTACTATAGCAACTGGGTCGCCTTTAAGGTGTATAAAACTTCGAGCGCGATGACCAACTCGGTTACCGAGGCTGCTGCCAAGGCCGATGTTGACCACTCACTCACGTTTACCGAGGTGCCGCAAATCCAGTTCAGTGTAGAGAAGAATCTGAACATAAGGCAGTACACAGTAATTCGCGACAACACCACCATTGGCCGCGCACAAGGCAACAACCAAGATGCGCTTTCGGTCTTCGAGCTGTATAATTCAGGTATGAAATGGGTTCGCAATAGCGAAAGTCCCGTTACAGTCAACGACAACACTTACGGCTTCAAAGACTACGCCTATTATGTGCCGGTGATAGTAGTGAACGACAACGACACGGTCAACACCTACGGTTGCGATATCAAGAGAGGCTATGCGGCAAAGGTGACTGTCACCGAGGAAGGCAAGCTGATGAGTACCTACAAACTGCGTGACGCCAGTGGCAAGGACCTGGGTGCACGCTATTTCGAGACCACCCTCAAGGTGAAGGCCACAGTGCCCTATGGACTCGATGTAGAGGCTTACCGCATGTGGCGCGACTGTGGCGACAAGGCTGTGGAGGAAAGCGACGAATATGCATGGCGCAAAAATCCGCTCACACCGTGGTTTAATGGTTTTGAAAGTGTGTCGCAGGAAAAGAAGGACGTCTATCTCATAAGTGGTGGCACTGCCCAATCCGAAGAATTGACCATAAACGATGTGTTTGGAGCCAAGCTCCCCACCGCCACCGACCCGCTTGAGGTGAATTACATCGTACGCCTCTATTGCGTAGACGACAGCGGCAAGTATTATGTGGCTGAATCAACCGTGCCTGTAACTTACAATTACGACACCCCAACCGGAGTGAATGGTGTGATAAGCGACAATGCCGATAGCTTCAGCGTGATTCCCTCAATAGCCAGCAGCCAAGTCACTGTAAGTGGCTGCGATGGTGCTGTGGTGGTGAGAAGCACAACCGGTGCAGTGGTGATGAGCCTCAATGGCAACGGTGAAAGCGTGCGCACGCTTAGCGTTGATGGTCTCGCTCCTGGCTGCTACATAGTAACCAGCGGAAGCCACAGCCAGCGCATAATCAAGAAATGACAATTTACACAACTCAATACACAAACACGATACTATTTTTTCAATTTAATGTCCTGTACCCAGACGTGAGTCCACGTGCATGACGCACAATAAAATAAAAAAAGAGAGCCGACCGCTTGTGAAAGCAGCCGGCTCAATTTTTTTGTAAACCGCTTGGGCTGACCCTCATTAGCTTGAGCGCAAGTGGCTTAGCGCAATGATTGGCGCAATGGTGGCGGTGGCGTGGAAATTTTTTTCGCCTAAAATGCGCATATTGCCAAAAAAATATGTAATTTTGCATCGTGAACGAGACATAGAGGCGTAGCTCAGCTGGTTCAGAGCGCTTCAGTCACATTGAAGAGGTCATGGGTTCGAATCCCCTCGTCTCTACCACGCAAGCATCGAGGCAACAGCTTCGGTGCTTTTTTCATAAGTGGGCTTTGTCCGCCGCCACCGCCACGCTTTGCGGCATCTTATTGGCAAATAAGCAATATTTTGCTACCTTTGCCCTTTGGCTTGGAATAGGCCGAACGATGAAATTGCTCACAAATGTAACAAACCATCATATTTATTTTTTAGGAAATGAAACAATCTATCAAAGCGCTTATGCTTGCCGTGGCAGCCACTGTGGGCGTTGCGGCTGCAGCCCAAGTCACTGCGGGCATCAATCCTGCCGACATGGACACCTCGGTGCGCCCTGGCGACGATTTCTATCAGTATGCCGGCGGTGGCTGGATGAAAGCCAATCCGCTCAAGCCCGAATATTCAAGCTATGGCGTGTTTAACCTGCTTGCCGACAAGAACCGCGAGCAGCTTCGCTCACTTTTCACCGAGCTTGCCAAGACCAGCCACCCGCGTGGCTCGGTGGGCCAGAAGGTGACCGACCTCTACAACCTTGCAATGGACAGCGTGCGCCTCAATTCCGAGGGCGCCGCTCCGCTCAAGGCCGACCTTGCCTTCATCGCCTCGTTCAAGAAGGCCAACCTCACCGATTTCATCGCAAAGGAGCATCTTACGCTCGACAATCCGTTCTTCGGAGTGGGTGTCGACGGCGACCTCAAGAACAGCAATGTGAATGTGCTCTACATGAGCGCAGGCACTAGCGGTTTGCCCGACCGCGACTACTACCTCAACACCGATGCCGACAGCCGCAAGATTCAGGCAGCCTACAAGGCATTTGTGGCCCAGGTGCTCGAAATGGCCGGCTACAAGAAAGCCGCTGCAAAGCGTGCCGCCGCCACCATCTACAAGATAGAATATGAGTTTGCCCAGGCCAAGATGAGCCGTGCCGAGGCACGCGACTACAGCAAGCTCTACAACGTGCGCACTGTGGAGCAGCTTCAGACCGACTATCCAGCCATCAACTGGCGGCAATACTTCGACCTGCTCGGCCTCAAGGGCATCAAATCGGTGATTCTTGAGCAACCTAAGGTGATGGCCGTGGCCAACAAACTGATGACTTCGCTCTCTGAGCAGGAAATAAAGGACTACTGCGCCGGCTTGCGCGTGAAGGGCTCAACCGGATGCCTGAGCGACGACTTCGGCGAGGTGAGCTTCGACTTCTACGGCAAACTGCTCTCGGGTCAGAAGGAACGCAAGGCACGCTGGAAACGTGCGCTCGGATACCCCAACTCGCTGCTTGGCGAGGCTGTGGGCCAGCTCTACGTTGAGAAATACTTTGCCGGCGACAGCAAAGCCAAGATGCTTAAGCTCATAGGCAACCTGCGCAGCTCGCTTGCCGAGCACATAGCACAGCTCAAGTGGATGGGCGACAGCACCAAGATCAACGCCCTTGTGAAACTCAACACCATCACCGTGAAGGTGGGCTACCCCGACAAGTGGCGCGACTACACCGGACTCGACATCAACCCCGACCTCTCGCTCTACGAGAACCTGAAGGCCGCCTCGATATATGAGACTCAGCGCAACTTCAAGAAACTCGAAAAGCCTGTCGACAAGAGTGAGTGGGGCATGACACCGCAGACCATCAACGCCTACTACAACCCCACAAGCAACGAGATTTGCTTCCCGGCTGCCATCCTGCAAGCTCCGTTCTTCGATGCCAATGCCGATGATGCTACCAACTATGGCGCCATTGGCGTGGTGATAGGACACGAGATGACTCACGGATTCGACGACCAGGGCCGCAACTTCGATGCCGACGGCAACATGCGCGATTGGTGGAGCGCAGCCGATGCCGCTGCTTTCAATGCCGCCGCCAAGAAGCTTGCCGAGCAGTTCAACCAAATTGAGGTGGTGAAGGGTCTTAAGGCCAATGGCCAGCTCACCCTCGGCGAGAACATCGCCGACCAGGGCGGCTTGCGCGTTTCCTACGATGCATTCAAGAAGACCAGCCAGGGAAGCAGCAATGTGCTCATCGACGGCTTCACCCCCGACCAGCGCTTCTATTTGAGCTATGGCCGCATTTGGGCCGAAAACGTGACCGACCAGGCCATCTATCAGCAGACTAAGAGCGACCCGCACTCACTCGGCCGCTGGCGTGTAAACGCCACCTTGCGCAACATCGACACCTTCTTCAAGGCTTTCGACATCAAGGCTGGCGACAAAATGTGGCTCGATCCTGCCGACCGCTCTGTGATTTGGTAATCACTGCAGCTGTTGCAGCATAAGATACCGCACCGGGCACCCGCGCTAAATTCCAGCGCCGGTGCCCGGTGTTGCTTATGTGGCAGTCGCCGCTGCCGCAAAACGTGGCCCTCTTGTGGTGGCGCATTGGGCAAAAAACGCTAAATTTGCAAATGAGCCGCCAGGCAGCCACTGCCGTGCCTTGGCGGTTGCACCGCAGTAACCTCGACGACAACATAAATTAATCACAATATCACAGTCTGAACATGAAACTATTACGCATCCAATTACTGCTCGTTATAGCCATGACGCTGGCCTCTGGCCCGTCGTGCAACGCAGCCACAAAATCACGCACCAGCGCCAGTCATCGCACCGAAACCGCCACAGTCCGCGCCACGGCCGACACCGTAGAGGTGATGAGCCGGAAAATGGGCCGAGCCATCAAAAATGTGGTCACAGTGCCAAGTGCCTACTATGCCGCGACTAGCAGCAGTGTGCGCTATCCGGTGCTTTATTTGCTCCATGGCGCCTATGGCGACTACAGCAACTGGTCGAAGAAGAAAGATCTCCATGCGATTGCCGACCGCTACGGGGTGATTATCGTGTGTCCCGACGGCCAAGACAGCTGGTATTTCGATTCTCCCATCGACCCGAAAATGCAGTTTGAGACTTATGTCAGCCAAGAGCTTGTGTCCTACGTCGACTCGCACTACCGCACCTTGGCGCAAAAGGAAATGCGTGCCATCGCCGGCTTGAGCATGGGTGGCCACGGCGCCATGTGGCTGGGCTTGCGGCACCCCGACGTGTTCAACAGCATAGGCTGCATGAGCGGCGGTGTCGACATCACCAAGTTTCCCGGAAAATGGCACATCCCCGACCGCCTCGGCAATTACGACGACAACAAGGAGGTGTGGGCCTCTCACTCGGTAATAAACCTGGTGCCTACAATCAAGCCAGGCCAGAACATCATTATCGACGACGGCTACGATGACTTCTTCTATGAAGTAAACCTCAACCTCCACAAGGCCCTTCTCGACCACAAGATTCCGCACGACTTCACCATCCGCCCGGGACGCCACTCTTGGGATTACTGGTGCAACTCGCTCGACTATCAGATGCTTTTCTTCGACAAGGCGTTTAAGGCCGCAGCCGCGCAAAAGCAATAGGCCCTCGGCGTTCCCCCGAAAAAAGAATGATACAAAAAGCGATTAATAAGAAAACGTAAATGATGAGAAAATCTCTGTTTGCAATTGTTGCACTGTTGTGCGCAATTCACATTGCCGCTGCCGATCGCGTCGACAGCATCCGCCAGCAACTGCTCGACCGCAGCCGTGAAAACGTGATTGTGGCTAGCCACCGCGGCGATTGGCGCAATTTCCCCGAGAACTCGCTCGAGGGCATCGACAACGCCATCAAGATGGGTGTCGACATCGTGGAAATAGACTTGCAGCGCACACGCGACGGCGTGCTCATCCTCATGCACGACGCTACCCTCAACCGCACCACCACTGGCAAGGGTAAGATTGCCGAGGTGGACTACGACTCGATAAGCCGCCTCAACCTGCGCAACGGGTGTGCAATACGCACCATCCACAAGGTGCCCACGCTTGAGCAGGTGTTGCTCCTTGCCAAGGGGCGTGTGATGCTCAACCTCGACAAGGCCGACCGCTATTTCGACCAGGTGTATGCCTTGGCCAAGAAGACCGGTACGCTCAGGCAGATAATAATGAAGGGCAAGAAGTCTCCTGCCGATGTGAAAAAGCAGTTTGGAAAATATCTCAACGACGTGATTTACATGCCTATCGTCAACCTCGACGACAATGATGCCAGCCAGCGGATATCGGAATATGTGGCAACTCTTCGCCCGGTGGCCTTTGAGCTGCTTTACCGCACCGACGAAAACAAGCTGCCGCTGCAAATTCCGTCGCTGCTGGGCGGCAAGGCCCTCATCTGGTATAACACGCTGTGGAACACCATGGCCGGAGCACACGACGACGATGCCTCGCTTGCCAATGTCGACGACGGCTACGGATATCTGATCGACCGCCTGGGCGCACGCATCATCCAGACCGACCGGCCTCAGTTCCTGCTCAACTATCTGCGCTCGCGTGGCATGCACCGCTGAAGATAGCCATAAAAACAAAAAAAGCTGCTGGGTGACGGCGATTCACATCGCGATGTCCAGCAGCGTTTTTTATCGATTACTTACTATTAGAAATGTGGCTACGTAATAATGTCAACTAATAACTAATTCACTTTTATCTTGCAAAATGAGCAGTGTGGCACGCAGTGCGTCAGAACTGCTGATTGTTTACTTATTTTTTACATTGCAAAGTTACTCTCGTGGCTCAGGGTGCACAATCGCTAATAATTGGTATTTTTCCTGCCATTTTGCCCCTGTAAATCACCTTTATCATTATTTTTTATTATCTTGGTCACAAAAAGCATAGAAAAACGTATGAAAATCAAGAGTCTTTTATCGCTGGCTTTGCTCCTCGTTTCGGTTACGGGCCACGGCCAGCTGTTGTGGCGCGTGAGCGGCAACGGTGCTGCAAGTCCGTCGTATGTGTTCGGTTCTCACCACATAGCGCCGGTGCAGGTGCTCGACACCTTGTCGGGCTTCAGTCGTGCCATGGCCGAATGTGCCGAGGTGTGGGGCGAGGTTGACTGTGATTCCATGAACACTCCGCAGGTGCATGCACGCGTGGCGCAAAGCATGGTGGCTCCTCCCGACAGCACGCTTTCGTCGCTGTTCTCTCCTGAGGCCTATGCCATGGTGGAGCGCTCAATCAACAGCAACTTCGGTTCAATGGGCGTTTCGCTCAAGCAGTTCGACAAGTATAAGCCGGTGGCCATAACCACTGTGGTGCAGGCGTTATGGGCCGTTGAAGACTTTGGTACGCTTGCGCAGTCTATCGACTCGGAGGTGCAAGACCGTGCCCGTGAGGCAGGGAAGCCCGTGCGTCCGCTCGAAAGCATAGATTTCCAAATTAATATTCTATATAATGCGCCCTTGTCGCAACAAGCAGCCGATTTGCTCGAAATGTGTCGCGATGGCTCTACCGCTAAGGATGATTTGCATCGCGTCAATGAAGCCTATCTTGCGCAAGACCTTGCCACCATTCTCGAAATCACCACAAAGGCCGCAAGCAGTGCCGACCGCCTTGCCGTGGAGCGGCTGATATATGACCGCAACCGCCGCTGGGCTGCCATTTTGCCTCAGGTGATGCGCCAATGCCCGGTGCTGGTGTGCGTCGGGGCGGGGCACTTGGCTGGCAGTCAAGGGTTGGTTGAGCTTTTACGTCAGGCAGGGTTCACCGTCGAGCCGGTGTGGCACTGACGGGTGCGATTCTCCCGACGGTGCACGTCTGTCGCCCGTTGGGGGCAAAAAAAGCGGAATGGAATTTTTTTGTACAAAATTGCCGGGCAATGCCAACGATTTGATTGGTATTACCGCATGAAATCAATCCTTTTTTTGTAACTTCGCATCATTATATGCCAAATATTAATTAAAATTCCAAAATAAATGCAAGACGAGAAGAATGTGAAACAACCCGACGAAATGAGTTTGCCAGAAAACGCATTTCGCGAGCTAAAGCCGGGCGAGAAATATGTGCCCGTGCTCAAACCCGACCATTCGTATCCCGAGGTGACTCCCTACTCAGTGTCGATGGGATTGATTATGGCCGTTATTTTCAGTGCTGCGGCTGCATATCTGGGCCTGAAGGTGGGGCAGGTGTTTGAGGCTGCAATCCCCATTGCCATCATTGCCGCAGGCATAGCCAGCGCCACCAAGCGCAAGAACTCGCTCGGCGAGAATGTGATCATCCAATCGATAGGTGCTGCTTCTGGCATTGTGGTGGCAGGTGCCATCTTCACTTTGCCGGCTCTCTACATTTTGCAGGCCAAGTATCCCGAAATCACCGTCAACTTCCTTGAGGTGTTCCTCAGCTCGCTGTTGGGCGGTGTGTTGGGCATTCTGTTCTTCATTCCCTTCCGCAAGTATTTTGTGAGCGACATGCACGGCAAGTTCCCGTTCCCCGAGGCCACAGCCACCACTCAGGTGCTCATTTCGGGCCAGAAGGGCGGCGACCAGGCAAAGCCGCTGCTCATTGCCGGATTGGTGGGCGGTCTGTACGACTTTGCCCTGTCCACTTTCGGATGGTGGAAAGAGGTGCTTTCAAGCACTGCAATACCCGCCTTGCAGTCGATAACCGAGAATGCGAAGATGGTGTTCAAGGTAAATACCGGTGCTGCTGTGCTTGGCCTTGGCTACATAGTGGGCTTGCGTTACAGCTTCATCATCTTTGCCGGTAGCGCATTTGTGTGGTGGGTGATTGTTCCGCTCATGGGCATGAATCCCACTTTGGCCGGTAGCCCAGCCGAAGAAATTTTCAGGGGCGGCGCCCGCTTCATAGGCATTGGCGGTATAGCCATGAGTGGTGTGATTGGCATCATCAAGTCGTGGGGCGTGATTAAGAGTGCCGTCGGTCTTGCCGGCAAGGCTTTCAAGGGCCAGGAGCAGGTGAAGGTTGAGCGCCATCAGCGCGACATCTCTATGAAGGTGCTTGTCTTTGCCCTTGCTGCAGCGTTGCTTGTCACTTTTGTGTTCTTCTATGTGGGCGTGATTCACAATCTCACTCAGACGGTTGTCGCCTTCATCGTGGTCACTGTAATTGCTTTCCTGTTTACCACCGTGGCGGCCAACGCCATTGCCATCGTGGGCAGCAACCCCGTGTCGGGCATGACGCTGATGACGCTGATTATAGCATCGGGCATCTTTGTGGCTGTGGGCCTCAACGGCTCTAAGGGCATTGTGGCTTCGATGGTGATAGGTGGTGTGGTTTGCACCGCGCTTTCTATGGCCGGCGGCATGGTTACCGACATGAAAATCGGTTACTGGATTGGCACAACTCCCGCCAAGCAGCAGACTTGGAAGTTTGTGGGCACTGTGCTCTCGGCTGCCACTGTGGGCGGTGTGATGATTATCCTCAACAAGACTTACGGCTTTGTGGGCGACAATGCCCTTGTGGCTCCGCAGGCCAATGCCATGGCGGCTGTGATCGACCCCCTCATGATGGGCGGTCAGACTCCTTGGCTCCTCTACATAGTGGGTGCCATCCTCGCCATCCTGCTCAACTGGCTGGGCGTTCCTGCCTTGGCATTCTCTTTGGGTATGTTTATCCCTCTCGAGCTCAACACTCCGCTGCTCGTGGGTGGTCTCATCAGCTGGTATGTGGGCTCACGCAGCAAGGATGAGGCTGTCAACAAGGCCCGTCAAGACCGTGGCACATTGCTCGCCTCGGGCTTCATTGCCGGTGGTGCGCTTATGGGTGTAGTGAGTGCTGCCATGCTCTACTTTGGTTTCGAATACACCAGTCCTCTCAGCGAAACAGTCAGCAACTGGCTCGCAGTGGTGATGTATGTGGCTTTGCTCGTCTACCTCACGGTGTCGTGCCTCAAAGCCAAGAAGGACTGATTCAAAAGACACATATTAAAGGTATTTAATTGATGTGGGTCGCCGCCTGTATTATGCAGGAGGCGACTCTCGTTGTTTTTGGTAGTTGCGCCTCTAATGATTAAGAAATGTAATTGCTTGGTGGGTGTTTGATGCCAACATATTTGCTCAAACGCTGTTTTTATTTGCTGATTTTATCTCGTTGCTGGGCTGCCATCCGAAAAAAAAAGCATAATTTTGTAAAATTAAACGTATGTAACATTTCATTAATTTTTTAAAACTGGTTTCTCTATGACGAAGAAGACTCTTTTCAGTTTGTTGCTTGTGGCATTGGCCTCTATGGCTGCCACAGCGCAGACTCAGGTCGCTGAGCATGTGAGGTCGCTGGCGGGGATGGCAAAGGCCACCACTACAGCTACCTTGCAAAGCTCAACCGCAGGCAACGATGCCGCGGCTGTCAAGGAAATAGAGGCTAAAATGGCGCAATCACGTGCCGTTAACGCCCCTGCCGCGACAGCAACGGCAACTGCCGAGACCGTGAAAGCCGAGCGCAAGTTGAGGGCATTAGGCTCGCCGCAAGGCAGCTATGCCCCCGGCACTTGGCAAGTGAGCAACAAAGCGCCTAAGCGCACAGGAGCCAAGGCTAAGGCTCTGGCCAGCATTAACTATGCTGCCGAGTTCGACACCAAGTACTCCGACGGCAGTGTCAGCATTCCCGGTGTGATCACCGTGAAACGCACCGACGACACTCACGCTGAGGTTTACAACTTGTGGGGACTTACCGACACGCTGCAGGCTACCTACGACGAGACTGCGGGTACACTGTCGGTCGCTCCCGGCAAAATCTACAACCACAGCACCTATGGTGCCGTTTGGGCTTGCTCTATGAACTTGTCCTCGAAAACCTACAGCACCACTAATCCCATTGTGGGCACCATAGGCGACGACGGTGTGATCACCTTCAGCCCATGGGGTGTGCTGGTGGTTGAGGGTCAGTACAAGGGCGGCTCTTTCGGTATCTATTCCAAGAGCGAGTTTAAGCCCACCAATGCCACTGTGAGCGAGGTTAACTACAATGGCAAGTCGGTTACAGTCACCGACTCGGTGCGCACCTATCCGGTGTATATCGAGCAGACCTACGACAACATGGTGCAAATCGTGAATTTCACCAACAATGGCGCCGTGGTCAACATGCGCCTCAAGCCCGACCACACTGCCACCATTTCACCGCAGACCATCTTCACCAATGCCCTTTACGGCCCGTTTAAGTGCCGTCCGGCCGACTGGGCCAAGAGCAAGACTGCTCAAAAAGGCTATATCGTGAGCAATGGTCAGGGCACCGACACTCAGATTGCATTCGGCAACTGGGGCGTGTTCTGCGACGCTTCGCAAAGCATGCGCTCTCTTGCCTGCCTGTCGTCGACTATTACTTTCGACAAGGGCGTAATCACATACCCGTCGGCCTCGTCGTTCGAACCCACCGGCGACGGCACCGAGGCTTCGCCCTATGTGATTACTACTGCATCGCAACTTAGCGCATTCTGCGACGATGTGAACGGTGGCAACGACTACAAGGGTAAATATGTGGCCCTGGGCAACGACATCGACATGAGCCAAAACACCAGTGCATTCATTGGCGCAGGCACGGCCGACGCTCCGTTCCGTGGCACTTTCGACGGCAAGTCTTACACAATCAGCAATCTCAACATCATAGCTGGCGAGGAGAGCTATCAGGGTCTTTTCGGTTATGCCGATTCAACCAGTGTGCTGAAAAATGTGAAACTCGCAAATCCCGTGCTCAATGTGGCCGGCAACTATTCTGCTCCGCTCGCAGGCTGGTGCTCGGGTGCCGTCAGCGGCATCACCGTCACTGGTGCTTCTCTCACCTACGCCAACCACACTGGTGCCGGCGTGGTGGGCTACTTACTGAACAATGAAATCACCGATTGCGAATTCACCGGTTCTATCACCGGCGCTGGCGAGAATGCCGGCGTGGTGGGCGACCTCGTGGGTCGCGCAAAGGGTTACAATCTTAAGGCTCACGGCTCAATCACAATGAGCAGCACAGCCAACACCATCTATAAGTCGGTTGGTGGCGTGGTGGCTTCCACTCTGCCGAGCAAAGATGCCGAGCCTGTGCTCAGCCACAGCTACAGCGACATGCAACTTACCGACAAGACCGGCAACGCCTACATGGGTGGTGTGGTTGGCCAGGTGCTCACCGGCACAGTGGAGTGCAGCTTCAATGCTGGCCCCATCAGCGGTGCGGCAACCACCACCACGTCTAAGTCAACAGGCTCTGTGGGCGGCGTGGCTGGTAACGTGTATGGCGGTAACCTTGCCGACTGCTACAATGCCAACATTGTAATCAATTCTAACTATTCTACCCAGGTGGGTGGCGTGGTTGGCTATGTGCCGTCGCCATCTTACACTTCCGACTCTCAAGGCAACATCATTGCATGGAGCTACCTGTCGTCGGTTAAGCGCTGTCTTAACTTGGGACAGGTGCGCATGTCGCAGGTGAATGAGACCATGGGTGCCTATGGCGCAGCATATAGCGACACCATCTTCACCAACGTTTACTACGACAAGCAGGTGGTGGGCACCATTGCCCCTGCAAGCATCAGCCGCATGGCTCTGTCGACTGCGCAACTCACAACCGGCAACGCCCTCGAGGGATTTGACTGGAAACTGTGGACCTACACCAGTGGTCTCTATCCTCGCCTGAAAGCCATGGCCAGCAATGCTGCCGCCTTCTGCGGCGCAGCTCCCATGACGTTTGCCGACGGCGACAATGTGACTAAGGTGCGCCGCACATTTAAGATTTCGACCGACAACGACATCTACTGGAAACTCTACGGCAACTCAAGCTTTGTTGATGAGACCGACGGCCTCAAGATTGCAGGCGACTCGGTGACTGTGAAGGATACTTACTCGTCGGAGGTGATCGTGGCTATGTCGAAGACCGACAAGAACCAGCTTAAGATGTACTCGCTGTCGACTATCAACCCCTCTCTCTTCGAGGGAGCCGGCACTGAATCCAATCCTTATTTAATTAAGTCGGTAACCGACCTCGAATCGCTCAATCAGGGTATATCCACTTACGGACAGACTTTCAAGGGCGACTTCTTCAAGCAAGTCAACGACATCGACGCCAGCGGCTTCGGCGGCATTGGCATGGGTGCCAACAGCGCACTTCAGCTCAATGCAACCTACGATGGTGGTGGCCATACAATCCACAACCTGAAAATCAGTGGTGTGGTCAATGACGCCGACGGCAAGGCCGACAGCAAGCAGTCGATGAATGCCGTGGCCCTATTTGGCTTCATCGGCAAACAGGGTACCGTTAAAAACCTCACCATAGCCAGCGACTGCGAAATCACGGGCTATGACTATGCTTCGGGTGTGGCTGCTGTCAACTATGGCACTGTGACCAACTGCAAGAACCTCGCAAATATTACGGCTGTCGACAAGTATGCCGCTGGTGTGGTTGCTCTCAACCAAGCAGGTGCAGTGATCGACAACTGCTACAACTCGGGTCATATTGTGACTGGCGGATCTTATGCCGCCGGCATCTCGGCCTACTCTCTCGGTACGGTTACTTATTGCCAGAACGACGGATATATTCTTGGCGACAGCATCAATCCGCTGCACAAGGCAGGCACACAGACCAATGTGGCCGGTATCGTGGCCACCAATGGAGCCCCGAGTGTGATCAAGGGTAACATCAATGCAGGTGCTGTGTATGCCACACGCACTGTGGGCGGCATCACCACCACTGCTCCTATGAATGGCTCGGTGGTAGCCAACATCAACTATGGCACCGTGGAGCGCGCCACCACTACCGATGTGGCACGCGGTGCAGTGTTCTCTGCAGCGCCAAGCTCGTCTTACGACGTGGCCAACAACTACTATGATGCCCAAATTTGCCACTATGGCGCAGCCGCAAGCTCTGTCATAGCAGGTGCCAAGGGTGTCAACACAAGTGTGCTCACCAGTGGTTCGGCTCTGGATGATGTGGTAGCCGACAAGTATGACTGGACTGCAGGCTTGTATCCGGTAATCAAGTCGTTCAAGGACGAGGCCGGCGCCAAGGCCAACCGCAAGATGGTGGTTACCTTTGCCGAAGGCCAGACTGCCGACGACGTAGTGACCGACGCACCGCTTTATCAGGCCGACGACCTGCAGTGGAGCGTGAAGGGTGCTAAGAATTTCAGCGTGGGCAACGGCAAACTCAGCATCAACCTCACCCCCGACACCACTTCACTCCGCGATGTGCTTGTGGCCAAGGTGGGCAACTTTGAGAAGGAAATAGCCTTGCGCGCCATGCCAAGTGTGTTTGAGGGTCAGGGCACAGCCGAGTCTCCGTTCCTTATCAAGACTAAGGACGATATGCTCAAGCTCGCCAAGTTTACCAACGAGGAGCTTTATCCGTTCAGCGGTCGCTACTTCAGAGTAGAAAACGACATCGACTTCGACACCACTACCTACGTCTGCGTGGGCATAGGCTCAGGCAGCTTCAACGGCTTCTTCGACGGAGCACAACATCAGTTCAGCAATATCAACAACGTGTATGCAAGCACGGCAAGCAGCCAGGGTCTCTTCGGCAACGTGGGACCGCAGGCCCATGTGCACTCTCTCACGCTGGCTTCGGGTAAAATCTCGGGCTACCGTTATGTGGGTGCAATAGCCGGCAATGTGTATGGTCGTGTGAGCGACTGCGTCAACAAGGCCAACGTCTATACCGATAACAGCGGTGCTGCCGGCATTGCTGGTACGGTGAAGACAGGCGGATTGGTTTACAATTGCTCGAACGAAGGCACTGTTGAAAGCAAGGGCAGTTACTTGGGCGGTATTGCCTACAAGGTTGAGCCGGGGGCAACTGTCGACAGTTGCCGGAATATTGCCAACATCACATCGGCCAAGGGCGGTGTAGGCGGTATTGCTGTCTATAGCCAAGGCACGATTATCCGTTGCAACAACGACGGCAAGATAACAGCTACAGGCACCGTGGGCGGCATCCTTGCACAGTCGCAGGGCGGCGACACCATAGCCTATTGCAACAACTACGGCACTATTAATGTCACAGGCAACAATGTGGGTGGCATCATGGGTAGCGGCACTAAGTCGCTCGAGCCGTTGACCATCATCGATTGCCACAATGAGGCATCGGTAACCGGCAAGGGCTACCTCGGTGGCGTGGCCGGACGCCTATATCCGGGTTCTGTGCTCGAATCGTGCAGCAACATTGGCAATGTGACCAGTGTCTCGTCGACCAACATCGGCGGTGTGGCTGGTCAGCACGACTATGCCGCTGGTTATGAGTCAAAGATGACTAATTGCTACAACACAGGCGACGTGGTTGGTGTAGGCAAGTACATTGGTGGCGTGGTAGGCAATAACTACAGCGGTTGCCAGTACTATTACTGCTACAACACCGGTAGCGTGCTCAGCGGTGCCGACTTTGCAGGCGGTTTCTCCGGCGGCCACAGCGGATACGCATTCGGTTGCTACAATGCTGGTTCGGTCGAGGCCAACGGTTACGGCATCGGCGGTTTCTCTGGCCTTGGCTCTGGCACAATTGAGCAGTGCTTCAACGTGGGCTCTGTGACTTCTACCAACGGAACCAACAAGTATGGCGTGGCTGGTGGCCTGTGGGGCTACGGCCGTCCCACTTTGCGTGACTCCTACAATATGGGTGACGTGTCGGGACAGAAATATGTGGGTGGTATAGCCGGTGGCGCATTCACCGGAATGGTGCTTGAAAACGTGTACAACGCTGGCCATGTTGCCACAAGCGACACCACCACTTCGGGCTTGATTATTCCTGTTACCACTGCAATCGACGAAATCACCTTCACTAATGTGTCCTACGACACCGACGTGAACTCCGGTTTCACACCCTCGTCGAGCGACGCTTCGGCCAAGGGCTTGAGCACACGTGAGCTCACACTGCTTGACATGGGTGCTGTGTGGAACAAGAAGAGCGGCATGTATCCCACTCTTGCTCTTATGGACACTTCTGCTTTGGCCAACTATTTTGCAGCCGTGCCTGTGTTCAAAGAGGGTGAGACGTCGCAGTCCGTACGTTCGGCATTCGTCGTTGGTACTCCCGATGGCACTGACTGGACTATGAGCGACAACCTCTTTATGAGCGACGGCAAGGTAGACAGTAACGCCGAGGGATGGGCATGGATAACCAAGACCTTCGGTAACTACAGCCGCAAGTATGTGCTTTATGTAGAGAAGGCAACTGGCGTTGATGGCATCAATAGCGATGCAGCCATTGTGAAGACTGAATACTACACCGTGGGCGGTGTGGCTCTGGGTGGGCAATGCCCGACCGAGACAGGCGTCTATGTGGTTAAGGATTTCTACAACAATGGTAAGAGCGCATCGCGCAAGATGATTGTGCGCTAACCATTAATCTCGGCAGTGTGGGGCTGGCTTAGTATTGGGCCGGCGCCACATGCGGGAAAATGTTTTTGGCGGGGAGTGACTTATGGTTGCTCCCCGCCTTTATTTTGTGCTAAAATTTGGCTGAAGAACGGCGATTGTATAATTTTGCATTTCGAAAATTCATGATGCCCGCAGTTATGCTGGCATTTGTTTTGTGCCCAGCCTTCATCGTGGCCCGGGGCGAAGCATTCACCGATTTGTTATGGCAGGAAAAAATTCCCACATACTTTACTACATAAGGGGATTCTCGATGCTGGCGGTTCCCCGCCGGGCATTGAGGATAAAGGAACGCAGAATAATGGCGGCATTTGAGCGGCGTGGCGACAAGGAAGAGATTATGCGACGCGTGGACTATTACAACCGCCTTGTGCAGCCTGTGCCGCTGTCGGCCACCCGTTGCCGACAGCTTTCGGGGCACACGTGGCGGCAGCATGAGGGGCCGTCGGTCTACTTTTTCGACACGTTTGAATTCCTGCGCTATTTCCACAAGCACTTTTGTTGGGAGCATAAGCCTGGCGACGTGAGAGACCTGTTCGACACGCCCACCATTGTGAAAACGCGTCCGCTGGCGTGTGCCGACCGTCGTTTCATAAACTCTGTGGTGCTCAACCTCGACAAGGTGCGCCATTTCTTTTTTGTCAACGACAAGATTCCCTTTGCCCGCAAGCGTCCTGTGGTGCTGTTCCGTGGCAACATCGACGGAAAACCCGACCGCATACGCTTTGTGAGGATGTTTAAGGGCCGGCCAGGCTTCGATGTGGCTGCCTTTGGCGGCAATCCCGAGCCAGCGATGATTGGCTCCAAGCTTTCAATAGCCGACCACTTGAAATACCGCTATGTGATGTCGCTCGAGGGAAATGACGTGGCCACCAACCTCAAGTGGATCATGTCGTCAAACTGCATAGCGGTTATGCCGCGACCCACATGTGAGGGTTGGTTTATGGAGGGCACTCTTATCCCCAACTATCACTACATTGAAATCAAGCCCGACTTCTCCGACGTTGAGCAACGCATTGCCTACTATGAGCAACACCCCGATGAGGCTCAACAGATAATTGAGCACGCTCACGACTATGTGAGGCAGTTTCGCGATAAGGAACGTGAGCGGATAATCGCTTACCTTGTGGTTAGAAAGTATTTTGAGCACACCCTTGCGCCTCACGCCTCAACCACGCAAATCAGCAATCAGGCATAGTGGCGGTGACTTGCGCCAGAGCAGTCACCTTGATGATATAAGCCAAAAAAGAAACCGGTCGCTCCCAAAGAGGAGGGCCGGTTTCGTTCAGCTATTTGTAAATGTCGCTATTCAATTGTTTGATGTGTCTTTGTGTGGTATTTCGACGCTGGGTTCCGTTTTATCGTTACTAACTATGTGCTTATGAAAAGAAATCTTATCTCTTTTTCTCAGTGTGTGCCGCTGTCGCAGTGGCTTGGGGGTGACTGATTTACTTGATGTCAATCACTTTAGCTTGTTTCTGCATCTCTTCTTGCGACACCTTGGGCAGAACCACGGTGAGCACGCCGTTGTCTACGCTGGCGCTAATCTTTTCCTTGTCCACGTCATCGGGCAGTATCAGTGCCTGATGGAACTGTGTGTAGGAGAATTCGCGGCGCAGATAGTGGCCTTCGTCTTCTTTTTTCTCGGTCTTTTGTTCCTTTTCAAGGGCAATCACCAGATTCTCGTCCTCGTCAAGGCTCACCTTGAAGTCGCTCTTGGTCATGCCTGGAGCGGCAACCTCCACATCATATTCCTTGTCTTTCTCAATCACGTTGATGGCCGGTGCAGTGGTGCTGGCCTTAGGCAGATAGTCGTTGTAAAAGAAATCGTTGAACACGTCGGGTAACCAATTCTGATTGTTTCTGCGAGTAATCATAGTTTTAATCTCCTATATTTAAATGTTCTTTAATCTGTTATTTTTTTGAACCCCGCCCCCGTTGTGGGTTTGGCGTTCACCCATCGTAATGGCAATAGATGTGCCAATGTGGTTTTGTGGCAAATTTCTGCTATATTGTCAAATTTTCTGACAAAATGTAAGCGCACCCAAAGGGCACGCTTGGTGTTTCTGACAATTTGCCATTGTTTTTATTGTTTGCTAAAGGAGATTTGGCCACGCAACGCGTGATTGTGGTCAGCGTTTAACGGCCACAATGAGCATTACGGCACCCAGAATCATCAGTATGCCCACGGCAAGGCGGGCTGTGAATGCCTCGCCAAACACCGTTATGCCTATCACCACCGCAGTGAGGGGCTCAAGGGCTCCCATGATGGCGGTAGGTGTCGACCCTATGTTGTGCACGGCCACGGCCATGAGCACTAGCGACATCACGGTGGGTATAACGGCAAGCATCAATGCCAATCCCCACTGGTCGTAACCCGAAAGTGTCTGCAGCTGGTTGCCGCCGCAAAACGAGAAGGCAAGTACCGTGAGCGAGGCAAACACCATCACGTAGAACGACAGTCTGAACGATGGCATGTGCTGCATCGAGCGGTTGACTGCCACAATATACACGGCATAGGTGAGCGATGATACCATTACCAGTGCAATGCCAAGCGCACTAAGTGCCGAGCCGTTGCCTCCTTTCGAGAGCAGCATGATTCCGCTGAGTGCCAGCGCAATCGACAGCACTGTGACAATAGTGAGCCGCTCGTGGAAAAACACTGTCATGATTACTGCCACCATCACCGGATACACAAACAGTATGGTGGATGCCACACCGGCATCCATGTAGAGGAAACTGGCATAGAGCGTGAGCGACGACGAGGCGAAGAGCACTCCAAGTGCTGCCATGATGGCAAGCTCGCGGCGTGTCACGGCAAACGAGTGCCGCTGAATGGCCATGATGCTGCCAAGCAGCACCACCGCTATCGAAAAGCGGTAGAATATCACCGAGTAGGGCTGTATGCCTTGCGACATGAGTGGCAACGCGCCCAGGGGGTTGGTTCCGTAGCACACTGCGGCAAGGATGCCGCAGATGCTGCCTTTTACCTTTGGTCCCATTGTTTTATTATAGATGTTGTGTTTGTTGGCTCACATTAACTGCGCCAGAGTCATGAGAGTACTCTGGCGCAGTTTGGTGAGGTTGTTATAATCGTGTGTGGGTGCCACAGCCGGTGCGGCACAGGTTGCTTATCTTCTCGGAGTAAGCTCAAACTTGGGCACTGCCACGAGCTTGATGTCGAAGACGAGCATTGAGTATGGCTTGACCGATCCGCTCGACGATGCTTTGTAGGCAAGGCTGTAAGGCATCACCACTCGCACGCTGTCGCCAATTCGCATATTGGTCACAGCAAGAGCCCAACCCTCAATGATGTCGGAGTTCAGTCGGCAGCGGAATAGGCTGTCGGCAGGCGATGTGTTGAGGTACGATGAGTCAAACGGGGTGCCGTCATACAGTTCGCCGCGGTATTTCACGTCTACTTGCGATGTGTATAGCGGCTTTATGTTGCCCTTTGTGGCATTGGTGTCGTTGAACCAGTGCATCAGCACCGAGGCCGAGGGGTCCCAGTCGGCAGTCACCACTTTGTAGAATTTGTTGCCTGATGCGTCGGTCACACTCTTTTGCTGCTCAAACCACTCAAGGTTGGCCTTGCGCCAGTCGGCATACGTGTCTTTGTCTTCATCGCCGTTGATGCATGAGGCAAGTGATGCCGCGCAAGCTACCATGAGGGCTATTATTAGCGGGAGTCGTTTCATCTGTTGCTTTTAATGTGTGTGAAATGATTGTAGTTTCTATAGAGCCGTGGTCGTTGCGGCCACCTTCGGGGGTTACACGAGCTTCTTGAGCAGATTGTTGAGGCTGCACTGCTCACCCACGATTTCGGGCAGGCGGTCGATGGCCACGCGCTTCTGCTCCATGGTGTCGCGGTCGCGCAGGGTCACGGTGTTGTCCTCAAGTGTCTGGCCGTCGACTGTGATGCAGTAGGGGGTGCCTATGGCATCCTGGCGGCGGTAGCGCTTGCCAATCGAGTCTTTCTCGTCGTAGCGGCATGCAAAGTCGAAGCGGAGCACGTTCATTATCTCTTGGGCCTTCTCGGGCAGTCCGTCTTTCTTCACGAGAGGCAGAATTGCGCACTTGACCGGAGCGATGGCTTTGGGCAGGTGCAGCACCACGCGCTTGTCGCCGCCTTCGAGCTGCTGCTCTTCGTATGATGAGCAGAGCACCGACAGGAACATGCGGTCAACGCCAATTGACGTCTCGATGTCGTAGGGGGTGTAGCTCTTGCCGAGCTCGGGGTCGAAGTATTGTATCTTTTTGCCTGAGTATTTCTCGTGTTGGCTCAAGTCGAAGTCGGTGCGGCTGTGTATGCCTTCCACCTCCTTGAATCCAAACGGCATCTCAAACTCGATGTCGGTGGCTGCATTGGCATAGTGGGCCAGCTTCTCGTGGTCGTGGAAGCGGTATTTCTCGTCGCCCAGGCCAAGGGCTTTGTGCCATTTCAGGCGGGTCTGCTTCCAGAACTCAAACCATTTCATCTCCTCGCCGGGGCGCACGAAGAATTGCATCTCCATCTGCTCAAACTCGCGCATGCGGAAGATGAACTGGCGTGCCACAATCTCGTTGCGGAAGGCCTTGCCTATCTGGGCAATACCAAACGGGATGCGCATGCGGCCGGTCTTCTGCACGTTGAGGAAGTTCACAAAGATGCCCTGTGCTGTCTCGGGACGCAGATACACGTCCATTGTGTTGTCGGCGCTTGAGCCCATCTGGGTCTTGAACATCAAGTTGAACTGGCGCACGTCGGTCCAGTTTTTGGTGCCCGATATTGGGTCTACTATCTCGTAGTCAAGAATAATCTGCTTGAGCTCGTTGAGGTCGCTGTCGTTCATGGCCTTGCTGTAGCGCTCGTGCAGCTCGTCGCGCTTCTGCTGGTGCTCAAGCACGCGAGGGTTGGTCTTGCGGAACATGGCCTCGTCGAAGCTGTCGCCGAATCGCTTGGCTGCCTTGGCCACTTCCTTGTTTATTTTATCGTCAAATTTTGCAATCTCGTCTTCGATGAGCACATCGGCACGGTAGCGCTTCTTGCTGTCGCGGTTGTCAATGAGCGGGTCGTTGAAAGCGTCGACGTGTCCTGATGCCTTCCAGATGGTAGGGTGCATGAAGATTGCCGAGTCGATGCCCACAATGTTGTCGTGGAGCAGGGTCATGGCCTCCCACCAGTAGCGCTTGATGTTGTTTTTCAGCTCAACGCCGTTCTGGGCATAGTCGTACACGGCTCCCAAACCATCATAAATTTCACTCGACGGAAACACAAAACCATATTCCTTGGCATGTGATACAATTTTCTTGAATACGTCTTCTTTCTGTGCCATTTTTGCTATTGTTTTATTTGTTGCACGTGTCCGCTGGACCACATTGCAAAATTCGTTTTTTCGCTTTTAGGATGCAAAGTAAGTGATTTTTTTTGTATTTTTGCTATCTGATTAATTATTATTAATATAAAAATGAAATGCGTCCGCGCCACGACGGCAGTGCCCGTTGCAGCGCGTTTGGCGCATATGCGCAATTACATATATGAAAGATAACGACGAACGCCCCGACGAGCTCGACGATGCCGCTGCCGATGACTCGGGCACTGAGCTCCACTCTAGCTATCAGGTGCCCAAGGACAAGAAGTTGCAGCTTTCGGGCATGTACGAGAATTGGTTTCTCGACTATGCATCCTATGTGATACTCGAGCGCGCCGTGCCTCACATCGAGGATGGCTTGAAGCCGGTGCAGCGACGCATTCTCCACTCAATGAAGGAGCTTGACGACGGCCGGTTCAACAAGGTGGCCAACATTGTGGGCAACACCATGCAGTATCACCCGCATGGCGATGCCTCCATTTGCGATGCCCTGGTGCAGCTTGGCCAGAAAAACCTGCTCGTCGACACGCAGGGTAACTGGGGCAACATTCTCACCGGCGACCGCAATGCGGCGGCCCGTTACATCGAGGCTCGCCTGTCGGAGTTTGCTCTCGAGGTGGTCTATGACCCCAAAGTCACCGACTGGACTTTGAGCTACGATGGCCGCAAGAAGGAGCCTATCACGCTGCCGGTGAAATTCCCGCTGCTGCTTGCCCTGGGCGCCGAGGGAATTGCCGTGGGACTGAGCTGCAAGATATTGCCACACAATTTCAATGAAATAATCGATGCCGCTGTGAGCTATCTGCATGGCGAGGAGTTTCACCTTTATCCCGACTTTCCCACCGGCGGATATGTGGATGTGAGCAACTACCGCGACGGCGAGCGTGGCGGCTCGGTGAGGGTGCGCACAAAAATCGACAAGGTCGACAACAAGACACTCTCGGTCAAGGACTTGCCATTTGGTAAGACCACTGGCGTGCTCATCGAGTCGATAACCCGTGCCGGCGAGAAGGGAAAAATAAAGCTGCGCAAGGTCGACGACTACACCTCGGCCAATGCCGAAATCCTAGTGCGCTTGCAGCCGGGCACGTCGAGCGACAAGGCCATCGATGCCCTGTATGCTTTCAGCGACTGTGAGTTGAGCATCTCGCCCAACTGCTGCGTCATCAAAGACGAGAAGCCGCAATTCCTCACCGTGAGCGACTTGCTCCGCTTCAGCGTCGACCGCACGAAGGAAATCCTGCGCAAGGAGCTTGAGGTGAAACGCGCTGAAACGCTTGAACAGCTGCACTTTGCATCGCTTGAGCGCATTTTCATTGAGGAACGCATCTACAAAGACCGCAACTTTGAGCAAGCCCGCGACGAGGATGCCGTGGTAACTCACGTCGACAAGCGGCTCGAGCCTTTCAAGCCGTCGTTCTTCCGTGAGGTGACGCGCGACGACATCTTGCGCCTGCTCGAGATAAAGATGCGGCGCATCACCAAGTTCGACAGCGCCAAGTCTGATGCTGCCATCGCCATGCTCAACGACCGCATTGCCGACATCGACTACAAGCTCAGCCACTTGGTTGAACACACGGTCAACTGGTATGAGGGTTTGAAGAAGAAATATGGCGCCAACTATCCGCGGCGTACCATCATCCGCGATTTCGACACGATTGTGGCTGCCAAGGTGGCCGAGGCCAACGAAAAACTCTACATCAACCGTCAGGACGGTTTCATAGGCACAGGGCTGAAGAAAGACGAGTTTGTGTGCAACTGCTCCGACATCGATGATGTGATTATATTCTACAAAGACGGCAAGTACAAGGTAATCAAGGTCGACGACAAAATCTACGTGGGCAAGAATGTGATTTACCTCAATGTGTTTAAGCGCAACGACGAGCGCACCGTCTACAATGTGCTCTATCTCGATGGCAAGGGCGGAACCACATATATGAAGCGTTTTTCGGTTACCGGCATCACGCGCGACAAGGAATACGACCTCACGCAGGGCAAGCCGGGCAGCAAAGTGCTGTGGTTCACGGCCAACTCCAATGGCGAGGCCGAGGTGCTGCGCATCACGCTCAAGCCCAAGTTCCGCCTCAAGATATTGCAATTCGACGTCGACCTGGCCGAACTTGCCATCAAGGGCAAGCAGGCCAGGGGCAACATAGTTACCCGCAACGAGATTCACCGCATATCGCTCAAAGAGCATGGCGTAAGCACCCTGGGTGACCGCGAGGTGTGGTTTGACCCCGATGTGCTTCGCCTCAATTACGAGGCCCACGGCAACAGCCTTGGCAAATTTGGCGGCGACGATCGTGTGCTGGTGATTATGCGCAACGGCGATTTTTATACCACCACCATCGATGCGGGCAACCATTTCGAGGACGGAATACTGCGCATTGAGAAGTATGACCGCTCACGCGTGTGGACTGCCGTAGTCAACGATGCCGACAAGGGATACCTCTATCTCAAGCGTTTCACTCTCGACGATAGCGCGAAAAAGCAGACCATGCTGGGAGGCAATCCCAAGTCGGAATTACTGTTGCTGTCAAGTGAGCCATACCCGCGTTTTGAGGTGAGGTTTGGCGGTGGCGACGAGTTCCGCGGCTCAATCACCGTCGATGCCGACGAGTTCATAGGCGTGAAGTCGGTGAAGGCAAAGGGCAAGCGCCTGAGCAACTACACCGTGGGCAGCGTGACCGAAGTGGAGCCACGCCAGGTCGATGACGTGGCCGAGGCCGGGACTGTTGCTTCAGACACCGATGAGGAAGTTGATGACAAACCAATCAACCAGCAAGACGTGCGCGACAGTCTCACGGGACAGGCGCGCCTGTTCTCCGACGATGATATCAACAATGACGACAATTAAACTTCGGCTGGCCAGGGTGGCTGTGGCGCTGTGTGCCATGGCGGCCCCGGTGCTTGCAGTTGCTGCCGACAGCATTCCGCCAGTGGCAGTGGCTGAGCGCCCGGTGATGTCGATGTTTATGGTCGACTGCGGCCACGAGTCGTTGCTCGACACATATGTGAGCCCTGTCACCTATCGCGGCGCCAACGTCAGGCTTGGCTATGAGCGCATGCAGGCCATGCGGTTCAACCCGCGGCACTGGGTGATGCAGCTCGAGGCGGGCGTTGATTATGGTAATCTCAAAAACCCGGCAGGCAACCACACCGAGCATTCTCTCATGGCCGAATGTCGCTGGGCAATGATGCGCCGCTGGACTGATGTGGCGATTGGCGGACTGCAGGTGCAGGCTGGCGGCATGACGCAGTTTCGCGGAGGCATCATCTACAATCCCATCAACTCCAACAATGTGGTGTCGGTCAAGCTTTACTGGAATGTGGGGGTGAATGCCCTTGCTGCCTATACCGTCGGCCGCAACCGACGCGTGCCTGTCACGCTTCGCTGCCAAGTCACAATGCCGGTGGCAGGTGTGTTTTTCTCGCCTGAATACGATGAGAGCTACTATGAGATTTATGTGGGCAACCGCAAAGGACTCGCCAACTTCGGCTGGTGGGGCAACCGGTTCGATATGACCAGTCTGCTCACTGCCGACCTGCATCTTGGTGGCACGGTGCTCCGGGTGGGCTACCGTGGCCGCATAGCCACATCATGGATTAAGCAGATTAACTGCCATGAGTTTACCCACAGCTTCGTGCTGGGCATCGGTGGCGAGTGGTTGAGTCTGAGTCGGCGCAAAGCGGCCGAACGTCACACTATAGGAGCAATATACTAAACAGAAACGCACTATGGACTACAAGAAGATACGCCACTGTCTCATTGCTGCCGCAACTACAATTGTTGCTGCTGTTGTGCCATTGCTGCATTCTTGCCACCCGCACGACGAGTGGGACAATGATGCCTATGGCAACTTCGACGCACTGTGGACGCTCCTCGACGAGCATTATTGCTTCTTCGGCTACAAGGACATCGACTGGAATGAGGTGGGGCAGCGCTACCGGGCAAAGATTTTCACCGGCATGACGAGCGGAGAGCTCTTCGACCTTTGCTCCGATATGCTCATGGAGCTGAAGGATGGACACACCAACCTTATTTCGGCGACCAATGTGTCGCGCTACTGGATATGGGAAAAATATCCCGAGAACTACGATCAGCGCCTAATCGACCAGTATTACCTGAATTTCGATTATCGCCGCACTTCGGGCATTAAATACCAAATACTGAGCAACAACTATGGCTATATGTATTATGGCGATTTCACCACTGCCATAGGCGAGGGCAACCTCGACGCCATTCTTAGCTATCTGGCAAGCGCCGACGGACTTGTGATTGATGTTCGCAGCAACGGCGGTGGCTACCTGACCAACGTTGAGACTCTGGTGGGGCGCTTCATAACATCGCGCACCCTGGCCGGGGCCATCACGCACAAGACTGGCAAGGCTCACGATGCCTTTGCCGAGCCCTACCAATATTACTTTGAGCCCACAAAGGGACGTGTGCACTTCTCGAAGCCGGTGGTGGTGCTTGCCAACAGAGCCTCGTTTAGTGCTACCAACAATTTCGTGTCGATAATGAAAAGCCTTCCTAATGTGAAGGTGGTGGGTGACACCACTGGCGGCGGCAGCGGCTTGCCGTTCACGGGCGAACTTCCCAACGGGTGGACGGTGCGTTTTTCGGCCTGCTCCATCACCGACCCCGCCGGCAGTGTGACCGAGTTTGGCGTGGCGCCCGACGTGAAGGTGGATATGGACGACACTGACTCCCGGCAGGGGCACGACACCATCCTCGACCGGGCTTTCGAGGTGCTGGCGCAAATGGGCTCGGCCTCGGCTGTCGCCACCCCCGCTACGACGGCTGCCAAACCCGCAGCCAGCAGCGGCGTGCGACATGGGCAATAAAAGCCCTTTCGGTTGATTGCTAATTGAAAAGATTGATATAACTTTGCATCGCAATTGCCTGCATGCCGTGGCTCTACTTGTGAGAGCCAGTGCAATTTATCATATAAAGAAATTAAAAACAAATCATCATTATATATACACACTGATAACTATGTCGATCGATAACATTATAGCGCAAGCTACCGCTCAGGCCGTGGAGCACCTCTATGGCGTGAGTTTTCCTGTCGAGAAAATAACGCCGCAAACCACCAAGAAGGAGTTTGAGGGCAATCTCACCATCGTGGTGTTCCCGTTCCTCAAGGCATCACACAAGGCACCCGATGCCACAGCACAGGAAATAGGCGACTATCTGGCAGCCAACTGTAGCGCAGTCGAGAAGTTCAATGTAATCAAGGGATTTCTCAACATCTCAATCAAGCCGTCGTTTTGGGCTCAGGTGCTACACAACATCAGCGCCGATGCCGACTATGGCTTCAAGCCCGTTACGCCCGACAGCCAACTGGTGATGATTGAATACTCGTCGCCCAACACCAACAAGCCGCTGCACCTGGGCCACGTGCGCAACAACCTGCTTGGCTACAGCCTTGCACGCATCATGGCCGCCAACGGCAACAAGGTGGTGAAGACCAACATTGTCAATGACCGCGGCATCCACATCTGCAAATCGATGCTGGCTTGGCTCAAGTGGGGCAACGGTGTGACTCCCGAAACTGCACACAAGAAGGGCGACCACCTGATAGGTGACTTTTATGTGGAATTCGACAAGCACTATAAGGCCGAGGTCAACGAATTAGTGGCCGGTGGAATGAGCAAGGAAGAGGCCGAGAAGGAAGCTCCGCTCATTAAGGAGGCCCACGCCATGCTCAAGAAGTGGGAAGAAGGCGACAAAGAGGTGCGCGACCTGTGGCAGACTATGAACTCGTGGGTGTATGCCGGCTTCGACGAAACCTACAAGCGCCTTGGCGTTGACTTCGATAAGATATACTACGAAAGCAACACTTATCTCGAGGGTAAGGGCAAAGTGCTCGAGGGCCTGGAAAAGGGTCTCTTCTTCCGCAAAGAAGACGGCTCTGTGTGGGCCGACCTCACATCCGACGGCCTCGACCAGAAGTTGCTGCTGCGTAGCGATGGCACATCGGTCTACATGACTCAAGACATAGGCACGGCCAAGCTCCGCTATGAGGATTATCCTATCGACAAGATGATATATGTGGTGGGCAACGAGCAGAACTATCACTTCCAGGTGCTCTCGCTGCTGCTCGACAAGCTTGGATTCAAGTGGGGTAAGGATTTGATTCACTTCTCGTATGGCATGGTGGAACTGCCCAACGGCAAAATGAAATCGCGCGAGGGCACAGTGGTCGATGCCGACGATTTGATGGACGAGATGATTGAGACCGCACGCACCATGAGCGATGCTCCCGGCCGCCTGCAGGGTGTGCCCGACGATGAGAAGGAAGATGTGCTCACAAAGATAGGCCTTGGTGCGCTCAAGTATTTCATCCTCAAGGTTGACCCGCGCCGTAACATGCTCTTCAACCCAAGTGAGTCGATCGACTTCAACGGCAACACAGGTCCGTTTATCCAATACACCTATGCCCGCATCCAGTCAGTGCTCCGCAAGGCCGATGCTGCCGACTTGACTGCCGACATCACCGCTGTTGAGCCCAATGAAAAGGAAATTGACCTCATTCAGCGCCTTGCCGACTTTGCTTCGGCTGTGAGCGACGCTGGCCGCAGCTACAGTCCTGCCCTCATAGCCAACTATGTGTATGAGCTGGCCAAAGCCTACAACCAGTTCTATCACGACTACAGCATCCTCAAGGAAGGCGATGCGAGTGTGCGTGCGCTGAGGCTGCAACTCTCGGCCACGGTGGCTCAAATTATCAAGCGCGGCCTTTCGCTGCTTGGCATCGAGGTGCCTAACCGAATGTAAACCAGTTGCACAAGCCACAATTGCCGACATTCCGACCACACTCTGTGATGCGTGGCTGTGCTTGTTGGCATGGTTATTGCAAATCTCTCCATATCAAAACCAATTAAAGAATTAGAATTATGAACATTTACGGAAATTCATTCAATCAGGCTCAATTCGGCAGTGCCGCCGAACTCGAGAGCGCTGTGTCGATGCGCTCTTATGTGAGCCGCATCATGCGCCGCGTCTATCTCAAGATGTTCCTCGGTCTGCTGGTGACCACCTTGTCGGCCCTTTGTCTGCTGGCATCGCCTGCAGCCTTTGAAACCATATTCTCGAGCAAGATTATCTCTTTTGGCCTTCTGATAGCCGAATTAGCAGTGGTAGTGGTGCTCTCGGGAGCCATCAACCGTCTGAGCTCGGCTACGGCCACGGCTCTGTTCTACGCCTATTCGGTGCTCAATGGCATTGTGTTGTCGTCAATTTTTGCGATTTACTCTATCCATGCTATTGCACTCACGTTTGGCATCACGTCGGCCGTGTTTGCGGCAATGACCATTTTCGGCTATGTCACCCGTCAAGACCTCACCAAGCTGGGCACTTTCCTCTTTATGGCTTTGATTGGCCTGATTGTGGCAAGCATAGTTAATCTGTTTATGGCAAGCAGCGCTCTCGAGTGGGGCATCAGTGTGGCCGGTGTGCTCATTTTTGTGGGCCTCACCGCATGGGACACCCAGAAAATCAAGCAGTGGGCAATGGAGAGCGACCCCACACAGACCGGCAAACTCGCCACTATTGGAGCCCTGAGCCTGTATCTCGACTTCATCAACCTGTTCCTGTATCTGCTGCGCATCTTTGGCGGCAGCCGCAACAGTTGATGCCTCTCAGTCCCGGTACTGAAGAGCAACCGCATAAAAGCCTCTGCCATCAGCGCGGAGGCTTTTTTTCGGCTTCTTGGAAATCAGCAGCCATGGATTGCCACTGATGCTTGTGGTGGCATGGGCATGCGCGGTGCAGGTCACTTTTTCGCATGCTTGCACAATAAATCGCAACAAATGCAGTTTTTAATATTGTATAGCAATATAATATTTTCAACCGAATGAAGAAAATAGCACACACACTGATACTTGGCGCCGCCTTGATGGCTGGAACATCCACCGCCATGGCCGACGACGATATCAAGAACAGCGAGTTCAATCCCGTCACCACCGGTGTAACCTCAATGAGCATCACTCCCGATGCGCGCGGTGCCTCGATGGGCGATTTGGGCGTTGCCACCGACCCCGACGTCAACTCACAATACTGGAATCCGTCGAAATACGCCTTTGCCTATAGCGGCGCTGGCGTGTCGCTGTCCTACACACCATGGCTGCGCAAGATTGTGAACGACATTTTCCTTGCCAACCTAAGTGGCTACTGGAAAATAGGCAGCGGCGACAACCAGGCCGTGAGCGCGTCGCTCCGCTACTTCTCGCTTGGCGAAATCAGCAACAGCGACGACCAGGGCAACAAGCTGTCTACTGTCAACCCGTTTGAGATGTCGGTTGATGTGGGCTATTCACGCAAGTTGAGCGAGAAATTCTCGATGGGCGTGGCTTTGCGCTACATCTACAGTGACTTGGGCTACAGCGACATGTCGCTCCAGGATCAAAGCGGCGGCGCTTCGGCTTTTGCCGCCGACATCTCGGGCTACTTCACCACCTATCCGGTGATAGGACGCAATGAGTGCCAGTGGTCGTGGGGTTGGAACATCAGCAATATCGGCTCTAAGGTGAGCTACAATGGCGGTAACGACCCGGCTTTCTTGCCCACCAACTTGCGTTTGGGCACGGCTTTCACTTTCCCGCTAGCCGACTACCACAATCTCACTCTCTCGGTCGATGCCAACAAGTTGCTTGTTCCCACCAAGCCACGCTTGGCCGACTACGAGAACCAGCAAGAGTATGAGGAGGCTTTGCAGAAGTGGAAAGATGAGTCGTCGATATCTGGTATCTTCAAGTCGTTCCACGACGCCCCCGGCGGTTTCAAGGAGGAACTTCGCGAAATCACCTACTCGATAGGTGCCGAGTATGCCTACAATCAGCAATTCTTCTTGCGCGCCGGTTATTATCACGAAAACAAGTATAAGGGCAACCGCCAGTACTTTGGCCTTGGCGCCGGTTTCGCACTCAATGTGCTGCGCCTCGATGCCGCCTACATTATAGCCACTGCGCAAAACAGCCCGCTCGACCAGACTCTGCGATTCACTCTGTCGTTCGACATGGATGGCCTCAAGGGTCTCTTCGGTAAGAAATAATCCCCTCGGGAAAAAAAACACAATCAGGCTATGTTCAGAATTGGAATGGGATTTGATGTGCACCGTCTGGTCGAGGACCGCGACCTTTGGCTTGGCGGAGTGAAGATTGAGCACACGCTGGGGCTGCTTGGCCACAGCGATGCCGATGTGGCAATTCATGCCCTGTGCGACGCCTTGCTCGGAGCAGCTTGTCTACGCGACATCGGTTATCATTTTCCCGATACCGATCCGCGCTATAAGGGTATCAGTAGCAGCAAGCTTCTGTCTGAGGTCTACCGCTTGATTGGCGAGCATGGCTATGTGCTTGGCAACTGCGACCTTACCATTTGCGCCGAGCAGCCGAAAATCAATCCGCACATCCCGGCCATGCAGCAACAGCTTGCCAAGTGCCTGTGCTGCGATGTGTCGCAGGTGTCAATAAAAGCCACCACCACCGAGCGCCTTGGCTACACCGGGCGGGGCGAGGGCATAGCCGCCTATGCCGTGGCTTTGCTCGAAAGCAAGTAGGTGCCTGCCTCCTTATCACACGCCCCGCCACTAGTCGCAATCTCCACGACCTGTGGCGGGGCGTGCTATTGGCATCGACTTTGCAATATAATAGTAGGGTTTAACGTTATTATAAAAAATGTGTATTCCGCCACCGCTTGCCACACGCTGCGGCAACGGTATGGGTGTGTCGCAAAAAAGTGAGGCGCATCAAGCGGTTTTACGAATTTTATTCCTATTTTTGTAATAGAAACAGATAACAGCATGCGAAAAATCTTATTACTACTTGCCGCCGGCTTATTCACCCTGCAAGCATGGGCTGTCGATGTAACCACCACATCTGGCCATTTGGCCTCGGTTGTTACCGACCACAGCATCACGTCGCTCACCGTGAGTGGCACTCTTGATGCGCGCGATTTCCGTTTCATTGCCGATTCTCTGCGTGCTATGACGCAGCTCGACCTTAGTGCGGTTGAAATCGAGGCTTACAGCGATGTCGACAATCCGGTGTTTGGAACTGCGACTACCTATCCGGCACACACCATACCCAACACGGCCTTCTTTGGCATGAACCTCACAAGCGTGGTTCTGCCGCAGCAATTGCGCACGGTGGGATTTGCCGCCTTTGCCGGATGCAACCAGCTGTTGAAGGTGGAGTTGCCGGCTACGGTCGACTCCATTGGCAGTTATGCCTATAGCGGCTGTGGCTCGCTTACATCGGTCAGCATACCGTCGACCGTACGTGCCATGGGCCAAGGCTCGTTTTCTCGTTGCCCGGTTCTTGCCGAGGCCTCAATCGACTGCAAGTCGATAGGCTCCGATGCATTCAAGGGCTGCACCGCTCTTGCCTCGGTGTCGCTTGGCAAGGATGTTGCCTTTGTTGGGGCTGGCGCTTTTGCCGGCTGCACTGCGCTCACGTCGGTCGATTTGGCTTCGCCAAGTGCTATCACCGGTATAGGCGACGATGCTTTCGTCTCATCGGGCATCACTCAATTCAACTTCAAGGCTTGCCCGCAACTCACGGCAGTGGGGCAGTGGGCGTTTGCCAACACTCCGCTTGCATCGGTCGACCTCCCCGAGAGTGTTGAGTCGGTGGGCGACGGCGCATTTTTCTACAACACCCAGCTCAAGCAGCTTAGCTTCCCGTCGAGCGTGGTAAGCATTGGCAACTTTGTGCTGGCAGGCAGCAATGCAGTGGCAACCGACACTGTGCTCAACCGCGGCTTGGTAAAGATAGGCGACTATGCCCTCTATAACTGGAACCGTGTGGCGCGCCTCATCATACCGCGCACCGTGGAGCAAATAGGCACCAAGGCCATGGCCGGAATGACCGCCTTGAAGGAGCTCATCGCCGAACCTATGACTGTGCCTGAGAGTGCCGACAGCCTCTGGGCCGGTGTCGACCAGCCGAAGGTGACTCTGTATGTCAACACTGCCGCCGCCGATGCCTACAAGGCCGCTCCGCAATGGAAGGAATTTAAGATAATCGACGACCCCACGCTTGATGTGGCCGATGTGAAGGTGGCTGCGGCAAGCGTCAAGGCTCACTTCTCGGGAACCACGCTTGTGATCGAGGCAAGTGCACCCATGGCGCGCGTGAGCATCGTCACACCTGATGGCATCTTGCTGAGCAGCATAGTCAATGCCGGTGAGCGCGCTGAGCTTGACACACAAAACTGTGCCGGACGCTACTATCTGGTGCAGGTGGTGCTTGACGGTGGCGCGAAGAAGACGTTAAAACTCATGCGTTGACGCACGGCGTCGGTTGCATAGGGCTTCTCAACTTTTGCACACACACACTTTTAATGATTGAATACTTTTTGCCTGGTCTGCGCTTTGGGTGGGCCAGGCAAAAACAGCAAATAGCGAAAAAACAGTATATAACTAACAATGGGTAAAAACAAACTGAAAAAGTTTGCCGACATGGAAACGTTTCACTGCGTGTTCCAGTATCCTTTTGCGGTGCTCAAGGAGCAGGGATTCCCGCTCAAGGGCAAGTGGAATGAGGAATACTTCCGCAACAGCAACCCTATAGTGCTTGAACTAGGTTGCGGCAAAGGCGAATATGCGGTGGGCCTTGGCAAGCGCTTCCCCGACAAAAACTACATTGGGGTCGACATAAAGGGCGCACGCATGTGGACTGGAGCAAAAATGGTGGAACAGGATGGAATGACCAATGTGGCCTTTCTGCGCACGTCAATTGAATTGATAACACATTTTTTTGCCCCGGGCGAGGTGGCCGAGATTTGGATCACTTTCCCCGACCCGCAAATGAAAAATGCCAACAAGCGGCTTACTTCCACACGGTTTCTTGCCAATTACAGGCAAATACTGAAACCCGATGGAATTATTCATCTGAAGACCGACAGTCCGTTCCTCTACTGCTACACACACGAGCTTGTGAAGCTCAACGGGTTTGGCGTCGATGTCGACACCAGTGACCTCTATGCCAGCGGACTTGCCGACGACATACTTGAGATGAAGACCCACTATGAGCGCCAATGGCTCGAGCGCGGCCTGACCATAAAGTACATAAAGTTCCACCTGCCGCAAGACGGACAGCTACAGGAGCCCGACATCGAAATCGAGCCCGACACTTACCGCAGCTACAACCGCGGATTCATCCAAATGCCGCAACTCTTTGCCACACCGCCCGACGGTGCGGCCGAGTAATCACATGTGGGCACAACAGTCACTGAAAGGGCTACAATAAATCAATCTTGTATATAAAAAACAACTATGGACACTATATATCCGAAACTCATAACCGATGCCCTGGCCACAGTGCGCTATCCCGGAACCGGGAAAAACATTGTGGAAATGGGTATGGTTGAAGACGACATACGCATCGAGGGCCACAAGGTGAGCTTCTCGCTGAAGTTCAGCAAGGCTACCGACCCGTTCATCAAGTCGATAGTCCGTGCTGCCGAGGCTGCAATCCTCACCCATGTGTCGGCCGATGTCGACATCAAGGGCAACATTGCCGTGGTCACTCCACAATCACAGATCAAGAAGCCCGTGGCCGACAAGCCGCTGGCAGGAGTGAAAAACATCATTGGCGTGTCGAGCGGCAAGGGTGGAGTGGGCAAGTCTACCGTTGCCTCCAATCTTGCTGTGGCGCTTGCTCGCCAAGGCTATAAGGTGGGACTGCTCGATGCCGATATTTTCGGGCCGTCGGTTCCTAAAATGTTTGGGGTTGAGGATGAGGAGATTTATGTTCATCCTGTCGACGGTAAAAACCTGATAATCCCTGCCGAGAAGTATGGCGTGAAAATTCTCTCGATAGGCTTTGTGGTCGACAAGGACAAAGCCGTGCTGTGGCGCGGTGCCATGGCAAGCAACGCCCTCAAGCAGCTCATTTGCGAGGCCGAGTGGGGCGAGCTCGACTACTTTATCATCGACATGCCTCCGGGCACAAGCGATATCCATCTCACTCTTGTGCAGACGCTGGCGCTCACGGGTGCCATAGTGGTGACCACACCGCAAGAGGTGGCTCTGGCCGATGCGCGCAAGGGCATCAGCATGTTTGTGGGCGAGCAGGTGGGTGTGCCTGTGCTGGGCATTGTGGAAAACATGTCGTGGTTCACGCCGGCGGCTCACCCCGACGAGAAATACTTCATCTTCGGCAAAGACGGCGGCAAGAACCTTGCCGAGGCGCTTGGCGTCGACTTGCTGGGGCAGATACCTCTTGTGGCAGGAATATGCAAGGGCGGCGACGACGGAGTGCCGGTAACGCTGCAGAACAGTGTGTCGGGGGCTTCGTTCACTCGCTTGGCCGAGGCTGTGGCCAAGGCCGTTGACAAGCGCAATGCCACGCTGCCTCCCACCCACAAGGTGGAAACCCATTGATTGCCGGCTTCTTGCCGACAATGAAAAAACAAGACCAACCAACTACTAAACAATTAAATACAGAAAAATGAAGAAGTTATTAGTGTCAATGTCAGCTGCCGCTTTGCTTCTCACTAGCTGCGGGTCGGTGCCTATTACCGGACGCAAGCAGCTTAACTTGGTGAGCGACAGTGAGGTGCTTCAGTCGAGCCTCTCGCAGTATTCGTCGTTCATGAAATCGGCCACTGTTTCGACCGACAAGACTCCTTGTGCACAGGTAGAGCGTGTGGGCAAGAAGATTGCCGCAGCCACCGAAACCTATCTTAAGAACAACGGGGCTGCCGACGAGGTGAAGAATTTCTCGTGGGAGTTCAATTTGGTGAAGAGCGACGAGGTGAATGCCTGGTGCATGCCTGGCGGTAAAATCGTGGTCTATGAAGGCTTGATGAAAATAATAGGCAGCGACGATGAGCTTGCTGTGGTGCTGGGCCATGAGGTGGCTCACGCTGTGGCAAAGCACAGCAATGAGCGCATGAGCCAGCAAGTGCTCGCTCAGTATGGAGCCCAGGCGCTTGGCGTGGCCACATCGGGCAAGAGCGAGGCTGTGCAGAAGGTTGCTCAGTCGGTGTATGGCCTGGGAGCCAACTATGCCGTGGTGTTGCCGTTCTCGCGCAAGCACGAGAGCGAGGCCGACTATATGGGCCTTGTGCTCATGATGATGGCCGGATATAACCCTGAGGTGGCAACCACATTTTGGCAGAAGATGTCGGCACAGTCCACATCGAAGGTACCCGAGTTCCTCAGCACTCACCCGAGCGACTCGAAGCGCATAGCCGACATTCAGAAGGAGATTCCTGAAATCGAGAAAAAGTATGCCGCCTACATCCCTAAGAAGGCTGCTGCAACAACCACCACTTCAAGCAAAAAGACAACTACAACGAAGTCGAAAACCAAGAAGAAATAAATAGTAAAGGGCATCGATTCCTGTACTCGGAATCACGCTTACCGCACTACGGGGGCTTGGCTGTTGCAAACGGCTGTGCCCCCGTTGCTGCGTTTTGATGACCATTGCGACAATAACGGTATGCATGGGCTTCGGTGCGCCGCTGAGTCTACTGCGCCAGCGGTAAACCTGCACGGGTCTAAAAAAAACATAAAAGTGATGTGTGAGCGGTGTTTTTTTACTAATTTAGCATATTAATATGGCGGGGTGTGTAACTGCCGCTGTAATAGTTGTTTTTTAATAAAAAACGAAGAAAATGTACAAGTATAAATGTCCAGGCTGCAATCAGGAGTTCACTACCGTGGACCGCCAGCAGAATGTGAGGTGCCCCTATTGCGGCGCCATCTATCCCACTGCTTATGGTGCAAGCGACACGCCTCCCATGCCGCCGCAACCAGAGCCCGACGTGTTTGCCAATGGGCCGAGCGGCAAGAGCCGTGGCGTGGCGGGATTGCTCGCGATATTCCTTGGAGCCTTTGGCGTGCACTATTTCTATTTGGGCAAAGTGCTGCCGGGCGTGGTGTTCCTTGTTGTCACAGTGTTGTCGCTCGGATTGCTCTCGTGGGCTTGCGCCGTGGTGAGCATTGTGCAGGGAATTATGTTCCTCACGGGAACGCAGGCTTCGTTTGAGAGCAAATACGTCAACACTCCATCGCAGTTTCCGCTGTTCTGAAAAATAATGCGTATGCCACAGCTTCACACACGGTCACGTCAGTCGTCACGGCCCAAGAGGTTGTGCCGGTGGCTGCTGTGCGCCGGAGTGTGCTTGGCAGTTGCCGCATGCCTGGTGCTCTATGTGGAACGCAGGCATTTCATACACCCGCGGGTGACTATCGACCGAAATGCCTATCCGGTGATGGGGGTTGATATCTCGAACCATAACGGCGCCATCGACTTCGGCCGTGTGAGCCGCGACGGCATAAGTTTCGTGATAATCAAGGCCAGCGAGGGCAAGCAGTACCGCGATCCGGCTTTCGCATCCTATTACCTCGATGCCCGACGTGCCGGACTCAAGGTGGGTGCCTATCACTTTTTTCGTAAAAAGACCGACGGACACCGCCAGGCCGCCAATTTCATGAAGGCCATAGGCAATCGTCGGCTTGACCTTCCCGTGGTGGTGGATGTGGAGGACTGGAGTAACGATCACTTTGTGGACGACGACGTGGCGCTCGCCCGCCTCAACGACATGGTGACCAGCCTTAAAAAGCATGGCCGCAAGGTGATGATTTACACCAACGGCAATGGCTACAAAAAATATGTGAGGCAGATAAGCGACCACGACTACTTGTGGCTGTGCTCTTTCTCGTCGCCCGAGTTGTTGCCTCATTACAATCACCACTTGCAGCAGTTCAGCCATTGGGGCACCGTCGACGGCATAAAAGGCGATGTGGACATGAATGTGTTCAACGGCTCTCGCGAAAAGTGGAACAAATGGATTGAAACCACTGGCCGGTAGCGCACAATGCCCTGTCGGCACAATGAAATAATATAAAAACAAACGCGACATCTATTCTGGAAATGAAAGGATTAAAACATACAATCATGGCAGTGACGGCTGCCGCTGCCTGTCTGCTTGGCATTGGATTCAAGGCCAACGCAGCGGTCTACACTTGGAGCCAGCACAATCTCACCTTCGAGACGCCCGATGGCGGATTTGTCACCTACAACAGCCCCACACGGTTTGAAATCCATTGGGACGAAATGGTGATGACCGTGCAACTGTATGAAAAGCGGGCCGACGATGCGAAGAAAATCGAGAACAACCTGCGTCGCAAGGCTTCGGGTTTCAACATGTATGACACCCGCATTGAGCGCATCAAGGTCAAGGGCTTTGACTCTAAGTGCATCAGTGGCACCATGCCCGACGGTTCTCGCGGACTGATTGCCGACCTGATTTCGAAGAAGGGCAGCATAATAGTGGAAATCACCGTCAACTATCTGCTGGGAAGCCGCGATGCGGTAGAAGACATGGTGAAGAGCTTTGCCGAAAACAAGACCCAACAGCCCAACCGCGAGAAGCACAAGCAAAAGGTGCAGAAGAAGAGCGATGCAATCAAGCAAGACCAGCAACGGCAAGAGGAGCTGCGTAAGCAGCAAGAGCAAAACAAGCCCAAAAAGCCTGAGCGCACTTTTGAAGTGTAGCCGCCGGCTGGCTTTGATGGCCAACCGGGCAAGATAAAAACGGTAAAACAACTTTATACGAACAAAATACACACACATACGCATCAATATGACATCATCATCAACCAAGGCTATAGTCACCATAGCAATATTGGCAGTCGTTGCCGCAGTGGGCTCTCTTGCCTATTACATGCACAGCGAGAGTAAGAAGGATAAGGAACAACAGGCTAAAATAGAACAGCTGCAACTGAAGAACGATCAGCTCCAGCTCGCCAGTCAATATCAGTTGCTCGACAACCAGTTCAAGAACCTCGAGGGACAGACGCAGTATATAAAAAACGACACTGTGCTCATCAAGTACAACCAAGCCAAGGAACGCGTGCAGCAATTGCTGCAGGAACTGAACTCGCAGAAGGCCACCAGCGCCAAGCGCATCCGTGAGCTGCAAAACGAGATAGTGACGCTGAAAGGCATCATGCGCCACTATGTGAGCATCATCGACTCGCTCGGCAAGGAAAACGCGGGCCTCAAGCTCGAAAACTCTCAGATACGCAGTCAAAACGAGGCTCTGTCGACGCAGGTGGCCGATGTGTCGGCACAAAACGACAACCTCAACAAGCGCATGGTGCTTGCCGAGAAACTCAACATCACCGGCCTTAGCCTGAGTGCTCTTAAGGGTAACGGCAAGACCGAGAAAAAGGTGACCAAGGCACGCCAGTTGGCAGTAGGCTTTACCGTGACACAAAACAACTCTACCCCTACCGGCATGAAAGACCTCTATGTGCGCATCACCGGTCCCGAGGGATCTCTGCTTGGCCAAAGCGGCACGTTCAGCTTCGAGGGCGGCCGTGTGGCCTATACTGCACATAAGGTGATAGAATACAGCGGCCAGGAAGTGCCAGTGACGGTTTATTACAACGTCAACACCACGCTCAATCCGGGGCAGTACACGGTTGAGGTGTTTGACGGCCGTTACCGCTTGGGGTCAAGGTCGTTCTCGTTCAGCAAGTAAGCCCTTGCCGCCTTTCGGCTAATATCTTCATAGCCTGTGCCTGAAGCCTGAAAATGGCAAATTCCGCAATTTGGAACACCCGTGCAGTTGCTTTGGATGTGAATTGTGTTCCAAATGGTATAAATAGGTGTTCGTTTGCGGAACAGCCAACACATTTATTGGTACAAATGAGCTATCTTTGCCAAGTTAGAACAAAAGCAAATCCACATCAATAGTGACGCAATGGGAAATAAAATAATTGCAATAATGCTCACAGCGCTGGCGTGCAGCTCAACGGCCGCAGCACAAGTGTCGCTCGACTCGTGCCGAAGCATGGCCTTGCGCAACAATAAGGAGATGCGCCAAGCCCGCATCAAGGTAGAGGCTGCCGGCTATCAGCGAAAGGAAGCCAAGGCGGCCTATTTGCCTAGCCTCGATTTCGAGGCAAGTTATATCTACAACCAAAAGAAACTGTCGCTTGTGGAAAGCGACCAGATGCTCCCCACCAAGTCGTTTAATCCGGCTACGGGCACCTATGAGTACAATCTGGTGAAGGATGCCACCGGCGCTCCGGTGATAGTCAACGGCAGCGTGGTGCCCAGCACTGTAGCTTTGCTGCCCAAGAGTGCCCTCACCTACAATGTGCACAATGTTGCCTTTGGTGCAATCACCATCACCCAGCCAATCTACATGGGCGGCAAGATAAAGGCAATGAACGAAATCACAAAGTATGCCGAGGAACTTGCCCGCATAGCACAAGACAGCAAGGCCCAAGACGTGGTGTATGGCGTCGATGAGGCTTATTGGCAGGTGGTGTCGCTCAAAGCCAAGCAAAAGCTTGCCAAAAGCTATGTTGAGCTTGTGGAGTCGTTTGACTCCGATGTGCAGAAGCTCATTGCGCAGGGCGTGGCCACCAAGGCAAGCAAGCTCACCGTCGATGTGCGGCTCAATGAGGCCAACGTGGCCTTGACCAAGGTGGACAACGGCTTAGCCCTGTCGCGCATGCATCTTGCCCAGTTATGCGGACAGCCCATCAATAGCAATTTCACTCTTGCCGATGAGGATCGCGACACATGGTCGACCGCTTCGGCCGGTGCAGCCCCTGTCGACATCAACAGCGTGTATGCCCGCCGCAACGAGGTGCGCTCGCTTGAGCTTGCCGGCAAGATTTATGACCAAAAGGTGAAAGTGGCACGCAGCGAGATGCTGCCGCAGCTGGCGGCATTTGGCGCCTACCATGCCATGAACCCCAACTCGTATGATGGATTCAAAAACAAATTCGGCTTCGCGTTCAGCGTTGGCGCCATGGTGAAAATTCCGCTGTGGCACTGGGGCGGATTGAGCAGTAAGGTCAAGGCTGCCGAGTGCGAGGCTCGCCTTAAGCGTGAGGAACTCGACGATGCCAAGTCGAAGATTGAGCTCCAGGTGCAGCAGGCCAATTACCGCTATCAAGAGTCGCTCAAAACCCTTGAGATGACCCGCACCAACATGAAGAAGGCTGAGGAAAACCTGCGTGTGGCCCAGCTGGCCTTTAAGGAGGGCATGGGCACCACCGACGATGTGCTCACGGCACAGACCGCATGGCTGCAGGCCAACAGTGAGCGTATCGATGCCGAAATCGATGTGCAGCTGTGTGATGTGTATCTGTCGAAGGTGCTTGGCACTATGAAGTATTAAGCCAGGCTGCCTCTCGCAAATAAACCTCTATAATTCCGAAACAAATCAAAAAAATAATTTTTCAAGAATATGGAAAATCAGCAACATCGGACTGAAGTCCGTAAGAAAGACAAAGCGCTGCTTGCTGCAGTGGGCGTGTTTGCCCTGGTGATGGTGTGCATTGCAGTATTGGGCATTTTGCTCATCAAGCCGCCGGCCGACACCATTCAGGGACAGGCCGACTGCGACGTGGTGCGCGTGAGTGGCAAGTTGCCCGGTCGCGTGGTGAAATTCTATGTGCACGAGGGCGACTATGTGCACAAGGGCGACACCCTTGTGAGCATCTACAGCAAGACGGTCGACGCCTCGCTCTTCAAGGCTCGCTCGATGCAGAATGCGGCAACATCGCAAGAGCAGAAGGTGAACCGCGGCACCCGCAGCGAACTCGTGAGCACTGCCGAGCACACTGTGCAGCAGGCTCAGGCCGCTGAGGGAATTGCACGCAAGACTTATGAGCGAATGGAAAACCTCTTCAAGCAGGGCGTGGTGAGCGAGCAGAAACGCGATGAGGCAAAAGCTGCCTATGATGCAGCCACTGCTGCCGTGCGTACGGCAAAGTCGCAGCTCCAGTTGGCCCAAAACGGTGCTCAAGCAGAGGACAAGGATGCTTCGCGCAGCCTTGCCGATGCCGCCAAGGGTACTGTGATGGAGGTGGAGTCGCTGCTCGAAGACCAGTTTTTGGTTGCGCCTTGCGATGGCGAGGTGAGCGAGATATTCCCGCATGAGGGCGAGCTCGTGTCGCTCGGCAGCCCCATCATGTCGATTTCGAAGCTCGACGACATGTGGGTGGCTTTCAGCGTGCGTGAGGAGAAACTCACCGGGCTCACCATGGGCAAGGAAGTGAGTGTAACCATTCCTGCACTCAACAACAAGCAGACCAAGCTCAAGATATTCTATGTGCACGACATGGGCAGCTATGCCGTGTGGGCTGCCACCAAGGCCTATGGCCAGTATGACAGCAAGACGTTTGAGGTGAAGGCCCGTCCGGTAGAGGCTATCAAGGATTTCAGGCCGGGCATGAGTGTGCTGCTCAACGAATAAGTTTTACTGACAACAGTGTAGAGGAAAAATATCCTTATTGATAATGCAGAGTGTGAACTTGAAACAATGCATAGCCGACTCGGTGAAGCGCAGCCTTGTGTCGCTAGTGCGTCGCCCCATGTTTTTCATGATGATGGTGGTGATGCCCTTGCTGTGCTCATGGATGCTGCTCGACATGATGTCGGCCGGTTCGCCCACTCAAGTGCCTGTGGCGGTGGTCGACCTCGACAACTCGAGCATATCGCGCCGTGTGGTGCGCTCGCTCGATGCCATGAGCGCCGTCGATGTCAAGCAGCACTTGGCTTCTTATGCGCAGGCCGAGGATGCCGTGCGCCGTGGGCAGATATTGGGCTTCATCTACATTCCCCGTGGGCTTGAGCAGCGTGCCATCAGTGGTCAGCAGCCCACCATCAGTTACTACATCAACTATGCCTACTACACTCCGGCCTCGTTCCAGTATAAGGCTTTTGAGACTGTTACGCTGAAAGCCAACGGCGCAATTGCAAAAAGCGTGGTCGACATGGTGGGCCTTCCGGCACAGTCTCTTGCCACTTCAATCAGCGCAGTCACCACCCATGTGCACGGCATAGGCAACCCCTGGACCAACTATGGCTACTATCTGGGGCTCTCGTTCCCACCGTGTCTGCTGGCTTTGCTTGTGATGCTCGTCACTTGCTTCAGCATAGGCACCGAGCTCAAGTATTCCACTTGCCGCGACTGGCTCAGCAGCGCAGGCAACTCTATGGGACTGGCTGTGGTGTGCAAACTGGTGCCGCAAACGCTCCTTTTCACCGCAGTGGGCTGGATGCTGCAATTTATGATGTATCGCATATACTGGTTGCCGCTCAACTGTCCGCCGTCGCACATGTTGCTGGCGATGCCGCTGTTTGTGATGGCTAACCAGGGTTTCGCATTGGCTGTGATGTGCTTTGTGCCGAGTTTCCGACTTGGAACCACGGTGTGCAGCCTCTTGGGTATGCTTTCGTTCTCGTTCTGCGGCTTCTCGCTGCCCATCGAGTCGATGTATCCTTGGGTACATTCGCTTGGATATGTGGTGCCCATGCGCTATTATTTCCTGCTCAGTGCCGACCAGGCGCTTAACGGTATGCCGTTCTATTTCTCGCGGTTCTATTATGCAGCCCTGCTGGCCTACACGCTTCTGCCTGTGCCGCTCATTTGGCGCTTGAGGCGGGCATGTGTCCATCCGGTGTATGTGCCTTGATGTGCAACAATCTGTGAGGCACGGGGCTGAATGAAATCACGACCTTGTTCTTTTTAACAATGATATGAGTAACAATAAGATAATACGATGGTTGGTCGACGTGTTCCATGTGTGGCGGCGCGAGTTTATGCTTGCGTTCCACGACCAGGGTGTGATTGTGTTCTTCCTGGTGCTGTGTGCCGTCTATCCAATCGTGTATTCGCTGATATATAATCCCGAGATTGCCCGCGATGTGGCTGTGGTCGTGGTTGACGACTGCCGTCAGGCCGACAGCCGTGAGCTGGTGCGTGAGCTTGATGCCACACCCGAGGTGAGGGTAGCGGGATATGCCGCCAACATGCAGGAGGCTCGCCGCATGGTCAACGAGAAGCAATGCTACGGCATCGTGTATGTGCCGCGTGACTACAGCCAGTGCCTTGGCCGCGGTGAGGCGGCTCACGTCAACCTCTATTGCGACATGAGCGTCCTCATGCGCTACAAGCAGATGCTCATGGGGCTCACGGCCGTGCAAAAGCACATCACCATGCAGGCTCTGGGTCGCAAGGTGTCGATAGTCACCAGTCAAATGGGCGGCGTGATTGGCAGCCGGCAGGTGGCCTTGGGCAACGAGAGCATGGGACTTGCGTCATCGGTGCTGCTATGCATTTTCATATTGGTGCTTCAGCAGAGCATGCTTTTGGGAATTGGCATGCTCAGGGCAGGCAGCCGTGAGCGGCGTTTGCACCATGGCGGCATCGACCCCATGGATGTGGGGGCCGGCGTGGGTGCCACCATCATCGGCAAGACTTTGTGCCACTGGATCATCTATATCGTTCCCACCGTCTATGTGCTGCATTTTGTGCCCATGTTCTTCGATTTTCCGCAAAACGGGGATATGCTCGACATCATAGCCATGGCATTGCCGTTCTTGCTCGCAAGCTCATTACTCGGGCAATGCATGCAGGTCTTTGTCAACGACCGCGAGTCGGTGTTCCTGGCAGTGGTGTTCACCTCGGTGCCTTTCGTGTTTCTCACAGGAATCTCGTGGCCGCGCTACGCCATTGGCCCGATGTGGACTGCGCTTGCCAATATGGTGCCCAGCACTTGGGCCAGTGAGGCCTACATTCTGATGCAGAGCGATGGTGCTTCGCTGGCCCAGACGTCGCATCATTATGCTATGCTGTGGGTGCTTGTGGCTGTGTATTTTGTCATAGCCTACTGTGTGGAGCGTTTTCTGCTGCGCCCGCGCTATAGGCGCATGGCCGTGTATGAGGCTATGGAGCCAGGTTCACTGCTCCGTGAGGAGTATAGGCGCAATGGCGTTGACAATCCCGTGAGCGTGGATTCATCAGTTGGCAGCTCAGCCCAGAGTGAGCCAGAAAGCACTTGCAACAAGTAGCAGCAGTGGGGCATTTGCCTTGAGGCAATTCGTTGTCCCGCCCCCCGAAAAAAACGTATAACAATCACATCGCATCCCGTTGTTGGCAGGCAGCGTTAGGCCAGCAACTGTGGATGCCGGTGTGATTGTCTTTTTATGCCCTGCTGTGCATTGTTGTTTTCCTCCTCCCTTAGGCGGTCAAAAAGCAATTGCGGCCACACGCGCGATGCGTGCAGCCGTAAATATGTGTGTAGTGAAATTGTGTTTATGGTTGAGTTCCCCCCCCCTTGATAGCGGCAGTGGCTACAGCCTGAATGCAATGGGCAGCACGCATCGCACGGCCACCTTGGTGCGGTTCACGCGCCCTGGCTTCCACCGGGGCATTTCCTTGATTACCCGCATGGCCTCGCGGTCGAGGCTCTCGTCGCCGGCTCCGCGAATCACCTGCACATTGCTTATTCGGCCGTCGGCTCCCACTATGAAGCAGCACAGCACGCGGCCCTGAATGCGGTTGTGGTAGGCATGGTAGGGATATTCGCGGGTGTTGTTGATGTAGTTGGTCAGCCCGCGTTCCCCACCGGGAAATTGTGGCTGAACGTCTACGTAGTCATACTCGTACACTTCCATGTAGGAAGAGCGCGACATGGGATTGACAGTGGTCACGTGGCGCACTTGTGCCATTGCAGGCATCAGGGCCAATACCGACATTGCCAAGAGTATGTGTAATCGCAAATCGTGGTTTCGCATTACGTGTTTCAGTCACTAATGTTATTAATTCAGTTTGTTGTGGAGTAATCCAGCTTCAGGCTTTAGCCTTATTGGCTTTTGTGCTTTCGGCAGTGCAAATATAATTAGCTCTTTCTAATTGTCAATGACTTTTACGGCTGGTTTTGAAAATGATTAATAATGTTTCATTTATTTTTACAAAATGGTGTGGCGGTGGCTGGCGTTGTGAAAAAAAATAAACACTTATACTAACTGCCGCCGCTGTGCGTTATTAGTAGAAAGGGGGGTGCTGTGCACCGCCGTCAAGTGAAAGTTAGATTTCAGATGAGAATATACAATACACACCTGCTCGCTGTTGCCATTGTGCTGGCTGGCTTTGCATCGGCCACGGCGCAAGACGGCACCACGGCCTATCAGTTCCTCAATGTCACACCGTCGACTCATGCCTATGCCCTCGGCGGCCACAATATCACTGTGATCGACGACGACATCAACCTCATTGAGCAGAATCCGGCGCTTCTTGGCCCGGAGGTCGACCATCAGGTGGGCGTGAACTATATGCGCTATCTTGGTTCTACCAATTTCATGGGCGTGCGTTACGGCCAAGGCATCAACGACCACAGCGCATTTGCCGTTGGGCTGCAATATTTTGGCTACGGCTCCATGAGTGAGACCGATGTCTCGGGCAACGTGACTGGCACATTCTCGGCAAGCGACATGGCTTTCAATGCCACCTATTCACACGACATCACCGACAACTTGCGCGGTGCCATCAACGTCAAGTTTGTCTACTCGAAATATGCCGAGTATTCGGCCGCTGCCATAGGCACCGACCTGGGCATCAACTACTATAATCCCGACAACGACCTGTCGCTGTCGCTTGTGGTTAAGAACCTGGGCGGTCAGGTGAAGAAATTCAATGAGACCAAGGCCAGCCTGCCGTGGGATGTGCAGATAGGATGGTCGCAGATGTTCTCATCGTCGCCGTTCCGATTCTCGGTCACGGCCTATGGCCTCACAAAGTGGAAATTGCCCTACTATGAACCTGAGGATAAAAACACTGCCACTTCGTCGCTGGTCAAGAAGGATTCTTTTATGCGCAATCTCATGCGGCATCTCACATTCGGCATCGAATATGTGCCTACCGAGCGCATGTATATAGCACTCGGTTACGACTACAAGACCCGCACCGACATGAGCACCTATCACCGCAATTTCTTGTCGGGATTCTCGCTTGGTGGCGGGTTGAAGGTCAAGGCTTTCGGTTTTGGCATTGCCTTGGCAAAGCCGCACAGCAGTGCCACCACGCTCATGTTTAACCTCACCACGTCGATCGGTGAGCTTATGCGTTGAGGCCTTGTAGGCAGTCGCCTTGCGAGCAAATGCCATAGCCACGATAAAAATCTATTACACTGCATAAAACCTGTAAACAATGACGAGAAACAAACTTAACGCAATCACGCTGCGCACTCTTGCGGCAGCAGTCATGGCTATAGCCGCAATCACGGCGAGTGCCGCTCCAAGCCGACTTTACAGCATTGTCACCTGTCCCGGGCAGGATGCATCGGTCCAGATGGGTGTCAGTTGGGCTGCCGACACTGCGGCCGGCCGCTCGTGGGTGGTATTCACCACTGAAACCGACGAGTTTTGGCATAAGGCCCACCGTGTCGACCCCGAGCAGCAGTCGCTTTGCTCCACCTACTATGGCATCGACAGCAAGCGTCACGATGGCTGCGATTTCAGTGAGGATGCGCGTTTCACCAAGTGTGGCGCGCTGCTCACCGGCCTCACTCCACGCACGCACTACAAATACCGCATAATCAGTTCGGCTGGCGACACCAGTTGCGTTTACCGCTTTGTCACCGCCGGAGCTCCAAGCTGGAGCGCTTGTGTGATAAGCGACTTCCACACCTATACGCCGCTTCCTGCCCGGCTCGAGAGCGCAATGGGCATGCTACAGACGGTCGACAACCGGTTTCGTGATGTTGACTGGGTGCTGCACATTGGCGATGTGATTGCCTGGGGGGCAAGCTACTCGTTCTGGCGTGAGCTTTACTCGCAGCCGGCGTTCCGCCGCACTATGTGGGCCGGGCTCAACGGCAACCACGACAACATGTCGCGCCGCTACCAGCTCACCAACGCCTACTTCCGTGATGCCAACTACTATCCGCGCAACGGCTACGACGGTGAGTTGGGCGTGTGCTACTATTTCAAGTATGGCGAGGTGCTGTTCATCATGCTCAACAACGAGGACATGCGCACCGATTCGGGGCTGGTGGCAGCGCAGAAGTGGGTTCGCAATGTGATTAAGGAAAACCAGGCCGGCTCGCGCTACACGGTGGTGTGTGAGCACTATCAGTGGTTCTATGGCGGCAATGGTGCCTCGAGCCAATACGACCGGTGGAAGCAACTCTTCGACGAGTGTGGGGTCGACCTCGCAATAGCGGGCAACAACCATATTTACGTGCGTTCGGCGCCGTTAAAGGCCGACAAGGTGACAGCCAGCAATTCCGGCACCACCTATGTGCAGATGCCCTCGAGCGACAACGAGCGCGGCCAGAAACCCATAGGCCCGATTGAGCATAATGCCGACAAATTGAAATTCAGGTGGAACGAGGGGCCGCACACCGTGGGTGCGCTTCATCTCAACGTCGATAGCCACCGCATTGCGGTGCAGCTCCTTAACCGCGACGGGTCGGTGCTCGACGCGTTTGAGGTGCAGGCCAGAAGGTGACCCCATTCTGCACAGATACAGCAATCCGCATCAAGCTGCCTCATCGGTCGTGCTTGATGCGGATTGGTTCGTTTTATGGCGGCGTTGCCTCAGCCTGTCATGCCTTGAAAATCGAGAAATTCACCTTTCCATAGGTGCGGTGCTGCATGAATTGCGGCAGCATGCTGAAGTCGTTGTGCTTCGAGTGCTCTACAATCACAATGGTGCCTTCCTTCACCATGCCCGAGGCAAGTATGGCCGCGGGCAGCTCTGGCAGTGTGGGCAGGTCGTATGGCGGATCGGCAAAAATAATGTCGAAAGTCCTTGTGCACGACCCCATGAACCGGTACACGTCGCCCTTGATGGCGGTGATGTTGTCGTCGCCAAGCAGCTTTTTCACTTTGTTGATGAAATTGAATTGCGTTGACGCCTTCTCCACGCTCGTCACGCTTGAGCATCCGCGCGACAAGAACTCGAAACTCACGGCTCCCGTGCCTGCAAACAGGTCGAGTGCCGTCAGTCCCTCAAGGTCCACCAGGTTTTCAATCACGTTGAATATGCTCTCGCGGGCGTAGTCGGTGGTGGGGCGCGCAGTTATGTTGGTGGGCACGTCGAAGCGGCGTCGCCCGTATTTTCCTCTTATTATTCGCATAGTGCAAGTAGTATTAATTCCAGTGGTGCTTTCACGGCATCCTGGCCAAGTTTCAAAGCGGCTGCCGGGAAAATTCCGGGCATCACATAGCGCACATATTCGCGCAGTTTCGGCATCACGGCATCGCGCGTGTCGCGGTTGCCGGTGAGCTGTATCTCGTCGCTCATGCTGTCGAGCCCCAGGCTGCTCCATGCGTGCAACACATAGAACACGGCATCGGCTGACGAGGCAAATTCAAAACTGTTGGCCAGCGCCAGCCGTCCCTTGTTGAATGCCACCATGTCCATTTTGTCGCCCTCGGGCGCAAAGTGGAGGTGCATGCGGGCAATCTCCGACTCGGCATTCACTCCGCAGTAGTGCTCGCAAAGCGTATAGAGCGGGTGCACAATGCGGGGCTGGAAGTAGGTGCGCTCAAGAAATGCCTTCAGTCCTTTGGGCATCTCGAAAGCAATGGCGGCATTGCACTTTTCAAGTCGGCAATAGCCAAGGTCACCCTCCATGTTGCCAAAGGCTGCCTCCAAAGCCGCTTGGGCACTGCTTTGGCCATCGTCTCCAAGTGTGTCGTCGGGTTGGAAGTCGGGTGGCAACACCACGAAGTGGCGTGAGTCGACCACAATGCTCACATCGTTGAAATCACCCAGTAGCTGATGGTCGTAGATTGCGGCCTCGATTGCCTTGAGCGTGGAGCCGGCATTGCCGTCAATGTCCAGCTCACCCGTGGTCAGGGAATTTTCAGCCGATTTGTTCACCAGCAAGTACTTGATTTTGTTGCTGGTGATGTGAAGCTCCACATTCCATGCCTCAGGATGGTCGATATTGATTTCAGCCTTAGTGCTCATTCTTTTGCGTTGTTCTGATTCGTGATGTTATTTTTTGGCAAAATTAGTGCAAGCCGAGCGCAATAGCAAATCAAGCTTGCTTGAATTTGCATTGCCGAGGCGCCGCCTAATTAAGCCGTAGGCAACATAGTGCAAGCCGAGCGTGGGTAGCAAATCAAGCTTGCTTGAATTTGCATTGCCGAGGCTGTGGCCCGCAGGCAGAAAGGATGCTGATGGATTTTGCTTACGGAATCGTGACCTCGCCACACAGGGCCACTTGCATATATTTCTTTACCGACGATGGCGGCAATCCCATGCCGAACAGATACATCATCTTGGTTATAGCAGCCTCGCTCGTTATGTCGTGGCCACTTATCACACCGGCTTTGGCCAGGCAGTTGCCAGTTGCGTATAATCCGGCGTGCACGCTACCGTTAACGCATTGTGTCACATTCACTATCACTATGTCGCGCATCACAGCATCGTGAATGGCATCGGTAAACCATTGCTCGTTGGGGCTGTTGCCGGCACCGAATGTCTTGAGCACAATGCCTTTAATGTTGGGGGTGTTGAGCATGTGCCGCAATGTGCTCTCGGTCATTCCGGGGTGGAGCACCAGAAACATCACGTCGGGGTCCATGTTGTACCGCACTTTAAGCGGGCGTTTCGATGGCGACCGGTATAGCGACTCTTCCTTGAACGACAATCCGAGTCCTATGCGTGCCAGCTCTGGATAGTTGTTGCTCTTGAATGCGTTGAAGTTGTCGGCACTCATCTTTGTGCTTCGGTTTCCGCGCCACAAATGACTCTCGAAGAGGATTGCCACCTCTTGCACCATGGCTTGCCCGTTGGCATCGGTTGCGGCAGCCACTTGCAGTGCGGTAATCAGGTTTTCCTCACCATCGGTTCGCACTTCGCCTATGGGCAGTTGCGACCCGGTGATTATGACCGGTTTGCACAGGTTTTCGAGCATAAAGCTGAGCGCCGAGGCCGTGAACGCCATAGTGTCGGTTCCGTGAAGCACCACAAATCCGTCGTAGTGGTCATAGTGGTCTTCAATGGCTTGTGCGATGTCGTGCCAGTGCTTAGGATTCATGTTCGAACTGTCGATGGGCGGATTGAACTGAATGTTGTCGATCTCGTAATCGAGTTTCTTGATTTTGGGCACATTGTCGATTAGGTGTGAGAAGTCGAAAGGCTGCAGTGCCTTGGTCGTTGAATTCTCAATCATGCCAATGGTGCCGCCAGTGTAGATAATCAGTATTTTGGGCTTGTTTTGGATTGACTCGTTCATAACGCTTGCATTCAAAGTGTTGCTTTACGATTGCAAATATACTATAATTAACTCAAATACCCTCTAGCACTATCCACTTTTGACTCTTTCTCGCAATGCTTGGCGCAATTAGCGAGGCTCATGGCGGTCGGTCATGCTGATCTCGAAAGTCCCTGGCTTGCGCACTGGCAAGTGCGCGTTTTCGCATAGCTACATTTTTGAGTTTGGGGTTGAATTTCCACGCGAACTGAAAACTGCCGCAAATTTGGTGATTGGGAAAAAAAGAATTACCTTTGCACTCGCAATACCGCAGAATGCGCATATGGCGTAATTGGTAGCCGCGCTAGACTTAGGATCTAGTGACTTCCGTCGTGTGGGTTCGAGTCCCTCTATGCGCACAATAAATAGGAGAGCGTCACTTGCAATCGCAAGCAACGCTCTCTTGTTTTTATGAAAAACCCATGTAGCCTGTTCGGCGTTACTTCTTTATCATCACTTTCTTGTGGTTGTGAATGTAGATACCAGAACCAAGATTTTCAGGAGAAACCTTTTGGCCCATTAAATTATAATACTGGTCATCTCCTTGGCTTGCATCGGTCTCTATGCTTTCCACACCCGTAGGACCGCCTTCAGTATAGAACTTGATTTTGTCGTAACAACTGGCTGCCACCTTTTGACCGTTTTCCACTTTATTAAGGAATGCGCTTTGAGCCAAACCATACATGTCGTTATGATACATGACATATTGCACGGCATCGGCTTTGGGGCTAAGGAAGAAATCAACATCAATCGGATATGCCGATTCTATTGGACGATTGATTCTCACGAATCCTATTCCTTCTATTATATACAATCCGTCAATGATGGAATAATTTAGGCTGTCGGTTGCAAAGTAATAGTTGGTGCGGAGCTGATAACGCTTTCTGATGGTGTTTCCAATCTCAACTTCATCAACACTTTCCACAGAGTATCTCATATTCAGATGTGGATATTGCTTAGTGGATCGGGGGGCATTGAGAATGCTTTCCACGTCATTAAAGTCATATATAAGCCACTCTCCATAAGCATAATCCACCGCATTGCTGTTTAATTCCTGTCTGACGCATTTTCCCCATTCATAGTTATTGAAAAGTTTTGGGTAATTAGCGTGTTTATACAGGCAATATACTTTTTTGTCTTCTTCTCGAAGAAAAGCAATCGGTTGATTATTCATGCTTGCCAAATAGCTTTTTTCATTTTCGGTAAGGCAACTGTCTGAATAATTGTCATAAAACTTAATGTAGCATTTTTTATACGTCACACCCAAAAGCGAAGTGTCTCCTTGGATATAGACAGTGTAGGGATATGGTTTTTTGTGAACAAAACTTGCATAGTTCCATGTGGCACCCTCCTGCACTAGCGGCACGTATTCATTGTTTGCGGCATTTGTTGTTGTGCAGCCAATCACTGCAGCTACGGCCAAAATGGCTTTCTTTATTGTACTCATAATCGTATTGTGTTATTTAAATTTAATACTTGATGATTTGTTTGCTTGACACTACCTTGCCGTTCACCAGCAGGCTAACTGCATAATTTCCTGCTGCCGCATTGTCGAGCGACATGCTAGCGGCATCTTCGCCTTCTGCCAATTGAATAGTTTTTATGGCTTTTGAGCTGTTAATGCTTGTCACCACAAGAGATGATCCTGTTGCAGCCTTAGCACTCAGTTTGATGTTCACTGTGGAAATGCTTGGGTTGGGCGAGACCGTCTCGATTTGGATTTCCGGGTCTGGGTTTAACAAATCCACAGTGGGGATTGAATTGAAAGCTAACTTCGATGCTATGTCAGCAGGATTTGAAACAATAGTCGGTATGGCATATGGATATTTGTCGATTAAGTAATCGTTGGTGTAGTCAAAGGCCTCTTGAATACTGATAATGCCATCGTTGTTTGTGTCGGCAGAACTTGACGCTGCTATCAGAGATTTGAACCACGTGTTGGTAAATGCGATGTGCTGGTCAGCAGCAATAGGAGCTATGTGACCTCCAGTCGACGAATTTGTGAAAATGGTGTTGCCTAAATCCGATGTTGTGATGTTTTCAGTGAATCCGTTACTTGCCCTTGCTGAAAGCAACACATTGCTATATGTGGCATTTGCCGCCGATAACATGATTTGAAAATCTGATGCGTTCAGTCTTTGGCCATTTTCAAGAACCATAAAAGTCAATGACGGAGAGGCCTCATAAGACTGTCCCACGAAACACACAAAGAGGTGCTCTGTTTTTCCGTTCAGTCCTGCAAGTGTGTTAAAAAGGTTCTCATAGGTTGCATTTCGCACATCCTCGTCAACTCCGTCGTTGTCTATATCGTGTGAGAAGCTGTATTCCGGTTCGCTCAATGGATCATCAGTTCCGTCACTAATCAAAAAATAAAAATTGCTTTTAGGGATGCCATACGTGTTGTGTAAAATATCGTAAGCTGAAACAACCGTTTGATAGTGGTCCTGTACATAGTCGGCAGTTGGTACACATACAAATACTATACGCGTATTACCTGCAAAGGCATTGGTAATAGGCACGCTGTGGTCAATAGCACTTTTTGTCTGTTTGGCCACTCGGGTAGAGCGTGGAGATGTGTTTATATTACGTTCAACTATGTTCAAATGATGGCCATAAGGTGGAAGCCCTCCTTTTACAGCAACAACAGGTGCGTCTCCTTCATAAGATTTGGGAATATAATAATATGTGCAGTTGTGACTCCAAGATTCCAAGGGTTGCTCGTCCACAAAAACAAGCCATTTTTCTTTAGACTCGTCAGAGAGAAATTCGTAACGGGAAACGTCAGATGAGGGGTGGCAATAATATTCGTCGATTACATTGTTCACCGTTCCTATATAGTAGTTGGCGGTATCATTGCCCACTACGTTGCGAGTTTGTTTTACGATTTGTAAAGCTTGGGTTTCACAGATGGTTGTCTCGGAATATGCGCTCGTAAAAGCCAAAAGGCATAAAAATAAAAATATAGGTTTCATAGTTTGTTTGTTGTAAAGTGAATTATAGGTTCGTTGTCTGCGGTAAATGTAAACCATTTATCGCATAAATTCAACTTTTTTTAGAAAAAATCAAAATAATTTTCGAAATTTTCGAAAATAAAATAAGCGGTTTTTCAGTGCCTTGGCCGATGGGTATAAAATAATTTGGGCTGATGATTTATTCTCATCAGCCCAGAACATGAATCTTTCACGCTGCCAGAGCCCGTTGGTGATGGGCACTTTGCGTGTGTGCTTAGTTCTCTTCGCCTTGAGGAGCAGCCACTACATTGATGTATGTGTGGCCGGCACGTTTCTGGAACTCAACAGTTCCGTCAACGAGAGCGTAAAGAGTGTGGTCTTTACCCATGCCTACGTTTGCGCCCGGACGGTGAACAGTACCGCGCTGACGGCGGATGATGTTGCCAGCCTTAGCGAATTGACCACCGAAAATTTTAACGCCGAGTCGCTTGCTTTCCGACTCACGGCCGTTCTTAGAACTACCTACACCTTTCTTATGTGCCATAATCTTTTAAAATTTTAGGGGGTTAAGCATTAACTTCTTTAATCACTACTTCGGTGAACACTTGGCGATGGCCGTTCAGACGGCGATAGCCTTTGCGGCGCTTCTTCTTGAAGACGAGCACGCGATCACCCTTCACGAGGGGAGTCTTTACCTCGCAAACAACCTTGGCACCTTCTACGGTAGGTGCGCCAACTGTTACGTTACCGTCGGCATCAACGAGCAGAACCTTGTTGAATTCTACCACTTCGCCTTCTTTTTTCTCGTCGCCGAGATAGTGAACATACAGTTTTTTGCCTGCTTCGGCCTTGAACTGCTGTCCTTGAATTTCTACAATTGCGTACATTTAATTAATTGTATATCAAGTTAACCCGTACGGCGGTCACAGCCAATAGCTGTGGCACTTATATGAGCCTTTCGGAAATATCGACTGCAAAGTTACAACCTTTATACTGAATATCAAAGCACTACGGCATTCTTTTTTTGCCGCAGCCACCGCAGGCGGCCCGATGTAGAGTCCAACAACAAGTGCAAAATTAGGGAAAGTGTTTGAAGAATCTGTTTTTTGGGGTGTCAAAGT
>CAVDUV010000011.1:0-80740 GCA_963612465.1 Bacteroidaceae bacterium | reverse complement strand
CGTCCAGGATTGCTTAACTAATTAACCTTCTAATACCATTAACATAAACCTTAAACAATGAATTTCATAACCGTCATCCCGACGCCCGTGAATTTCATAACCTTAAAAACTAATACCATGAAAAACCGATGCAAAAGTAGCAACTATATGTTTTATAACATAATTTATTCGCAATATATTCAACAGATTTAACTTTTGTTACCTATTTACCCATTCGTTTAACTCTCATTAACTCTATTCGAGCATATTTTTGCGGATACGGGTTTCAAATGACACTTAAGGCAAACCAGACCACAAGCGGAATTGTGGCCACTGAGAGCAAAGTGGATATGAACGTGCCTTGCACCATCAGACGCTCATCACGCCCGCACTGCAGGCAGAACATGGTGCCAAACGACCCCACCGGCATAGCGGCAAGAATCAGATTGATGGCAGTCACCTCTCGGCTGCACCCAAGCGGCAACGTCACGGCAAGCACCGCAAGCGGCATCACCACAAGCCGGCAAGCGGCCGCCATCCACACGCGCGGCGTACCAGCCACCTTGCGTATCGGCATCTGAGCAAGCGACGACCCTATTATGATGAGAGCGGCCGGCACGGTGAGTCCGCCTATCAGGCCCACAGGAGCCGATACCGCATCGGGATAGTCGTCAACGCCAAGAGCCACCAGCACCATGGCCGCATAGGAGCAAAGCATGGCAGGGCTCACGAGCACCCGCCAATCGAAGCTCAAATGCCCACCCTTTACCATGTGCATGCCCACCGTGAAGGCAAACACCGTGAAGGCAAAATTCACAATGCAAGCATAGAAAATGGCATGTGGTCCATAGATTGCAGCCACCACAGGGTAACCGATGAAGCCCACATTGCCAAATGTGAGCATAAAGGAATATATGCCGCGGTCGTCGCGGTTGGAAGTAAAGAGGCGCGACAGTGCCACAGCCAGTGCCGCCAGCACGGCATACGACAGCATGCCCACCAGCAGAAGCGGAGCTATCATGGCCGGACTCGGCACCGTGTCGCCCATAACCGACCCCAGAATAAGGCACGGGCTCGATATCAGAATCACAAACGACGACATCTGCTTGTTGAACTCCGGGCCGATGATGTGCAACCGTGCAGCCACAAAGCCCACAATCACGAGCACAAACAATCCCACTACCTGCGTAAAAACACCTTCCATTGCTTTCTTAAAATTCAGAATATTATATCATGCGCCTGCGGCATGCCGAGCGCCAAAAGCCGAAAAAAAAACGCAACCGAGCCACACGGGCAGGATTGCGTTTTGAAGATTGTGGTTGTCTTATCCGGATTCGAACCAGAACAGGCAGAACCAAAAACTGCAGTGCTACCATTACACCATAAGACAATCTTAACAAATGCGACTCATCGTCTCAAATGCGCTGCAAAGTTAAGCACTATTGGCTTAACATGCAAATTTTTCATTTCTTTTTTACTTCACAATCAGCAGGTAGTAGTTCTTCTTGCCGCGCTGAGCGAGAATATACTTGCCATTGAGCAGGAAGTCGGGCGTAATCACTTGGTTGGGGTCGGTGAGTTTCTCCTTATTTACGCTCACGCCGCCACCCTGGGTGAGCTTGCGCATCTCGCCCTTAGAGGCAAACACCTGAGCTTGCTCGGTGAAGAGCACGCTGGCAGGCACACCGGCCGAAAGCGCATCGGCCGAAACCTCAAACGTGGGCACACCCTCAAACACAGAGAGCAACGTGTCCTCGTCGATCTTGTGGAGAATGTCTTTTGCCTTGTTGGAGAAAAGGATTTGCGAAGCCTCAACGGCAGTCTCATAGTCGGCAGCCGAGTGCACCATGGTGGTGATTTCCTTGGCAAGGCGCTTCTGCACCGGACGCAGTCCGGGGTCTTTCTCCTGCTCGGCAACAATGGCATTTATCTCGTCCTCAGGCAGGTCGGTGAATATCTTGATATATTTCACAGCATCGGCATCGCTCACATTGAGCCAGAACTGATAGAATTTGTAGGGAGAAGTGCGCTTGGGGTCAAGCCACACGTTGCCGCTTTCGGTTTTACCGAACTTGCCGCCGTCGGCCTTGGTGATCAACGGGCAAGTGATGGCATAGGCCTCACCGCCAGCCATGCGGCGAATGAGCTCAGTGCCTGTGGTGATGTTGCCCCACTGGTCGCTGCCGCCCATCTGCAGACGGCATCCCTCCTCTTGATACAGATGCAGGTAATCGTAGCCCTGGAGCAGCTGGTAAGAGAACTCAGTGAACGACATACCGTGGTCGGCATTTGCCGCCAAGCGTTTTTTCACCGAGTCTTTTGCCATCATGTAGTTGACGGTGATGTGTTTGCCCACATCGCGGATAAAGTTCAGAAACGAGAACTCCTTCATCCAATCATAGTTGTTGACAAGAATCGCATGGTTGGGTGCATCGCTGTCGAAATCGAGGAAGTGCTCGAGCTGGCGGCGGATGCACTCCTGATTGTGGCGCAAAGTTTCCTCATCGATAAGCACGCGCTCCTGCGACTTCATCGACGGATCGCCAATCATGCCAGTGGCACCGCCCACAAGTGCGATGGGACGGTGGCCGGCACGCTGGAAGTGCTTGAGCATCATTATGCTCACCAGGTGGCCAATATGAAGAGAATCGGCAGTGGGGTCAATGCCCACATAAGCCGAAGTCATTTCCTTGTTGAGTTGTTCCTCTGTTCCGGGCATGATATTGTTGATCATGCCTCTCCACTTAAGTTCTTCTACAAAATTCATCGAATGTTATGATTTGTCTCTTACGTTTTTGTGATTTCTCGATTTTTACAAATGCCGCAGCCACGTTTAATCGCAGCCTTGGCTCTAAGCAGCACAAAGGTAGCACTTAATGGCGAGATATCAAAACATTTAGGCGCTGCCCGCCACATTGGCACACGGCTTGCGACGGTAGCTTTTCGGGGGTGGGCAAATCACATTATGTCACATCCGGGGAGGTGGGCGCATCATTAAGCCGCTCCCACACACAACGGGCAGCTCAGAGAAAAAAGCAACGCAATTATGCGGCAACGCGAGGTAAATGGATGTTAATTTTACGCTCGTTTACACAACAAAGGTTAAATTTGTCGAATATATTGCGAATAAATTATGTTATAAAACATATAGTTGCTACTTTTGCATCGGTTTTTCATGGTATTAGTTTTTAAGGTTATGAAATTCACGGGCGTCGGGATGACGGTTATGAAATTCATTGTTTAAGGTTTATGTTAATGGTATTAGAAGGTTAATTAGTTAAGCAATCCTAGACGCTGAGTCTGGGATTTACTTTTTTATACCCACCCAACCACCCTACTCCCTGCGGCTTAATTAGGCGGCGCCTCGGCAATGCAAATTCAAGCAAGCTTGATTTGCTATTGCGCTCGGCTTGCACTAATTTTGCCAAAAAACCGAAATAAGACAACTACAATGAGCAACAAATTCAAGCGCATTTTGCTAAAACTCAGCGGCGAATCGCTGATGGGCGAGCAAGGCTACGGCATCGACCCGCAACGTGTGGCCGACTATGCCGACCAAATCAAGGAAATTGTGAACAGAGGCGTGCAGGTGGCCATAGTGATTGGTGGCGGCAACATATTCCGCGGGCTGGCTGGTGCCACTCGTGGCGTGGACCGTGTGAAAGGCGACCAAATGGGTATGCTGGCAACCGTGATTAACTCGCTGGCACTGTCGTCGGCTCTCGAAGCCCGCGGCCAAGAAGCAAAAGTGTTTACTGCCATCGACATGCACCCCATCGGCGAGCACTACAGCAAGTGGAGAGCCATTGATGCAATGAAGGCGGGCAAGGTGGCAATCATGTCGTGCGGCACGGGTAACCCGTTTTTCACTACCGACACCGGCAGCGCCTTGCGCGGCATAGAGGTTGAGGCCGACGTGATGCTCAAGGGCACCAGGGTCGACGGCATCTACACTGCCGATCCGGAGAAAGACCCGACAGCCACAAAATTCGACAAAATCACCTACGACGAGATTTACCGCCGCGGCTTGAAGGTGATGGACCTCACCGCCACTGTGATGTGCAAGGAGAACCACCTGCCCATATATGTGTTCAACATGGACGTGAAAGGCAATCTGGCCAAGGTGATTGACGGCGAGCCCATTGGCACACTTGTGTATGAGGAGTAACGGTTGACAGCCACCAGGCTGGCAACAAGCCATAAAATTGAAGGAGCTGAGCCCCGTGGGGGCCCAGCTCCGTTTTTTTTCATTACCACACATCAAGCCATCAGCCGACTGCAAACGCACAGAGCGGCAGCGACAACCACCGCAAAGCCTACGAGCCAAGCCAACAAGGCCCGGCGCTGACAGCCGTCGGCCGCACGACAAAGCACATAGGCCGCCAAAACGGCCATCATGGGCTCAAACGGCAATATGTAGCGGTTGACCGAACCTGCCGTGATATAGGCAATCACCGCATAACTCACTGCCAGCCACCACGGCCACCAGCCCAAGCACTGCCGGCGGTTCCAGCTCACTGCCACAAAATAGAATATGGCCAAGGCTCCAACGGCATACCAGCCATAACCCAGGCGCGGCAAAAGCGTGTCGACACTTGCAGCCACTCCGTGATGAAGCCACGGGAGCGGAATCATAAACTGCACCCCCATAGTGAGCGGCAACATAGCCACACGGCGGAGCACAGGATAGTTGAAATAGTTGCCTATCACATTCAGGTATGGGCGCTGGGCACCGTCGGCCACATAGTAGGCCCGCATTTCATCACCGCCGTTTATTATAAGTGCATGGCGCTCTATCGAATAGTAGGCAAAGTGGTTGCCCACCACAAAAAGAACCAGTGCCACGCCACCGAGCAGCAAAGCCGGCCGCCAAAGCCGGCGCACGTCGGTCAAGGCCATCATGCCCACCCCGAGCATCACAAAATAGAGATAGGTGGTGCGCCCAAATGCAAGCATCACACAAGCCAAGGCAAACAACGCGGCATCGGCCTTCGACACCCGCCTGTCGCGCATCCCGGCAAGAGAATAGCCTGCAAGCGACATAGCCAGATAGACGAGAGCCTCCTTCTGCACGCGGATGCCCTGCGAAATGAAAAACGTGAGCAGCGCCACCAACGCCATTGTCAACACAGCCACACTTTGGCCGCTCACCTGCACCCGGCCACTAAGCATTCGGCGTGCCGTGCCGCCTGCAATCACCATAGCAAGCAGTGTGAACGACACATTCATGGCAACAGGCCACACCACACTCAAGCCAAACATGCGCCACAGCCCCACCATGAGCAACGGGAACCCAGGAAACATCACGGCAAGCGGCTCACCGCTGCCGTCGTAGCGGCACAAGGCCCATTCATAATAATGGTGATCGTCGGCATAAAGGCACGGATGTGCCAGTGTGCCACCCGCCCCCAGGGTCCAGTCCCACACGTTGGCTATTGCGCACCACGACACTGCTGTCCCCACAACGAGGAGCAGCCACAATCCGCCACGGGTCGACCACTGCCGTGAGCCATAAAGGCACATGGGCAACGCACACGCCACAGCCATGGCAAGCGTGATACCCATAGCATCGGCCATACCGAACGCCCTGGCCGACACCACAACAGTGACAGCCATAAGTACCGCCGCCACTGCGGCGAGCGGAGCGTGGTTCTTAAGAAACCAGATGAGTTTATGTTTCATAGTTCTGTTTTTGTGTTTTCGGCACATCGGCCAAGAGATGCCCGTTGGGCCGACGGCGACTGTCCGCAATAGTGTCTAAAAGCCCGGGCGAAATTCGACGGGTCGTCAAAACCACACCGGTAGCCCACCTCGCCGATAGGCAACTCGGGGTCGTCGAGCAGCATGCGCCTGGCCTGCTCCATGCGAATGTGCATCACCAACTGCGACGCACCGAAGCCCGTTGCGGCTTTAGCCTTGCGGCTGAGCTGACGTGAGCTGAGCCCCATAGCCGCAGCAACGCTGCCCACGTTCACGCCACTGCCATCGGCAACCAAACGGCGTACAGCATCGGCCATCGAAGAGAGAATGCGCACCGGCGCCACACCGTCACTGTGGCCACCTTCTAGAGCCCCGTCAACCTTGGCCTGTGCCGTGAGCACAAGGCGCTCCACATCGCGAAGCGCAGCAGCCACAGGTGCTTTATCCTTGTTGTCGGCCTGCATCTGCGATGCGAGCAACGCCACGGCTGCAAGCCTCTGCCTGAGCTCAAGCAAAGCAACATAATGGCCGTGTGTGTCGGGACGATTCATATATTATCTTATTATAATATGTGTAGCGCGCTGTTCTAAGGCCAGCGCCACAATATTGTGATGGTAAAGATAATAAACACTTTCCACTTATTCAAGACCCGACTGCCAAAGATGCCACATGCGCGACGCACACCGTCGGTCCACATCCTTGCATAAAGCGGTTGAGCACCCCCACCCGCATAACATCCGTTCACTTTTTATTCAAAAAATTCACCTTTGGTGCTTTTTGAATATCTTTTGGCGTTTTTTGACAACCGAGCAATTCATCCAAATGCTAATTTTGTGATACTTATAATGAATAGAATTTTTTAATTACTACTAACATGAAGAAGAATCTGTTTTTAATCATGGCTATTGCCATGACAGTGGTGCTGGCAATGGCTGCCTGCTCCGGAAAAGGAACCAGTAGCGAGAAACAACTTACCGACAAGGAAGTGCTCGTGAAAATCTTTGAAAGTCTCAACGGCAAAAACTGGAAATCCAAGAGTGCGGCCGGATGGTGCAGCGAAGCGCCATTAGGCGACTGGACCGGCGTTGAAGTAAACGACAGTGGTCGCGTGATACGCCTGTTCCTGGATGCCGACTCTCTCTCAGGAGCCCTGCCGCCTGAAATCAAGTATCTCACCGAGCTCAAGCAAATCAACTTCAGCTTGAAGAACAAAGGCAAAAATGTGGAAAATGCCATTCCTGCCGAATTGTGGCAGATGCCCAACCTAGAGCGAATCAGCGCTTATGAGTCGGTGGGCGACAACGACCCCAAGAGCGCGCTGCCTGCTGAGATCAACCTCCCGAAAATCAAAGCAATTTACACCAACCTGCGCAACATAGACATGACACCACTTTGCGCCCTCACCACACTCAAAGAGCTCACCCTGCGCTTCTTCAACGGCAAAGTGCCAGAGGCAATAGGCAACCTCACCAACCTCACCAACCTCACCCTCGACTGCCCAGGTGCAATCGAGACGGCAATTCCCGCCTCGCTCGGCAAGCTCGCCAATCTTATTAGCCTAGAAATCATATACGACGAAGACGCCAAAGCAGGCATTGCATTCCCGACATTCGCGTGGGACCTCAAAAACTTGAGCAGCCTGTCATTGTATAGAGTGGCAAGCGAGCCATCACAGATACCAGCCGACAAGGTGGCCCAAATGTCGAAGCTCAAAACTATTGCCGTGGAGAAAAGCGCCCTCACCGGAGAAATTCCCAGCGCCCTGTTCACGACAAACAGCGAAATGGTATTGGTCAACCTCAGCAACAACGACCTCACCGGTTCTATCCCCGCCACAGTGGGCAAGTGCACCAAGCTGCGCACACTTTATCTGCGCGGCAACAAGCAACTGGGCGGCAGCGTGCCGGCCGAGCTGGGCAATTGCGCCGAGCTGAACTCACTGCTGCTGTCGGGTACCGGCATTTCGAGCGATGTGCCCGCCTCGGTAAAGAACCTCAAGAAGTGGGACCGCATGAGTAAACTTGCATTCCTGTAATCACCCTCAAACCCGTAATCAAATGAGAGCACTACACCTTATGGCTATTGCCTCCATGCTCTTATGCGCCGGCGCTTGCACAGGAAAGGCGACCGCCGAATCGGGAAAGGCCGGCAAAGCGCCAATCGCCACCGAGGCTACGGCTGAGAAAAAGGTATCGGACCCCGTGGCACAGCTCTACACAGCCACAATCGACGGTCAGGGACGCGTGACGGTAACCTTCAACACCGCCAACTGCGAGAAGATGTGCGAAAATTGGCACCTGCCATTTCGCATGGGCAACACCCCCTACGAGGTAGAAAACACAGGCAAATGCACAAGCCTGCTTGCCGCCAACTTAGGGAACTCGCAAAACCCGGTACTGATCATGCTCACCGCCGACGACAAAGTGGCCATGCTCAACATAATGGACGCAATCAGCACTGGCGACATGACAAGCAGCGGGCCACTTGCCGGAATCAGCGACGTTAAAGCCCTGCACACGGTGAACGGCATCGACGGCTCGGGCGTGACGGCCGAGGGATTCAATGGCGAGAAAACCGACATCGAGGAGTTTTCTCTTGCGGCCTATTACTACATCGACGATTTCGAGATACACCTGACTCGCGATTGGAAAATAAGCATGGCTAGCGCGACTGCCAACGTAGACCTTCAAGGCACTTTCCACACCGACAAGGCAACCGACAACGCCAACACACTGCGCCGGCACATCACAGCCGTGATGGCAGGCAACAAATATGTGTTTGACCTTGAAAAGAACCTTTCGACCGGCAAAACATGCATCACGCTGCACACAGGCGACATGCTGCCGCTCATCAGCGACAAGCCACTGAAATGCAAAGTGGAATATGCCTCCCAAACGGCCAATTGAAAAAACAGTCGCCTAGGCAAAACGGCCGACCGATGTGCACACATTATTGATTTTTTCACATGCATCTAAAAGTTGATTATGGCACAACGCATATCAAGACACCGAAGCCAAATGCAGCGCATCATCGAGGAAAGGCTAGCCGCCACCGACCGATTGCGATGCAGGCAATACTCAGCCGAGATGGTCAAGAGGCTACAAACAGGACGCATAAGGAGAATCTACCGATGGCTACTCTACACCGTGAGCCCGCAACGACCACTGGCAAAGAGTCAAAAAACACAATTTTAACAAACCATATTTCAAACGATAAAAAACATATAAGATTATGGCTTATCAAGAAACCACAACCACAAGCTACGGGCAGCAAGTAGGCGGCTCGATAAAGGGATTATTCTCTGGCTTGATTTTTATAATATTGGGAACTGTGCTGCTATGGTGGAACGAAGGACGCGCAGTAAAGACGGCCGACATGCTGGGCGAGGCTCAGAAAGCAGTGGTAGAAGTTGCCGACGTGAGCAAAGTTGACCCCGGGCTCAACGGCAAACTCATACACGCCACTGCCGTGGCCACCACCACCGACTCGGTGAGCGACTCGCAATTTGGCGTGGGCGTTGCCGGTGCTTTGCGCGTGACCCGCTCAGTGGAATTCTACCAATGGAAAGAAGAGTCACAAACCACCACCAAGGAGAAAGTGGGCGGGACAAAAGAAGAGACCACCACTTACACCTACAAGAAAGACTGGACGAGCGACCCCGTCAACTCACAGAAATTCAAAGACCCACAGTATCAAAACGCCAACTTTGTGCTGCTCAACGTGAAGAGCCAGTCATTCCAGGCCCAGAACGTGACCTTCGGCGCCTACAAGATGCCGCCGTCGATGGTGGGATCGATCCATGCCTCGGAGGGCATTAACATTAAATTCGACAGCAAGGAACTTGCCGAATACAATCGCAGCATCAAGGGCTTGAAAGAGAAAGACTATGCCAACGTGGCACAACCCAAGGCCACAGCCGACTCGGCTCAAGCAGCCACACAGCAAGTAGCCGCCGACTCGGCACGAACCGTCAACGACGACACACGCTTTGCCTATGTGCACGAGAGCGGCAACGAGTTGTATTTAGGCCGCAACCCGCAGCAGCCCGAAGTGGGTGATGTGCGCATCACATTCACCAAGACCATGCCGCGCGAGGTGACAGTAGTCGCACAAGTCAACGGCGGCTCATTCGGTCCCTTCGTGGCCAGCAACGGCAAGGAATTCACCAACGTGAGCGACGGCAACGTGCCAGTCAACCAGATTTTCCAGAAAGAGAAAGACAGCAACAGCACCATCACATGGATATTGCGCCTTGTGGGACTGCTGATTGTGGTGGGCGGATTCAAGAGCATGTTCAGCCTGATGTATATGTTGTTTAAGTTCTTGCCATTCCTGGCCAACATTGTGGAAATGGGCGTGAGCATCGTCAGCGGTGTGCTGGGCTTCGGATGGTCGCTGATAGTGATTGCCGTGGCATGGATGTTCTACAGGCCACTGCTGTCAATATCGCTACTGGTGATTGTGGCAGCCGTCATATTCTTCGTGTGGAAGCGCGGTAAGGATAAAAAGGCAGTAAAAGAGGCAAGCCAGCAAGTGCCGCCCACTGTGCCACCCACTGCGCCACCGGCTGTTTAATCCTCAATAGGGGTCACTTAGTGGACCACCGACCCAACACAAAGGGCCTGTGCCGAGATTCCGGCACAGGCCCTTTGCTTGCTTTTTTAACGCAGGCAAACCGTTAATTGCCCCACGAGAAAGAGTCGCACAACACTAATTGCTGCTTTATGCGCTTAACGGGACCAAAAACGGTGGATGTGGTGAACATGCATGCCTTGGGCCAGCCATTGAAATAATAGAACGACTTGCTGTTGTGTTCCACCACAACAGACTTCACCTCCGACAGTTCTTTTTCGACCATCTTTGCGTCCACACCGCTTTTCTCAGTGAGCAAGCCGCTGATAACGCCACTTACCAGCGGGGCAATGTCTTTACCGTCGAGTGTCGATTTCACGTTGCCAAGCACAAAATAGTCGCCGTCGAATTCAGTCTCAGTGTCGGTTGAGTCCACACGGCCATAGTCGGCATACGCCCTCATCACATAGGCAGGCGTGTCGTCGGTTGCGGCCACAGTGTCGCAGCTTTCCTCACTCGCAGTAAACATTTTTCCGTGGTTGGCAAACATGATTCCAAGCACATCAAGGCTGCCGGTCACGCCTTCCTCGTCGGCAAGGGTCTTGCTATAGAGCGTCTTCATGGCATCCACATTCACCACCTTGCCCAATTCCGGATTCGACTTAAACGCAGAGTCGATTGCATTCTCACAGGCATGCAACATGCGCTTGCCCACCTCTTTCCAATTCACGATTTTCACATCGCAGCCCGCATAGTCGGTTTTCACCACCACGGGAAAGCCCGCAAGCGAATTGAATGCCGCGGCTTTCATGGCCGACTTGAAGTCGGTGCCAGCCTCCACCCCCAGCACCTCAAGGTGCATGGTGTAGTCATCTTCCGTGCTGTCTACGACCACTATCCGGAAATAGGTGTCGACGCTGTATTTCACCGTTGAATCGCCAGCCACAATGTCAAACTCGCGAGCCGACGCAGTATAGTCAACAGTGTCACGAACCCCAAACACGCCCACCACGGGCACCGAGCCCATTGAGTCAACAGTCACCGAGTCGAGCTCAAACAGCGCTATAGAATCAGTCTCATCGGGCACGGCAGGCTTTTGGCCGTGCGAAGTTCCACCCACTGCCGTCGACATTGCCAACACGCAGATGATTAATGCAAAAAATGGTTTCATTAGTTGATTTGTTTTGTTCGTAATGCCGCAAAATTAAGTTTTTTTTAAAGGAACCACAACATTCGTCTTGAAATTTTTGCCGAGACTACACACCGCGCACTGCCGGCGCAAGTTTCTGAGGGCAAGTTGGAACGGGGAACCCAAGGCCACGCAGCCATCAAAAAAAGGCCTCCGCACTTCAAACAGTGCAGAGGCCTTTTAGGATATATCTAACTTGTTTTATTATTGCTTCAAGCGATAGATTTAGAGTTGAGGACCAGCAGCCACAAGAGCCTTGCCAGCTTCGTTGTTCTCATACTTAGCGAAGTTCTTGATAAAGCGTGCAGCGAGGTCTTTAGCCTTAACTTCCCATTCAGCAGCATCTTTGTAGGTGTCGCGGGGGTCAAGGATTGCGGGATCTACGCCCTCGAGCTGAGTGGGCACCACAAAGTTGAAGAAAGGAATGGTCTTTGTGGGAGCCTTGTCGATGCTGTGGTCGAGGATGGCGTCGATGATACCGCGAGTGTCGCGAATCGAGATGCGCTTGCCTGTGCCGTTCCAGCCAGTGTTGACCAGATAAGCCTTAGCGCCGCTCTTCTCCATGTGCTTAACGAGCTCCTCAGCATACTTAGTGGGGTGCAGCTCCAGGAATGCCTGGCCGAAGCAAGCCGAGAATGTGGGGGTAGGCTCGGTGATGCCGCGCTCAGTACCAGCGAGCTTGGCAGTGAAGCCAGAGAGGAAGTAGTATTTAGTCTGCTCCTTGTCGAGGATTGACACGGGGGGCAGCACACCGAATGCGTCGGCGCTCAGGAAGATTACCTGCTTTGCAGCGGGAGCGTGGCTAACCGGACGAACGATGTTCTTGATGTGGTAGATCGGGTAAGAAACGCGAGTGTTCTCTGTCACGCTCTTGTCGGCGAAGTCAATCTTGCCGTCAGCGCCAACAGTGACGTTCTCGAGAAGAGCGTCGCGAGTGATTGCGCCGTAGATATCGGGCTCCGACTCCTTGTCGAGGTTGATAACCTTAGCATAGCAGCCACCTTCGAAGTTGAAGACGCCGTTGTCGTCCCATCCGTGCTCGTCGTCACCGATAAGCAGACGCTTAGGATCGGTAGAGAGAGTGGTCTTACCTGTACCAGACAGACCGAAGAAGATGGCAGTGTTCTCGCCGTTCTTGTCGCAGTTGGCCGAGCAGTGCATTGCAGCGATGCCCTTCAGCGGCAAGAAGTAGTTCATCATAGAGAACATACCTTTCTTCATTTCGCCGCCATACCATGTGTTGATGATAACCTGCTCCTTAGAAGTCACGTTGAACACAACAGCAGTCTCAGAGTTCAGGCCGAGTTCCTTGTAGTTCTCAACTTTAGCCTTAGATGCGTTGTACACGATGAAATCGGGCTCCTGGTCGAATTCCTCTTCAGTCTTGGGGCGGATAAACATGTTGGTCACAAAGTGAGCCTGCCATGCCACCTCAACGATGAAACGAACCTTCATGCGAGTGTCCTTGTTGGCACCGCAGAAGCCATCGACAACATAGAGTTTCTTGTTTGAAAGCTCTTTCTTGGCAATTTCCTTAACGGCAGCCCAAGTAGCCTCGCTCACGGGCTTGTTGTCGTTCTTGTACTCAGGAGTTGTCCACCATACAGTGTCGTGAGAATTAGCGTCATCGACAATGAATTTGTCTTTAGGAGAGCGGCCTGTGTATACGCCGGTCATCACGTTGATTGCGCCCAGCTCAGTTTCCTGGCCTTTGTCGAAACCTTCGAGACCCGGTTTTGTCTCCTCGTCGAACAGCACCTCATAAGAAGGATTGTAAAGAACCTCAGTAGTGCCTGTGATTCCATACTTTGTCAAAACTGACTTATCAAACTTTGCCATTTTGAATTGTGTTTAAGTTGTTTGTAATAAACTGTATTTTATACTTTTATTGTAGTCGATTTTAAATCAGTGCAAAATTAATGAATAATTTGGATACACGATAATGAATAAAGATTTTTTTCCTCAATAATCGCACTATTAAATATTATTAAACATTGCCGCTGCCATTTTTCGCAGCCTCGAGCCTGGCCTTGCGCAGAGCCAAGCTACGCTCCCGCCACAGGCGGGCCCTCTCGCCAGCCTGGCGGGCCGGCTCGCTGGCGGCTGCCTCCTCGGGCGTGAGGCGCATCAGTCCGGCAGCATTCACGAGGTCTTTCACCACCTCACCGCCGGCTATGAGGCCTGCCACCGCAGGCACATAGGCATTGCTTGCAGGGATGTCGCGACGCTCGGTGCATTTGCGCATATCCTTGTCGGGGCATATGCAATGGAAGCGGCAGCTTATGTCGGGGTCGTCGATGGGCCGAAGCGGCTCTTCCTCGCTATACACGCACTTAAGGCGGCCAATGCCCAACTTGCGCAGTTTTTTGCGTATCACCTTGGCAAGCGGGTCCATTTTTGTGTGGTTGATGTCGGCCACTTTGAAAGCCGTGGCATCGAGCTTGTTGGCCGCCCCCATGCACGATATTATGGGCACCCCCAGGGCATGGCATCGCTTTATCAGCTCGAGCTTGGCCGTGACGGTGTCGATGCAGTCGACCACATAATCCATTTTGGCCAAATCTATTGCATCGGCATTCGACGGAAGATAGAACTGCTTGTAGGTGTGCACTATGCAGCGCGGATTGATGAGCGCAATGCGCTCACTCGCCACGTCCACCTTGTGGCGCCCCACGGTGTTGGTAAGGGCTATTATCTGGCGGTTCACGTTGGTGAGGCACACACGGTCGTCGTCAATCAGGTCAATCTCGCCCACACCGCTACGCGCAAGCACCTCGACCACATATCCGCCCACGCCGCCCACGCCGAACACCGCCACACGGCTCGAGGCGAGCACATCGATGGCAGGACGGCCCAAGAGCAGCTGTGTGCGTGAAAACTGGTTCTGCATTATCTAGAAAAAAAACGTTTACGTGAGATTAATAAAAAAACAGAGATGGCCGACCAGCCAGAGTCAGCCAAGCACTGCTGTAGCCGCTGGCGGGATTCTCGGCTCAACGGCGCAAAATTACTAATTTTTCACCACAAAATCCTCAGCGGCCATGCTGCGCCACCCCGGTTTTTGCCATTTTCGGCCTGTTGCGCCCACTATCCATCACATTTTGGAGGTCATGCGCACAGCGGCAAATGTGAAAAATTAGACTTTGACACCCCAAAAACAGATTCTTCAAACACTTTCCTTAATTTTGCACTTGCTGTTGGACTCTACATCTAAAGGCGATTTCAAACGAATATTAAACAATCCCGATTTTTATTGGACAGCAATAATTAAAAATATGAGACAGTTATTATTACTTATCAGTATTCTTTTGTGTCAGTTGGGCTATGCTCAAACTCCACACGACAAAGTTTTGACAGACATACAATATAAGACAACCAAGGATTCCTATGTAAAGGAACGCTGTAAATTGGATATCTATTACAATGATACCTTGAAGAATTGTCCTGTCGTAGTATGGTATCATGGTGGTGGGCTTACTAGCGGCAGCAAACAGCTACCTTCCAAATTGGTGAATAAAGGTATGGTCGTTATTGGAGTTAATTATCGCTTGCTGCCAAAGGTTAAGGTAGATGAGTGTTTAGACGACTGTGCTGCTGCTTTGGCTTGGGCATTCAAGAATGCTTCTAGGTATGGTGGTGATGCGAGTAAGATTTTTGTGTCAGGTCATTCTGCAGGAGGATACATCACTGCTATGTTAGGACTTGACAAGAGCTGGTTGGCACGTTATGATGTTGATGCAAATCGTATTGCAGGTTTGGTTCCGTTTAGTGGTCAGATGATTAGTCATTTCTCATATCGTAAGATGAATGGCATTGGCAATCTTCAGCCAACAATCGATAAGTATGCACCCTTGTTTCATGTCAGAAAAGATGCTTCTCCATTGGTGTTGATTACAGGTGATAGAGACATCGAACTATTTGGAAGATATGAAGAGAACGCTTATATGTGGCGTATGATGAAATTGGTTGGTCACCAGAATACGACTCTTTATGAGATTGGTGGTCATGGGCATGGTCCGATGGAAGATCCTGCTTTTCATATTCTCTTGCAATCAGTAAATAAAATTTTAGGTGAGAAATTATTGGTGTCCGATAAAAAATAGCAGCAAATGAAGAATCGTGGTGATTTTGAGGGCAAACGTTTGACAAATCAAAAAATTGCCTTATCTTTGCACCGCAAAACAAGCCCAGATGGCGGAATCGGTAGACGCGCTGGTCTCAAACACCAGTGGAGTAACATCCGTGTCGGTTCGACCCCGACTCTGGGTACTGAATCGGAATCTTCAGCAGAAGGTTCCGATTTTTCTTTTCCGCCCCCTTATGGCATGGGCGCTCCGACCGATTTCCACAAACACACATAGGCACACGCCATTCCACAGATTAAGACTCCCAACAATTGCCGGCAAGACTTTCTCCATTCAGGCATGAAGATAAAATAACTGCGGCCGCATCCTGTGCTTTCAGGCTATAAGTTTAGCCAATTGATGCCCTGCCAACACAGCTATAAGGCCGAGAACCAGGCTCCCGAATAGGTAAATCATCATATAGATGTATTGTCCGTCCTTCATGAGTGACGCACCTTCGTTTATAAATGTAGAGAAAGTGGTGAAACCGCCACAAAAACCCGTGGCAAGCAGAAGTTTGGCCGATGCCGTCATCACACAATTACCATTAGCGGAAAGCCCCGACAGGAATCCGATTATGAGGCATCCCACAATGTTTACGGTCAATGTTCCGAGCGGAAAAGCTATCACACCGCACGACTGCATCATCTTTGATACCCAATAGCGCATGCCGCCTCCGAAAAAGCTGCCTATGCTCACAAGTAACACTTCCTTCATTATTCCTTTCAATCGTGCATGAGAATCCATGCACTAAATTTCTATAATTATTTACGTTTTGCCATTTATGCCCCTGCCCATTCGTTCCTCGCCGTGTGCTTGTAGCACGGGGCAAATTGCATTTCAGACCGCAAAATTAACCACGACCCACAACTTAAAAAAAATAGAATTACGGCCAAAAACTCCTTAATTTTTTGTTATTGATTCGTTTAACTGAAAAATATAATCTATCGTTGTTATATATACTAGTATAGATTGATTTTCCGTGCCACTTGTGCCACCGTTAAATTCAGCAGCCCGCTTGGCTATAAACGCACTTGCAGGCAAGTATTTTCACGAATTGAGGCCGGGGCCGACGGGACTTGTGGGCACAGCTTTTGACGATTCGAGGATTTTACACTAACTTTGCGAGCCAATCGCTTCATTTTTAACACAAAAATTATGGAAGACAGCAATTTCATCGACTATGTGAAGATTATTTGCCGCAGCGGAAACGGCGGAGCCGGATCGGCTCACCTTCACCGTGCGAAATACATGCCCAAAGGCGGACCCGACGGCGGTGACGGCGGACGCGGCGGACACATATACCTCAAGGGCAACCGCAACTTGTGGACGCTAATCCACCTTAAATACCAGCGTCACACATTTGCCACCAACGGCGCACCGGGATATGAGAACCAGTGCACCGGCAAAGATGGTGAAGACCGCACCATAGAGGTGCCATGCGGCACGGCCGTGTATGATGCCGAAACGGGCAAATTCCTTTGCGACGTGACCCGCGACGGCCAAGTAGTGCGTCTGCTCAAGGGCGGCCGCGGCGGCCTGGGCAACACCCACTTCAAGACAGCCACCCGCCAGACACCGCGCTATGCACAGCCGGGAGAACGCGGCGTGGAGAAATCGGTGATTCTCGAGCTCAAGCTGCTTGCCGATGTGGGCCTTGTGGGATTCCCCAACGCAGGCAAGTCTACACTGCTGTCGGTGGTTTCGGCGGCAAAGCCCAAGATTGCCAACTATGCATTCACCACACTTGAGCCAAACCTGGGAATCGTGAGCTATCGCGGCCAGCAGTCGTTTGTGATGGCCGACATCCCCGGCATAATCGAAGGCGCAAGCGAAGGGCGCGGCCTCGGTCTGCGATTCCTGCGGCACATCGAGCGTAATGCCGTGCTGCTGTTCATGATTCCGGTTGACTCCGACGACATTAAGAAAGAATACGCCATATTGTGCAACGAGCTGTCGAGCTTCAACCCCGACCTTGCCAACAAGCCACGCGTGCTCGCTATCACCAAGTGCGACATGCTCGACGACGAGCTGCTCGAGCAGTTGCGCGACGAGCTGCCCGATGGAGTGCCCACGGTGATGATATCGTCGGTGGCACAAAAAGGCATCACTGAGCTGAAAGACCTGCTGTGGCGCACCATCAACGACGAGAGCAACCGCATCCCGGCCGACGTGGAGCATGACCTCGACGACAGCCACCGCGTGAAAGAGGAAGACGAGTTCATTTTTGCCGCTGCCACCGAAGAACCCGACGAAGCACCCGATGCCGGAGGCAAGATGGTGGTCGATGACGACGACCAGCAACGCAACCGTGAGTGGAAAGAGGAATACTGGGCCGATGACTTCAACGACGAGAACGCCGACTTCCAGGTTGTGAGCGACCCCGACGATGCCATCACAGCCAACGACCTGGCCGAAGCCGAAAAAGAGGCACGCGAGCAAGCCAACGGCAATGATGACGATTGAACCCCTGCCCTGGGCTTGCGGCGACATGGGCGGAGTGGTGGCTTTCAACACACTGCGCGGCCATGCCGACCCCAATGACCCATACTCGCAATACAACCTGTGTGACTACCGCACCGACAGCCCCGACCACGTAAAGGATTCGCGGTCGGCATTGTGCCAGCTGCTTGGCATAGGCACTGATAGGCTCGTGTCGGCCACGCAGACCCACTCCACCAATGTGGCCATAGTGGGCCCCGAGATGCTTGCCATGAGCGACAGCCTGCGGCACAAAGCCTTGACCGGAGTAGATGCCCTGGTGACAACGCAGCATGGAGTGTGCATTGGAATCCACACGGCCGACTGTGTGAACCTGGCAATGGTTGACCTCGAAGCCGGAGTGGTCGCCGTGGCTCACGGCGGATGGAAAGGCACCGCCGGGCGCATTGCCGCTGCCACAGTGCAGGCCATGCGGCAGCTTGGCGCCGACCCCACCCGCATTATGGCCACAATGGGAGCCTCGATTTGCACCGAGTGCTTTGAGGTGGGCGACGAAGTGGTGGAGGCGTTTGCCCGTGAACGCTTCGACATCAACCGAATAATGCACCGCAACACCGCCACCGGCAAAGCCCACATATCGCTGCGCACCGCCACCGCAATAACCCTGGCCGAAGCCGGAGTGCCAGAGGCCAACATCGTGAACACGCACCGCTGCACACGGTGCGAGCCCGACCGCTACTTCTCGGCAAGAATACTCGGCATCGATTCCGGGCGAGTGTTCACCGGCATCATGATGAGGTAACACACCGCATCAACAGACACACATCCGAAGCCACACCCCGCAAATGGGGTGTGGCTTCGGTGCCTTTAAAGCACCACGCCGCGCGCAACACCAATTAATGATTCTTAATATTTAATTCTGATTAATTGCGCTACCTTTGCACCAAGAACAAACTAACGACAGCAAGATTATGAAAAATGCGCTTAACATCAAGCGGTTGCTATTGATATTGATTGTGTTCACAGCCAGTTGCGCCGCTTGGGCAGCCACCCAAGGAGCCAAGGCATCATTCACAACCAAATCGCACGACTTTGGATACATAAAAGAAGCTAAAGGCCCTGTAAGCTACACATTTGAGTTCACCAACACCGGCGACAAGCCACTCATTGTGATTGAGGCCCTTGCATCGTGTGGCTGCACACGCCCCGAATATCCCACCAAGCCCATAAAGCCAGGAAAGAAAGGCAAAATAAAAGTCACCTACAGCCCAATAGGCCGCCCGGGCGCATTCCGCAAGACCATAAAGGTGAAGACCAACGGCCCGGAGCGCGCCATAACACTGGTGGTTGAAGGAGTGGTAATACCCAAGAAGTGATGAAAGCCCTCAAGCACATCATAGTAGCATCGGCACTCGCAGCCTGCCAGTTAGCGGCCTCGGCCCAAGGCCATGTCACTTGGCTTGAGACCGAGCACGACTTTGGCACATTCAGCGAAAGCACGGGCAAAGTGACCGGCATTATGCAGTTTGTCAACACGGGCGATTCGGCACTGTCGATCACTCGCGTACGCCCCACATGCGGATGCACCGCCGGCGAGTTTTCACACCAGCCAATTATGCCCGGCGACACAGGAACGGTCACACTCACCTACACCGCAATAGGCCGCCCCGGGCAATTCAAGAAAGACGTCTACGTCTACACCACCGGCCAACCCAAGCGGTCGACCGTGTCGATCAAGGGAAAAGTGATAGGAAGCGTGGCCACCGTGAGCGAGCAATATCCCGTGGCATTGGGCGAGCTGCGTCTCGACCGCGCCAACGTGCCACTGGGCGACATAACCCGAGGAAAAACCCGCATGGCCTACATCAGTGCCTACAACACCAGCACCGACACGCTCACCATAACATTCGACAAGGCTCCCAAGGGCCTGATTCCACAAGCAATCCCCGACACCGTGGCACCGGGAAGCACAGCCACGCTCACGGTGTTTCTCGACACAAGCGAAGCCCCCCTATGGGGCCTGAATACCTACCACATCACAGCCATGGCCACGCCTCTGCACCTAAGCGGCAGCCAAGCACGCACCGAGTTGAGCGTGATGGCGGTGGTCAGAGAAAACTTCGACCGCCTCACACCCAAGCAGCGCGCTGAGGCAGCGACGGCATCGCTTGAGACCGACAAGGTGGACTTCGGCACAATCGTGCGTGGCAGCAGCACGGCCACTCGGCAACTGCGCATCAGCAACACCGGCCACACAACGCTCGAAATACGCCGCACCTACAGCCTGCAGCCCGGAGTGGAAGCCACTGCCAGCACGCAAAAACTGAAGCCCGGCAAAAACGCCACCATAACAATAACCGTCGACCCATCGAAAATAGCCTCTGACGACAATATGCTCAATGCCCGGCTCGACGTAATCACCAACGACCCCACCTCGCCCGTGCAGACCGTGAGACTGGTGGGTCTGGTGTCAAAACCATAAAGAAAATGAAACGCGTGATTCTCTCAATTGCAGTCATGGCATGCCTGGCAATAGGCACAGCAGCCCAAGACACTGCACAACAGTGCGCCAAGGCATGGCGCAACGCCGGCACCGACACCTGTGCCCGCCGCCAAGTGCTGGAAACGTGGACACGCATCAGCCCCGATGATGCCGACTTGGCCCTGGCAAAATGCGAATACTACCGCACACTTGCCGCCCGAGGCAACATGACGCGCACAAATGAGGCCTTGCCCATCGACACCACCGACTTTAAGCTGCTGGCTATCGATAGCGTGGCACAGAAGACCGTGGTCACGACCAACAGCTACGACCCTCGCATCATGGAAAAGGCCGTGGCAGCACTGCGCCATGGCATTGCCGCCAACCCAGGCAACTCCACCCTGCGCACAGCAATGATAGTGGCACTTGCCGATGCCGGGCACTTCAACGAATCGGCCACCGAAGCACTATCAGCCATCAAGAGAGAGCCGCACAACGGCCATGGGAGCGCCGCACTTGCCGGTGCAGTGGCATATGCAGCCTCGGCCATGGTCAATGCCAGTGAGGCCAATGCCCCACTGGTGATATCAACCACCAAAGCCGCCTTGGCACTATATCCACACAACACCACACTGCTTTATTATTTGGAATCGACCCTCATGCTCACCGAAGCCTATGCCGAGGCCATGAAAGTGCAGCAACAACTGCTGAGCATCACGCCCGGCAACTGCCAAGTGATGAGCGATGCCGCCATGGCTTGCCTGGCCACAGGCCAACGGGAGAAAGCAATTGAATACTGCCGCAAGGTGATGGCTCAAGGCAACAGCGAGCAGCGCCAATTGGCACGCGAAATGCTCAATATGATTAATTGCAGCACGTTTTGAAGTTCCAACTATTATTGCTAATTTCGTGGTACGATAAAGAAAAAACTGAAAACAAACCCAAAGCAACCATGCTATGAACGAAAATATCAAGCACAGCGAAGAGACGCCCGAGATTCATCACCCCGAGAACGACACTCAGTATTCCGGACTTCAAGTGAACTCAGGCATAGAACAGCCCCCCATGGTGAGTCCCTATCTGAAACGCCGCAAGCGGCGCCAGCTCAGCGTCGACGACTACGTCGACGGCATTGTCAAGGGCAACACCACCGTGCTAGGCCAAGCAGTTACCCTGATAGAGAGCCTTGCGCCACAGCACCAAGCCATTGCCCAAGAGGTGATAGCCAAATGCCTACCCTATGCAGGCAAGTCGCGCCGCATAGGCATCACCGGCGTGCCTGGTGCGGGAAAGAGCACGTCGATCGACGTGTTTGGCCTTCACGTGCTTGAGCGCGGCGGCAAACTGGCCGTGCTTGCCATCGACCCGAGCAGCGAGCGGTCAAACGGCTCAATACTTGGCGACAAGACGCGCATGGAGCAACTCTCAGTGCATCCGCGTGCATTTATCCGCCCTTCACCCTCGGCCGGCTCGCTGGGCGGTGTGGCCCGCAAGACACGTGAGACCATCATGCTCTGCGAGGCAGCCGGCTACGACACCATCTTTGTGGAAACGGTGGGCGTAGGCCAAAGCGAGACAGCCGTCCACTCCATGGTCGACTACTTCCTTCTCATCCAGTTGGCTGGCACGGGAGACGAGCTGCAAGGCATCAAACGAGGCATTATGGAGATGGCCGACGGCATTGTGATCAACAAAGCCGACGGTGACAACATCGACGCAGCCAACCTTGCTGCCGCCCAGTTCCGCAACGCCCTGCACCTGTTCCCATTGCCGCCAAGCGGCATGTCGCCCGAAGTGATTACCTATTCGGGATACTACAACCTCAACATCGACAAGGTGTGGGAGATGATAGACCGCTACTTCGACCATGTGAAAGAAAACGGATATTTCGAGACCAAGCGCCGCCAGCAAGAAAAGTACTGGATGTTTGAGACTATCAACGAGCACCTCAAGAGGAATTTCTACGACAATCCCGAAATCGAAGCCATGCTCAAGGAGAAAGAGCAGCTGGTTCTGCAATCGAAACAGTCGTCGTTTGTAGCCGCAAGCGATGTGCTCAAATACTATTTCGACAATCTGAAATAACGCTGCCCCTCACGGGCATGCACCCCAATACGACCAATGAGCCCCACCACAACCATGGTGAGGCTCATTGCTTTTTGCCCCAAAGCGGCATCAATTCCCCTGGCCGCAAGGCAGCAATCAGCCATAATAAAGGTTAATGCTAGGTAAATTAGTGCAACTTGCTGCCCACAGCCGCACCGCCTGTGCCGCTAATTTGCAACAGATTCAGTAACTTTGCACTCACTGCCGCACTTTGGCGGCCATTTGTCACCCGATATTTTGCATGAAAATATGAAGAGAATTCTACTGATGCTCATAGTGCTGATTTCCTGCCTCGAGGCAGGGGCAGTGCTCAAAGAGAAGAACCTCGCCTCAACACTCTCTGTGCTGTGTGCCGAGCTTGAGAACACCTACCGCGAACAGAAACAGGAACTTGCCCGCTTCAGCAGCCGCAGCAGTGCACAACACAAGCAGATGGTAGCACTGATGCAGAAAAGCGACCAAATTTCGCTCATGCTCTACTCCCAGAAGCAAGACTACACATTCGACCTGACCTATGCCTGCCACGAGGCCACCGACCTCTATAAGCAGTTCAGCAAGCAGCGCATGCCTTACGACAAAATCATAGCGCACATCAATGTAGAAGTGGCTCGCTACGATGCCCTCATACAATCGCTGCGCGCCATACCGCCCTCGCTCGACCAGCCCAAGAAGGCTCCGGCCGACACAATCCACGGTCCCAAGCCGCCAAAAGGCAGTGCACAGCCATTCCTCCTCGACGAAAAAGGCCAGCATGAGCGCGCCACCTGCATCAAGTATGCCACAGCCCTGCGTGCCAACATGCTCAAGACCCGCAATCAACTCATGGCCGACAACGAGCACTACAAGATGGTGGCGTCGAAGCTCAAGAAAGTCAACGACTATGCCTTGCAACGCTACACCTCCATACAGCATAGCATTTTCATCAACGGCGACGACAACTACTTCCAGATTCTGGCAGCGCTGCCACGCTCGGTCAACAACGCCAAGGCCGACTTCAACGACAAGTACAAGGAAGAGCACATGGTCAGCGTCGACGGCAAGCGTCATCTCGTGCACTCACAATGGCGCGGCCCCATAGTGATGGGACTCACGTCATTCATAGTGTTCTACATCCTGCTGGCCGCCCTGCTGAGCAACGTGCTGGTACGCTGGCTGGTGCCCAAGCGATTCCGCACCGAAGAATTCATGAAAAAGAAAGTGTGCCTCATTTTGGCGGCTGCCATGATTATCTTTGCCGTCACGGTGATGGTGGCACGCACATTCATGTGGCACAACTTCTTCCTCATGGCCTCAAAGCTGCTCATTGAATATGCATGGCTGCTGGTGGTTATCTTCATATCGCTGCTCGTGCGCCTATCGGGCGACCAGATAAAGAGCGGCTTCCGCATCTACACCCCCATGATGCTCATGTCGTTTATCGTGATAAGCTTCCGCATCGTGTTTATCCCCAACAACATCGTGCAGCTCATATTCCCGCCCATCCTGCTCGTGTTCACCCTGTGGCAGTGGAATGTGATCACGCGCCATAACGACAACATACCGCGCTCCGACATATTCTACACCTGGATATCGCTCGCGCTCATGCTGGCCTCGACATGCATCGCATGGTATGGCTACACGCTGCTCGCCGTGCAGATTCTCATCTGGTGGATGTTCCAGCTCAGCTGCATCCAGACCATCTCGTGCATCTACGACGTGCTGGCCGCCTATGAGAACCGCTTCCTAAGCAAGCGCATCAGCCTCGCAAAGGTCAAGAGCGAGAAGGCACGCAAGCGCAAAGGCACGACAGCCGAGCGCGCCAAGGCCGCCGTGAAGAGCGTGGGCATCGTCTACTCCGACCACGCCCCCTATATCAATGTCACCTGGTTCTACGACTTCATCTCTATGGCATTGGTACCCATCATGGGCGTAATCTCAATCACCTACTCTATATGGTGGGCAGCGGCAGTGTTCGACCTCTCCGACACGGTGTTCTACATCATCATGACCAACTTCATCAACATCCCCGACATCGTGGAGCTCTCAATTGCAAAAATGGTAGCTGTGACCTCGATGTTCTTTCTGTTCCGCTATTTCAACTACCTCATACGCTCGCTCTACCACAAGTATCGCCGGCAGAAGAGCACCGTCAATGGCCGTCCCAACTTCACCCTGGCCAACAACATCATCGCCATCACGGTGTGGGGACTCTACTTCATCATCTCGATAAAGCTGCTAAAGATTCCATCAACGGCAATCTCGGTAATCTCGGCAGGCCTGGCAACCGGTGTGGGTTTCGCCATGAAAGACTTGCTCGAGAACTTCTTCTACGGCATCTCGCTGATGACCGGACGCGTGCGTGTGGGCGACTACATAGAGTGCGACGGCATTCGTGGCAAAGTGGAGAGCATCACCTACCAGTCGACGCAGATTGTCACTGCCGACGGCTGCATCATCGCATTCCTCAACAGCTCGCTCTTCAACAAGAACTTCAAGAACATCACCAAGAACCATTCCTATGAAATGGTGAAGGTGCCTGTGGGTGTAGCCTATGGTGCCAACATCGACCAAGTGCGCACCATGCTCATTGAGGCCGTCAACAGCCAAATGGTCAAAAACCGCGACGGACGCGACATCATCAGCACCAAGAAACCGGTGGGAGTGGTGTTTGACGACTTTGGCGACAACAGCGTGAACCTCTACGTCACTTATTGGGTGCTCGTGGAAGAAAAATTCGGCATGACCGGGCGCGTGAAAGAAGCCATCTACAACACCCTCAACGCGCACAACATCGAAATTCCGTTCCCGCAGCGCGACGTCTACATCCGCTCAATGGTTTCGCCGCAAGCCGCCGTGCCTGCCACCGCTCCAGCGGCAACAACAGAAAAATAGCGCACTTCAGTCCCTGACCCTAAGCCAGGCTACTGAACCATAATAAAGCCATCGGGCTGAATTCCTCACGATAGGGGAACTCAGCCCGATGCTGTTTCTATAATTAAAGATGAGTGATTAACTGTTATGAAGTGGGGGTGATCAGGTAGAGTCGCTCGGTTTTGCAATCCATAAAACCGCGCCCGGCGCCATAGCCAGTTAGGCTCCTGCAATCCGTTATCTTCACACTATCAGCCTCGCCACTTGATAGAAGAGGGCCGATACCACCCAGGCAAGTCCTGTGGTATAGACGGCTGTGAATAATGCCCACTTCCAGCTACCGCTCTCGTTCTTAACGGCAGCGATTGTGGCAAGACACGGGAAATAGAGCAATATGAACAACAGGTAGGCATAAGCCACCACTGGCGTGATTCCATCGGCCTCCATTTGGGTGCGCACACGGTCATACTTGTGCCCGTCGTCGGCCACCGAGTCATCGGCCACGTCGTCACCGCCATTATACAGCTCGCCCATAGTCGATGCCACAATCTCCTTGGCACCCACACCAGCCACCAGACTCACATCGAGCTTCCAGCTGAACCCTTGCGGCTCAAACACCGGCTCGATAGTCTTGCCTATGCGACCTATGTAGCTGTTTTCCTGCTGCTCTTGCGGCGTGAGCGACTCATTGTGCGGGAAATAGCCTAACGCCCACACGATGATGCTGGCCGTGAGAATGATGCTTCCCATCTTTTTCAAGTATTGCTTGCCTTTTTCCCAAGTGTGGCGTGCTATGGCCTTTGATGTGGGGAAACGGTAAGGCGGCAGCTCCATCACAAACGGAGTGTCTTCCTTGCCCACAAGGTAGCGGCTAAACACACGGCTGGCAACCACTGCCATCAGTATGCCCACCACATAAAGCGAAATCATCACCATTGAGCGGTATTTGAGAGCGAAGAATGTGCCTGTCACCATTATGTAGATTGGCAGACGGGCCGAGCAGCTCATAAACGGCAACACAAGCATGGTGAGCAGACGGCTACGACGACTCTCGATGGTGCGAGTGGCCATCACTGCGGGCACGTTGCACCCAAATCCCATGATGAGCGGAATAAACGACTTGCCGTGAAGACCCATCTTGTGCATCAGCTTATCCATAATGAATGCCGCACGCGCCATATAGCCGCTGTCTTCCATAAACGAGATAAACGCATACAGGATTAGGATTTGCGGCAAGAACACAATCACGGCACCCACGCCGTCGATAATGCCGCCCGAAATCATATCCTTGAGAGGGCCATCGGCCATGTGCGAGTTCACGAAATCGCCAAGGGCTCCCACTGCTGCCTCAATCCAGTCCATAGGATACTGGCCAAGCACAAATGTGGTTTCAAACATCACAAAGAGCAGCAGGAAGAATATGGGGAAGCCCAGGATGCGGTTTGTGAGCACGCTGTCGACCAAGTGTGTCACCTTGTAGGTGTCTTTCTTGTTGCCCTCGCTATAGCCGGCCTCACTGAGAGCGCCGTGAATGAATCCGTATTTTGCGTCCATCACGGCCGTCTCGCTGTCTTCCTGGGTCTCGGCTGCGATTTCGGCTGCCGCGGCATCACGCGCTGCAATTATCTGCTGGCCATCGGTAAGCCCCTGCACCAGTTTTTCGGCCTCGGGGTCGTTCTCAAGCAACTTTATCGACAGATAGCGCGTTGAGTATCGCGAGCGGAGTTCACCATGCGCCTTCAGCAACTGCTGAAGACTCAACACGCCCTTTTCCACAGGCTCACCAAGGTTGATGTGCAAGTGGCGGAACACATTGTTGTGCGGTTTGTCGTCTTGCGAGGCGAAATCCTCTTCGTGGTCGCCTAATTTCGAGTCATAGTTTTTGTGCCACTCGCGTATCTCTCGTGCCACCTCGGGGTTGATGCGTCCGTCGGCGCCAATGAAGTCAATCCCCTCATACATGTTGATTACTATGTGAAACAGCAAATCAAGACCGCGGCCGGTCCTGAACGATGTGGGCACCATGGGCACGCCAAGCAGCTGCGACAGGCAGTCGCGGTCGAGTTGGTCGCCACGCTTCTCAAACTCGTCGAACATATTGAGAGCGCACACCATGCGCAAGTGCATATCAATCAGCTGGGTGGTGAGATACAAATTGCGCTCAAGGTTGCTTGAGTCGATCACGTTGATTATCACGTCGGGCGTCTTCTCAACTATCTGCTTGCGCACATACAGCTCCTCAGGGCTGTAGGCACTAAGCGAATATGTGCCGGGAAGGTCGACTATATTGAACTCATAGCCCTCAAATGTGGCATGACCCTCTTTGGCATCGACGGTCACACCCGAATAGTTGCCCACACGCTCATGCGCCCCCGAAGCGAAGTTGAACAGCGAGGTCTTGCCGCAATTAGGATTGCCCACAAGCGCCACATTGATGGTGCGCCTTTTCTTCATGGCAGCATCATGCAGTTGCTGCTCGGTGAGCTCGGGTTCGTCGGCACTGGTCACCACTTGCGGGTTGGTCACATCAATGGCAGTGCTTTCGATTTGCCGTGCCTCGGCCACCGATATCACCTCAATCATTTCGGCCTCATCGTGCCTGAGCGACACTTCATATCCCATCAGCTTATATTTCACGGGGTCGTTGAGAGGAGCATTCAGCAGCACCTCCACCACCTTACCCTTGATGAAACCCATCTCCACGATGCGTTTTCTGAAACCGCCGTGGCCAAGCACCTTGACTATTACGCCTTTTTCGCCTGTCTTCAGTTGTGATAGCTTCATGTTTCGTTTACCTGTATTTCTAAAATCTGTGGCAAAATTACTAATTTTTACATGCAACCAAATTGCAATAAGCGCATTATTCGCATTTTGCGCATTGCCTGAGCATTCATGTTGCAAGAAAAAAACGGCAGACATCTGCCCGGCCAATGGCGGCGAGGAGACATCTGCCGTTTTTTCCTGTTACAGTCAGTTCCCTATCAATGGGGATTATTTCAGTTTCTGATAGCCATAAGCTGCATTGTCGCCGAGTTGTTCCTCGATGCGCAGAAGCTGGTTGTATTTAGCCATGCGGTCGGTGCGGCTCATGCTGCCGGTCTTGATTTGACCGCTGTTGGTGGCCACAGCAATGTCGGCAATTGTGGTGTCTTCAGTCTCGCCGCTGCGGTGTGAGGTCACAGTGGTGTAGCCGTGACGGTGAGCCATTTCAATGGCATCGAGCGTTTCGGTAAGCGAACCTATCTGGTTCACTTTAATCAGAATTGAGTTGGCAGCACCCTTTTTGATACCTTGCTCAAGGAATTTCACGTTGGTCACAAAGAGGTCGTCGCCCACAAGCTGGCAACGCTCACCAATGGCCTTGGTGAGCTTAACCCAGCCTTCCCAGTCGTTCTGGTCAAGGCCGTCTTCAATTGAGTCGATGGGATAAGTGTCAACAAGTTTCTCAAGATACTCAATCTGCTGCTCGTCGCTGAGCTTTTGGCCGTTGGGGTCTTTAGGCATGCCGTTTGACAACTGCTTGTAGTTGTAGTAGTATTTGCCGTCTTCAACCACGGCAAACTCGCTTGCGGCGCAGTCCATGGCAATGCGCACATCGTCGCCGGGCTTATAGCCTGCGTCCTTGATTGCATCTACAATGCTTTGGAGGGCATCTTCAATGCCATTGAGAGCCGGAGCAAATCCGCCCTCATCGCCCACAGCAGTGCTCAAGCCACGCTTTTTGAGGTTTTTCTGAAGGGCATGGAACACCTCGGCACCCATGCGGATGGCTTCTTTTTCGTTTTTAGCACCCACAGGGCGAATCATGAATTCCTGGAACGCAATAGGAGCATCGCTGTGCGCGCCACCGTTGATGATGTTCATCATGGGCACGGGCAGCACATAGGCATTCACACCGCCAAGGTAGCGGTAAAGTGGCTGGTTGAGCGATGCGGCAGCAGCATGAGCCACAGCGAGCGACACACCCAAAATGGCGTTAGCGCCAAGGTTGCTCTTGGTCTTTGTGCCGTCGAGGGCAATCATCTTGTGGTCGATACCGCGCTGGTCGGTCACCTCGCAGCCCACAATCGCGGGGGCTATCTTATCGTTGACGTTGGCCACAGCCTTGGCCACACCCTTACCGCCGAAACGCGACTTGTCGCCGTCGCGCAGCTCGAGGGCCTCGTTCTCGCCAGTTGATGCGCCGCTGGGAACCGAAGCACGTCCCATAACGCCGTTTTCCAGAGTAACTTCAACTTCTACTGTGGGATTGCCGCGTGAATCAAGAATCTCACGCGCATGAATGTCTTGAATTTTCATATCTATTGATTCTTTATGTTTTTACGTGCAAAGTTACTTACAAATGGCATTTGAAGCATGGTCGGGAGCATCGCAACAAATAGGTATTTTTTGCCCTCAAATAGCAACAGGTGTTACCCCGTTCCACAAAAAGCGGGAAGACTGCGCAAGGTGGAGGTCAGTCGAAGTTCATAGTCTGCATTTCGCGGCGCATGTCGTTGCCCTCGTCGATGCCTTCCTGATAGTCGTATTGCTTGGCTAGCGGCATAAGCTCATCGAGCTCATTGCCCACTTCCTCCTTCAACTGCTTGCCTTGCTTGGCCAACTCGGGTGATGGCTTGCGCTGGTAGCTGGCATATACGTTTTGCAATTTGTGATACTTGGCGCGCACGGCTTTCACTCGCTGCTTTACCGATTGGCCACCCTGCCCGCCTTTGCCTTTCCCGGCTGTGGCGCCTCCTGAGAAGTCTCCGTCGTCGACAAGGCTCTCCACCGGACGGCCAAACTCGTAGCCACCATGGCTGCGGCGCACCGAATCGCTTGCCGAGGGCGTGAACAGCCGCTCGGGTTGCGGTGATATTATTTGCTGAAGCAGTTGCTTGCCTCCATATCGTGTGTAGTAGGCCCACACACCAGCCACAATCACCACAAATGTGATTGTTAAAAAGGCTGCTTTGAATTTTGTGTTCTTGCGTTTCATTGCATTATGTGGCCTACACCCATTTTTTAAGTTGAAACACCGTCACCGCCCCGTTATCGGGGTTGGTCCATGTGAGGGTCACACGCCCATTGCTGGGGCCGGTCACGGCAAGGTCGCTCTCGGCAGGCAGTCCGGTCACGGCATGAGGCTGAAATCTTGGGTCAGGAAAACTTAGGTGCATGTTGCCGCCGCTTTCTTCCCAATTGCCGTTTACGTCAATCGACTCGTGGTGGTCCTGCGCCATGCTCAATTTCACCACATTAGATTGGAACAGGAAGAACAGATTGCCCTCATAGCCGGCTTGCGGAGTGCCGTCGACTGTTATGCTCTCCACCTTCCATGCGCCGAACCACGGGCCAATGTCGCCGTTGTTATGTGTGCATGCCGGCAACAACAGCAGTACCGCCATGACCAATGCTGAATTTATTATAGTTTTGCTCATAAATGTGTTTTGGCTTGTGGTTTGTAATAATCAGTGTAGCGTGAAGTCGCCGCGATAGCTCACCGTGAGCAGGCCGCCAAAGTTGTTGCCATAGAGCTTGCCGCGGTCAATGGCCAGTTGAGCCATGATGCGAAGCCCGCTAACGCGCCTCACATGATAGGTGGCCTCAAGCATAGCCGATGTCACCGACAGAGGCTCGGTGCGCAGCAGGAACGGCGTGCCCCACGACCGCCGGTAGCTAGCCATAGCGCGGTAGTCAACGGCGCCGCCCACACAGCCGCTCACGGCAATGTGGAAACCGCGCAGCAAGTTGTCGGTGAAACCCAGATATCCGTCTTGGTTGTAGATTGGCGACTTCACCATGGGCGACCCTATGGCCATGCCCCGTGAATGGTAGCCGCAGTAGGCATAGTTATTGTAGTAGTCATCCGACCCTGTGGCCTGCCCCTTGGTGAGCGACCCTTCAATGCCAGCTTCGGCATAGTCGCTCGAACGGTAGTGTATGGGGCCGCTTTGATTGGTAAGGTCGAGGTATTCAATCACAACCCCGGTGACAGGAGCTTGGGTGTTGCCGTTGCGCCACTCCAGCCCCCACAGACCATCGAAGCCGTTGAGTTTGCCTATGCCCGAGCCGTCTTCCCACGGCGACTGGTAGTAGCCGCGAAGCAAGGCACCGTGAGGCAGCTTGCAGTCGAGCACCACGTCCCAAGACCCCACATGGTTGCCTTCAATGTAATCGTCGTCGCCCTTGTTGCCGCCACCGCCAGCACCGGGTATCAAGGCGTGGAAAAAGCTCTTGAGGTTGCTGTTCATCTCCATTTCAGTGACGCATTGTCCAGCTTGGTATAGGCGGTAACTGCCGCCGAATTGACAAGCAGCCTGCATTCCTATGGTGAACACTACCCGCTCAGTGGGCTTGGTTCGGAAATAGGCGTTTTTGTAGTTTAGCCAGTAGCCTGTTGTGATTTTTGAATTATAATAGTTGTAGTGGTCGTTGATCCACTTGCTGTCGCCAAGGCGATAGTAGCCTATCTCGCCACATATCTGCACCCACCCGCGGGTGAACGGAATGTTCTGGAAATTGATGAATCCGGCCGACAGACCCATGCCTGGGCGCGCGTTGCCGCTCATCGCCAAATCGCCACTTGAGAGACGGCTGTTGAGCAACGGTGACTTGTGTTCGCGCTGCCCTGCGGTGAGGTAGGCTCCACGAAATTTCACTTGGGCGTATAGTTGTTGTATCCACACGCGTGCCGGATGACGGCCTATGGGGTCAAACTTGCCGGTGGTGGTGTTGTAGCGGTCATAGTCGGCACTCGAGGTATAGCCACCCCACAACTCGGCACCATAGCCCCACGAGAAGCGGTCGGTGGTGTCGACATCATGCCACAGGTGGGCGCTTGCAAGCGCCGAATAGCGCTGGCTCAACGTGCCGCCACGATTGGCTGTAATGTAGTATGGAGCCAACTCGCCCGACCCCGCATTGGCTGTGATGGCGGCTTCATAGCTCACCACATGGTCATCATCGTCATCGTCGGGCAAGACATCGGCCTGCACAACTGCTGTGCCAACGATAACGGCCGCCACAAGGGCCATGATTTGTCTTAGATGTGAATTGTCTTTCATCAATGTCTTGTTTGTATTGGGATGCTTTTTCCCTGTCGCTCCCTCACTCTGCAAGAGCGCACTTGCGCCATGCGGGATGGGCCGCCATAGCGCTCAACGCCGCTTGTCGTTATGGTAAGTGTCGATGTGACGGCTCTTCTTCTGAACAGTAATCTCATCGATCTTTATGAAGATTCCGGTTTCTTCCACTTCGCCAAACTCATGGTTGATGGCTGTGCCAAACACATGCATTCGTGGCGAAAGACTCATATAGCTGTTGACCAGCGGCGGAATGTTATAGCCATGGTCGCGTATGAAATGCTTCAGGCGGCGGTAGTCCTCCCCAAAGTCGGCTCCGGTGAAACAGGTAGCGCATTCGCCACCGGCATCACCGGTGTTGAGCGGTGTTATGGGGCGCACGAGGCATTCGGGGTCGGGAAAATGCAAGGCAAGGAACTGCAGCAGCATGTCGCGGCAGTCGCGTGGATAGCTCGGATACATGGTCATCTTGCCAAACAGATACTGCACTTGCGGATATTCCACCGTGAGTGCTCCAAGGCCGTCCCACAGATTGTCAAGGGCAAACAGTGCCTTAGCTCCGGCTTGCGACGACTGGTAGTCGGGCCTCACCCACGATCGCCCAAGCTCAATGGTGAGGGGCAGATAATCGCTAATGAATTTGGATGAGAACTTAAACATGTGGCCTGTGGCTATGCGGGGCACCCCGTCATCAGAGACTTCCACGTCGGTGCCTACGATAAACCGATAGGCTCCTATGATTCCACGTTCTTCTGGATCCCACACTATCAGCTGCTTGCACGGCTTGGGCATGGTGTCAAACTCGTCGATGTCGCAACTTTTGCCAGTGCCGCCACCCGCCGCGCGGAATGTGATTTCGCGCAAACGGCCAATCTCGCGCATGGTATTGGGAGCATTGAAGGCATCAACCACATAGATCTCGTTGCCGGCCTTGTTGGTGTGGCGCAGAAACCGTTCGGCAGTGAGTTCTTTCTCAATAAGTTGCGTGTCGACAGGGGCAATTACTTGTTCCATTTAAATTCCATTTAGTATTCAACGTGGGCACCAGATGGTTGCGGTCTGTTACCGGTAGCCAGCCCGTAGGCCAAGCCACAAAGCCGACTTGCCTCGGCGGCTGGGTGGGCTGCATCGAGTGTGGTCCATTTCACGGGCTTGCCTATGTGAATGTGAAGTGTGGTGTTGCGGCACTTCATCATTTCACTTGGCAAATATATCATTTCTATATTAAATTTCAGTTTCAGTTTGGCTCTAAATTTAGCCAAGCGGTAAAAAAAGAGCGAATTGTGCGCATCGAAATATATGGGCACCACATCACGGTGATGAGCGATGGCCCGCGTCACAAAGAACTTTTGCCAGGCCAGGTCGTGAATGGAGCCATCGGGCATCATGCGGGAACAAAGTCCGGCAGGGAACGTGAGCATCTGCCTGTTGCCGGCCCACTCTTGCTCTATTTGCGTGGCCGCCTGCCTCGATTGACGCCCAAATTTGTTGATTGGCAAGAAGATTCCGCGCAGCGGCTCTACCGCCATCAGCAAGTCGTTGACCATGAAACGAATGCCGTCGTATCCGTAGCGGTGTCCCATCAGCGATATCAAGGCAAGGCCGTCGAGGCCACCGAGGGGGTGATTGCTGGCCATCACAAATCGGCCATCGGCGGGTATGTTTTCAAGGCCTGTCACTTGCAGCTTTATGCCCATGTGATCTAGCGCCCGGTCCACAGCCTCCACACCGCGTTTGTCGCCCACGGCTTGCAACACACCGTTCAACTCGTCTTGGCACACGGTGCGGGCCAGCCATCGCACGGCCCAACGCGGAATATAGCGATAGTGGCGTGGGAGCCGCTGACGCAGAAGAGTGTCAACATCGATGTGCATCGGCATTTGCTGGTTAGTCTGTTGCATAATGCAAAGATAGGCATATTTTTTCGTTTAGAGCATCACGGATAGCATCTCTTGAAATGCCAAGCAAGAGGGGATGCCCACGTTTTCTCAAAAGGCGGGGGAAGAACGCGCTACAGGCACACCATTGCCACCCATGCGGCAATGAGCAAAGCGATTATTGCGTAGCAAACCCTGCGAAACAGAGGCGAAGCAGGCTGCTCGGCCACATGCCCAAGGCGATAAGGCATAAACAGCGGTGGCCTGGTGGCCGACTCTTGGGCTTTGGCTTGATCGGGTTGTTCGGTGGGTAATGACGGCTCGACTGGTTGCCCCTCCGAATCTGGTTTTGGCTTCGACGGAGGCGGTGCAGGCATCACATCGAGCGGCTTCCCGCACCACGGGCAATAGAGCAACCCGGCCGCAGGCAAGCTGTGACCACAATGGAGGCAATGCTGCGGTTCGGGCTCGGGATCTTTAGCCGTCAAAGCCTCAATGGCCTGGCGGTCGATACCCTCGGGCTCAAAATCGGCGAGGCACTGCGGGCACACCACCCGGCAACCATTGCGGGCGAGTTCCTCGTTTGATATTTCAAGCGGTTTACCGCATTGTGGACACTTGCATATCATTGTTTTTCCCCAATTACTTTAACTCAGTCGATTTTCGCGAAAGGTGGTTCTTGCCATAATTTTCAGGCGTGTGCGGCTATGTGCACTGGCCGAGTGAGCTGTGCGGCCTCGGTTTTCCACATCGACCGTGGCCCATGCCTAAATGCAAAGATAGCAAAAAAAGCTGAATACCAGAGAGTGACGCTGAGAACAGACTTTTTTACTGTAGTTTGACTTTGGCGTTATGGCTGTGTAATGACAAAGGCATAATTTCGCAGTAGTTTTTAGTTGTTAACGAGGCGGAGCGGCTTTGCACATTTGACGTCGCCTGCCTTAATTTTTTCATCAGCACATGTACAGACAACGGCAGCAGTCCAAAGGGGGCTGCTGCCGTTGTTCATTCTGTGTTGCTTTCACCGCCTCATAGGCCACAAATGTTGGCCGCCGCGGTGACGATGGTTTTATTTCACAACCATCACTTTGCTACCCACGACGTAAGTGCCGCTTTCGAGGGTGTGTTTCACTTCACTGGGGCGTATTTGCTTGGCTACAAGTTTGCCCGACAGCGTGAACACATCAACCGGTGCATCGTCGGCGCTGTCGATTGTGGCATCGTCCACACCAGTGGGAATCGAATAGTGATAGTTGGGCGAGTCATTTGACAATGTGCTCTCTGTCTGTTTTGTGCTATTCCAGTCGATTGTGCTGGTGGCCGAGATGCGGAATTTATATTGTGCCATGTCGGCCGGTATGGTAACTTTCTGAGTTCCCTCGGGTGACTTGACGGCGAAGCTGCTGATCTCAGTCCATGTGGCACCGCCATCGGTAGACAACGAGATCACGGCATTGCCATAGCAAGTTTGATACAAATCGTCATTAAACACATAGCCTATTGTGGGCGAGAACGTCTTTGCCACATCATCGCGGTTTTCATCGATGCTGCCGTTCAGATATATCAAGTCCACACTGGGCGAGTAGGTCACGGTATACAAATCCGAAGTCGCTACTGGATTAAATTCATCGATATGGCTAAACTCGCTGATGGAATTTGAAAGCACCCTGAACTGGTATTTAGTGTATCCCGCATAGACACTGATTTTAAAGGAGCCATTGCCGATATCTACCTTGTCGGACGGGAGCCACACATCTCCGCCGTCGATACTGTAGAGTATCTTGGAACTGCTCAAAGCGGCGAGCAGATTGTCGGAGGCATACAACGTTATAGTGGGCTGATAAAACCGCTGGGTTGATTTCTGACCTTCGTAATATCCGCTTTTTATGTCATCGGCTATGATACGGCTGAAGATGCCGGTGGGCTTAAGCTCGCAATCCACCGAGTCGGTATAGACCCAGCATCCGTCTTTAACCACCACTTTGTAGTACGGCTTGGGGTAGGCCGTTACGCGGTAGCGCACTTTTTCTGCTGTCCAGGGAATTTTCACTGTGGTGCTTCCCTCTATGCTGTCGACCGATGCTGCCATCTGCCACGTTTTGCCGCCATCGGTGCTATATTCGATGTTTGAGTAGCTATAGCAGTCTTCTGTGATTCCACGCATCGACCAGCTGATTTGCTGCTTATAGCACTTCTCGTTTCCCAACAGTTCATAATCACCTGCTGTGGCATCAACGGAAGCACCTGCCAGATAATAATCATTGATAAAGGACGGAGTTGACGACATGTCCCAGCAAAAGTGCACGGCTTCTGTTTTGTTGACAATCCTCACGAAATGATAATATTTCGGGTCGGTCTCAATGTCTCGGTTCGACCAATTCAGATAGCTGTTGTAGCTTGTGGTCAGTGTCACTTGTTTATTGAGCTCAAATTTCGATGTGCTTTTTGAGATTTTGTCGCCGTCGTCAATTGTCCAGTAAGTATAACGGCAGCTGCCGTTTGAAGTGTTGTTTCCGCTCCATATTTGGTGTCCGTCGCTCGTTTCACCCAAATATACAAAATTGATATTCGCGCCCGATTCTGCTGTTCCAGTGGTCATCACCACTTTTTTGGCGGCATATACCGTTGCGCTTGCAGTATAGGATACGAGTCCGAAAACAATGGTCAGTAATCCAATGAATGTTTTCTTGTTCAACATATTATTGATTTTTTATTATTGTTGAGTCTTTCTGCTTCTTCAGTGTTTATTTTGCGCTTTTGTTGACAATCACCACCTTGTGGCCCACAACGTATGTGCCGCCTTCAAGAATGTTGTTGATGTCGCAGGCGCGCACCTGCTTAGCAACTAGTTTGCCCGATAGTGTGTAGACGTCGACAAGGGCGTTGCCGCCGTCAATTGGCACATCGTCAACGCCGGTCGGGATGTCGGGGGTATACAGGTAGGTTGGGGTCTCAACCGACACGGTCTGTTCCGTCATCGTTTTATGGTCCTCGTCGATAACCGATTTCAGCTGTATGCGGAATTTATATTGTGTCTTGTCGGCCGGAATGGTCACCTGTGCAGTGCATATTTTTTTATTGACGGCAACCTGGCTCAGTTCGGTCCATGTGGCACCGTCGTCGCTCGACACCGAAATCACGGCATTGCCGCGACAGGTCATATACAAGTCGTCGTTGAGCAGAAACTGCACTGTGGGCGACAGTGTTTTGTGTATTTGGTCCTTGCCATCGTCAATTTCGCTTTTTAGCTGCGCCACCACGAAAGCCGGGGCATAGGTGAGGCAAGTGTCAATCTGCGCAACCGGATTCAGTTCCTTAATGTCTTGAGCTCCACTGACCGACTCCCAGTATATGCGGAACATATATCTCGTAAAGCCGGCAAGGACTGTTGTAGAGAACGAGCCCTTGCTTGATTTCAAGTCTCTCATGACGGGAGACCACGTCTCGCCGCCGTCAATGCTTGAGAGGATTCTGCCTGTGCTGAATGCGTCTTTTATGTTGTCGGAGCAGCTATATGAAACTATCGGCGTGTATAGCTTGTTGCCATAATTATCGGTTTTGCAGCTGCTCTTAAGGTCTGTCACATTAAACGAATAGTCTACGTCGGTGGGCTTAAGCTCCCGGTCGGTAGTGTCGGCAACGGCCCAATATCCGTTTTCTACCACTACCTTGTAGCTGCTCTTAGGGTAGGCCTTTACGCGGTAACGCACCGCAGTGGCAGTCCAAGGCACCTTTGCCTGAACGGTTCCCGCCATACTGTCGAGCTGAGCCACCCCGACCCACGAAGTGCCGCTGTCGGTGCTGTATTCCACTACACAGTGGTCAAAAACCGTTTTTGTGATGCCATTAATCTTATAATTGACCGTTTGCTTGTAACACCGGTCTTTAGTCACAAACTTATAGGCATCGGTCGAAAAATCCACATTGGCCACCACGTAGAATTCTGATGCGAACGACGGAGCCGACGACATGTTCCAATAAAAGAAGTCGGCCGACGTCTTGCCCTGCACTTTCAGAAAGTGGTAGTACTTTGAGTCAGACTCAATGTCTCTGAAGTAATTTGAATAACTGGTATCCAAATGATATTTCGTATTGGTGTTGATGTTGGTGTAGGAGCAAGAAATCTTATCGCCGCCGTCAATCTTCCAATAAGTCCATCTGTGGCTGCCCGAAGTGTTGTTGCCACTCCATATCTGGTAGCCATCCTTTGTCTCGCCAAGCAACGAGAAATACATGTCGGTGCCACTACCGGCACCAGTGTTCATCATCACTGAATTGGCCTCATAGACCGTAGCATTCAGCGGAGCGCCTATTGCTCCGGCAAACAGGAACAATGCGCCTAACAGAATTTTAGAATTTAGCATATGCTTAAAAAAAGAATATAGTAAATGCGTTTATAGGCTATATGACAGAAGACCGCTCAGAATTTACTCTATATCTCTCTGTCAAAACAAACAGTCGGGTCAATCAATAATATTGATTTGAGAACACCGAACACAATTTAATTGTGCAAAAATAGATATTTTTCTTGTGTACAAGTAATATTAACACTGAAAAAATACATAAAAATTACATGGTATAATCTTAAAAAAGTTTGGTTCTTTCAAAATCACTCTTACTGTGGCGTGTATGCAAAATATTGAGACACCCTCTTGCCCAGGCATACAGCTCTTTGTGGTTATTTGACGAGCTTATGCAACGAGTTTATTATTAAATAGTTACGGATGGGGCGAAAAATTGGTGCATTGCTGTTGCATTTTCAGATGCCGTTTCACGCGCTCGGCGGTCCACCCGGGTGCGTAAAAACGCCCTTGTCCGAGCAGAATCCACGTGGGCGAGACTCCGAAGTCGCTGACCAAGTAGCCCAGCCACGACACCTGGAACATGTCGCGCCATGGCTCCTTGCGCTGCGTGGCAAAATTCCAGGCATTCACGCCATAGATGCGCGCGAAGGCACTGACGCCACGAATCACGCCATCGGCCTTTAATCGGTCAAGAGCCTCATAGAAGCGCAGCACCACCTTTTGACTTTGGTCGTTTTGCATTTTTCAGCGATTGACGTTTATATTGTTTGCGGCCCTTCCCAGAGAGGCCGAGACGAAATGCGAAATGAGTTCACGGTTGCGGCGGCGCTCGTCGTCGAGCTGAACGGTCAACGCCTCCACCTCATCAAGAAGGCGCGACCGGCAGTCGGTGAGCGTTTGGATGTGGCGCACGTAATTGTTACTGATCAGGGCCGACACGGCAATCAGTTCTTCCACCATTTTATTTGTACGGTCGATGCGGCGCTCGCTCTCCTCCAGGAGTTGTGCGAACCGGGATAAAAGACTTTCATGCTGGGCATAATTGTTGACGATTGTGGAGGCGAAAGAGGTCAGGCTCATTTTAGCGTTTTGACTCATAGCTTAGTGCTTAAGATATTTAACAAATGTGTTATCTGTTTCTGCTGGTCGGTCACGATGTCCAGCAGCTGTTGATTTTGTTCAATGAGACGGCCGCACACATTACCCTCATGGTCATTTCCAGACGAATCACCAACCTGCGACACCGTGCCCGACACTCCGCCGCCGGCCTTGACGTTATTGCTGGCGTCTATACTAATATTGTTGATCGTCCCCGCGGCACCGGAGGACAGCATCTCTCCCTCTCCCGTGAGCAGCCACGCCACCGAGAGGCCGTATAAATCATGTAATTTTTGGGCATAATTTCGGGTGATAGTCCTGCGGCCATTCAACAGCGCTCCGATGTATGATTGCTGAACATCAAGAGCGTTTGCTATCTGCTGTTGCGTAATGCCTCTTTCTTTAAAAAAAAATTTTAGCTGAAGGAAAAAATTCTCGTTTATCATAATCATTTTTGGAACAAAGTTGTTCTAATTATCACCAATAATAGTATCATTTTGATTTGATTTACAATCGCATTGATATTATCTTTGCAATGTAATTAAAAACAATGATACAAACATAGCTAAAAATAACGATTATGACAACAACGAAAAAACACTACAGCAGCCTGGGTCACCAGTTTAACGGCATTTTCCACGAGTTATTCAACAGCTTCGAAGATGCACAAGAATTCGCAAAGAGCATCGGCAGCGAGGTTCACCTTTACTGGAGACGGTACGGCGAGCGCTGCTGGAACGATGAAGGCATCCACTACAGGCCGATTGAAATGAAAACCGACGATCCCGATGTGATGTGGTACGAGCGCGCCGAAGGAGCCCGCGCCATCCTTCAGTCCGAGGGAGGCTTTGAAGAATGGTTCGACGGATGTGTTTCGGCCCCACTCAAAGCCGCAACCGACGCCAGAGACCTCACCGAGATACGAATGCTGGGAAATTTTGCCGAAGAGGTGCGGAGCGCAATCGAAGACCTCGACAGCACAGAAGCCGTAGCCGCCAACAGCGCAACTTACGACATAATCGAGCTCCGCCCTACCCGCGGCGAATACGACAACCGCATCTGGACACTCGGGGTTCCCGACAAGCACTAAAAGAGATATAAACAACCCTTGGGGCATCTCCCGGATGCCCCATTTTAAAAAAAAAGAAAAGCAATGAGCGACAATCAACAACTTATGACGCCAATCGAACGTGAGCGCGCCAAACGCCACCGCGCCATCTGCGACGACTACCGACATCTTTGCCGGCATTTCCCATCAACGGCGCCATACCGGAAAATGCAGCTCCTCTGCATCAAGTACGAGATGACCGTGCCCGGCATCCGCAGAATCATCGAGGCCGCCGGCCTCTATAAGACACGCACAAAAACGACAAAGCAATGAAAACGAAGATCAACACGGCAGCCCGCTGGGCATTGGTTATAGCACTTGCCGCTTGGATGGCAATGAGCGTGATAGTGTTTCTCTCGGAGATTGCCGAGGGCAGTGACGCAAGCCTGTGGCTGCTGCTCGCCAGCAAGGTGCTGGCGGCATTGAGCGGATGGGCATGCGTCAAGGCTGGCCAATGGCTCGACAAGGCCGGATGGCTGCCCAATGTGGACTACTTCGCCACCGACGAGGAAGGAGGCGAGCTATGACAACCCATGAGCCGAAAGTGGCGGCAACCGACCGCTACACCATAGGACAGGCCGCCGAGCTGCTGGGCATTCACCGCAACACGCTCCACAAGTGGTGGGAGGCCGGATTGATCAAGTGTGGCTTCAGGCGAGGCTCAGGCCGCAAGTTTTTCACGGGCCGAGAGATACTCCGCTGTTGGAACGCGCAGCTTTGACACGAAGGCGGCGAGAAATCAAGCAACATCATATAAATCTTAACTGACAAGAAAAAATGAGAACAGACTTTCAAATTAACGTGCAAGTGAGCATCGGCGTAACGCACGAGCTGACAGCCCTGGTGGCCGCAATACTTGCAAAGACCCCCGCGGCCATCGAGCCGCAGACAGTAGAGACAACAGCGTCGATGCCGGCAGAGCCGGTCTCAGAGGCAACCAAAGCTCCCGCGGCACCTGAGCCGCAGCAGCCGACAACCGCTGAGCCGACAACCGCTGAGCCGGAGACAACGGACAAAAAACCGACCGCTGAGGACGTACGCGCGGCAATGCACCGCACCCGACAGCGCATCGAAGGCGAGGACTACAAGGACAACACCCAGAGCGAGGCCTACAAGCGCTACCACCGCCAGCTGACCTCGGAGTTCAAGAACATCGCCTCGCTGCTGGGAGCCGACAAGCCCAGCGCACTGCCCGAGGAGCGGCGCGCACAATTCATAGCCCAGTGTGACGAGCTGGGAATTAAGGACGACGGCACCATCGGTGTCACAACACTACCCTTCTGACATGCCAGGCCAGCACGCATTACTCAGCCCCAGTGCAGCACACAGATGGCTGCACTGCACCGCCGCGCCGCTCCTTGAGCGCGGCATCGAGGACAAAGGCAGCACCTTTGCCGAGGAGGGCACCCTGGCGCACGCATACTGCGCCAAGAAGCTCAAGGAATTTATCGGCCAGGCAACCGACGACGAGCAGGCTGAAATCGATATGCTCGACAAATACCACACCGGCGAAATGGACGAGCACACCGAGTCATACAAAACGATAGTGATCGGGAAGCTGAACGCAGCGCTCCAGCGCACCGCCGACGCACAGCTGCTGGTGGAGGTGAGGCTTGACTTCAGCAAGCGCATCCCCGAGGCCTTCGGCACGAGCGACGCGGTGATCATTGCCGATGACGTGATGGAGGTCATCGACTTCAAATACGGCAAGGGCGTCCGCGTTGAGGCGGACGACAACCCACAGATGATGATTTATGCCCTGGGCGCTTACGACCGCTTCAGCTTCGATTACGACATCAAGACCGTGCGCATGACCATCGTGCAGCCGCGGCTCGACAACCTGAGCGAGTGGGAACTGGGAGTAGACGACCTGCTCGACTGGGCCGACTACACGCTCAAGCCCAAAGCCGAGGAGGCCTACAGCGGCAAGGGCTGGCAGATACCGGGCGACTGGTGCCGTTTCTGCAAGGTGCGCAGCACGTGCCGCGCCCTGGCCGAGCAGTGCGTCAACCGCGTGGGGCAGACACCTGACCCGAAGCTGTTGAGCCCAGATGAGATGGCAAAGCAGATTTTGCCTATGCTGCCGATCATCAAGACATGGCTAAGCGGCGTTGAGGACTTCACGCTGCAGCAAGCGCTCGAGGGAGTGGCCTACGATGGCTACAAGCTGGTGGAGGGGCGCAGCGTGCGCCGCATCACCGAGCCGGATGCAGTTATGGAAACGCTGCAGGAAGAGGGTTACAAGCCCGAGGACTACCTCCGCCCCACCGAGCTGCGCACCATCACCGACCTCGAGCGGCTGGTGGGCAAGAAGCGCTTTGCCACCCTGTGCGGCGACTGTATAGCAAAACCGCAGGGCAAGCCGACGCTGGTGCCGGAGAGCGACAAGCGCCCGGCCTTCAACGCAGCGGTGAATGATTTCCAAGGAATTAATGTATAACTAAGAAAAGTAATAAAATGAACAAGTACAAAATGATCAGACCTATCGTAAAAGACAACAAAATCGTATTTGGCCCCTGCCGCCTCAGCTACACGCACCTCTTCAGCAAATACGCCCCGGATGGCGATACGGGCGTCGGCAAGTATATGACCAACATCCTTATTCCAAAGGACGAGCACGAGACTGTCGACGCAATCAACAAAGCCATTGAGGCCGCCCGCAAGGCCGCAGTGGTCGGCAAATGGGGTGGCAAGATGCCAAAGAAGCTCGACAACGCGCTGCGCGACGGGGACGAGAAGGAGGACGACACCTACGATGGCCATTGGTATGTGAACGCGAAGTGCAGCACACGCCCGGGCGTGGTTGACAAGAGCCGCGCGCCCATCCTCGACGAGGAGGAGGTCTACAGCGGCATCTGGGCTGTGGTCAGCGTGACGTTCTACGGCTACAGCGTGAGCGGCAACAACGGCATCGCCTGCGGGCTGAACAACGTGATGAAGACAGCCGACGGCGACCACCTGGGCGGACGCACCAGCGCCAGCAACGACTTCGAGGCCGTAAACCTTGACGACGAGGACGATGACGACCTTTAAAGGCCACACGCACAATATGAGATGAGTAATAGCCCCGGTGGCCACAGTGGGCTGCCGGGGCTTTTTCGATGAAAGAAAAATGAAAGAATTAGGAATCGACATTGAGACATACAGCGGGGCTGACTTGACCGAATGCGGCGTATACCGCTATGTCGAGGACCCGGGCTTCACGGTGCTGCTCTTCGGCTACAGCATCGACGGCGGCGAGGTGCAATGCGTCGACCTCGCAAGCGGCGAGCAGCTGCCGTGTGAGGTGAAGGATGCCCTCACCGACCCGCGGGTGACAAAAACGGCGTTTAACGCGGCCTTCGAGCGCATCTGCCTGGGCCGCTGGCTCGGCGTCAAAGGGCGGCTCGACCCGGCGCAGTGGAAATGCACGATGGTACGCGCGGCGCGCATGGGGCTGCCGCTGAGCCTCGGCCAATGCGCAGAGGTGCTCGGCCTTGAAGAAGGCAAGATGAAGGAGGGCAAAGCATTGATCAGATACTTCTCGACACCCGCCCGCGGCGAAGGCCGCCACATGCCGGGGGACGCGCCGGAGAAGTGGGATGTGTTCAAGCGCTACAACATCCGAGATGTTGAGGTGGAGCAGGCTATCCTGCGCAAGGTAAGGCGGCTCGAGGCCGCGGCTTTCGATGATGAGCTTTATATCGCCGACCAGGAAATCAACGACCGCGGTGTGATGATTGACCTCCGTCTGGTAGACAACGCTGCCGCGTTTGACACTGCCTACAAGGCAGAGCTCACCGAACGCGCCAAGGCGCTGACGGGGCTCGATAATCCGAACAGCCCCACACAGCTCAAAGCGTGGATCAAGTCCACGACAGGCATCACCGTGGACTCGCTCGGCAAAAGCGGCCTCGGGGAGCTTGAGACAAGGCTGGAGATGTGGCCCAAGGTGCGTGCGATGCTGGCGCTCAGACGCGAGCTGGGCAAGACCAGCAACAAGAAATATGAGGCCATGCGCCAGTGTGTTTGCAGCGACGGCAGGCTTCACGGCCTGCTGCAGTTCTGCGGAGCCGCGCGCACGGGCCGCTGGGCAGGCCGCCTGGTGCAGGTGCAGAACTTGCCGCAGAACCACCTCGAGAGCCTCGACAATGCCCGCCGGCTTGTGCTGCAGGGCGACCTCGACGAATTCGAATGCGAATATGGAGGCGTCACGCAGACACTGAGCGAGCTCATCCGCACGGCCTTCGTGGCCGCGCCGGGGCACACCTTCCACGTGTGCGATTTCAGCGCGATCGAGGCACGCGTCATCGCCTGGCTGGCGGGGGAAAAATGGGTGCTTGAGGCATTCAGGCATGGCCATGACATCTACTGTGAGACGGCGAGCCGAATGTTTGGCGTGCCCGTTGAAAAGCACGGAGCCAACAGCCATCTGCGCCAGCGTGGCAAGGTTGCAGTCCTGGGGCTCGGCTACGGCGGAGGGACTGCCGCGCTGGAGGCAATGGGCGGCAGCCGCCTGGGGCTGACAACCGGCGAGATGAACGACATTGTGCGCAAATGGCGCGAGAGCAACCCGGCCATCGTGAGCCTTTGGCGCACGGCGGAGCGCGCGGCCGCGGCCGCCATCAGCACGGGCAACGCGGTAGTGATGCACCGCGGCATGGTTGTGGAGCGCCGGTGGGGCATGATGACCATCACGCTGCCAAGCGGCCGCACCATATGCTACCCGCGCGCGGCCCTCGGCGAGGAGACCGACCGCTGGGGCCGCAGCCACACGACGGTTGAATATGAGGGTCTGGACCAGACAACGCGGAAATGGGGCAAGGTGCGCACATACGGCGGCAAGCTGGTCGAGAACATGGTGCAGGCCATCGCCCGAGACATCCTGGGCGAGGTGCTGCTGCGGGCCAGACGCAAGGGGCTTAATGTCGTGTTCCACATCCACGACGAAATCATCGTCGAAGCGAAGCCCGGCCAGACGTTGGCCGACGTGGAGGAGCTGTTCAGCAGCCCCATCTCATGGGCTCCCGGATTGCCGCTAAGGGGTGCGGGATACACCACGCCTTACTATTTGAAGGATTGATTCAAAAATAATAATGAGACAAAAAAATGAAAAAAGCAAACAATATATCCGCCGGCACCGTCAGGCTGGCAAAGATGATGAATGCAGACCAGCTGCGGCGCCTGAGTACGCTGCTGGCCGACGAGGAGCACCCGTTCAGCTTACGGGTGAGGAAATGTGGCAAGGCCCACCTGGCCGAGTTGACGGCCGGCAAGGCCGACATGGGTTATTATGCTGACATGCTGGAGGGCTTATGACGCATGACTTTGAAATCGACATCGCCACGGCGCACAGCCGCATGGCGAAGAAATGGCGCAACCGGAAATGGCGCTGGAGCGAGCTCGCGAAGCGGTGCTCGAAGACAACCCGCACGGGAGAGAGCACCGCGGAGTATGCACGCATGAGCCGCGAGGAGCAGGCGCAGGTGAAAGATGTGGGTGGCTTTGTGGGCGGCTTCTTGAACGGCGGCCGCCGCAAGAACGGGTGTGTGATGTGGCGCAGCGTGGCCACACTGGACATCGACCGTGCCACGGCCGACGTGTGGGACGATTTCACGCAGCAGTATGATTTTGCGGCTCTGCTTTACTCGACACACAAGCACACGCCGGAGGCTCCGCGCTACCGGCTGGTGTTCCCGCTCAGCCGGCCTGCGATGCCGGAGGAATACGAGCCTCTGTGCCGCAGGATAGCCGACGCGCTGGGGATGGGGATGTTTGACGTGACGACCTACCAGCTGCCGCGTCTGATGTACTGGCCGAGCACCAGCCGCGACGGCGAGTGGGTGTTCAGGCAGCAGGACGGCCCGGCATGCGACGTCGATGCGGTGCTGGCAGGATACAGCGACTGGCGTGACGCATCGTCGTGGCCGACGGCCCCGGGCGAGGCCGACACGATGGCCCACGAGGCCAAACGTGCCGGCGACCCAACCGAGAAGCCGGGCATCATCGGCGCTTTCTGCCGCGCGTACACCATCGAGGAGGCCATCGAGGCACTGCTGCCCGACGTCTACGAGCCGACGGCCCACGAGGGCCGCTACACCTACCGCAAGGGCAGCGTGGCGGGCGGCCTTGTGTGCTACGCGGGCAAGTGGGCCTACAGCAACCACGAGACCGACCCCGCGAGCCGGCAGCTTTGCAACGCCTTTGACCTATGCCGCATCCACCTCTTCGGAGTGCGTGACGAGGGCAGCAGGGCGGCCGACGTAACAGGGCTGCCGAGCTACGCCCTGATGCAGGAGCGGGCGGCGGCCGACAGCCGCGTGCGCGTGCTGCTGACAAAGGAGCGGCGCAAGGGCGCGGAGGACGACTTCAGCGGCATCGAGGTGCCCGAGGGCAATGAGGACGAAGCCTGGATGACTGCGCTCGACTATGACCGCAAGGGCAATATCAAGTCTACCGCGGCCAACATCATAGCGGTGCTTGAGAACGACCCGGGGCTGAAGGGCCACATCTGGCACGACCTTTTCAGCGGCTTTGACCTCGTGGCGGGCGGGCTGCCGTGGGACGCAAAGGCAACGCAGTGGGGCAACCGTGACGACGCAAACTTGCGAGTTTACCTGGAGGAGAACTACAACCTCACGGGCAAGGACAAAATCAAGGATGCCACGGCAGCCGTGCTCACGAGGCACCGCCGCCACCCGGTGCGCGAATACCTGAACGCGCTGCGCTGGGACGGCACGCCGAGGCTCGACCGCCTAATCATCGATTACGTGGGCGCGGAGGACAACGAGCTGAACAGGATGATGACACGCAAGCACTTCACCGCCGCCGTGGCAAGGGTGATGCACCCGGGCATCAAGTATGACTACTGCCTGATCATTACCGGCCCGGAGGGCATCGGCAAGAGCACGCTGTTCAGCGTGATGGGCGGCGAGTGGTTCAGCGACAGCCTGGTGACGATGGAGGGCAAGCAGGGCATGGAGCAAGCCTGTGGCGGCTGGGTGATAGAGCTGCCCGAGCTGGGCGGCATAAAGCGCAGCGACGTGGAGCAGGTGAAGGCATACATCAGCCGCCAGGACGACCGCTACAGGCCCGCCTACGGCACCGTGGTGGAACGCCACCCGAGGCAATGCGTCTTCTGCGGCACCACCAATGAGGCGCTCTTCCTCAAGGGCGACACGGGCAACCGCCGCTTTTGGGTGATTGCCGTCGATGCCGCGCTGCGCAAATACGACAAGCCACGGGAGGCCCTGGAGGCCGACCGCGACCAGCTGTGGGCCGAAGCCGTGCAGCGGTGGCGCGACGGTGAGCGGCTGTGGCTCGACGGAAACATGGAGCGAGAGGCACGCCGACGACAGAGCGACTACAACGACGCGGCCGACGACCCGATGGCCGAGATGCTGCGCGGCTTCCTCGACCGCAAGCTGCCGCCAAGCTGGGCGACGTGGGACTTGCAGCGACGCCGGGCATGGCTGCACAATCCTGACCCGCTGGACATGGAGGGCACGGAGCAACGCACACGCGTTTGCGCCGCGGAGTTCATTTGCGAGCAGATGGGCCGCGACATGACCGATGACCGCTACCGATACCTCGCGCGGCGGGTTAACCGCCTCATAAAGGACGAGGGCTGGCGCAAATTAAACTACCCATCTAAGCATTGCGCGCTATTATACGGCCGCCAAAGGGCATTCGAAAGACCTGGGCAACCAAATGAGCAGCCAAATGGGCAACCAAACCCTGGGCAACCAAACGGCGAAATTTAGTTGCCCTGCCACCGGCAACTAAAAAATTTAAGTTGCCCATTTGGTTGCCCGTTTGGTTGCTCGGCAACAGCAAAGAGATCAAGGACTTAAGGCATTAGGCAACCAAGGCAACCAAAAATTTAGTAAAAGAGTATAAAGAATTAAAGAAATGAATATTAACGATAATTTAGTTAAAACACGTAAAAACGCACTTGTATCCGCCCCCGCGAAATGTGATGCGCGCGGGGGCGCGTGCGCGCGTACATTATATAGCGCTAAGTTGACAAGGTTGCCCAAGTCAGCTGAGGCGCTGACGCGGCACGCCCAGGAAAGCGAAAAGGCCATCGAGCACCGGCTGGCTAACAAGGTGCGTGCCATCGGCGGGCTTTGCCTGAAATTCGCCAGTGCCAGCATGACCGGCTACCCCGACAGGCTGGTGTGCCTGCCGGGAGGCAAGGCAGTGTGGGTCGAGCTGAAAAGCAAGGGAAAGCGCCCGACGCGCTTTCAGGAGCTGAGGCACCGGGAACTGCGGGAGAAGGGCTTCGAGGTTTATGTCGCCGACAGCGCTGCCGCGGTCGACGCGCTGGTGGCAAAATGGAGGGCCGAGCGATGAGATTTGCCCCCTACGAATATCAGCGCCGTGCCATCGGCTGGATCCTCGACAAGCCACGGTGTGCCCTTTTCATGGGCATGGGGCTCGGCAAGAGCGTAATCACTCTCACCGCCCTGCAGCGGCTAATCGACGACTGCGAGATTTCCAACGCTCTCGTCGTGGCGCCGAAGAAGGTGGCCGAGAGCACATGGACCGCGGAGGCCGAGAAATGGGACCACCTGAGCGGCCTCCGCGTGGCCCGGGTGCTTGGTACCGAGAAACAGCGCCGTACAGCCCTCGAAAGCAAGGCGGACGTGTACGTTGTAGGCCGCGACAGTTTCGTTTGGCTGGTGGGGCTGTATGGTGGCCATTTGCCCTTTGACGCGCTGGTCATCGACGAGCTTACGAGCTTCAAAAGCCCCAAGAGCAACCGCTTCAAGGCGATGCGCATGAGCACGCCCGGAGTGAGGCGGATTGTCGGTCTGACCGGCACGCCGGCACCCAACGGGCTAATCGACCTGTGGGCACAGATGTACTGCATCGATCAGGGCGAGCGGCTGGGAAAGAGCGTGACGCGGTACCGGGAAGCATATTTCGACACCCGGAAGTGGAACAACATCATCGTGCGCTGCAGCGTAAAGCCGGGCTGCGACAAGGCCATCCGCGACCGCCTGGCCGACATCTGCCTGACAATGCAGGCACGCGATTACCTGAGCCTGCCGGCAATGATGACGCACGATGATCTTGTGGAGCTGCCGCCCGCGGTGCGTCGCGCATACGACAAATTCGAAAGCGACAAGGTGCTGGAGTTTGTGGAACACAACAAGGAAGGCGGAAGCCCCGCAGTGATGGCCAGCAACGCTGCCGCACTGATGGGCAAGTTGGCCCAATTTGCCAACGGCGCAGTCTACGACGAGGACGGCAACGCACACGAGGTGCATACGGAGAAGCTCGACCGCCTGGCCGAGATTGTGGAGGCCGCCGCGGGCGCACATGTGCTGGTGTTCTACCAGTATCGCCACGACATGGCGCGCATCCATGCGCGTCTGGAGAAGGCACAGAAGGGCATCCGTGTGCGCGAATATAAGGGCGACGACGACCTGCGCGACTGGAACGCCGGCAGCATCGATGTGCTGATGGCACACCCGGCATCAACGGCATTCGGGCTGAACATGCAGCAAGGGGGGCACATTATCGTGTGGTTCGGCACAGGCTGGAACCTGGAGCTCTATCAGCAGGCGAACGCGCGGCTCCACCGCCAGGGACAGAGTGAGCCGGTGCAGGTTTACCGGCTGCTGTGCCGCGGCACGGTGGACGAGCGCGCCAGCGTCGCGCTGGAGGGCAAGAAGGGGGTGCAGCAGGCGCTGCTGGACAGCCTCGACAAATTAATCAAAAAACACGGAAATAACAACGGAAATGGGAAAGAAAAGAATTGAAAGCCCCGTCGAGGGACGAAGGATGAGCGGCGTGCAGCGCCCTCAGTGGGAGAAGGTAATGGCCATTGAGGCAAAAATCAAAGAAGCGAAAATGATCCGCAACAACCTTGCCAAAACGATACGTGACCGTCTGGTTCGCACAGAGGCCGACCGCAATCTCGGTGAACGGATAGCGGCCTTGCAGCACGAGCGCAACGCGATGCTTGACGAGATGGAGAGCGACCGACAAAGACTCGCCCGCATGCTGATAACGAGCCTTGCCGCATGCGATTTTGCGGCAACGATGGCCTGCCGCTTCGCGGACGAGTGCAAGCGGCTGAGTGGTAAAATGGCCGCAGGGCGTAACTATGTGGAAAGCGTGCGCGAAGCCAGGCACGCATCAGCCAAAGCGCTGAAGGACTTTGCCGGGGCCGAGATGATGTGGGAAGACATTGTCAGCGGGATTGACGCACCGGGCGATGACAAGACGAGCAATGGCTATGCGCGGCTGGCCGAACAGTTTGCTGAGCGGGCAATGCCACTTGTCAAGGACTTCGAGCACGGCATCGCCGACAGCTGCACTAATCAATTCTAAAAGCGGCCCGCGGATATTTACTGTCTGCGGGCCGCTTTTTTCTATGCCATAAAGCCATAAGTATTTGCAATATAAATGGATATTATTTATTTTTGCCTAAAATCAAGCTACTTATGAGCACGACAAAAGACATCGCAAAGATTCAGACACAAATGCTGCCGATTTCGGCAATCACGACCAACCGTGCCCAAATCGAAGGGCTGCCAGCTAACCCGCGCGTCATTCGTGATGGCAATTTCAAGAAGCTGAAGCAATCAATTACCGAGCGCCCGGGATTCCTTGCCCTATGCGAGATTTTAGTCTTTAAGCACGGTGACAAATACGTGATAATCGGCGGCAACATGAGATACCGCGCTTGTAAGGAACTCGGATACACGGAGGTTCCCTGCAAAGTGATTCCGGAAGGAGCCACGATAGAGGAACTGCGCGCCTATTGTTTAATCGACAATAGCAGCTTTGGCGAATGGGACCCGGAGGCCCTCGCCAGCGAGTGGGATGCCGCGTTACTCGAGGCCTGTGCCATCGGCCTACCCGAGGTGGAGACTCCCAGCGAGGACGAGGTCGAACACGTCGAGGAGGACAACGCCGACCCTACCCCACCCAAAACTCCGAAGACCCGGCCAGGCGACATATACCAACTCGGCGACCATCGCCTCGTTTGCGGTGACTCCACCGACCCGAGCGTTCTCGGGACTCTGATGAATGACGAGAATGCCGACGCTTGGATCACCGATCCTCCGTACAATGTCGACTACAAAGGCAAGGCCGGAAAAATTCAGAACGACAACATGGCGGAATCCGCCTTTTTGGACTTTCTGACAAAAGCCTTCACAACGGCGTGCGATGTGCTCAAGCCCGGAGGTGCTTTTTACATTTGGCATGCAGACTCGCACGGGCTGACCTTTCGCCGGGCTGTGGACAACGCAGGGCTGCTGTTGAAGCAAAACCTTGTGTGGGTGAAAAACAGCCTTGTGCTGGGCCGCCAGGATTATCAATGTACGCACGAGCCTTGCCTCTACGGATGGCGGGATGGAGCTGCGCACTACTTCACACCCAGCAGAAGCCTCCGCACTGTGATGGAGCAAGGCGAACTCAACATCGATGCAATGAACAAGGATGAACTCAAGGCTGCTCTCAAGAACATCTTGCAGGGAGACATACCCACAACTGTCATCCACGAAGACAAGCCACTGCGCTCAGAGCTCCACCCTACGATGAAGCCGGTGAAACTTATTGCCCGCCAAATCGTGAACTCCACCCGCAGAGGCGAAATCGTGCTCGACACCTTCGGAGGCAGCGGCACGACTCTCGTTGCCTCGGAGCAGCTCGGGAGGCGATGCCGAATGATCGAACTTGACCCCGGCTACGCCGATGTGATTGTGCGCAGATGGGAACAATTGACAGGCAGGAAGGCGGAGCTTGTGGGCAACATGACCAATGGCGCTTATCAGGGCAAAAAACTTAAATAACAGGGGCAGAGGTAATGACAACGGAGGAGTTCAAAAAGCATCAGTTCAAGCCCGGGCAGAGCGGAAATCCCAAGGGCCGGCCAAAGGGCACCGCACCGGAAACGCTCGCGGTGTTGCTCGGCAGCAAGGCAAAGGCCCGGCGCTTCTACAAGCTCGGGAAGGCCGACATTGCCGCTTGGGACGAGCTGCTGCTGTCTTTGGACTTCGACAAAATCAAGCTGCTGGTGCAGATGAACGACGCACCCATTTACGCCAAGAACATGGCAATGGCCATTGCCAAGGACATGCAAGCCGGCAAGACCACGACAATTGACCGCATAAGGGAACGCCTATGGGGCAAGGCCGTGCAGCGCCTGGAGCTGACAGGGGCCAACGGGACACCGCTGAGCGGAAATGAATTATCAATGGACGAGGCCCGTGCCATAATTGCCGGCCTCGAGAAAGACACGTGACGACATGGGGGCAGCTCATTTGACAAAGGAAGATGTGACACGGGCATGGACGATGCAGTCGATGCTCAACTTTACGCGCTACTTTTTTGCGACGAGTCACAACGGTCAGAAGTACATAGTCGGTGACCATCACCGGGCTATCTGCAAGAGGCTTGATGATGTGTTTGCCGGCAGGACCCGCCGCCTTATCATTAACATTGCCCCGCGTTACGGAAAGACCTTGCTCGCCGTTCATAGCTTTATTGCAATGGGCCTGGCGCTGAACCCGCAGGCGCGTTTTATCCACCTGAGCTACTCAGGGGCACTCGCCCAGGACAACAGCATCGCCATAAAGGACATTATCAATAGCGATAAATACCGTGTGCTTTTCGGCACACGCATAAAATACGGCAGCGACACCAAGAGCTGGTGGGACACGGAGCAGGGAGGAGGCGTTTATGCCACCTCGACTCTCGGCCAAATCACAGGCTTTGGCGCCGGCCTTGTGCCAAAGCCGGGAGAGCCTTACCGCTTTGGCGGAGCCATCGTAATTGACGACCCCATTAAGCCGGAGGATGCGCTGAGCGACGTGGTGCGAGAGCGCGTAAACCGGCGCTTTGAAACGACGATCCGTAACCGCGTGAACGACCGCAACACGCCCATCATAATCATCATGCAACGCCTTCACGAGCATGATCTTTGCGGGTACCTTGAGAGCCTCGAGCCGGACGAGTGGGAGGTTCTCTCGCTGCCGTGCATCAAGGAGGACGGGCAGCCGCTGTGGCCCTTCAAGCACAGCCTCGAAGAACTCCGGACTATCGAGGCCGCCAACTCGTTTGTTTTTGATACTCAATATATGCAGAACCCGAAGCCCATCGAAGGCCTGATGTATTCGGGCTTCAAGACTTACGACACACTGCCTGCCGAGCCGATGCGGCGCCTCAATTACACCGACACCGCGGATACCGGTGCCGACTATTTGTGCAGCATCTGTTACAGCCGCACAGCCGAAGGGCTGCTGTATGTTACAGATGTGCTTTATACGCAAAATCCAATGGAATACACCGAACCCGAGACAGCACGCCTGCTGCTGCGCAACGACACCGAGCAAGCAGTCATCGAGGGCAACAACGGCGGCCGCGGTTTCGCCCGCAATGTGGAAAGAACGGTGCGGCAGGCTGGCAACACGTGGATGCGCTTTGCCACATTCACGCAAACCGCAAACAAGGCCGTGCGCATATTTTCGCACAGCTCCGATGTGCAGAACATGGTGCGATTTCCGTCAGGATGGGAGACTCGGTGGCCGGCATTTCACAAAGCCCTGACAAGCTACCGCAAGGAGGGAGGCAACGCTCACGACGATGCCCCAGATGCGCTCACGGGCGCATTTGAGCGTTCGAGTGGCCACACCACACTTGATGTCGGCCGCATCGCTGCCAGGATTAACAGATAAGTAATTAATAAAAAATACAATCATGACCGTAGATGAAATACTAAACAGCGGGGGAACAATTGAGGAGATTATAACCGCACTTAAAAGCAAAACGCTGACCGTGCCCATGTGGGCTGGTCCGAAAGGGCTGCAGTCGGAATATGATCCGCGGATGCACCCGGTGATGGACAAAGCGCGTTATCCTGACATAGTGAACAACGACGGCGTAACACACGTGACGCGCATTGCCTGCGACCTTCAGCGGCTGGCGGTGAAACGCATGACCGAGCTGGTATGCGGCGTGCCGGTGAAACGCGTTTACAAGGCCGAGAACGACAGGCAGAACGAGGTTGCCGCCTACATGGAGGCTATCTACGACCGTAACCGCATCGACAGCGTGAACATAGAGCGATGCAACATGCTGTTTGCAGGCTGCGAGGTGGTGACATTATGGTATGCCGTCGCGCAGTCCAACAACGACTACGGCTTCAGCAGCCCGCTGAAAATGCGGTGCCGGAACTTCAGCCCGATGCTTGGCGACAATCTTTATCCGCTGTTTGATGAGTACGGTGACATGATTGCGCTCAGCGTGGGCTACCGCCGCAAGGTAAACGGCAAGGACGTGCAGTATTTCGATTGCTATACCGCTGACCGCCATATAAAGTGGAGCACGGCAAAAGGACAATGGGCCGAGGAGGAGCACGAGCTGACTACCGTGGGAAAGATACCGGCCGTCTACGCCTGGCGGCCCGCGCCTATTTGGGAACAATCGTCGCCCCTTGTCTACGAAATAGAGTGGAGTCTGAGCCGTAACGGCAACTACCTCCGCGAAAACAGCAAACCGCTTTTTGTGGTCTTTGCCGATGAGGCCATAGCCTACGGAGACGAGGGCGATGCCGACAAGGAATTCAAGGCCGTAATGCAATACCCCAAGGGAAGCACGGCCCAATACATAACATGGCAGCAAGCAGTAGACAACCTCAAGTTTTACGTCAATGAGCTCCGGTCGCTGTTCTTCACACAGCTCCAGCTCCCGGATTGGAGCTATGAAAAGATGAGCAGCATCGCCTTGAGCGGTGAGAGCCGGAAGCAGCTGTTCATCGATGCCCAAATGAAAGTGAAGGACGAGAGCGGCCGCCTGCTGGAGTTTTTCGACCGCGAGGTAAACGTGGTCAAGGCATTTCTCAAAATCGCCCTGGGGGCCGCGTATGAGGCCGACATCGACGCTCTCAAGGTCGAGACCGTCATAACGCCGTTTACTATCAACGACGAGAGTGACACCGTCAACCGCCTTGTGGCAGCCACCGGTGGCAAGGCCATCATGAGTCAGCGGGAGGCAATCCGAGAGTTCGGCCGGAGCGACGACCCCGACCAGACAATCAGAGAGATTGCAGAAGAGAACCGAATCGATGCAATGGAGCTGGCTGAATGATGAGAGGTCGCAAACCACCAATGCGCAACATGGCTGCCCGTGCCCCATGGGCTGATGAGCACTGCTACAGCTGCGGCCGCGTAACGGTCACCTACGGCACTAACCATGACGGAATGCCAATCCTGTGCCTTTGCCTACACAGGGGTAAATTTTACCATTTCTTATCAGATGCCGCCTGCTGCCACCACATGGCGATGCACGACAAAGACGCATGACAAAAAAAGAACAGCGAAAACTCCAGGCACGCATCACGGCGATCGAGCAACGCGTGAACAAACAGCATGTCCGCAACATTGCCGCATACCAGGCAGAAGTCACGAAAATCTTCGAGTCCGTGGCTAAAGATGCTGCACGCCTCGGCATAAGCCTTGACGTGCCCGCCGACAAGCTGCTTTCATTCGATAACATCCCAGCCGCCAAGCAGCGTGTGAACAAACTGCTGAAGACCATGCGAACAAAGCTGGAGGCCATTGTCACAAACGGCATAGTGGCCGAATGGGCGCTGGCCAACGGCAAGAACGATGCCGTTGTCGAGCAGATAGCGGCCGCGGGGCTGACGAAGGGTAACGTGAAGGCCTACTTCAACAACCACGCGGCCGCCCTCAAGGCGTTCAAGGCCCGCAAGACGGCGGGCATGAATCTCAGCAAGCGGGTATGGAACCTCACGCAGCAGTACAAGAGTGAGCTCGAAATGGCACTCGACTGCGGCATTCGCGACGGCCTGTCGGCCCAGGAGATGGCCCGACAGCTGAAGCAATACCTGAATTATCCCGACAAGCTGTTCAGGCGGGTGAGGGACGAGCACGGGGTGCTCCAGCTAAGCAAGGCCGCGGCGGCGTTCCACCCCGGGCGCGGCGTGTACCGCAGCAGCCACAAGAACGCGCTGCGCTTAGCCGGCACAGAGACGAACATCGCCTACCGCACGGCCGACCACGAGCGCATCCAGACCCTCGATTTCGTCCTCGGCATCAAAATCGTGCTTAGCAACAACCACACCATCCGCAACAGCAAGGGCCAGAGGGTGCCGCTGACCGACATTTGCGACGAGTTGGCGGGCAATTACCCCAAGGGCTTCAAGTTCACCGGCTGGCACCCGAATTGCCGGTGCCACACCGAGACAATCCTCCTGAGCGGCGCGGACTTCGAGGACTTCCTCAAGGCCAGGCGCGAGGGCCGGGCATACGACATAACCAAGGCCCGGGGCTACGTGGCCGAGCCGCCCGCGGCATTCCAGGCATGGGTGAAGGGCAACGCGGGCCGCATCGCAGCAGCCGCCAAGGCTGGCACCACGCCCTACTTCATCAAGGACAACCAGAAGGCCGTGGATGCGCTGCTCGGTCAGAAGACCACAGCCACGCCCGCACCTGCCCCCGCGCCAGCACCAGCAACAGCCAAGGAGCCTACCGGACTCGACACGCTGGCCAAGAGGCTGGGCATCGAGGCGGGCGAGCCGATGGAACACAAGAAGGCAAACACCATGAGGCCGAACCCGCATTTTTCGGAGGACAAGCAATATCGTATCAATTGCCAGAGTACGGTTGTGGCATACGAGCTGCGCCGCCGCGGCCTGGACGTGGAGGCCTTCGGCAATCCTGGTTCGCTGGACTACACCCCCGGGTGGCTGGCGCAAAATACCCGTGTGGCATGGGCTACAGATGACGGCAAACTGCCGGATCTGATAAAAAGCGAAAGAGTGCTGAAGTATTGGATTGTGGACAAACAGCAACGGACTCGTTATATCTACTCAAACGTGAGCGAGGTGTGGGATGAATTTGCGGGCAAAACACAAGCCCCTGGGCGCTATCACGTCGGCTGGGGCTGGAAAAACAGCAATAAGGGGCATATAATAACCATGGAGGTCGGCAAAGATGGCCGCCGGAGCTTCTATGACCCGCAGACGGGCAAAAACTCAAAGGCCATTAACGACTGGATTAAGGACGGCCGCAAATGCCTGGTTGACCTGGATAAAGGCATCTGGGGCTACCGTGTGGACACGTTGCACCCGAATAACGACGTCATAGAGGGGGTCGTGAAGAAGGTGGGCTCGAAGGCTGCGACACCAGAAGTCAGCCTCAATGTCGAGCGCATATTCATCAAGGCCAAGTATGGAGTCAACGGAGCGCGGAGACAAGTGGGAACGACCGAAAATGTGAAATGGCATGAATCCTATAAGAGCAAGGATGGCAAGGGCAAAGTTCTTACCGATCCGAAACGAATAGAAGAATCAAAAGCCAGCAAAGCGGAGACACTGAAGTTCGAGAAGGAAATGCGAATGTGTAAAGTAATTGCGGATAACGAACACGAAGTAAAATATTTGCCTGATGCAGGCAGGCCCCAGGGCGAGACATACGACATTACTATCGATGGGATAAAGGCGGATTTAAAATGCATAACCGGAGGGGCCTCAAATATTGGAAGATACGCCAAGAAAGCATTAACAAAGCAAGGCGGTGAAGCCGTTGTTTTTGAGCTTCCGAGTAAGGCCCCGGAGTATTATAGAGCGATAACCAGGGCTAAAATAAAATATGGTGGTACTATTTATTTCTATTTTTCGGATGAAAAGATTTTGAAAAAGATATAAAAAAAGGGCCGCTCAAAAACGACCCCGGGTGGTACACGGCCCTTAAAAGGGTCCTGTCCCTAACCATTTTATTTAAATGGCTAATGCAAAGGTAGTATATTTTTTTGAGCTCACGAAACAGCCGGCATCAAAAAAAGTGTTAAATTCGCCCTTGCTATAAGAAATAAAAAACCAAAAGCACAACATGAGAAAAATCAGAGAAATCATCGTCCACTGCTCGGCCACACCAGAGGGCAAGGACTTCACAACAGCCGACATCGACCGCTGGCACAAGGCCCGCGGCTTCCGCTGCATCGGCTACCATTACGTGATTTATCGTGACGGCGGCGTCCACCGCGGCCGCCCGGACTCCGATGTCGGTGCGCATTGCCTTGGCCACAACTCAGCCAGCATTGGCGTTTGCTACATCGGCGGATGCGCGGCTGACGGCAAAACGCCGAAGGACACAAGGACCGCAGCCCAGAAGGCCGCGCTGCTGAAGCTCCTCACCGACCTTAAGCATCGCTATCCGTTAGCTGATATCCGTGGGCACCGCGACTTCGCGGCCAAGGCCTGCCCGAGTTTTGACGCCACAACCGAGTATCGCAGCATCAAGGCATGAGGAGGACAATGATTGTCACGGCCGTCATTGCCGCGGTCTGGGCCGGCTGGTGGCTGGCAGAGCGGCGGGCGGCCATTCAGGGCGAAACCCTCGTGCGGGTTGACACCATCACCCGCACCGACACGATTATAACCCGCACCCCCGCTGCACGCGATTGCGCCCTGGTACGATACGTGACCGTGCGGGTGCCCGTGGCGCGCGCAGACACCGCCACAGACGGCCAAGCAGGCACGCGAGAGGACGCCGCCGAGGCGGTCCTGCCGATAACGCAAGCACGCTACACCGACGACAGCACCTACACCGCATGGGTGAGCGGCTACCAGCCAAGGCTCGACAGCATACACACTTACCGGCGCACGGCCACCATCACGCGCGAAATCGTGCGTCATGAACCGCGCAGCCGATGGAGCTTCGGGGCACAAGCCGGCTACGGAATAACCCCGCGCGGGTTTCAGCCATACATCGGCCTGGGCGTAAGTTTCAGAATCGGGGAAAAATAGAAAGACAAATGAAGCAGATTTTTTTACAGGAAGCAAAAAAGATGGCCCGGAAATTGGGCTACCACGACGCGGTGTGCCGCGGCACCTGGAACGGATACGAGGTGGTCGAGCCGGTATTCACCGACAACGAGATGCACATCATCGGCCTGCCGCAGTACATCCTTTACAAGGACGGCAGGCTGAAATGGACCAAAGACATGGAGGGGCTCAAAGTCATGAGCGCGCTGATTGATTAGCGTAACATTGTAATAATGTAAAAGTTATAAAAATTATGTATTTGCATTGCAAATAGGGAAATTTTCTGTATATTTGCCCAAAACAAACGTTTGCACAAAATGAGATACCGACAAATCATCATCGACACGCTCAAAACCAATTTCAAGGGGGTGAGCGACAAGATCATCGGCAGACTTGCCGACAAGTTGGCCGCAAAGGCCGAGACCGAGGAAGACGCGAAAGCGGCCGCCGAGGCGGTGACGTTCCAGCAAGTGCTGGACAGCTACGGCGACAGCCGTGCAACCGAGGCCAGCCTTACCGCGGTCAAGAACTATGAAAGCAAGTACGGCCTCAAGGACGGGGTCTCAACGGCCAGCGAGGGGGACGGCAAAGAGGACCCCGCCAACACCAGCAAGAAGGAGAAGCAGCCCAAGGGAACGGAGACAATGCCCGCCTGGGCGCAAGCCCTCGTTGACAGCAACAAGAAGCTGAACGAGGAGCTGGCGAACATGAAGCGCGGCAGAGTGACCGAGACCAGACAGGCACAGCTTGCGGAAATCACATCCCATTTGCCCGAGAACTTGCGCAAGGCGTATGCCCGCACTCCGGTTGACAAGCTCACCGACGAGGAATTTGAAACCCTCAAGAGCGACATCACCACCGAAGTCGGCGGCCTGCAAACCGAGCTCGCGGCAAAAGGCGCTGTGTTCGGGAAGCCAGCGGCCAATCATGGCGGCCAACCAGACAATGAGCTGACGCAGGCGCAGCAGGCAGCAATTGCACATCGCGAGGGCATGCCTACGGCCGACAAGCAGCCATTCTGAAAAATCATCAACAATCACTAACAATTAAAACTCAACACACATGGCAATGACTGTGAGACGCAGAAAGGACTCGGCAACGAGACCCGTTTTTGTGCACAAGATAGCTGACGTGCGCGGCGGCGTGTCAGTCGTGACAAGCGAGCTCGGCGGCAATTTCCTGGCCGAGGGCGCACCATTGTATTATTCAGGTGACAAGTGGCATGCTCTGAAATATGCCCGCGTCACCGAGCAGACAACCACGACTGCCGTCAAGGTGGAAAAGACGCACAACCTCAACGTGGGCGACATCTTGCTGGCCAGCATTGGCGACAAGGCAAGCAGCGTCACCAAGATTGACACGTCCAACTCGAGCTACGACACCATCACTTTGTCAGCGGCTCTCGGCACGCTCGAGGCGGGCACGGTACTGCTTGAAGCCGCTGAAGCCCAGACGAGCACCGGCGGTGCACTGAAAAGCACCATCGATGCAATCAACGGCACCGGCAGCGAGATTATCCCCAATAGCAATGTCATCACCGATGCATGGCTGATTGGCGTAATCAAAGATCCTGGATTCCCAAAAGACGCCCTGCCCAAGGGCATAACCAAGTATCCATTCTAAAAATAGATTAACATGGAAGGAACAGTAGTTAATACACTTATACATGGTCTTTCTCAGCAGATGGTACAGGCACGCCTGAACACCGCTGACGCAAAGCCTTTCCTCTTCGGCACCCACTTTCCCGTAAAGAAGGTGAACGGCTTCAACTGGCGCACCCTGGAAAACCAGGTGGGCCGAGCACACGTGGCCGCAGACCTTCATGCCGACAATGGTACGATTGTGCGCAAACGCCGCCCGCTGTTTACCAGCGCCAAGGGCGACATTCCATTCATCGCCATCAGTCGCGAGATGAAGCGCAACGAACTGAAAGAATATCAAACCGCTCTCGCCTACGCCAAAGACAGCGATGCTACCGTTCTTGTTGAGTACTGGGGCAATGATGTCGATTTCTGCTTCGACGGGGTGCAGAGCGAACTCGAGTTTATCGCCTGGCAATGCTTTAGCAAGGCCGGAAAGCTGCACTTCACTACGAGCAACAACGCCACCTTTGCCAATGAGTTTGACCTCGACTACGATGTTGATCCTGAGTTCAAGGTAAAGGCCGCTACCAAATGGAGCGATTCAGCAAGCGCCGACATCATCGGTGACCTTGTGAAAATCATTAAGGCCGGCAAGGCCGGAGGCCTCAATCCCAAGTTCGCGTTTGTGAGTCTGGACGAGTTCTACAAAATCGCCAGCAGTGAGCAAATCATCAAGGCCTGTGCAAGCTATCTCGCCAACGCGGTAGACATGTCTCAGACCCCGGACCTCTCGCAGGTCAACACCATGCTTGCCAAGCAGGCATGGCTTAATGGTCTCCAGCTCCGCGTGATTGACCAAACCATCACCCGCGAGCTTTTGGACGGCACCGTGTCGAGAGGTAATCCTTTCGAGGACAACGTCATTGTGCTTACCGAAAGCGAGCAGCTCGGACGCACACAGTATGACATCCTTGCAGAGGACAACCCGGCCGTGATACGAGCCGAGCGAGCTCATACCGTAATCAAAAAGTATGGCACCACCGAGCCTACCGCCGAGATTACTATTGGCCAGGCTGATGCAATTCCAGTGCTCGATACCGCTTACCGCAACATCTACGTGCGCACCGACGGCGCCGACTGGGAGTGATTCTGAATAACCGGCAAAGCGAGAGAGTATGACCACCACCCTGACAATTCAAAGTGTCCTGCAAGGGCTTACGGCCTATCCCGTGCCGATGGCAACACTGGCCGGGATAGCCGCCAAGCGCGGGCTTGACCTCACGGCCGAGATTGACGCTGTCACATTCACGGGCCGCAGCTTCAGGCTCGCCGCCGCAGACCTGTACTTATGGCTCGTCCAAGCTCCCAACGTGAGCCAAGGCGGGCAGTCGTACAGCTTCAGCGACGAGCAGCGGGACGACTTCCGCAAGTGGGCACGGGCCGCATATGCCGAGCTTGCCCCTGAGGAGACGGCGAGTGTCGGAGTGGCCTACGGATACAAGGGCAACAAATTATGATTATAGCCGACGGACATATTGAGGTTTTGCAGACAACCGGCGCCGCCGTTTCAAGCGGCTGCGACCTGGTGACGATTGCAGGCCTTCCCATCACGACAGGCGGCAACATAGACGACGACGGATATCCCGTTGAGCACCCGTCGTCCTATGGAAGCCCCATCGAATGCCAAGTGGTGCCCGTGAAAGTCGACAGACTGGCAAAGGACAGCACCGAGCGCGTGAAAGCGGAATCCTACGACATCTACGTGGCCATGAGCGACATAGACGGTGACATACGGATTTTGCGTTTAACGTGGCTCGGCTACGAACTTGGCAATTTCAGTGTGAATAGCATCGAGCCGCTGCCGGCAGTGCAACAGCTTAAAATCAGTGTGAGTCATGCCGATTGAGCAAACCACTCCAAAGGCTGAAATTCAAAAACAGCTTGAGCAGCTGGTACGAGATGCCAGAGACGAAGTTATTATTCGGCTCGCCTACATTGGTGAACAGGTCGTGAACGAGGCCCGCAGCTACAACGGCAAGGCATACCAGGATCAAACTGGCAATCTACGCAGCTCCACGGGCTACGTGATTGTGGAAGACGGCCGGATTATAAGTGTTAGCGATTTCTCCAAAGTGGCTCCGAAAAATGACCCGGAAGGCAAGGCGGGGAAAGGCTCACCCACCGGCAAAGCATACGCCAAAAGCCTGGCGGCGAGCTTCCCACAGGGACTGACGCTGATAGTGGTGGCCGGGATGCGCTATGCGACTTATGTGTCGGCCAAAGGTTATAACGTGCTCGACAGCGCCGAGTCGCTCGCAAAGCGGCTCGTGCCGGAAATGATCAAGAAATTAAGAAGCTAATGAGAACGGCATCACAGATAACATGCGACTTCTACAAGGCTCTGCGCAACGGGGCCTTGGCGAAGGAGCTGAACGGTGGTATCTATTATGAAGGGCTTAGACCCATCGGTAGCCACCGGGAAGATGCGGTGCTGATCTTCACGCAGGGCCAGGCTGGGCAAATTGACACAGGCACCGTCACGGTGCTTGTGTACGTGCCCGACATCGACTACGACGGCACCGGCGCTCTTGTGGAGAACAAGCGCCGCACAGCCGAAGTGGAAGCCGCAGCCCTGAGCTGGGTAAAGGAGCTGCAAAGCGACCTCACCGGCTATATGATAGAGCTCTCGCAAACAATACTGACGATGTCCGATGATGTGATACAACAGCACTTCGTAAGCATCAAGATTTACTACGAGAGCCTCGACAACTAAAATGAATAAGTGACACATCCTAATTTTTCACCAACATGGCAAAAAAAGTAATAATGGCCTGGAGCAAATGCAAGCTCCAAATCGGCAAGATGGGCTCAGATGAGAGCATGTCTACATCGCTTACTGAAATAGGCCCGCTCAAATACCAAAGCACCGAGCTGACAGCTGACGACGGCGACACCCTGCAGATGCAGGAGGAAGGCGCAGGCCAGGTGGGCTATGAGCAGCTCCCCGGTGCATATTCGCTCACTACGCGCGTCATCGAGCCAGACGACTCCCTCTACACATTGCTCGGCCTGGGCTCTGTGGGCACGGAAACGGGCTCGTTCAAAGTTTCCACCCACGTGGTGGAAGACTATTTCAGTCTCCAGGTTGACCCGCTACACACAGGCGCGCGTGGCATCAAGGCCCCGAAGTGCTCGGTGAGCGTCAAACCGGGATACAGCACACAGGACGGCAACTATATGGATTTAACATTCGGCATACTCAACGGCTCGGCCGGCTACTGGTACGAGCGCACAACGAAGACCGCTGAATCGGCATAGCCCATACCCTCCTTTTACCCTATATATTCCGCCTGCCGCGCTCGGTTATGCGCGGCATATATCGCGGGTTGGAGCAGTGGTAGCTTATCAGGCTCATGACCTGAAGGTCGGCGGTTCGATCCCGCCACCCGCAACAAACTTAAATAAATAGAGCGCATGGCATCCAACAAAGAACAAGCAACAACAATCGAGGCTGCGGCCGCCGGTACCATTTTGCAGCAGCCACACCACGTGACGATAGCGGGCAATGATTATGAGGTGGCACCGGCCACACCAGCTACCTTATTTCTTGTCAGCAAGCTCGTCAGCTTACTGCCGGTCATGAACCGCAAGACAAAGGACGTGCTGGCAGAGGTCCTGCACAAAGCCAAAGACTGCAGGCCCGTCACCAGAATAGCCGCAGTGCTTGTACTGGGAGCGAAGCGCATCAATGAGAAACGTACCGTAACCGTCACCAGAAGCACAGTTGAGCCGGCCAAGCCGGCAAACCTTTGGCATAGGCTATTCCACCGGAAGCCGCAGCTACGAGTAATAGAGCACGAGCACACCATGCTTGAAATTGACTGGCTGTCGGCACAAATAGCCGAAAACATGACGACCTCCGAGATTTATAAACTTATTCTCACCGAGCTCGGAGGGCTCGGCATAGGCGATTTTTTCGGGCTTACAGCTTCCCTGAGCGCGGCGAATCTTCTCAGGGGGAAAGAAACGCAAACCCCTGGGGAATAATTGCTGGCTGGGCTATGGCTCTTAACATGCCAATCTACACGGTTCTCTACGAGATGAGCATGGCCAATCTTTTGCTCTACACGGCAGCCATTCCGCGTTACGGTGACAAAGAAAAGACATTCAACCCCGCACTCGACGCAGATAATCCCGACAATTTCAACGACATGCCCGACGGCTTCGTCTAATAATCACATCAACACATGGCACAACAAAGCGACAACGGATCATTGAATTTCAGCGTAGGCCTAAATACCGACGCCCTTGCTGAAAGCGCGAAAAGAGCGCAGGAGCAGTTCAACAGGATAGCCGAGGCCGCCAGGGCTGCCGGTGAGCAGATGGATGAGGGCATAGGCGACGGCGCGAGCAATGCCGCCGACGAGATAAAAGACCTTGCCGAAAATGCCAAGCAAGGGCTTGGAGACGTCGAGAGCGTTGTAAAGAGCGTAACGAAGGCAGCCGCCGCAATGGGCGTTGCATTCGGCGCAAAGGAGCTTATCGGCAAGATTATAGAGGTGCGCGGCGAGATGCAGCAGCTTGACGTGGCATTTACAACCATGCTGGGTGATGCCCGACAGGCCGACACCCTCATGCAACAGCTGGTGCAAACCGCGGCCACTACGCCATTCGGACTGACCGACGTGGCCAACGGAGCCAAACAACTGCTTGCCTATGGTCTTGCAGCCGATCAAGTGAACAACACGCTCATAAGGCTTGGAGATATCGCAGCCGGTTTGAGCATTCCTCTTAACGACCTTGTCTACCTTTACGGCACCACTATGGCACAAGGCCGTCTCTATACCCAAGACCTCAACCAGTTCACAGGCCGCGGCATCCCGATGATAGGCGAGCTGGCAAAGCAGTTCGGCGTTGCCGAGGGCGAGGTAAAAAGTCTCGTGGAAAGCGGTAAGGTGGGCTTTCCTCAGGTGCAGAAAGTAATTGAGAGCCTGACAAACGAAGGTGGCAAGTTCGGTGGCCTCATGGAGGCCCAGAGCAAAACCATCACAGGCCAAATCAGCAACATCGAGGACGCACTCGACATGATGTTCAACGACATCGGCCAGCAGAGCGAGGGCGTAATTAACACCACACTTGACGTCATCAGCTCGCTTGTGGAGAACTACGAGCGCGTAGGGCGCACGATAGTCGGAGTTGCCGCGGCTTACGGCATATACCGCACAGCGCTGATGATTGCGGCAGCAGCCGAAGGCTTCGCCACAGTGCAGGAAGGTCTGCATTATAAGGCCTTGTTGCTGGTCGAGGCCGCCCAAAAGCGTCTAAACGCATCAATGATCACTAATCCTTGGTTTGCATTGGCCGCAGCAATTGGCGTTGTCATTGTCTCGCTGGCCTCGATGAAGACTGAGCAGGAATACCTCAAAGAGGCAACCGATGTCTATGAGTCGAGCAAGCAAAAGCTCATAGACGCGGAGGCGGAGCACAAGCAGAAAATCGAAGAACTTTGCACCACCGCCGGAGACGAGAGTCAAGCCACCTCGCTGCGCCGGCAGGCCCTGCTCGACCTCGAAAAGCAATATCCATCCATTTTCGCCAAATATGACACCGAGGCCGACAAGCTGCGCAACATTGCCAACATAAAGCGTGAAATCGCCGAACTCGACGGGAAGAACACATTTAACGAGGAAAAGTGGAACAACCAGCGCATCAACGAGCTGAAGCGCAAGCAGTCAAAAACGCTATACGTCACCAACTCGGAGACCGGTGAGATTAACGCAATTAAAGGTGGAGGCATGTCTGATGAGGAGAAGGCCGAGCTACAGGTGCGTCTGAAGAAGCAGCGCGAGCTGTCAAAGACGAACCAAACGAAGCGCGCTGATGACTACTTCCTGAACCTCGGCAAGACCAATGCCAATGTGCTGCAATACCGTAAGAAGCAGCTCGACCGCATGATTGGACTGGGAGCAAAGGCCGGGGAAGGAGCGTTGGTGACGAGCTCCGACACTGCCCTGTTCGGTACTGTGGGCTACGACGTCGCCACGCTTCAGGCTTATTACAACAAGGTTCAAGATGAAATCAACCGGCGCGCCGGAAAAGGAGGCAAAAGCGGTGGCAGCGGGACGGAAGCCAGCGGCAAAGGGGGCAAAAGCGGCGGCAAGAGCGCCACAGAGACAGACGAGATCGAGCAGGCCCAAAAGACAGCTGACGAGAAATACAAAATTGAGCAGCAATCAGCGGAGCAAGATGCCAAATTGCAAGAGCTGAAGAACAAGACCGAGCAAGAGCGTATCAACACCATCACCGACAATGGCGAGAAACAACGCGCGCAGCTGAAGCTGAACCATGAACGCGAGTTGCAAGAGCTGGAGGCGGAGAAAAAGGACTATCTGCGCCAAAAGACATCGACCGCAAAGCTGCAATTTGAAGCGGACTCGGCGAACAAAGGCCAAGTGTTCGATTATTCGAGTGTGGCTCTCACGGCCGAGGAAACGGCACAGTTCGATGAGCGCAAGAAACTACTGTTGCAGAAGCAGCTGCAGGAGAACGAAGAACTCGCGGCGGCCGACGAGAAGGCCCATAACGAGTACTTGGCGCAATATGGGGAATATCTCGAAAAGCGCAACGCGATGATTGCGCTGGCCGATACGGCAACGAAGAATGCCGGCACCCAGGGAGAGAAGGACAGCATCGCAGCCAAGCTGAAGCAAGACCTTGCTAACCTTGACTTTGGCCAATTCAAGACAAGAATCCGTTGGGATGAGATATTCGCAGGCATGGAGGATGCCGACCCCGAAACCCTGAAGGCTATCAACGATCAGCTGCAGCAATTCCTTGATACGGCCAGCACGCTGACTCCGGACCAGATAAAGACCATCGCCGACGCGATGACAGACCTCAGAGACAAGATGGATCTGTCGTCACCCATCGCACAAATAAAAACGGCGCGCAAGGAGTATGCCTCGGCGAAAACCGATTTTGAAAAATACGCTGCCGCCTACAAGAAAGCCATGGCGGCCGGTGACACCAGTGCGGCATCAGAGGCTGCGGCCGGCATGGCCATCTCGCAGCAGAAAATGAAGAAGGCCACCGACAAGTCTAAAAAGAGCTTCTCGTCCATTACCGGCGTCGTCAAGGACTACGCCGACGCATTGGCGGACATGGGCGACACCATCGGGGGCACTACGGGTGATATGATGAATCTTGCCGCATCGGCCATTACTTGCGGGGCTTCCATGGCGGCGGGCATTCAGCAATTCCAAGAGGCAGCATCCAACATGGAACGCGCAGTGGCCGTCTTGGCAATAATCCAGGCTGCAATGAAGGCCTTGCAAATAATCGTGCAGCTATTCGGCGACACGGCCGACACGACACTGACCGATTACGTCGAAACACTGAAGGTATACATTGATTTGCTGAATGACAGCATCAGTGACCTGAACGACAGCATGAGCGATGCGCAGAACACAATGCAAGATACTATTGCCTATTATAGGCAATTGGTGGAACTTGAGAAGGAGTCGGCCGCTGCCATTAAGAGCCAAAGCCAAGTGTGGCTGAACAGCGGAGCCTCGAAAGGCTTTCTGGGCATCGGCAGCTCAAGCTCGGAGGGCGTCAAAATCAGCAAACAGATAGAAAAGGACTTACAGTCGGGCAACGCGGAGGTGCGAAAGTTCTACCAAGAGGGTTACAACTCATTAAACGAATACTTTAAAAAGGCCACAGGGGCCTATGCCAAATCGGCTGCTGATTTCGGCCGAATGGACTTTATTTGGACTCTTTCGGACGAGGACCTCATCAAGCTGTCGAAGGACACAAAGGCGATGGCCTTGCTTGGCGACACGTTAAGCCAGGCCATCACGGACTATGTGACCAAGCTCGAGCAGGCAAAGGACGACGCGCTGAGCCTCGGCGAGTCGCTGCTGTCCGTCTCATGGGATGACTTCTACGATGACTTTGTAGACCTTGTCAAAGACATGGACAAAACCAGCGAGGACTTCGCAAACAACTTTGCGGAGTATATGAGGGACGCACTGGTGAAGAACATGGTTGCGGCAAAGTATAAGTCGAAAATAGAAGCTCTTTATAAGAAGGCAGCGCAATACGCCGAGGACGGCACGCTCGACCAGCACTTGAATGAACTCCGAAATGAGTATCAAGGCTGGGCTGAAAATGCGAAGAAAGAAGTCGAAATAATAAATTCATTAACGGGATACAAAGGAGACACGTCATCGCAGGACAGCGCGAGCAGCGGCTTTGAAAGCATGAGTCAGGAGACTGCCGATGAGCTTAACGGCCGCTTTACGGCTTTGCAGATGGACACGGCTGCTATACGCGCAGAAGCAGCCGCCAATTTTGCAGTGCTGAACCAGAACGTAGGCGAGATACACAACATCGCCCTGGTCAACATGGGACACCTTGAGGACATCAGCAAGAACACGCGTCAGCTTTATGAGATTAAAGATACTTTGACGGACATCAAAAAGCACACGCAGCGCTTATGATACGATACAGACTATATATCAACAACAAGCAAGTCAACGCGACCGGCGGACTTCAGGGCATCATACTCGGCACGGGTGCGGTTGCCACGCTTCACCAGCACGCAGGGCTTAAAGACTACCCCAGCAACACCAACAGCGCAATTCACGGCAAACGGGCGCTGCCAGACTTCACGCCAAAGGTTGCAGCTCGTGACGTACAGCTGACAATCGGGCTTCAGGCGACAAGTTGTGCGGTTTTTCTGACGCGTTACGACGCGCTTATTGCAACTCTTGAGGCTGGGGCAGTAGATTTGCGCATCGACACATGCACCGACGGCGAGACGTGGTCAACCGGGGAGACCTACCACTTGTTATACCTGAGCTGCACGCAATATAGCGAATATAACGGCCGCTTGGCAAAATTCGTGCTCAAATTCAACGAGCCAAACCCTAAAAATCGCACGGCATGAGCAACATCGGCATAGAGCAATTGACAATCTACAGCCTTGACGGGACCGCGCGCGTCACAATAATCCCAGGCGACAACAGCACATACGAGGCCGAGCTGATGAAGAAAGAACAGCTTGTCCTCAAATTCGTGCTCACTGACCCCGTGCTCTTCGAACTGGGCGACTACTGCGAGTGCAAGTGGGGGCACTTTGAATTGACAGAACCATATCGGCCGACAATTAACAGTGCCGGGGGGTGGCAGTACGAGCTGACAATGCCCGCGCACTACTGGAAGTGGGCCAACAAGATACTCTACTACGACCGCCAACACGCGCGGGAGTGCAGTTTTTCGTTGACGCACGATATCAGTCACCACATCTCACTGGTCTTGAGCAATCTCGCAGCCCTCGGCTACAAGTACAACAACCAGGACTACACCGTTGCCGTTGACAGCGGCGTGACAACCGAGCTGAAGCTAATCAGCTACAGCAATTCCAGCATTACCGGCGCACTCGACAGCATCGCTGAGACATTCGACTGCGAGTGGTGGGTGACTGATAACATCATCCATTTTGGCCGGTGCGAGGTGGGCACGGAGGTCGAGCTCGCCGAGGGTGACGAGATCACCGGCATGAGTGCCAGTGACAGCAGCCAAAGCTACGCTACCCGTTTCCTTGCTTTCGGCTCGACGAAGAACCTCACACAGAGCTATCGTCCTGATTCGGAGGAAGTGGTGGTGGGCAGCATCAGGAACAAGCGGCTCATGCTACCGGAGGGAACGCCATATATCGATACAACAGACGGGCTGCCAACCGAGCAGGCCGTGGAAAAGGTGCTTGTGTTCGATGACATATACCCGAAACGCGTGGGCACCATTGCAACTGTAACCACCAAAACCTACACCGATGAAGACACAAGCACAGGCGAAAAGACAGAGTGGAATGCCTATCGGTTTACCGACGACGGCATCAACTTTTCAAGCGACTACAAGCTCAAGAGCAGCACAGATGTTTTGAGGGTCATATTTCAGACCGGCAGCCTGGCCGGGATGGAGTTCGACATCAACTTTAATCCCGACGGATATTCCGAGAAGGACAGCTCAGGCGCATGGAATCCCAAAGCGCAGGTCTACGAAATTGTGCGCAACGAGACCTTCGGAGTGCAGCTGCCAAACGACACGCTTAAGCCTGCTGTGGGCGATAAATACGTGCTTTACAACTTCGACATAAGCTATCTCGGTGCCGATTTGGGCAATGCCAGTAATTATATAGAACTCGCCGAACAGGAGCTGCTCGAGGCAGCCCGGAAGCAGGTCGAAAAATATAAGGTCGACACCAAGAGCTACTCATGTCCGATCAACATAGTCCGCTACTATGGCTATGAAGAGGACAGCAGCGGAAAACTTGTGCACTCGACAGCGGCTGAGCTGGACTTTGCGCTCGGGCAAAAGATAAGGCTCATCAATCCGGCATTTTTTACGGCCGGAAGAACCTCGCGCGTCTATGGCTTTGAAAAATATCTTAACGGGACAAAAGTAACCTACACTGTAAGCGACAACAGCGAATACAGCAGGCTCGAAGAGCTAAGCACCAGCATTGACACACTTGCCTACGGCGGCTACAGTTATGCTGGTATAGGCACTAACGGAAGCGGCGCTGGCGTATATCTCATCACAACGCACGACACCACGGCTGCCAGTGACAGCAACGCCTACTCGGCCGCCAGGGCCGCGGTGCAGTTTGCCGACAAGGACAAGGCCTACACAGACTTTTTGCGCAAGAACACCGACGACACGGCGGCCGGGCACATCACCTTTGCCGACGGTGCGACGGCCAACGAGCTGCTCGTTACCGAGCTTGCCGACATTGCCCGCGCCATTCTCGGCAAGGCGGGCAGCGAGACGTTTGCCGACGGCTTCAGCGGCAGCGGCTGGCAGGTGTGGCAACAGGACGGCGAGAGCAGGCTCACGATTGACCGCCTCACGGTGCGAAAGGCGATGGCGGCCTTTGAATTGCTAATCGAAAAAATCCGCTCTGTCGGCGGGCAGATCATCGTCAGTGCGGCCAACGCAAAGGTCAAGAGCGTGAGCGACTCGACGCTCACCTTGGAAGATGGCTATGGCTCGTTTAAGGCGGGGGATTTCATCCGTTGCCAGACTTTCACGGGCAGCGACATAAAGAGCTACTGGGTGCAGGTGACGGCAGTGGCCGACGATGGTGCGATATTGACCATCGACCAAGATGGCCTCGGCACGGCCACGCCTGCCGCGGGTGACGAGATTGTGTTGCTGGGCAGCAGCGACGCGAGCCGCCAAAACGCCATCACCATCAGCGCTACAGAGGACGGGCAGCCGCGCGTCGACATCCTCAACGGCATTACCGGGCCAACGCTGTCGGGATGCCTGCGCACACGCCTCGGCAACCTTGACGGCATCAGTGATGCCTGGTTCCCGGCCGACGCACAGCCGCAGGGCGACGGCCTCTATGCCGACAACGCCTATTTGCGCGGCAACTTCGTGCTCGCCGACGGGCGCGAGGTGAGCCAGCTATTTGAGGTGATGAACGGCAAGCTGATGAGTGTCATCAGCGACAACTGGACAACGCACAACTTGCTGGCCAACGGCTGGTTTCTCAACGGATGCCTCGGTTGGGTGAATGCGGCCGACGGCTCAACGGCTGCGGCCGACGGTGCGACCGTCGTGCTTGAGAGCACAGGCACGCCGCTTACCATTGCCGGCTATCCCGCATTGCAGACAAAGGGCACGCCGCTGTGGCAGGTCAAGAGCGAAGGTGGCATCAGCTACCTTGCCGGCACAACCATTTTTGTCGGCACAGACTACCTTAACCAACCGAGCGAGGCCTCACGGCTCACTCTGAGCCTCAAGGCTCGCACAGCGGGCGATGCGGCACGCACGCTGACGGCCATCATTGTTTACGGCGACAACAATGACCAAGCGGCCAACGACTTCACGGTGGCCGGCGGCAACGAGTGGCAAGATTTCACGTGGTCGACAGACGAGAGCATCAGCGGCATCGTCAGCGTGGTGCTTTCGTCTACCGACAGCACCGACGAGCTTGACATTGCGCAACTGTCGCTGACCACCATGCAGGTCACTGAAAGCGTCATCGAGCAGACGGCCAACCGCATCAGCCTCAGTGTCACCAGCAGCAACAACGCCAAGCTCAAGAAGGCGGGCATCGACATTGATGCCGAGACAGTGACCATCAGCGCGGCGCACACGCTGATCGAGGACGAGAATGGCAACCCAGTGGCCGCCTTCGAGAATGGCAAGCTGAAAACGGCCTTCCTCGACCTTGGCAACCTCAACTTGACAAGCGACAACATACCGATGCTGATGGAGCTCACGCCTTCCATCACTTACGAAAGTGTCACGCCAGTGACGAGCACCACCAACATTGTGGGCGTGAACGGCGACACATCGACGCAAACGCTGACATTTACGAAGGCGTCGTTTACCAATGCCGTTGCCGGCAATTATGTGTACTTCTCGGCCAAGGCGAGCAACAACAGCAGCTTGTGGCTCAAGGTCACAGACGTGCAAGTGGTCGTGACTTACGAGGAGGAGGTGGCAACTTCGGCTTGGGAGCAAAAGGAGGTGTGGCCTCGGGCGATGGGCGGCGGCAACTACCGCCTCACAATGGGAACGAATGCCATACGCAACATGGTCATAACGCTGACCGCAACGACGCTCATCAGCACGGCGAGCAGCATGGAGGTCACTGGCACGCTGACGATGGCTGTCGGCGGCTACCAGGGCAGCGACGCAATGGCCATCGTGCCAACGTCGAGCGACTCAACGCTCACGGAGACGGTCATCGGCCAAAATGGTTTTGCCAGCATTTGGAGCTCAACATTTATCTTTCACTTGCAGGCAAACGACCGCACCTATACCGATGACAGCGGGGTGACGCATGAGCAGCCGGCTGGGTGCACCATAATGGCCGGCGATTACGGCTGGCGCATCACGGCGAGCGGCGGCATCGAGCAGACAGCCGACCGCGGCCTCAACTGGAGCTGATTTTTAACGTTTCAAAAAATATACGACAATGGCAGAAATTGACATCAATCAAATCACGAATGCCGTGGTGGCCGAGCTGCGCAACGGGGCGACGGACATGGCCGGCATCACGCCAAGCACTGCGCTCAACGACAGCGACAACGTGCTGGCGCAAGAGGGGAGCACGCTTAAGAAGCTGCCCGTGTCGCTATTCAAGCAGATAGTGGCGGCAGGTGCCACCGTTTACCGCCTGACTGCGGACAGTGTGGTGTTCAAGGCGACGACCACTGCGGTGGCGATAGGAGTGACGAAGAGCGAGGGGGGCGAGGTGACGGTGCTTTCGACCTTGCCGACCGGGTGGAAGATAGGCGTGCATTGCGAGAGCGGTGACTCCTATCAAGACACCTACTACTCAGCACCTACGAGCATTGACCCTCACGCTTGGGAGAGCGTGGCTGTGACGCTGTACGACGGTGACCCGCAAAGCTCGTCATCGGCACAGGCAGTGGACATCGTGACGCTGAGGCTCGTGAGCGACGGCGAGAAGGGCGACAAAGGTGACACGGGCACGCTTGCCAACTTCCCCATTGTGGAGTGCAGCGGCGAGATTGTGCTTTCCGACTGTTACCCCAACCGCATCTACAAGTGCGGCGACAGCGTCACGACGGTGAGCGTGGACGTCATCTACTACTCCGATGGCACGAGCGGCAGCGACTTCAGCGCACACGGTGACATCGCCGACGAGTACTGCTTCGACTTCGTGGCCGGAGCTTCTTGCCAAGTGTCGCTTCCCAGTGCTGTCACTTGGGCTTACACGCCTACCTTCACCGAGGGCAAGCGTTACTTGATTTCGATAGTTGACAATTGCGGCATTGCCGCAGAATTTTCGGCATAGGATATGAGCTACTTCAGACGTATGGCAATGGCGATGCCTATTCCTTCGCCAATTGACGGTTATGTGAAAGACGGGCTTGTGCTGGCCTATGACGGCTACCAGGAGCCGAGCGGTGGCGTGTGGAAGGACTTGAGCGGCGGGGGGAATGACTTGATTCTCGCAGATGGCGTGGCTTATGACGCAGATGCGCACAAGGTGACGTTTGCAGCAACTAAAAGCATCACAACGTCGGAGGTGTTGGTTGATGCGGCAACTGGATGGACGGTTGAAATCGTCGGCGGATTTTCATCCAAAAACCAGAGTTGGTTCCAAGGTGACAGCCCGTGGCCTTATACGCCGCACATTTTTCTTGGGGCAGGACTTTATATCCAGTTGCAAAATGACACGCAGTATGCTTATGCCAGCACGGGAGGCTGGTTTATGAGTCGAGACAGCATTGACGGAGAGATGCAGTTTGCAATAGCAGGCACGGAATCTGAGATTAACGGACTTAATAACAACGAGGAGGAGTGGGATAGACGCCCAAGTGTGGCGCAGACAAAGACATTTGTCCCCCTCAATTATAAGTTGACCTTTGCAACAGCGTTTATTCGCTCGCTGCGAATGTACAGCCGAAAACTCACCGCAGCCGAGCTGCTGCAAAACCGCCTGCTGGACGCACAACGCTTTAATTTATCAACAACAAATATACAGGCATGACATTTTATTCAAAAGACGGAAAGCGGTTCACGCAACCGCTTGTGACCGCCAGCGGGCGGCAGATTTTCAACCCCACGGCCGAGCAGATGGAAGCCGAGGGGTGGGTGTTGACGGAAGCCAAGGCGAGCGAGCCGACCGAGGAGGACAAGGCACGCCAGCGCATTGCCGAGTTGACCGGGCAGTTGAGGGAGAGCGACTACAAGGTAATTAAGGTGGCTGAGGCGTCCGCTGTGGGCGAGGCTTGCCCCTACGATGCCGAGGAGCTTGCCGCACTGCGCACCCAACGGGAGGCCGCAAGAGCGGAAATCAACGCTTTGCAGGCCAAGTTTAATGTTTAAATTACGGAATTAAAGATTACGGATTATGTTAGCAATTATAATTCTATTAGGCCTGACCGTGATTGCCCTGGGGCTGGCATTTACGGCAGAATGGCAAAACAAGGCTGATGCGCTCAACGAATTGAGGCGAAAGCACAGCATCATTGAGACACAGCATGAAACAATACACAGCCTCAACGAACAGCTGATACGCGCAAAAGGAGATTTTGCAGAGCTGCAAAGCCAACAAGAATCCTCGCGCAAAGAGGTGGCTATGCTGCGAGCAAAACTGACGCGCAAAGGCTGTGGAAAATCGAAAATAAAGAAGGCCGGAGGCGGTGCACAGCCGGCGGCCCGATAATTCACAAATCGTTTAACTTCTTAATTTTTTCTTATGGACTCTGAAAAAATTTATTGCACAGATTGCAGAAACAATGATGCACTGTGGGCGGCCACAATGGCCAACAACCGGAACAACGATCCTATGGCGATGGCAGCCATAATGAATGGCGGCATGGGCAACCAGTGGAACAACCCGTTTATCTACCTCGTGTGGATGATGTTTGCCCAGCGGATGTGGGGCAATGGCTGGGACACCAATGGCCAAAATGCACAGAACGTAGAGTTGCAGAGTCAAATTCAAAGCCTGCGCTCGCAGATAGCCGAGAACCAAAACAGCGGATTAATCATGGACGCAATCAAGGGCAACGGAGCTGCAATTAACCAGCTTGCCGCAAACCTTAATTGCGACTTTAACACGCTGAACGCGGCCATTTGCGATGTGCGCGGAGGCATTGACCGCCTAAGCGGCAACGTCGGCATGAACGCCGAACGGGTAATCAATGCCATCGGCATGGGCAATTTGAACCTCGTCCAGCAACTCAAAGACTGCTGCTGCACCACGCAGCAGAACATCATCAAGATGGGCTATGAAAGCCAGCTCGGACAGAAGGATGTTGTGAACGCAATGCAAACAGGCTTCGACCGCACCAACACGGGGCTTGAAAGAGGCTTCTCTGCAATTGGCTACCAAATGGCCACCGACAAGTGCGACATCGTGCGGTCAGCACAGGACAACACTCAACGTATCATCGACACGCTGAACCAGCACTGGCAGGCAGACTTGCAGCAACGCTACAACGATGTGCGCCTTGAGCTCAGCCAGCAGAGGCAGAATGCCACGCTAATAGCAGCGCTGAAGACCACCACAACGACAACCGCGACCACAGGCGCATAACTGATTGATGTGCGATTGAGCGATTAACAAAACGCCCGCGCTCACGAGCGCAAGGCTCCGAACGCGGGCGTGTTTTTTATGGACTCTAAAAACATAGCGAAGATATGAATTTCAAAGACATTCGACAAGGATATCCGGTCTACATTTTAGACAAGCAGGCACTTTCTCTCAGTGAGGGCAAAGTTACCGCCGTAGGCTTTCCTTATTTTCCGGCCCAAACGCCGCCAGGTGCGCATTCACTCGGAATGAGCGTTGATGTGACAATCGAAGCAGGAGGCAAAGCGGCCACCTACACCATTCCCGAGCAGCTGTCCGTGACATTTGCGGGGAATCTCGTGCTTAGCACAGATCGGGCGGGATTGGCCGCGGAGGTGGAGTCTATGCGCACGGCAGCCAGACAAGCCATCGAAGGCATGCAGAGGCAAAAGGACATAATCGATGCCGCCGACGGGCTACTCATACAGCTGAAGCCTGAATACCGCGAACGGGCAGAGACCGAGAAACGGTTCAGCTCGCTCGAGGGAGCAATGGCTGACGTAAAAAGCCTACTTCAGGGATTGACTGCCGAATTAAAGAGAACGCACAACCCCAAAGGAATTGGCTAAAACAATTAAATCGATAACGAGCATGCTCAAAACCCTTGCTTTAAACCTCGGATCAATATTGCTCATAAGCACTTTTGGCACCGAGCTGGTAACCGTGTTGTTTGATTTGCGCTATATGGCGCTTTTTATAGCCGCCCTGATAGCCGTTGACTTTTGGTTCGGGAAAAACGAAAGCCGGAAGCACTATTTGGAAGCCGAAGCGCGAAAGGATACGGCAGCCATGCTGCATTATGAATTCCACTTGTCAAGAGCGACAAGGCGCACGGCAGTCAAGGCAGTCGACTATACCGGGGTGCTGGCACTGTTCGTGCTGGCCGGAATTATATTAGAGCAATGCGAAACCGGGATAACGCACATGCAAACCGCAGCCGTATCGCTGGTGTGGGCCGCATGTGCCGAGGGATGGAGCATACTGACGCACATACTTATTCTGCGAGGCCAACACATCGACCGCAGAAGCCTAAGAACCACACTGCGCAGTGTGGCAAGAGCCATAGCTATAGGATGGCTGAAAAGCAAAAGCGAGAGCTTGGGCAATGCTGTGGACGAGGCTCTCGACAAGCTGCCGCAAAAGACAGGCAAAGACAATTAATCAGTGTTTAACTTTTAATATATTCAGCATGGACAAATTTCTTCATTTCATCGTGTGCGCAGCTTTAAGCGCAGCTTTTGGAACTCTCGCAATGTTGTGCGGCGGCAATTTCGGAGCCGGGGCAATAGCCGCAATTGGTACCGGACTTGGTGCGGGACTGGGCAAGGAGTTCGGAGATGTGGCTGCCACAGACAACCACTGGGACTGGCTCGACGTTGCCGCTGATGCTGCAGGCGTGGCTCTCGGCGTGGCCTGGTGCGCGATGTTCTACTATTGCAAGGGCTAAGACCAAGACAGCACACAACGCAGGAGGCGGCGCTTGGCCGCCTTCATTGTTTTAATAAAAAGATGGGCCGCGGCAAAGAAGCCACGACCCAAGGTAACATAAAACAAAATAAAACATTTTGTCACTACAAAGATAGCGTTAAGAATGGACAGCGACAAATCATTTTAACGTTTTTTGAAACCCTGACCGACCACGGCATCGATGACGCGGCGGTTGGCCACATCGACCTTTGCGCGGTCGAATCGGATGTATATATCAGTAACCGAGCCGCGGGAGTGGCCCAAGCCCTCAGCAATGACCTCCTTCGGCACATCGAGCTCAGCGGCCGCCGTTGCCCAGGAATGCCGCGCCCAGTAAGTCGTGAGCTGCCCGAAGCCCGGCAGCCGATGAAGCCCGACATTTATCCGTGCATTTGCGCTATGCAAATCTGAATAGCGCTCATGCAAGTCAAGCAGCCACACGCCACCCGGCGAACGATACCGCTCAATAAGGACTGCGGCCTCGGGTTCCACCTTGATGTCATATAAGTGTCCCGTTTTTGCACGCCGGTAGCTGAGACGGCCACCGCTGTAGTTCTCAACCCTTAGATTGTAAAGATCCCTGGCATTGATACCCATCAGCAAAAAGATGAGCCGAAACATGTCGAGGGCAAAGGCCTCCAGCGCGCCCGTGGGCTGAAGCACCCACAACGAACGCAAAGCGGACATTTCAAGCGACCGCTTCGCAGAGGGCTCGGTTTTGATTTTGTAGCGGCGGAAAGGATATGCGGTTGTTGCCTCGTCGTCAATGGCAGCGTTGAACACAGCCCGGAGGCAACGAAGATAGAGACCGCGGGTGTTAATGCTATTGCCACGAGCCGCACACCAGGACACAAAATCATCCAGCCATTGCCGGTTAACCATCTCGAAAGTGACCGAGGCAAGCTCCGGGCGCCAGGATCGCAAGGCGGACAGGGTTGTGACATAAGCGCGCTGGGAATTTTTACGACGGCGAGAGTTCATCACGCGCTCGAAATATGGCAACAGAAGGTTTGCCTTTGCTGGCTTCTCGGGCTCATAGAAGCGGGCCAGAAGCGCGGCCCGAATCTCGGCAAGCGTCATGCCCTGCATGTCGAGCAGCGCGACCTCGATGTCGAGACGACGGCGCATTAAGTAGTTGTTATACGCTGCGCGGTTGGGGTGCTTCACCACGCGCTGGGCTCGGGCATCCCACTGCCCAGAGGCAAGGTTGATGTTCGTCGGCAGGTAGACCGCAGAATTCTTTTTGCGGATTGCGAATTTAAGCGGCGAAAGCTCTTTGCCGTGACGGGTGTCTAGATAAAGCGAAATTTTCATTGTCGTGCATTGTTTTGAACATTGTCGGCGCTGCAAAAGACGGCAATCACATGCGGGAGAGTGCGAAAATAATGCACCCAGGAGGACCCCGGAAGTGTTGTCTATGGCCAAAAGCCGCACAGATAAAGGTTTTTGCGATTTCGGCGGGCGACTCTTTGTGGTTATGGCAATGGTTGGAGCCCAAGTCATAGGCGACACCAAGCATCAGTCTAAAAAGACTTGAATTTCAGCAAGATAAACCACGCCATAGCTTCACCTTATCATAAAAGTAAGAGCGCATATTTGTCGAGGAAACGAACGGAGCGAAAATGAATGGCGACCTGAGAAACCATCTGTGTGAATCTGTGTAATCTGTGGGCCTTATCCAAGAGTCTGTGAACTTTATCCACCGAGTCTTACCGTTGGCTTGTGCCACAGACAGCCAGTCCTAAATTATCTGCTGACACAATAAATATCTACAATCCCAGGATTTCTGCGGGGATGGTGGTGGCGGGGCGGGGGTGAATAAAAAGAAAGAGGAGGGGCAGATTGCTCTGTCTCTCCTCTTAGGGGGCGGTTA
>CAVDUV010000010.1:0-85937 GCA_963612465.1 Bacteroidaceae bacterium | reverse complement strand
CATTGGCAAATGAAATTGGCATACCTTTTGTATCTGTCACAACCCCTTGAATGTTTTGTGCCATCAGCATTGGGCATAACCCTAAGAACATTATTATTAATACAAAATACTTTCTCATATTATTCTACTTTATCTATAAGACAATTATCAAAAAAACTTCGAGGATTTGACCCCGTGGCTTTTCCATTCTGCTAAGGTTTCTTTTGGAGTAGGTAGGATATGGCAATGCGCCTTAATACTTTATTTTGAAATAATCCAGCAATGCCTTGTAATGGTCTTGCGCCGTGAGACAAGTATCTGTAAGATACCCTAGGAGACGTTTCCACTCATGTAAACCTCGATAATAGAACATCTTCAGTTCTTCGGTAATGATAAAAGGCACAATGCTGTGGTTTAGACATTCCTTAAACATAATCAATCGCCCCACACGTCCGTTTCCATCCTGAAAAGGGTGTATGGTTTCAAAACGCTGATGAAAGTCAAGAATGTCTTCAAAAGAAATTTTCTTTTTTCCTTTATACTCTTTAAGCAACTCTCTTATTGCCTTTCCAACCAGTTTCGGCTCGACAGTTTCAAAGCCGCCTACTTCATTTGGTAAACGCTTGTAGTCACCCACTGCAAACCAAGATTTGGACGCATCGGAGGTCCCTGATTTCAACAAACTATGCAGCTGTTTAATCATAGCTTCCGAAAGGGGCTCTTTTGCATGGTCAATAATAAAGTCAATGCAACGGAAGTGATTTGTCGTTTCGATAATATCATCAACCTTAATTGCGTCATCAGAAATACCGATGGTATTCGTTTCAAAGATATATCGTGTCTGTTCCTTTGTCAGTCTACTACCTTCAATATGATTGGAATTATAGGTAAGGTCAATTTGTGTGCGGTGATATATGCCCCCTTTGAGTTTACATTCTTTTTGCTCCCTCAAGACATGCAGAAGAGGAGAAATCTTTACTCGTGCATTCTTTCTTGTCGGCAAAGGAGCATCCGCAGGAATACTCCAATTTTTTCCAATCAGCTTCGCACCGGCAATTTTACCTTGAACACAATAATTTCGCACAGTCCTTTCTGAAAGTCCATGCGCTTCAGCATATGTTTTTGTTGATACCAGTTCCATAATTTATCGGCATAAAAATGGTTATCTTCTGCAAAGATAGCCGTTTTCTTGCCGATAACGGCAAAAAAACGGCACTTTCACACAAAAATCCTCGGTTTCTTGCCGCATTAAGAAAGCCCGAAAAAGTTGTGTGGCGTATTTGCCTGACACCCATCCGACGGAGAGAAACAGATGTTCCACTTGCTTTTGAGTAAACTTGCGTTCGTAGTGTATTCAATCATTATATTGCGGTTTTAATAGTTCATGATTCTTTTCTGAACTCACTCGGCATTATCCCCTCCATGCGTTTGAAGAATTTCACAAAATATGAAGGGTCTTCAAATCCCAGTCCATACCCAATCTCCTTGATGTTGAGCGAGGTGTGTTGCAACTGTCGTTTGGCTTCGAGCAAGATACGGTCGTTGATAATCTGCAGGGGCGAGCAATGGGCACTTTGGCTCACATACTTTGTCAAAGTGCGAGCCGAGATGTTGAGCAAGTCGGCATACGCCTGTACGGTATGCACACGATGGAAGTTCTGTTCCAGCAATTGGCGGAATCTGACGAATGTTCGGTTAGCGATATTCGACACATAGAGTTTGGGGTTTTCCTTTCGTTCACCGCTTCGCTGCACCCTCACCAGGAACAGGCGCACCAAATATTGCATATAGTCCTTGTGGGCGAAAGCTCCAGTGAGTGAATATTCTCGGTTCATCTCGTTTACAAGCACCATCAAGCGTTCCGCCTCCTCATTGCTCACTTTATAGTAAGGTGAAGAATCGTAGGCATTGAACACGTTGTATTTCAGAAAAATGCTCTCGCTCGATTCCTCGTCCGCCAAGAAACTTGCATTGAAGAGAATGATTACGCCCTCATAGTCGTCCAAACCATCGAAAGCATGAATCTGCCCTGGTGCCACAAAGAATATCGTGTTGTCGGTGACTGGATAGTCGGTGAAGTCAATACGGTGGCTTCCTTTTCCGTGCCTGAACCATATAATCTGATAGAACTCATGGATATGCGGTGGCATCAAGCCACACCCGTTCTCGTGGAAGAACTTTGGCATGAAGTGCAATTCCAGTTCCAGACCCGAATGAGCGTTCTCTTGTATCGAATAGGAAGCCACATCCTTTTTCTTTATATTGTTCTTTTCCATTGTGTGCCGTTTTTATATACACCCCCAAATGGTAAATTCCGTATTTGCATTGGTAAAATTACTACAGCTTTTACAAACAAAAGAATAGCGTGCGCAAATTCACCATTCTCTCTCTTGAATAAGCCAGCGTTCTCGGGTGGTCAAGTCTTAATTTTGCAACTGTGAAATTCAAGCCACATAAACTATAAAAGATACAGAAAATGGAAAAAGTAAATGCCTATCTTCAGATTACGATGAAGATTAAAGAGAGTGACCGCACAAGTGCGGCAAAGGTGTATTTCGATTATCGCGAGCCGTTCCTCAACACCATTGAGGGTGCGCTAACAAAGTCGTTGCTAGTGCGTGACGAGGACGTGCAAGTGCTTCATGGCTTCGACAGCGCGGAGCATGCTGCCGCTTATCTGGAGTCAGAAATGTTCAAGAATGATGTAGTCACTGGTTTATCGCCTTATTTTCAAGCCGACCCCGAAGTCCGCATCTTTAATGTTGTAGGGTAAGGCGAATCTTATCTATTGGCGTTTGGAGTAAAATGCCATAGGTGGACTTTCTTATAAAGGATTGCTGGAATGTTATTTTTCAGCAATCCTTTTTTTGTCTATCTCACCCCACCTGAAGAAGCCATGTGGGGTTTTCGGCGGCTTTGAAGACGGGAAAGACGAGAAATAAAGAAATATTGACCGCGGTGGTTAATTTAGGGGCACAAGGTTGTTACCTCTTAGGCTTAATTTTGTAATTTTGCACCATTCGTATAACTGATTGCCAACAAATGAAGACAATATGGGCAAAATACTTTTGAGCTTTGATACTGAAGAGTTTGATGTACCACGTGAACATGGTGTGGATCTTTCCTTAGAAGAGGGAATGAAGGTGTCGGTCTTCGGCACTAACCGCATCCTTAACTGTCTGAAAAGCAACAACGTCAAGGCGACTTTCTTCTGCACGGCAAACTTTGCAGAAAATGCTCCCGACGTGATGCGACGCATCGTGGACGAAGGACACGAAGTGGCATGCCACGGAGTAGACCATTTTGTGCCAAAAGAGACCGATGTGGAGAACTCCAAGAAGATAATAGAGCGCGTGACGGGGATAACCGTGCATGGCTATCGCCAGCCACGCATGTTTGCTGTCTCTAACGACAAAATACGGGAGACAGGCATGATATACAATTCATCTCTTAATCCGGCCTTTATCCCCGGAAGATATATGCATTTGGATATGCCGCGGACGTGTTTCATGAAGGATGGCGTGCTTCAGATACCTGCTTCTGTAACCCCCACGGTGCGCTTTCCTCTATTTTGGTTGGCAAACCATGTGTTGCCTCCGCACCTCTACCACTGGATGATACGCCGCACGTTGAAGCATGACGGATATTTCACCACCTATATGCACCCCTGGGAGTTTTATCAACTGAAGGAACATCCGGAATGGAAACTCCAGAGCATAATAAAGATGAACTGCGGTGACGAACTGCTACACCGCCTAGACATCCTGATAAAGATGCTCAAGCAGACCGGTGCAGAGTTTACCACCTACACGTCGTTTGCACAACAGAAAATGGCAGAACTGACTGCTTCTGCCAAAACAGCAGAATAAACACACATTTTACGCAAGATGAGCCAATACAAAAGCAAGAAGAAGGTTACAATACTCATACCGTGCTATAACGAGCAAGACTCGCTCGGTCCGCTCTACGAGGCCCTAAAATCACTCATGGACGGCAATGCCGCCTATGACTGGGAAGTGCTTATGGTTAACGACGGCAGCAAGGACTGCACGGCCGACATCTTAAAGGCACTGCGCGCCCAAGACCACCGTGTGGGATATATCAACCTGTCGCGCAATTTCGGCAAGGAATGTGCCATGCTGGCCGGCTTTGACCATGCTTCGGGCGACTGCACGGTGATTATGGATGCCGACTTGCAACATCCGCCCCACGTCATACCGCAGATGCTGGAGAAGTGGGAAGAGGGCTACAAGGACGTGTATGGCAAACGCTTGACCCGAGGCAAAGAGCCCTGGCTGAAGAAGACTTTCTCTCTGCTGTTTTACCGTATGTTGCAGAAGTCAACACGCTACGACATACTGCAAAATGTGGGCGACTTCCGCCTCTTGGACAAATCGTGCATCGCCGTGTTGAGGCAGCTGCGCGAGAGCGAACGATACACAAAGGGAATGTATGCATGGATAGGCTTCAAGAAATGTGGCGTGGAATTTGAGACCCAAGACCGCATGAGAGGCAAGTCGCACATGAATATGTGGAACCTGCTGCATCTGGCAGTTGACGGTGTGACATCATCTACCGTGGCACCACTGAAGCTGTCGGCTTTATTGGGTGTCGTGGTCTCGCTCACCGCCTTCGTGTTTATGTGCTACACGCTGATAAACACATGGATATATGGCGACCCCGTGCAGGGATATCCCACATTGATGACCGTGATACTCTTCCTTGGCGGAATACAACTGATGTCGCTGGGCATCATAGGTGAATACCTTGGCAAAATATTCAACGAGACCAAGAACCGTCCTGTGTATGTGGCAGAAGAAGTGGAAACGGATGCCATGTCGATGACAGAACTGTATAATAAGGCATCAAAATGATAAAACATAAATTCTTGGCTTTCTGGAAGAGCCCAAAATGCGTGTTTTGGCTTGGCATGCTTATCGCCGTCATTGCCACAGCGCTTGAAGTGTCGCGCGGACGCAATGCCAACTACATTGTCTACTCCGACGCCACCCGAATGTTTTGGGAAGGCGTGACCCCTTACACCATGTCGTTTGTAGAGCAGCACGGACGCTATTTCCTTTATCCGCCCGCATTCTGCATCTTGCTCTCTCCCGTCTTGCTCATGCCGTGGTGGCTTGGGCCTTTTGTGTGGAATCTGGGCAACTACAGCCTCTTTGCCTTGGCTATAAAGACATTGCCAAAACAGTTTGATGAATATAAACACCGCATATTCCTGTTTCTCCTTCCATTGCTTCTGCAGGCAATATTCTGCTATCAATACAACATCGTGGTGTGCTATCTGTTCGTCTTTGCCTTCTCTCTTATGGAGCGCGGCAAAGGGCACTGGGCAGCACTGCTCATCATGCTATCGGCCTCAACAAAGATATATGGAGGCATAGAACTTGCCATGCTGCTAATGTATGCAAAGCCTTGGCGCAACATAGGCATAGGCTTGCTGAGCGGAGCTGTGATGATGGCTTTGCCTCTTCTCAACCTCAACTTTGAAAACCCGTTGACTCTCTATCGCGACATGGCATCGATATTGACAACGCACAACAACGCTGTGGACTATGTGGGCCTGCTCTATGCCCGCGGCCTCAAGTGGCTATTGCTGCCCAATAGCATGATAGTACAGGGGCTGGCGCTTGTGCTGATGGCCGCATGGTATTTCAAGCACCATAAGAGTTGGAGCTATCTGCGCTTCCGCACGCAATGCCTTGCATTGTTAATGGGATATGTGATTCTCTTCAGCGATTGCCCGGAGACACACACCTACGTTATAGCCATAACCGGCTACCTAATGGCATTCTGGTTGCAGCCTAAAAGGACAAAGGTCGACTGGGCGTTGTTCTGGTTACTCTTCGTCAACTTCTGCATACTGCCCACCGACGTGCTCTGCCCTCCAAAGGTTCACCAGTTCATTCACGAGACATTCTGGCTCGATGTGTACACCTACACTATTTGCTGGTTGCGCCTGCTGCGCTGGTAAAAAACAGTAGTCGGTAAAGCCTAAAAGTTGAGTAAAATGCATTGATTTTGAAACAACTCGGTATATTTGCAGCATGATAAGGTTTTTCATATCGGCATTACTCATGTTGGCCGTTGCCAATGTGCATGCCCAAGACGGAAGTTGGAACGGCAACCTCGCCATACAAGGCATAAAGTTGCCACTCGTGTTCAATTTTGCAAATGACGGTTGCACGCTCGACTCTCCGTCGCAAGGAGCGAAAGGAATCAAGGCCGAAAAAACGGTTTTGGCCAACAACGGCATACGGGTATCTGTCCCCGCCATAGGAGCCGTGTTTGAGGGCACAAACTGCGGCGACAGCATTCGCGGCACATTCAGCCAAAACGGCATGTCGTTTCCGTTGACACTCAAGCCGGGAGCCATAAAGGCAAAGCGCCCTCAAACACCAACCGCCCCACTACCCTACGACGAAGAGGAAGTAAGCTTTACCAACGGCCACTTCACCTTCAACGGCACACTGACCCTGCCCAAAAGATGCAACCGGACAACGCCGGCTGTGCTGATGGTAACAGGCAGCGGACAGCAGAACCGCGACGAGGAAATATTCGAGCACAAGCCCTTTGCCGTAATAGCCGACGCTCTGGCCCGGCAAGGCATTGCCTCATTGCGGTATGACGACAGAGGATATGGCGACAAGACGGTCAACTTCACCGATTTCACCACCAATGACTTCAAGCAGGATGCCGAAGCGGGCGCAAAGATGCTACGCAAGCGGTTTGACAAAGTGGGCATTCTGGGCCACAGCGAAGGTGGCACCATAGCCCTGATGCTCGGAGCAGAGCACAAAGCAGACTTCGTGGTGTCGCTTGCCGGAATGGCAATATCGGGCAAAGAGACACTATTGCAGCAGAACCGCCAAGGGCTGCTTGCAGTGGGCATGCCCACCGAGATGGTGAACAAATACTGCCAAATCATCGACAACATTTTCACAGCCATAGCAGCGGGCAAGAAACCCCAAGACATCGCCACCGACAGCATCCCAACAGCGTTCAAACCACTGGCTGAAAAGGTAAAAGAGCAGTTGGCGTCGCCCTACATGCAGCACTTCCTGCAACTGGACGCGAGCAAGCTGCTGCCGTCGATTAAATGCCCAGTGCTCGCCTTAAACGGCAAGAAAGACACACAAGTGGATTGCAGCACCAACGTCAGCGCACTGGAAAACGGTTTGACAAACTGCCCTCACACGGTCCGCGCAATCGACGGACTCAACCACCTATTTCAGCATTGCACGACAGGCAACATTGTGGAATATCAGCAAATAGAGGAAACCATCTCGCCCGAAGTGCTGGAAACAATAGTGGCGTGGATACATGCAACGCATTGACCATTTGCCCAGCCCAAGGCTAAAGGCCATCCGGCACGGTATTTCGCACCATGTGGAAAGATTTCATGACCACTTGCGGCCGGGATTGGAAGTTTTTTTGTAAGTTTGTGCAGCTCAATCCCCAAGCGAGCCATTGCCCGCTTGCTAAAATTATGCACGACAACTAACTAAAACGCATCTGATTCACGATATGAACAACCTAATCAAAACCGCCTTGGCCACAGTAGTGGCGGTGCTTGCGTGCGCCTGCACCAGCAACAGCAACAGTGACTATCCACTCAACACCAGCTACCTGCCCGTGAGGCTGCAAGGCTCGGCCAAGTGGAGCATAATCGACTTGAACACAGGCAATGTGGTTGCCAAAGACGCATTCAAGAACCCGCCATCGAGCGTCATTGGCGACATGTTCTTCGTGATGAACGACAACGGCACCTACGACTACTACAACGTGGCCGACCCCAAGCATCCCATCAACGACACGCACTATGGCAGCGTCACCTACTTCTCCACCGACGGCTATGCGATAGCCAGCGTGAAAGGCGGACCGCTGCAAGTGATTGACAAGCAAGGGAAAACGGTGAAGATGCTGTCGAGCGAAGTGGCCGAGGCCACAATGTTCAACCACGGACTTGCCGTTATACGCACCGACCAAAACAAGTGCGGCTACATCACTGAAAAAGGCGACACCCTCTTCAGTGCCGACCTCGACAATGCCGCCGCCTTCCTCTATGAAGACGTGGCCGTGGTGACACGTGAGATTAAAGACAGCACCTACGACATCACCGGGATCAACAGCCAGGGCAAAGAGCTATTCTCGCTCAGCAGCGTCGAGTATGGAGTGATAAGCCCTTACTTTTGCAACGGAGTGCTCCCGCTGCAAAAAGGCGACACAATAGTGTGCGTTGACCACAACGGTAAAGAAGTGCCAAACCCCGATGCCGTACCCGACTCGATTAAAAACGCCAAATATCAGAACGGACAGCTCACCAACGGAGGCTACTACATAGTGGCCCGTGGCGGCAAAGTGGGAATGGTGGACCGCAACAACAAAGTGATGATTCCGCTTGAATACCGACAAGTGGTTGACCTGCGCGCCGACCGCTACATAGCGGCAAAAGACAGCACCTACAGCATTCTCGACCAGAACGGGCAACCGGTGGGCAACTGCAAGTTTGACGCATTTCAAATGCCCAACACCGACCTGGCCGCCCAGCGCGGATATATCGACGTAGACCTGGTGGCAGCCAACCTGATGACGATGTTCAACGACCAGCATGCCTGCGGAGCACCCAAGGGCAGCACACTGATGGACCTCAATGGCCTTGTGGGCAGTGACCCCAACGCCTATGTGGGCGTCAACTTTGTGCCCCAGCAGATAGGCGCACTCACCATACGGTATTTCTTCGACCGCAACATTGCCTCGATAGCCAATAGCACCATGGTGCCACAATTCAACCTCGATGCACGCATCAAGGCCGTGAGCATCGACTACGACCTGCACCAGTGCGCCAACGGCACCGAAGACGAAATGCTGCGCAAGATTCAAGGCGCAATCGGCACCATAGGCTTTGTGCTCGGCAACAACGGCGTCTCGACCAGCAACCTCGGCACAGCCGTCTCGATGGGCTATTCCGACGGCATATTCAAAATTGCCTATTTCATGGATGCGGCCGATGCCACCCCGCTGCCCCGCAAGGCACGCAAGTAGCACACCGCCTGGCACATCTCTAATCGGCTAAAGCACAGCCATGCCCGCCCGAGAAAGAGAGTCAAACGGCAGTATTGCAAATTATTACATTTTTTAACGCAGGCTCGCCGTTAAATGTTTTCAAATATTGCGAAAACAGACGAACGAACTGCACAAAATGCTCAAAAAAGTGCAACGGCAGGCATTTTATGGATATTTTTCTTTAATATTTGAATAATAATTGCTTACTTTGCACCCATAAAAATTGGATAGAACTCAATTAAGAATTTTACAATAACACTTTAAAACTTATTATTATGTCTGAAATTGCAGAAAGAGTAAAAGCTATCATCGTAGACAAGTTAGGCGTTAGCGAATCAGAAGTAACTGAAGAAGCAACCTTCGCACAGGACCTCGGTGCTGATTCTCTCGACACAGTAGAGCTCATCATGGAATTCGAGAAGGAATTCGACATCCAAATTCCTGACGAGAAGTCGGAGACTATCCAAACTGTAGGCGACGCCATCAAGTATATCGAAAACGCAAAAGCCTAAGCTTTCCTAACTTCCACTATACTCAAAATATGGAATTAAAGAGAGTAGTGGTAACTGGGCTCGGAGCCGTAACCCCGCTTGGTCTCGATGTGAAAACAACATGGGACAACGCACTTAACGGGGTGAGCGGAGCTGCGCCTATTACCCATTTCGACGCCTCTAAATTCAAGACACAATTTGCCTGCGAGGTTAAGGGATTCAATCCCGCTGACCACGGCATGGACCGCAAAGAGTTCAAGCGTATGGACCTTTACACCCAGTATGCCATGGCAGCAGCCAACCAAGCCATCACCGACGCCAACCTGCTCGACGAAAAGGTTGACGGTAATGAGGTGGGCGTGATATTCGCATCGGGCATCGGCGGCCTGCACACATTTGAGCAGGAGGCCGGTTACTATGCGCTTCACGAGGAGAACGGGCCTAAATTCAACCCCTTCTTCATCCCGATGATGATCGCCGACATTGCAGCAGGACAGATTTCGATAAAATACGGATTCAGAGGACCAAACTTTGGCGTTGTATCGGCTTGCGCCACATCAACCAACGCAATGATCGACGCATTCAACTACATCCGCCTCGGCAAGGCAAATGCCATTGTCACCGGCGGTTCGGAGGCATCGGTATATGCAGCTGGCGTGGGCGGCTTCAACGCAATGCACGCACTGTCGACCCGCAACGAAAGTCCGGAGACAGCCTCTCGCCCGTTCAGCGCATCGCGCGACGGCTTTGTGATTGGCGAGGGCGGCGTGTGCCTTGTGTTTGAGGAACTTGAGCATGCAATTGCACGCGGAGCCAAAATCTATGCCGAGGTTGTGGGCGGTGGCATGTCAGGCGACGCTTACCACATCACAGCAAGCCATCCCGAGGGATTGGGCGCAAAGCTTGTGATGGAGCGCGCCATCAAGGATGCCGGCATCACTCCCGACGACATAGACTATGCCAACCTTCACGGAACGTCAACCCCTGTGGGCGACATTTCGGAGGTGAAGGCTGTGACCGACGTGTTTGGCAAGCATGCCTATGAAATGAACATCAGTTCAACCAAGTCGATGACCGGCCACATGCTCGGAGCAACCGGTGCAATGGAGGCTCTGTTCTGCGTCAAGTCGTGCCAGGAAGACATCATCCCTCCCACAATCAACCACGACGAGAACGACAAAGACGAGAATATCGACTACAACTTGAACTTCACGTTTGGCAAGGCCCAGAAGCGCGTGGTAAACTACGCACTGTCTAACACCTTCGGCTTTGGCGGACACAACGCAAGCATAATCGTAAAGAAGTATAAAGGTTAAACCTTAACACATATCAGTTAAGTGCTTAACAAAGTCATATCAGCAATAAAGCTCCTTTTCTCTAAGGATAAGGAGCTTTATGTTTTTATACACAGCATCACCGGCTTTTATCCGCGCCACATCAACTACTACAAATTGGCGCTGGTGCACAGGTCGATGCCCGTGAAAGGAGCCGACGGCCACTGGGCCAACAACGAGAGGCTCGAATTTCTGGGCGACGCCCTGCTCGACGCGGTGGTGGGTGCATATCTATATGACAAATATCCCGGGAAGCACGAGGGATTCCTCACCGCCACCCGAGCCAAGATTGTGCAGCGAGAGAGCCTTAACCGCATTGGGCGCAAGTTCCGCATTGAGTCGCACGTGAGAGCATCCACCCACTCATCGTCGCACAACTCCTACATTGCCGGAAACGCCGTTGAGGCGCTCGTGGGGGCAGTGTATCTCGATTGTGGCTACAACACATGCCGCAAGTTTATAGAAGAGCGCATAATAGGCGACAACTTCGACTTGAACGACCTTGTGAAAACAGAGCAAAACTTCAAGTCGCGGCTCATAGAGTGGACTCAAAAGTATCGCGTCACCATAGAATTTGCGCTTCTCGACACATATAGCGACAGCGACAATAATCCGGTATTTAAGACAGGCGTGTTTCTCGGAGGCATTTTTGCCAGCGACTCAATTGGCTACAGCAAAAAGGAATCGCACCAGGCAGCCTCAAAGAAAGCCCTTGAGAGGCTTCAAAAAGACCAAATGTATCGCCAGCAAGTGATGTCGACTGCAGCCGAACAGGCGCAACGCAACGCCACCGCTCCGTGACGCGCCCACAGGGGCCCGCAACAGCACAAAACCGAAACGGTTCACGCCACGCACTACGGTAAAATAAAAAAGCAAAAATGCCCACATACTCACGTATACGGGCATTTTTACTTTTTATGGGATGTCGTGTGCCCTGCCTTCTGCAACATGACCTCACACCGATGGGTGGCGCACTATTAAATTCCACCGCGGCAACGGGTCAACAAAACGGGCAACGACGTCCTCACACGAAACGATGTGTGTGCTCCATTCACGGATAGACTCAGGTTCGAATAGCTGTGTTTTTCAATATTTGACTTTTCCCCGACACGAGTCGAGATCGCTTTAATCACTCTTCTGTAATGTTCCTGGGTTATGGGGAACGGGGAATGAAACGAAATTGTCTGTTCTAGGCAGCTGTCTGAGCCAATGGGCTTGCCACTCAAGTGGTATTACCCTCGACACTGGAGACAGCTTAGTCGTTGCGGAAACTAAAGATGTTAAAAGGTCTCATTAAAAAAATCAATACACAAACTCAAAAGCTATTATGTAAAGTCCTCTTAAAGCAACCAAGACACTCAAGCAGCCCTTTGGCCAACGCTGTGTTCTTGATTACACTTGCAAAGATAATGCGGTTTCATTCGGGTGCAAATTTTATGGATTGTCAATAAATTTCAACTAAACAAATATGCTATGTCAAACCGACAAACACATACTTAACTACTACCGCACCATATTATTACTATCTGTGGTACAACACATTAAAACACCCAATAAAATTTCGGTAAAACAGAGGCGAATAGCCATTTTTCCCACACCAACAAGCTTTTTTCTTAAGCGAAAGTGCATTTTTAACACTACGGATGGCGTTTTTGGCCACAATACACACCACAAGCCTCGGGTACAACCACACACACCAAAACCTTTTCTTGAAGATTTCGGGAGCATGCATTTTGATTTGGATGCGATTCTTGCTAAATTAGCCGATACTATTTAACACACACCTGCAAGACTATGGACATAACACTGCCAAAAAAGACCGAAGGCCGCCCCAGCGACGTGCTCACAGACGCCCACCAGGTGACCATAATAGGTGCCAACGGTTCGGGCAAAAGCAGATTCTGCACCGAAATAATCAACCAATGCAAAGGTCGCAGCTACCGGATTTCGGCGCTGAGGGCCATCTACGGCACAGCCGGCCACAACGACCTGGTCGGGTCGATCGACGAGCGGTTTGAGCGCATCAACAAGCAGCACCCGCTGATGAAATTCGGAGCCTCAACCGAATTCGAGCGATTAACCTACCTGATGCTCTTTGACGAGTTCCTTGACCTAATGGCTTTCAAAACCCGCAAGCTGATGGGAGACGAGTCGCCATTTCCAAAAACGAAACTCGATGCCACGGTAAAGCGCTGGCAAGAAGTGTTCCCCAAAAACCGCGTGCTGCGCGAAAACGGGCGGCTTATGTTCAGCACCGAAGGCAGCCACGACCGGTACACGTCGCTCAAACTGAGCGACGGCGAGAAGGCCGTACTTTATTATATAGGTGCCGTGCTCTATGCCATGGACGATGCAGTGATTTTCGTCGACGACCCCGAGACATTTCTGCACCCGTCGATAATGAGCACACTGTGGAACGTGATTGAGCAAATGAGGCCCGACTGCTCATTTGTGTACAACACTCACGACCTGGGCTTTGCCTCAACACGCATCGACAACCGCTGCGTGTGGGTTAAAGACTTCAACCCAGAGAGGCTCGAATGGGACTACGACGTGCTGAAACCAGGCGAAGACTACAGCGATGCCATGTCGATTGAGCTGCTTGGTAGCCGCAAACCCATCCTTTTCATCGAGGGCGACGCCACACACAGCATCGACTCGCGCCTGTATCCGCTCATATTCACCGACTACACCGTGCGCCCGCTGGGCAGCTGCAACAAGGTGATAGAGGCCGTGCGCACTTTCAACGACCTCAAGCGCCTGCACCATCTCGACAGTTGGGGAGTGGTTGACCGCGACCGCCGCGACGCAAAAGAGGTGCAATACCTGCGCCAGAAGAAGATATTCGTACCCAACGTGGCCGAGATTGAAAACATACTTATGCTTGAAGACGTGATTAAGACGGTGGCTTCGCACCGCCGCAAGCCAGCCCAAAAGACGTTTGACCTGGTGAAGCAGCGCGTGATGCAGATGTTTGCCAGCGAGCTAAAACAGCAAGCGCTGATGCACGTGCGGCACAGAGTGAAGCTCGAGGTGGGCAAGCGCATCGATATGCGCTTCCGCAACATTGCGGCCTTAGAGACCCACATGGTAGACCTTGTGAACGAAATCAAGCCCCGTGACACCTATGAGCAACTGTGCCGGAAGTTTCACCAGTATATCGACACACGCGACTACATGCAGGTGCTGCGGGTGTATAACCAGAAACAGATGCTCACAACCACTAATGTGGCCGGGCTATGTGGCCTGAATGGCAAAGACGATTATATTAAGGAAGTGCTAAAGATACTGAAAGGCGACGGCAAAGAGGCCGACACCATACGCAACGCCGTGAAGCAGTGTTTCGGCATTTCAGATGAAACCATAGGACAAGAGACGGCCGGGGCATAACGAGCAACACACATCGTCGCAAGCACCACCCAAGCAGATGCTTGCAATGCGCTCTATGAATCTAAAAAAAGGAAATAGGGGCAAAGCGCCTAGGCAAATGCCACCATAGCCACAGCAAGGAGGACCGTAAAGACGAGCATATTGCGAGCAGTGGCTCCGAGCAGCGGATTCAGGGCTGCGCCGTCACGCACCGTGAGGCGGCGCCAAGTGACGACGTGCATGGCAAGATACACCACCGGAACAGCCAGAGTGATTGCCGGCAGAGTCTTGCCAAGGTAGATGGAGAACCACAACGGCGACAGCAATGCCACCCCTATGAAGCCATTGAACAAATAAGACACAGCCGCAGGCTTGCGGCCAAATATCACCACCGAAGTGTGCTTGCCAGCCTCACGGTCGTCGTCAACATCGCGGTAATTGTTAACCAGCAGCACGTTGACACCCATCAGTCCTATAGTCATCGAAGCAAGGAGCACAAGCGGATTAAAATGGCCGGCCATCACATAGAACGTGAGATTGACGGGCACCAGGCCATAGAACACAAACACGGCCAACTCACCAAGGCCATGATAGCTGAGCGGATAAGGGCCTGTGCTGTAGGCAAGCGCCATGACGGCTATCACCACTCCAGCAGGAACAAGCCACCATCCGCCAAACGGGATGAGGCCGCATCCCACAGCGCACGCCACCACCAAAGTGCCAAAAGTGGCACGAAACAAAGTAGCCGGCTTGATGTCGCCCTCAGTGACACCACGGCGTGGGCCCACACGCCCAGCCTTGTCGGTCCCTTTCTTGAAATCGTAATATTCATTGGCAAGGTTCGACACCGTCTGCGCAAGCAAGGCAAAAACCAGGCACAACACAGCCGGCACCCACTTGAAGCAGCGCATCCACACGGCCAGGGCTATAGCTATGAGCACCCCGCTTGCCGACACCGGCAGTGTGCGCAGCCGCACCGCCTCAATCCATATCTTTAAATTCCTGTTCATTGCATTTAATTTTACCTGCGCAAAATTACGCAAAATAGGCCATGCATCAAAAAAAGGCCCTTGCCCCATTATCAGCAATGAGGCAAGAGCCACTGGTTGCGTGTGTATGTATTTATATCAGTGTTTATGTGCAGAGTACTGCGGAGGATGTCATTTCCCACCCTTGTTTGAGCCACCAATCACATCGTTGTTGTCAATCGACTTTTCGGTTTTCTTCACGCTGGCTTTGAGTGAGCCAAAGCGATAGCTTATCCCCAGCCCCATCCAGCGTTCTTGTATCAACGATCTTGACAACTCCGTGTAGTCGCCCTTCACAATTCTGTTCTTGACGGTTCTATACTTGCGGGCAAAATTATTGGCCGAAATGGCGACGGTAAGCCGCTGGTCCTTAGTTCCGCTCCATTGCAAGCTCAAACCATACCATCCCGTGAAATCAAATTCGCCATAAAGGTCGTCGGGGCCACCGCCCCAGCAACCACAATAAGCCTGCAGGCGCAGCCCAGCCGGCAACGTCTGCGACACGTTGCCATTGCAGCTCACAGTCCATCCGCCGTTTTCAATATTGAGTTCCCGGCTTTTGTAGTTCATATAGCCAGCCGATGCATTCAGCATGAGCGAAGTCTTTGTAAAAGGATTCCACTGCGCATATCCGCTTAATCCGCCCCACAAACTGCGCACAATGTTATAAGGGCAAGAGACCGTTTTTCCCGACTCTACCCAACGCTTTGTGGCAATGCCGTTGTCGGCAATCGAAAAGCCCGGCACTACGTTGAACGTGAGCTTCTGCCCGATGTGCATGAAAGTGACACTCGTGGAATAGTTGCGTACGCTTTTCAGGCCAGGATTGCCATACGACTTAGCCTCGACACCCTCGTCGATAGCCGGATTCAGAAGCATAATGCCGGGGCGGTTGATGCGTGTCGAGAACGCCCACTTCAGCGAGTTGGCGTCGCTGAGCTTGTAGTTGACACTTGCCGACGGCACCCAATCACTCAAATTGGTGCCGAACCCGCTTGCCGAGCCATCGGGATAAGAGACTGCCATGCGGCTGAACTCATAGCGCAACCCGGCCCGGGCACTCCATTTCCCATGGTTGTAAGTGTAACTTGCATAAGCAGCCCCCACTTGAGTGCAGTGCTCAAACCGAGTGTCGGTGTCGAGTTCACCGGCATGTGACTGATCGGCGTAGTGGTGCACATAGGCAGAGTGGCTATTGTTTATGCGGTAGATGTATTTCATGCCCGTCTCGAATTTGTGGTATTTGGCAAACGGCCGAGTCCAGTCAATCTGTGCCGTGTGCTCCATTAATCGCTCACGCGTATCGGTGCTGCGTGCCGTGTAGGCAACCGGGATGTTAAGCACATCGGTATATTCCACAATGCTGTTGTCGCGTGAATGTTCGGTCGAGAGCATATAGCTTAGCGTCAGCGCTTCATCCTTGCGGTGGGTTTTATGCTGATAGTCAAAGCGACCATTGAAATTGTAGTATGAGGTGGGATCGGCCAACTTGTGGCTGCCGTAGTTGTATTGGTAGACCGGCAAGTTATCGGCACCAAACCTGGACACACTGCCATCCGTGAAGGAACGGTAGGAGTAGTAGTAGCCGCCAAATGAAAGGGTCATCAGGTTGAGCGTGTCGATATCCCAACTGGCGTCGATGTTGCCGAAATGCACATCATACCGAATATAGCCACTATCGGCCTGAACGGTGCGCTGTCCGAGTGAAGTATACTCCGTTTCGACTGTCTGCTTCGGCAGATGCTTGTGGCAATAGTGCTGGTATCCGTAGTTGACCGATGCCACCACCTTACCAATCTGCGTGGTCAAATACAGGCCGGCATTGGGGTTGGCAAGATTGTCAATACCCGCGTTCACCGATCCGGAAACGCCCTTAATGGTAGAATTGTCAACCATTACTATGTTAAGAATCGCGCCCACACCCTCGGCATCGTATTTTGCGCCAGGCTCAGTAATCACCTCAATTTTCTTAATCATCGAGGCTGGGATGGCCTTGAGCACCTCACTGGTATTGGAGTTGCTAAGACTCGGGTCGGGGTGTCCGTTTTTATAGATTTTGAAGTTGCTGTTGCCCCGCACCTTAATATTGTCTTGCCCATCGACGCTCACCAAGGGCACCTTGCGAAGCATTTCGAGCACGTTTTTCGACTTGCTGTCCTCATCGGCCTGAATGTCATAACTCAGGCGGTCGATTTCTGCGCTCACTATGGGCTTTTGCGCCGTAACGGTCACAGCACTAAGCAAGTTGCCGTTGTCACGCATCACCACACGTCCCAGTGCGGCCTTCGGCCGTTTTTCGGTCACGGTAAATTCGGTCACGGCATCGGTTTTACCCACCGAGCTGAATCGCAGGCGATATTTGCCTGGTGACTTGAGACCAGCATCAAACGAGCCGTCGTCGGCCGTTACTCCGGTAGTTATCACTTTTGATGTGTCGGGCAGGAGATACAACCTGGCAGTGGCGTAAGGCTCTCCGGTTCCAGTGGTGTCGGTGAGTTGGCATTTCACGCCATATTGCTGAGCAGCAGCCGTGAGCGACATCGCTGTGAGGGTCATCACCACTAAGGTTTTAATTGTCATTGGTTAAGTTTGTTTATTTATGAGTTTATTTTATGTTGCGTATCGCAGTCCTTAACACACAAAGGCAATCACCCCATGGGAAATCAAACAAATAATACGCGACATATTTTTGAATATCAATAATTTACAATCAATTGGCAGATACTGCCTGTGGTCTGTCAAAGCAGGCTATCGTTTCTGAATGAGTTTGGCGGAAACAGCCTTAACAAAGGCTGCAACCGGTAGTATAACGCACACACCCATCGTTTTCAAACACAATCATTGCTTAAACAATGTTAAAACGCGTCATAAACCGCCCATACACACTTTTGACGGGCTTCAGCATTGAAAAGGTTGCACATAATGAGTAACTTTGCCATCCCGAACGTGTTTTTCGGCACACATGTATATATTTATAGAACTAAATTATGAGCATTATTGACGATGTGCGCTCACTGCGCATCAGCGACTATAACTATCCCTTGCCCGACGAGCGCATTGCAAAGCACCCGCTTGCCGAGCGCGACCAGTGCAAGCTGCTTTGCTACCGCAACAATGGCATAAGCGAGCACCGGTTTGCCGACGTGCCCAGCCTACTGCCAGAGCATTCGATGCTGGTCTACAACAACACCCGAGTGATTAACGCCCGCCTGCGGTTCCGTAAGCCCGGCGGCGGAGCTCTGATTGAGATTTTCTGCCTCGAGCCGGTCATGCCCCATGACTATGAGCTGATATTTCAAACCACCAGCCAATGCACATGGCTGTGCCTCGTGGGCAACAGCAAGCGATGGAAACAGGGACAACTCGAACAAACCGTGACCGTAGACGGCGAAGAAGTGACACTAACCGCCGAACGCGGCGAGCGCCGTGGCAACGCATTTGAAATCACCTTCGGCTGGAACAAGGCCGACGTGACATTTGCATCGCTGCTCAATGCAATAGGCGAAATTCCCATTCCGCCCTATCTGAACCGCAGCACCGAAGCAAGCGACTCGACCGACTACCAGACAGTGTATAGCCACATCGACGGCAGCGTGGCCGCTCCCACAGCCGGGCTCCACTTCACCGACGCAGTGCTGGCCGAATGCTCGCGGCGAGGCATCGACCGGCGAGAGCTCACGCTGCATGTGGGCGCAGGCACGTTCCAGCCAGTGAAAAGCGAAGATATTGGCGGGCACGACATGCACACCGAATTCATAGCCGTGACACGCACGCTGCTCACCGCCCTAATTGAGAACCGCGGTCCCGTGGTGGCCGTGGGCACAACCTCGGTGCGCACTCTGGAAAGCCTTTACTATGTGGGGCAAGTGCTCGAGAGCAACCCCGACGCCACCGAGGAGCAACTGCGCGTGACACAGTGGATGCCCTACTCCACCCCATGCGCAATAAGCACCGCCAAAGCACTGCAAAACATAGTTGACTACCTTGACCGTCACCATGCCGACTGCTACCTGGGCAGCACACAGCTGATGATTGCGCCGGGATTCAACTACCGCATAATCCAAGGCATGATCACCAACTTCCACCAGCCGCAGTCGACCCTGCTGCTGCTCGTGAGCGCATTTGTGGGCAACAACAAATGGCGCACAATCTACGACTACGCCCTTGATCACGAATTCAGGTTCTTGAGCTATGGCGACGCCTGCCTGTTCCTGAAGTAGAGCACCATAAAAAAGCAGGGCGGCGCACGTGCCACATAACGTGGAGTGCGCCGCTCTTTTCAAAAGTTATTGAACGATAAGCCCTCTCTTTAGAGGGTTTTTTCTTTTTTTTATAGTGAACAATGCCGCATTAAAAGCCGCAAACGTCAACTTGCACGAGAGCAAAATCAGTGATTGACGACCGCTCTGAGCAGAATATCATATTTATAATGGAGTCGTTTTTTCTCGATAATCACACTTTTTTCCTAAGAGAGCAACTACTTGCGTGCCCTATACCGTAAAAAATGATAGGCAAAAGCCCTATCCATTGAAAGAACAAAAAACTCCTATTTTTCCCCTAACTAAAAAATCCGCTCAAAATTACATTCATTTGCAACAACACGCAAGCAAAGCCGCCGATTTTTTTTCGATGGTTTCAATGACACTTCAAATGCGAGCCGTCTATACCGACGGCACATCATCGGCCTGTAAAGTGCTTGTCAGCTGCAAGCGCTGAACAAGCTTCAGGCCAAATAGCAAGAGGGGACTGTGAAATTTATCCACAGCCCCCCCTCTTCTGTTTTTTCGGCCGATACGGCTCAGTTCACCACGTTCACTGGGTTCCCATCGATAAATGCGGCCACGTTGTCGACAATTATGCGCATCAGGCGCTGACGGGCCTCCACACTGGCCCAAGCAATGTGAGGAGTCACATAGCAATTGGCCGCAGTGAGAAGCGGATTGGTGACAAGCGGTGGCTCTTGCGAGAGGACATCGACACCCGCAGCTGCTATCACGCCATGGTTAAGGGCATCGGCAAGGTCGTGCTCGTTGACCACCGGCCCACGCGAGGTGTTGATAACAATGGCCGAAGGCTTCATGGTGGCCAGACGTTCCTGGTTGACGAGGTGATGGGTCTGCGGGGTGAGCGGACAGTGCAGCGAGAGCACATCGCACTCAGCAAACGCACGCTCCATGGTCACCTTGGTCACGCCCTCGGGCAGTGCCGACTGCTTCTTGCTTGTGACCGCCAGCACCTTCATGCCCATAGCCACAGCCACCCGAGCCACAGCCATTCCTATATGGCCAAGGCCCACTATGGCCATCTTCTTGCCGGCAAGCTCGTGCAGCGGTGCGATGGTGTAGTTGAAGTCCTCGCAACGGCTCCATTTGCCAGCGCGGGCATCGTCGGTATACGCCTGCACGCGGTTGGTGATGTTGAGCAAGTGAGCCATAACCATCTGCACCACCGAATAGGTGCTGTAGCTCGGCACATTGGTCACAACCACCCCGTGCTCGCGCGCAGCTTCCACGTCAACGATGTTGTATCCCGTGGCAAGCACGCCTATGTATTGCAAATCGGGGAGAGATTCTATCATATCGCGATTAATGGCCACCTTGTTGGTGAGCAGCACTTGGGCTCCTGCCGACCGCGCAAGCACCTGATCGGGCTCGGTGCGGTCAAACACCACACACTCACCGGCCAAAGCCTCTAATGCATTCCAAGAGAGGTCGCCAGGATTTTCAGTATATCCGTCAAGAACCACAATTTTAAGTTTGCTTTTATCCATATCGTTAGTTTTTTCGATTTCTGACATTATTCCGGTATGTTTTCGCAAATATAACACTTTTTCGGTTATGGGTCACGCCAAAAGCAAAAAAGCCTGCCTCAATGCACAACCATCAACGGTAATGCGGGCAGGCAGACTCCAAAGAAACGTAAATTTACTTAATACTCTAAAGGTTAATTGTGGAATTGTACTAGTGAATGAATTGAAATCAGGATTTGATTCGGTTGATAAAAGCAGTTTCTTTATTTCACAATGTATTTCAGCCACACCACATCGCCCAGGCAGTTCATGCTCTGCAATTTCAGCCTAGTCACATGGTGGCCGAGTCCTTTGAGGCCATCGAAAACCGAAGCCATGCCCTCACGCCCGTCAATGCCAGGGCCTATCATCAGGCTCACCTCGTCGAGCAAACCGGCCTCGAGAAATGCGCCGTTGATGTGCCCTCCGCCCACCACCGCAAGGCGATGGACACCAAATCGCGTGTTGAGCATCTCCATGGCACGCGCAAGGTCGATTTGATTCTCGCCCACAGCTATCCACGAGATGTTTTGCCTCGTGAGCGTCTGCAAATATTCCTGTGGGCAACTCTCTGAAGTGATTACAAGCAGGGGCTTGCCGTCGTAACAAAACGCCGGCCAACGCAGACGCCCGTGAGTGTCGATGGCCACTGTGTAACCCACGGCCTTGTCGGCCACATGAAAATCGGTGCGGCCAATAGGTGTGGCATCGGTAGCCTCGAAACGCAGGCTGTCGGCATAATGCATTTGCATGGTCACGCGACCCATGAGCTGCGACGGGCACTCAAAAGAGTCGAGTGCCTTATAGTATGAGTCGGTGGGGTCGAGTTGGTCGACCATGTCGCAGTCGATGCGTCCGTCGACCGAAGTCATCATATGACATATAATATAGGGCTTCATAATAACATAAATCTTTAAAAGCAGTGGCGGCCATTCACTGTGTTCCAGCAAGGCATCACGCTACTTGCCGTTCACTGTGAGTGACGATGCAAAATTAGCATCAGTGCGGCCGTTTGCAATTACACAAAACTCCGAATCATTAACCATTTTCACGGAATGAGCCTCATTCGCGACTTACCGCAAAGCAAAAGTGTGAACAAAAGGCCGTTTTTTAAGCGCAGTTTGAAATTGCCGATTGCACTTTAAGTTACAAATTGTGCAACAACGAGGCTTTTTATTACGAAATTAAATCTTTATAGAATTACATAATTGTTAAAATGTGTTATTATTTTCATCTTAAAGCGATTTAAGTATTCCTTTAATCACAAGCCATAAGGCACATTATTCTAAAAAGTTACAGCACAAATGGCCAAAGCACGGCAATAAGGGCACCTATGTTTAGAAATGTTGAAGGCGTTTGCATAAGGGGCTCGTTTTTAGTAAATTTGCAATGCAACGATTAAGAAATGGCAAGCATTTCGATGGTAGTGGCCAAAGATTCACATTTCTCGACAACGACCGAATGGTTGCACATCCATCAGGTTTTGAAAGTCAAAACCACAGAAACGATAACATAGCCCCACAATTTTCACTGATTGACCCAAGGGCTGATAGAGAGGTCACTGAGGCCGCTTTACCTAAACAAAAACTAAGATTAGCTGATGAAGTTAACAAACGGACAACTCACAAAAATATTTCTCGTGATGGCATTTGCCCTAAGTTTTGCCGCCGGACACGCACAATTCCGCAACAGAACGGGCGAAAGCATCAAAGAGCAAATAGCAAACTCTGGCATACACAATTCCACACGCGAGCACATCAAAGAAATCCTTGACTACGCATTCCAATTCCAAGGCGTGCGTTATCGTCGTGGTGCATCAAGCCCAAGCGGCTTCGACTGCTCAGGATTCACAAGCTATGTGTTCAAGAAATTCGGCTACGACCTCGACCGGTCATCTGGCGCCCAAATCAACAATGGCAGGCGCGTGAGCCGCAACGAGCTCCGGCCTGGCGACTTGGTGTTCTTCAACGGCCGCGCAGTGGGCAACCGCATTGGCCACGTGGGCATTGTGACCGAAGTCGACGGCAACAGTTTCAAGTTTATACATGCCGCAAGCACCGGAATTCGCGAGAGCCACTCTTCAGAATATTACTACAGCAGACGCTACATGGGGGCCTGCCGGGTAGTTGAATAATAAAACAATCATATTCCATCCATAAAGGAGCCTTGCCTCACAGCGCAAGGCTCTTTTTATTTTGCGGCTACAACCCGCAGCGTATTCGCAATCTGGCATAGGCACACGGCCAAAGCATTAATTATCCTCAAAAAAAATGCGATTTTCAGTTTTTTTGAGCAGATGGCATGCAGTATTCCGGCCTATGCTGTGTTTTATTAGTGAAAAGGCGCAAAAAGGGCGCCAATCGCACATTATTCTACATATAATTTGGTATTTACTACACATTCATCGTTTCTGAACAAAGGCCGAAGTGATTTCAGCCTAAGGAATAGACAAAAACTTATGGTATATGATTTAGATTAACCCTAAAATCGAATATCGGCCTTTATTAAAACAGGCCAAATTCATTTTTAGTTTAAAAAAGTGTCTCACCCACTACCCAACAGTAGCTGAATGAGACACTTTTTTTGTTTTATGCCTTGAATAGCCGATGCACACACCAGCAGTAAGGGATCACACGATGGTGGCAGGCACTAGTCGTCCCAGGGGTAGCGGCGACGCGGATTGCGCGGGAACCAGCCCTTGTGCACCCGCTCTTGCTGCTGCTTGATTTCAAGTATGCTCCAAAAGCATGAAAACGCAGCGACGCCCATCAGCGACGAGAACAGCACATCGGCTACCGCCACGCTGCCGACAAGCAGCACTATGCCTGTTACAAGAAACGCCCACCAGCATTTCACGCCAAAATGATACTCACCCTTCACCACAAGCGGATGAAACATGCCTATTATGAGAAACGTGCCCAGGCCTATGACCAAGCCAAGCAGATTGTGCGCTCCAAGAAATTCCGTCATATTCGATTCGTGTAAACAATATTCGTTTTTAGAGTGCAAAGATACTAACTATCCGGTTAATATTCACGACCATGCGTGCGATTTTAGCCAAGTTTAATCGGCAAGGCCCTTTCACTGCGGCAAAAGATACCGGGCTGCACGCAGGGGCTGAAAAGCCTCGGTGTGCAGCCCGGTTATCAGGCTGATTTGTGTGTGGGACTGATTGGGGTTAGAATGCCACCTTGTAGCCCTTTCCGTTGATGCTCACCACATATATGCCCTTAGCATTAACGTCAAACTCGTTGCGACCCTCGCTGAGGTTGAGGGTGCGGCTCATACCGTTGAGATTTACGAGCTGCGCCTGGCCTGCCTTGACGGCATCAATCACCAAGATGTTGCCCGAAGTGTGCACGGTATAGTTGTCGTCGTCGCTCAAGTCGTTCACCACATCGTCGACGCCAAGCGTCTGCTTCTGATAATTTTCCATATCGAGGCTGAACGTGGCCGGACGGTTAAGCGTCTTGATATACACTTGGCCAAACGAGTCGGTCACCCTTACGGTTACAGGTTGGTCGGCCGTTTTGCACGTGGCGCGGAACATGTGGGTGTTCATGCCGGTTGCGAAGTCGGCTGTATATGAGCCTGCAGCCTTATATCGCGGCAGGTCGTAGCAAATCACATGGTACGGATCTTCGGTGGTCACGCGCTTATAGCTCAGTTGCTCACCGTTTTCAATGAATTCGATTTTCCAGTCGCTGTCGTAGGCATACACATTGGCCATCACCACATTGTCGTCATAGGTGCTGTAGTTGACCCTCGATGTGTATTGGGCCAGCATCTTCTGGAGGTCGGTAGTGTTCTGGTAATATTCACGCACCGTGTTCATGTCGTAAAGGCGCATCTGAGTGCCCTCGTTGTCGTTGCTCGACATGTATTTCCACTTGATGTCGGTGCCATCGAACTGCCACAGCGAGTATCCGCCGGGAGAGCCGTCGGTGCACACGTCGCGGCTGGTGAGCTTGCCCGTCCACCACCACGAGGCACACACGGCTGCCACATTGTGCTCGATTATGTTGGGATAAGCAGCCGGACGCGACACTTGGTTGACGTGAGTGTGCCCACTGAGGAAGTGCACCGTCTTGTAGTCGGCCAGCAGGTCGCTCAACTTCTTGGTTTGCGAGCTCTGCCAGTTCTGTGCTGCCGCATAGGTGCTTGTATTGAGCTTCCAAGCCGGGATGTGGAATTCGACAACCACAGGAGTGTTTTTGTCGACCAATGCCAAGTCTTCCCGAAGCCAGTTCCACTGCTCGGCGGTCACGTAAGCCAAATAGTTGCGGTCACCGACCACTCCGCTGGGATACGACGCACCTGCTGTCTTGGTATTGAGGTAATAAACGTCGTCGAGCACAATGAAATGCACCTTGCCCAGGTTGTAAGAATAATAGTTCGGGCAAATGATGGTGCGCCACGGCTTTGAGGCATCAAAGTCGGTAGTGAGGCTGGCAGCAACGCTCGGGTCATTGTCGTGGTTACCTATCACCGAGAATGTGGTGAACGGGAAGCCATAAGATTTCATCGTAGCAGCGAAGTTACTCAAATTGAAGCTCCTTTGGGTCCAGTATAAGTCCCAAGTGAGGTCGCCAAGGATTGTAGAATACACAGGTACGGTGGCCGAGGCCTTGAGCTCTTTCATGCGTTGCACAAAGCGGTTGCGGAACTGCGTGAGGTCGCTGTTGCGGTTAGCCAAGTGATAGTCGGCGCTAACCACCAGCGAGAATTTGTCGTTGTCGACCTTGGTCAGCTTAAAGTCGTGGGTCTCGGTCTCGGTTGTGCTTTCGTCGAGCGCAGCCCAGAACACGGGATCATAGCCATTGCGCACTTCAGGCTCATAGCCGCCGGGAAGTGTGTAGAACACATAGCCGTTCTTTTTAGCCGACGTGAGGCTGTAGGCTCCATTGGCGTCGGTGGTTGTCACCACATAGCCGTCGCTCACCGGAACTCCGGCCACACCTTTGCCGTCGCAAGTGATGTGCCCTGTCACGGTCTGAGCCGTGGCCGCTGTGGCAATGCCGCCAAGCAGGAGCAAAAATGCGAATTTGTAAATATTTTTCATTCTTGTTTTGAGTTATTGTAGGTTTTAATTTATGTCATTTTTAAGAGAAGTGCGAAGAATCGGCTATTGGCTGCCACATCCTTCGGGTTATGCCTTGCAGTCGGAATCCCGTCAATTGCCAAGAGTGGACCCAAGCGTCTGCTTCTGGCTGCCATCCATATCAAGGTTGAACGCCGCCGGGCGGTTAAGCGTCTTGACGTACACCTGGCCAAACGAGTCGGTCACTCTTACGGTCACAGGCTGGTCGGCCGTCTTGCACGTGGCTCGAAACATGTGGGTGGTGTTGCTTGTGATAAACGCCGACGAGCCATCGGTCTTATACCGTGGCAAGTCGTAGCAAATCACATGGAACGGGTCTTCGGTGGTCACGCGCTTGTAGCTCAGCGGCTCACCGTTTTCAATGAATTCGATTTTCCAGTCGCTGTCGTAGGCATACACATTGGCCATCACCACATTGTCGTCATAAGTGCTGTAGTTGACTCTCGATGTGTTTTGGGCCAGCATATCCTGAAGGTCGGTAGAGTTTTGGTAGTATTCACGCACCTTGTTCATGTCGTAAAGGCGCATCTGAGTGCCGTCGTTGTCGCTGCTCGACATGTATTTCCACTTGATGTCGGTGCCGTCGAACTGCCACAGCGAGTATCCGCCGGGAGAGCCATCGGTGCACACATCGCGGTCAGTGAGCATCCCCGACCACCACCAAGTGGCGCACACGGCAGCCACATTGTGTTCGGTGACATTGGGGTACGCAGCCGGATGCGACACCTGGTTGACGTGAGTGTGCCCACTGAGGAAGTGCACCGTCTTGTAGTCGGCAAGCAGGCTGCTGAGCTTTTCAGACTGCTGGTCCTGCAGGGTGGGCATGGCAGTGTAGTCGCTGTGGTTCACCTTCCATGCCGGGATGTGGAATTCCACAATCACGGGAGTGTTTTTGTCGACCATAGCCAAGTCTTTCTGCAACCAGTCCCATTGCTCGGCGGTAATGAGCGGCGAATAGTTGCGGTCGCCAACCACACCTTTAGGATATTTTTTCCCGGGAGTCTTGGTGTTGATGTAATAAATGTCGTCGAGCACTATGAAATGCACCTTGCCCAGATTGTAGGAGTAATAGCTTGGGCAAATGATGGTGCGCCACGGCTTTGAGGCATCAAAATCGGCAGTAGGGCCAGCCTCAACGCTTGGGTCATTGTCGTGATTGCCAATCACCGGGAACGTGGTGATGGGGAAGCGCAAAGTGCGCATAGTGGCGGCAAAGTCTTTCAGATTATATTTTCTCCGTGTCCAAAAGCCATCCCAAGTGAGGTCGCCAAGGATTGTAGAGTAGACCGGCTGTGTGGCCGAAGCCTTGAGCTCTTTCATGCGTTGCACAAAGTGGTCGCGGAATTGGGCAATATCGCCGTGCATGTTGGCCAAATGGTAGTCGGCACTGACCACAAGCGTAAACTTGTCGTTGTCGACCTTAGTCAGTGTGAAGTTGTGGGTCTCGGGGTCGGTTTTGGTTGCATCGAGCTCAGCCCAGAACACGGGGTCGTAGCCGTCGCGCACCTCAGGTTCGTAACCGCCGGGTAGTGTGTAGAACACATAGCCGTTCTTTTTGGCCGATGTGAAGCTGTAAGCGCCATTGGCGTCGGTGGTTGTCACCACATAGCCGTCGCTCACCGGAACTCCGGCCACGCCTTTGCCGTTGCAAGTGATGCGTCCTGCCACAGTCTGGGCAATAGCCGCTGTGGCCATGCAGCCAAGCAGGAGCAGCAATGCTAATTTGCAAATTTGCCTCATCGTTGTTGTCTAAGTTGTTAAAAGTCCTTTTAGGGTGGGTATTTATTATTGGTTATAGCTTTCCAGGCCGTAGAGTTCGCGGGCCCTTGCCGTGAGCTCTCGGCTGAGCACCCAGGCTGGGATGGTGACGCTTATTGCGCCAGCCGACCATGGGGCTATGTCGTAGGGATTATAATGAAACGTGATGCCATCGCCATCGAGCAGCACATTGCGGCTCACCGTCAGTTGGTCGGGAAATATGCCGGAATTGGCTGCCAAAGTGCTGTCGTCGGGAGCAAAATACTTCAATTGCAGCGCATGATGCACGGCTGCGAGCAATGTGCTGTCGGTTCCCGGGCGGAAAATATCGGAAAAGTTGAGCACGCTGTTGCGGGCGATGTCGTAGTTCAGAAAGCGGCTATAACGGTTAGGGTGGGCACCGCCGTAGTCGACCAAATAGTCAAGCCTGTATACTATGTAACGGTCACAGAACCCAACGGTCCACACGTCGAGGCATTGCTGCCACACTTGTGATGTGGTGTCATCGGGAATCTCACCGACGGCCTGCATCGCATAATCGGTATACCCTGCGGGGTGACTCACAAAGTCGGCGATAGCCTCGTCGGGAGAGTCAAACCGGCCGTTGAATGCGCATCCAATGAGCGAATCCTGCAGCGCCTTGATGTCGTTATTGCCAAACTTGGTTGGCCACTGCATCGACACACGCGTGCACACATATGCGTTGATTCCTTGACCGGCAGCCACCTTGAAATTCATTCCTGAAGTCTTATACACCTCACTGATCTCAAAGTTGTTCACCACCGGCAATGCAGCCGAGGCCGACACAGCCACTGCGGCAACAATTGCAGCCGTCTTTAATCGTAAATTCATCTGTCCTTACCCAATATTACATACTAATCAGCAAATATACCACTTTTTCCGTTATACGGTTCCATTCATCACCTTTTTTTATAGCCGGGGAGAATGAAATAATGTTGCAAAAATGCGTTAGAAGATATTGGCTGAAAATGCCGCCTCGAAACAAACTAAATCCGCCAGCTCCACGACGTGTGCATCTTTGAGGTCAACGGCATGGAGGTGTTTTTGTAGGGGCATAAAAAAAGGATGCCCTTGCGAGCATCCCTCTTATACTATTTCGGTTAGATAACTTTTTCAACCTTGCGTATCATCGTATGGGTTATATTGTTTTCCCAAGCACAACAAGAGAATTATTGCTAACAAGGGCGTTGCAAATATGCTGACCAAAACCCATAATGCTGCATTTCGGTTTCTTCTATTAGCCATTACAACTACCAATATATACATTCCCACATACGCTCCAAATCCAAATAGCCCGGCTACCAAGCAAATTATCATAATAATATTGGAAATACCGCTTGCCCGTGAACTGCCGGAATGGGAGTTTTTCTCCGCGTCGGGCGTATTATATGCCTGCACCTCAAATTTGATTTTAAACCTATGGGGCTGGCTGAATGATGCTTCTGAATTATAATAGGAATAGCTCCTATCATGCTCGTATGCAGGAATATTCACTTTTTTAGTCATTCCAGGGGCTACCTCTATTTCGGAAGTGTATTCCTCATAGTCAAGAGGATTCCCTTTCATGTCAAGATAGGTAATGCGGTACGTCACATTATAAATATTCTCATTGGTATTGTTTTTCAAAGCCAATGTGCCTTCATCGTCAAGCCAGCCTTGTTCGTATGAAACCATGGTAACGGCATTGAGCGTGTCCTTAGATGTTGCTGACATACTCAACGAGATTGTCAGCATGAGAATGGTTAATAATTTTCTCATAATCGTTTGGTCGTTTGGTTATTGTTTTATGGTGAACTTACATTTAGGATGTTATTCCTCAAACGGATAAGTCTCGTCGTATATATCATCAAGCGACTTTTCCTTGTACGTCCAATACTTGCCCGGTGCAATATGCTTTGTGTTATACCCTTTAAGTTGGGCGGACAAGGCACTAAGTGAATACTCCTCGTCTTTATATACAACCTTACGTTCTGAACTAATGACAACGCTTATCGACGGGTCTTCTTTCCATAAGAGCCGGTCGCCCTTCTGCATCCCCATTTCGTATAGGTTCAGAGCTGGGCGACGCGCTTTTGCTTTTTCCGTTGCTGCTTTATCGTCATCGGTCAAGTCGTTCTCTATTTCGGCAACAACCTCTTCTGTTGCGTCACCGTGGTCGAAAAATTTAAGGATGGCTTTTGCCTGATCCACATGAATGCGAAAAAATTCACGGTTGGCATTGATACGATAAGGGGCAAATGCCTCATGGAGCGCACTTTCAAGTTTGGCACATTCGCTTTTCTTCACCTTGCAAGCATACTCACACTTGAAAGGCAAGGGAACGCCCGTGCTGTAAAGCTCTTTCATGCGAGCGTCTATGTCCTTTCGTGTGGTCATGCCTATCTTCACAAGGCCCGGCATAACGGGGTTGGTTAAAAGATATACTATTCCGTATTCCATATTTTTCTATTCTTCTTTTGGATAAACCATAGAGTTCCTATTCGCAGTCCTTATAGTTCTGCACCCGTTCCAGAACAATCTTTTTGGGTTATTCCTTTCCCCGTTTTTATCTCGCACACATCTCCCAGCTTCACATACTCCACCCCGTCAGGACAGAGCGTTTTAATCATATCATCGAGTTTGCTCATACGTTGTCCTCCTTCTTGCAGTTGTTTTCATTCTGTTGCATCAAGAACATTTCCTTTTGTTGCTCAATCTCCTGCCGCAGTTGCTCTTCAGTGGGAAGGAACGTGAGATACTTGGCTTGAAAGAGTTGTTTGTTCTCTTTCAGAATAGAGTAGCGTGCCATGTCGGCACTTGTCTTAGAGCAGAGTATCAGACCTATTGTAGGGTTGTCGCCCTCAGTGCGTTTCAGGCTGTCGTACATCCTTACATACATGTCCATTTGCCCTACGTCCTGATGCGAAATTTGAGTGGTTTTCAGGTCGATAAGCAGGAAGCACTTCAGAATGTAGTTGTAGAAAACGAGGTCGATATAAAAATCTCCCATATCGGTGTGGATGTGTTGTTGGCGCGCCACAAAGGCATATCCCTTGCCAAGTTCCATAATAAACCGCTGGAGATGGGAGATGATGCTTGTTTCCAGTTTCGACTCCGAAAAGTCGGTGTTTGGAGACAGTCCCAGGAACTCCACAACCATCGGATTCTTCACGAATTCCAGTTTGTCGCCTTGCGAGGAGGCTGTAAGGCGATGCATCTCGTCAATGACGGGCTTCTTGTCCTGTGCCTGAAGCAAGCGGTAATAATATTGCGAAGCTATGTTGCGGCGAAGCGTGCGCACGCTCCAAGTCTCGGCAAAAGCCTCGTGGGCATACCAATTGCGTGCGATTTCGTCTTGCACATCCAAAAGCAACACGTAATGCGACCAAGACAGAAGTTCGGATTTTCCCAACAGCGTCGGGAAAATCTTGTAGAATGAAACAAAGGCATACAAATTGTTCTTATTGAACCCCTTGCCGTATATCTCCGTCAGATTTTTCGACAGGTTTTTCACCACCTCGGCTCCATAATCGGCGCGGTCTTTGCCTCCGAGTATTTCTTCGTGTATGCGCTTGCCAAGCTTCCAGTTGCGTTGCAGCATCACCACGTTGATGGCTCTGTAAGCCGTATTGCGGCTCGCATCAATTATATGCCTGGCATCAGTCAGTAGGTTGCCGCTATTGGGGTATGCCGGCACATTCTGTTCGTTTAATGAAAAATCATAGTCCATAGTTATGCCTCAAGTTCTTCCACAATAGCGTCGATGGCGGTGCGCAGTTTCTGCTCGCGCGCCACAATCTGGGCGATGCGCTGGTTCAGTTCCTTAATGTCCACCTTTTCGCGCGTGTAGTCCATAAACTGCACAGGCGACACCTTGCCGCCATGAACAAGTTTGGTGGCCATTCGCCATATCAGCGAACCAACCTCATTTTTAAGTTCTTCTGTATTTGGTGATATTTCCATTGATATACTTTTCAAAGTTACTATATAACTGCAAATTTAGCTTTTTCATACCAAAATTCGGAATGAAACGCCCGGTTTAACATTAAAAACCAGCGACAGGATGCAGTAGGTGCCGCATTGCTTTTGAAACTTCCAAAGCATTTTTAAATGAAAGAGCCATGTGGTAAAAAAGCGATAAAAAAGTGATTCTTTCTTGGCACGTTGGGCAGAAGTTTGTAACTTTGCGGTCAGAAACAGTAAACATATTGTTATGCAATCAACACATGCCCGACACCATCACCATCATCATTGCGGCTGCCTAAGGGAAAGCTGAGTGACGATAACGTGTGTGCCCACGGATGTGTGACTTGCCTGCAACATTTACTACAACATTACGGATTCAAGAAACCGGCTTTCCCAACCAACAGTGCTCATCGGGATTGCCGGTCGATTTATTTTTAGGCCCGTCCCGCAGTTCACGCCAAAGAGGAAACCGCAAAAAGGAAAAAACAACAATAACAACTCATATTCTGATTATGCTTAGAATTGCAGTACAATCAAAAGGCCGTCTCTACGACGAGACGATGGAACTACTTGGCGCCGCCGGAATCAAGATGGCGGCAGTGAAACGAACCCTGCTTGTGCCCTCACGCAACTTTCCTGTGGAGTTGCTGTTTCTGCGCGACGACGACATTCCCGACTCGGTAGCCACCGGAACAGCCGACATAGGCATTGTGGGCCTCAACGAAGTAATGGAAAAGCAGCAAGACGTGCAGATACTGCGCCGGCTGGGATTCTCAAAGTGCCGCCTGTCGCTTGCCATTCCCAAAGACATCGACTATCCCGGACTTGAATGGTTCAACGGACGCAAGATTGCCACAAGCTATCCGCGCATACTCACCGACTACCTCAAGAAGAACGGCATTTCGGCCGACATACACCTCATCAGCGGCTCGGTGGAGATTGCACCGGGCATCGGGCTTGCCAACGCCATATTCGACATTGTGTCGAGCGGCGGCACACTGGTGAGCAACAACCTGAAAGAAGTGGAAGTGGCACTGGAAAGCGAAGCCGTGCTCATAGGCAACGGACGCGAGCTTGACGCTGACAAGCAACAGGCGCTCGACGAGCTGCTCTTCCGCATCGAGGCCGTGAAGACTGCCGAAAAGAAGAAATACATCTTGATGAACGTGCCACGCGAACGACTCAAGCAAGTGGTTGAAATACTGCCCGGCATCAAGAGCCCCACAATTTTACCCCTTGCCGACGAAGGCTGGTGCTCAGTTCACGCCGTGCTCGAGGAAAAGCAGCTGTGGGCTGTGATCAACGCACTCAAGGGAGTGGGAGCCGAGGGCATTCTGGTGCTCAACATTGAGGAAATGGTGATGTGACCACACACCAGCCAATAATGTAACCGCACACCCCACAACAGTTATCAAGAGAAAAAAGAATTCATCATGGCAACAATAAACACAATAAAATATCCGCAACGCGACCAATGGCCGGAGCTGATGAAACGCGCCGTGGCCGACACCAGTGAGCTTCACGACACCGTGAGGCAGATAATAAACGAGGTGGGCACGCGCGGCGATGATGCCCTGCGCGACTTTGCCCTGCGGTTCGACAAGGCACGGCTCGACCAGCTGCAAGTGACCGAAGCCGAAATAGCCGAAGCCGAGAACCTAATCGACGAAGGGCTGAAAGAAGCCATCGCCACCGCTGAGCGCAACATCGCAGCATTCCACAGCGCCCAGGCAATGACCGCCATCGAGGTGGAGACGTCGCCAGGCGTGGTGTGCACCCAGCGCGCAGTGCCCATTGGCAACGTGGGCCTGTATGTGCCCGGAGGCAACTCGCCGCTGTTCTCAACAGTGCTGATGCTCGCCGTGCCCGCCCGCATAGCCGGATGCCGCAATGTGGTGATGAGCACCCCGTGCGGCCCCGACGGCAAAGTGAATCCGGCAATCCTCTATGCCGCCAAGCAGGCCGGAGTGACACAAATATTCAAATCGGGCGGAGCCCAAGCCATTGCCGCAATGGCCCTTGGCACACAAAGCGTGCCGCGGGTGAGCAAAATATTCGGCCCCGGCAACCGTTTTGTGATGGAGGCCAAAATGCAAGTCAACAGCATGGGCACCGCAATCGATATGCCCGCAGGCCCGTCGGAAGTGATGATCATTGCCGATGCCAACGCCAATGCCGAATATGTGGCAAGCGACTTCCTGTCGCAAGCCGAGCATGGCCCCGACAGCCAGTCGACACTGCTCACCACCAGCCCTGAGCTGGCCCAAAAACTGCCAGCCGTGATCGAAAGCCTGCTTGAGCGACTGCCCCGCCAGGAGATGATGGGCAAGTCGTTAAGCCACAGCCACATCATATTGCTGCACAGCATCGACGACGTGATGGACTTTGCCAACGACTACGCCCCCGAGCACCTCATCATCAACCACGCCGACGCCGAGGCTCTCGCCGCCCGTGTGGAAAACGCCGGATCGGTGTTTGTGGGCCCGTATTCGCCCGAGAGTGCCGGCGACTATGCGTCGGGCACCAACCACACCCTGCCCACCAGCGGCTACGCAAAAGCATACAGCGGAGTCAACCTCGACAGTTTTGTCAAAAAAATCACCTTCCAGCATTTGTCGCAAGAGGGTCTTGCAGGAATTGGCCGCGCAGTGGAGCTCATGGCCGAAAACGAAGACCTCATGGCACACCGGTTGGCAGTAGCCGTGCGGCTTGGCGAAAAATAAGACCAGCCCCACCACAAAAACAAGACAGAAAAACTTCAAAGCATAAGATTTATGGAATTCAATTTGCAGGCATTAGTAAGGCCCAACATTTGGAGCCTTGAGCCATACAGCTGTGCACGCCGCGAGTTTACCGGGCAAGCCGGAGTGTGGCTCAATGCCAACGAGAGCGCCTACAACACGCCCTACAACCGTTATCCCGACCCCATCCAAGCCAAAGTGAAAGACCTGCTGGCCAAGGTGAAAGGAGTGGACGCAAACCGCATATTTCTAGGAGTGGGCAGCGATGAATGCATCGATGCCGTGTATCGTGTGTTCTGCCGTCCGGGCATCGACCGGTCGGTGGTGCTGTCGCCAAGCTACGACATGTATAAAGTGTGTGCCGACATCAACGACGTGAAGCACACAAAAGTGACCCTGCGCGACGACTTCTCGCTTGACCTCGATGCCATGCGCACGGCCATGCGCGGAGCCAAGGTGATTTGGCTGTGCTCACCCAACAACCCCACGGGTAACTCCATCCCCACGGCCGACATGGTGACACTGTGTCGCGAGTTTGACGGCATTGTTGTGATTGACGAGGCATATATCGACTACTCAAGCCAGCCGTCGATGACCAAGTGGCTCGATGAGTTTCCCAACCTCATCGTACTCCAAACGCTGTCGAAAGCCTGGGGAAGTGCAGCCGTGCGCCTGGGCATCGCCTATGCCTCGGCCGAGATCATTGAGCTTTTCAACCGTGTGAAATACCCCTACAACATCAGCGAGCTCATTCAGCGCTATGCCATCGACCGCCTTGGCCGAGCCGACGAAGTGCAACGCCAAGTTGCCACAGCCCTTGAACTGCGAGCCAAGCTCATAAGCGACCTTGAGGCGCTGCCACAGGTGTTGCATGTGTTTCCCAGCGACGCCAACTTTGTGCTGGTGCGCGTCAGCGACGCCGACGGCATATACAACAGCCTGCTTGCCGACGGCATCATAGTGCGCAACCGCAGCCACCTCGACGGGTGCAAGGGATGCCTGCGCATCACTGTGGGCACCGAGGCCGAAAACGATGCAGTAATTAAAGGAATAGCAAAATATGGCAACTAACGACACCAAGAAGCGGGCACTTTTTGTGGACCGCGACGGCACCATAGTGGTAGAGCCCCCTATCGACTACCAACTCGATTCCTACGACAAATTTGAATTCGTGAAAGGCGCGATAGGCAGCCTGAGCTTCATTGCCCGCACGCTCGACTTCGAGCTGGTGATGGTGACCAACCAAGACGGGCTAGGCACACCGTCGTTCCCAATCGAAGACTTTGAGGGACCGCACAACCTCATGATGCGTACCCTTGAAGGCGAGGGCGTGAAGTGGAGCGATGTGATAATCGACCGCACCTTTGAGCACGAGAACAAGCCCACACGCAAGCCGGGCACAGCACTGCTGGGCAAGTATATGACCGGCGACTATGACCTTGAGGGCAGCTTCGTGATAGGCGACCGCCTGACCGACTTGATGCTTGCCCGCAACCTGGGAGCAAAGGGCATACTGCTCTCGCCCGACGTAGAAGCAGGCCAGGCAGCTGTAGCCCAAGCCGGACTAGAGCAATGCACAGCCCTGGTAGCAGCCGACTGGCACCGCATCAGCGACTTTCTGCGCGGCGGCTCACGCACGGCACACGTGGTGCGCAACACAGCCGAGACGCAGATCGACATCCGCCTCGACCTCGACGGCACCGGACGCTGCCACGTGAACACCGGGCTCGGTTTCTTCGACCACATGCTCGACCAAATAGGGCGTCACTCCGGCTTCGACCTCGACATCAACGTGCACGGCGACCTTAACGTAGACGAGCACCACACCATCGAGGATACCGGCATAGCACTTGGCGAAGCCATAGCAAAAGCCCTCGGCGACAAGCGGGGCATAGAGCGCTACGGCTTTGTGCTGCCCATGGACGACTGCAACTGCACCGTGGCCCTCGACTTCGGCGGCCGCAGTTGGCTTGTGTGGGATGCCGAATTCAAGCGCGAGCGCGTGGGCGACGTGCCCACCGAGATGTTTATGCACTTCTTCAAAAGCGTAACCGACAGTGCGCACATCAACCTGTATGTGCACGCCGAGGGCATCAACGAGCACCACAAAATCGAAGGCATCTTCAAGGGTTTTGCACATGCCCTGAAGTGCGCCTCACGGCGCGATGTGCTCAAGTATCAACTCCCCAGCACAAAGGGAGTGCTCTGACAATCCGCGCGACGCCACCATTAGAGCGTACACCAAATAAAGCGCGCCACCGCAAAACATGCGGTGGCGCGCTCTTTTTCCTTGCAATGCCAGCAGCCGAGGGCCGGCGGCACTTTATGCCAGCCGACGAGTCGGTCGCAGAAACGCCTTAGCAAACAGAATCGACTGCAGCCTTGATGTCGGCAAAAATGCCGTCGATTGTGCCAATACCTTTAATGGCGTGGTAGAGGCCCTTCTGCTTATAGAAGTCTTGAAGAGGCGAAGTCTGGTTGTGATAAACCTCAAGGCGGCCCTTGATGGTTTCCAGATTGTCATCGCTGCGGCCGCTTTCCTTGCCGCGCTTGATGAGACGATCCACGAGCTCTTCCTCAGGCACCTCAAGACCCACCACAGCGGTGACGCCGGTGTTGCGTTCCTTGAGCATAGTCTCAAGAGCCTCGGCCTGCGGGATGGTGCGGGGGAATCCGTCGAAAATCACGCCTTTGGCAGCAGCTGCCGCATTGTCGTCGAGAACCGATGCGAGAATGCTTATCATCAGCTCATCGGGAATCAGCTGTCCCTTGTCGATATAAGCCTTGGCTGTCTTGCCAAGTTCGGTGCCGCGCTTGATATTGTCGCGCAACACATCGCCAGTCGAAATGTGGAAAAGACCGTAAGTCTTAATCAGGTTGTCGCTCTGAGTGCCCTTGCCAGAACCCGGAGCGCCGAAAATAACGATGTTTAGCATTTTTCTTTTCTTGATATTTTTAATAATTGATTTTCTTGTGATTTACCATCAGCAGTCTTATGCCTGCTTCGGGTCCTTGAGCACATAAATGTCTTCAAGGTCGCGTGCCACACCATCGAGGTCAAGGCCATAACCGATGATGAATTTAGATGGAATCTCAAAACCCACATATTCCGGGGGATTACCCACTTGAAGCGACTTGGGCTTGAACAGGAGCGTGGCCATTTTCACCTCCTTGGGATTGAATTGCTCGAGATACTTGCGCAGCTGCATGGCAGTGATACCGGTGTCGACAATGTCTTCAACAATGATTACCGTGCGTCCTGAGATATCTTCCGACAGGCCCATCACCTGCTTGGCCGACCCTGTGGTCTGTGTTCCCTCATAGGACTTGAATCTGATGAAAGCCACTTCACTCTCGTGGATGTTGCATGCGCGATAGAGGTCGGCGGCAAAAACAAACGAGCCAGTGAGCACACACAGGAAAACCGGGTTTTTATCGGCACAGTCGCGTTTAATCTCGGCTGCAACACGTTTCACTTGCTCGGCAATCTCTTCTTTTCGAAGGTATGGCTCGAAAGTCATGCCTTTTATGGTTACTTCTTCCATGTTTAACGGGTTGAGAATATTTTTGCAAAAATAATGTAAATCGAGCGCAATGACAAAAAGCCTCTGACCATTTTTTCACAAAACTAAAGAAAAGATGACATTTAGGAATAAAAACGACTGCCATGCCACAAGAAAGCCCCACGGCCAGGATGCCGAGAACACACTCCTGTGCCCCACTCCACCCTGGCCATGCCTAAGTGACACCTGCGGCCACACAAACCCGCCGCATTTGCTATAAAAAGCAAAACAAGTGGTAAAAAATGTGGAAAACGCCTATTAATTAATTAGTATTTAGTAATTTTGTGGCTAAATGAATTTAAATCTTACAATCGACAGAGGCAATTCGTCGACAAAACTTTCGCTGTTCAGTGGCGATAAATTTGTAGGCACAGAGCAGTATAAGCATTTCGACACACCGATGCTGAAACGCTTTATGGCAAGCTATGACATTGGTGCTGTGATTGTAAGCAGTGTGGTCGACAGCAATCCTGAAGCCGAAGAGTTTCTTGCCCAAGCCGTCCCCACATTCATCAGGCTGAGCAGTGCCACCCCACTGCCCATCAAGATTCTCTACCGGTCGGCCAACACCCTTGGCTGCGACCGCATAGCCACTGCAGTCGAGGCATGGCACGCCAATGCCGGCAATCACTCGCTGATAGTGGACGTGGGCACAGCCGCCACACTCGATGTGGTGGATGCCGAGGGAAACTTCCTTGGGGGCAACATCTCGCCGGGCTTGCGCATGCGCTTCAAGTCGCTCAACATGCTCACAAGCCGCCTGCCGCTAATCGACAAAGAGGGCGACACACCCATGACGGGGACCGACACTGCCACAGCCATACGCAGCGGCGTGATTCGCGGACTCGCCTATGAGATCGACGGGACAATCGATCGCCTAAAGGCCAAAATGCCGGGGCTGACCGCTTTTCTCACCGGTGGTGACAGCAGGCTGATAAGCGGACTGCTGCACAACAGCGTGACGATTGACCACAACATGCTGGCCAAAGGACTAAACAGAATATTATTATATAATGAAAAAAGCATATAAAGCACTATTCGCGGCCGCCCTGCTGACAGCAGGCACAGGCCTGGCTGGCGCACAAAACTCCACCAGCCCCTACTCAAAGATAGGCTATGGCCTGATGAGCGAGAACGCCACCGGGCTGCAACGCTCGATGGGCGGTGTGGGTTACGCCATGCAGAATGGCCGACAGATAAATGCAATGAACCCGGCATCGTATGCCTCAGTCGACTCACTCACGTTTCTGTGGGACATTGGCCTTGACCTGACCAACGTGTGGTCGAAGGAAAACGGTGTGAAAGGACACGCATTCGGAGGCGGCCTCGACTACATAAACGCCGAGTTCAAGATTGCCAAGCACGTGGGCGGTTCGTTTGGTATCGTGCCGTTCTCGTCGGTGGGTTACTCATTCGGCAAGACGCTGGAAAACAGCAGCACCGAGACCCGTGCCGGCACAGGCGGCATCAGCGAGTTCTATGTGGGTGCAGGATGGGAACCGGTACGCGGTTTGTCGGCTGGTTTCAACGCAAGCTACATGTTCGGTACGATTTCCAACGACACATATATATACTCAACATCGACCACACTGTTTGAGCGAGTGATGGAAATCCGCGACTGGAACGTGAACTTCGGTTTGCAATACAGGGCTCAGCTCAATAGAAAAGACAACATGGTGATTGGTGTAACCTACTCACCAAAGAAATCGTTCCACGGACACACGTGGGGCGCATATTACGACGCCGGACAAGAAACCACAGCCGACACCATAGGCTATTCATCGCTCACTGGCAAATACCAAAAGCCTAACACCATAGGCGTGGGCCTGAGTTTCACGCATGCCGATAAACTGACTGCGGAGGTCGACTTCACATATCAAGATTGGGCAAAGGCAAAATACGAGCCTCTTGAGGGCTTTGAGAGCAGCAACCAGAAGTTTGACAACCGGTGGAAAGTTGCCGCCGGACTGCAATACACACCCAACCCGCGAGGCGGCTACCTCAAGCGGATGACCTACCGCTTTGGCGGCCACTACAACCACGACTACGTGAATGTGGGCGACAACAACGTGCGCGACTACGGATTGGGACTCGGCCTTACATTCCCGGCCCCAAGCGGCAAGACGCTTGTGAACCTGGGATTTGAGTGGAAACACCGCTACACCAAGCCCACCAATCTGATTAACGAGGACTACTTTAACATCACGTTGAGCGTGACGTTCAACGAGCTGTGGTTCTGGAAGAACAAGATACGCTAACCTGAGGCAGCAAGCATCGCGAAGCATCAATGAAAGCGTGGCTTCACATATTGATGGCATTGGCCGTTGCACTGACAGTGAGTGCCTGCAAAGACGATGTGAAAAGCACCGTGAAGCGCAGCACCGACCCAGAAAAGGTGCCCACAATGTCGTCGCACAATGTGCAGACGGTGATAAGCGACTCGGGACGCACCCGCTACCGCATCACCACCAAGACGTGGCTGATGTATGAAGAGGCAAAAAAACCGCACTGGACATTCCCCAACGGCGTGATAGCCGAAGAACTGGGGCCTGGCTTTGAGACAGTGACTTCGGTGAGATGCGACTCGGCCTACTACGACGAGCAGGCACGCCTTTGGAGCCTTAACGGCAATGTGCGCATCACCAATGTGAACAAGGATTTGATTCTCACTGACCAGATGTATTGGAACCAGGGCGAGCATCGGCTATATTCCGACGCCTTCATCCACATCGAGAAGATTGACCGCGTGATTGAGGGCTACGGATATGACTCCAACGAGAAACTCACCACCTACCAGATACACAAGGTGAAAGCGATATTCCCCGTCGACCAGGCAAAGATGCGTGCCGGCATGTGACCACAAGGCAACCAGCAAGAGCTACAAGGAGTGCACCCAAGCAAAGTGCGCTCCTTATTTTTTGCGTTGCCATCACCCACACACCTAGTCGCAGCAAAACGCCTATTATTTGCGCAAAAATGCATAATGTAGTAACTTTGCGGCAGGATTTATCAATTGCCTATAATCAGATGAACAACGACTTAGTCTATCCTCTTGTCATAGCTCTCATATCGATGATGTTCTCGGCCTTCTTCTCGGGAATGGAAATCGCCTTCGTGTCGTCAAACAAGGTGCGCGTTGAGATCGATGTCAAGAAAAGCGGCCTTATCAACCGCATAATCGACCTTTTCTACGTGCACAAAGACACGCTGATTTCGACCCTGCTAGTGGGCAACAACATTGCCAATGTGGTCTACGGTATGGCCATTGCGCAACTGTTCTATCCGGTGCTGTCGGAGTGGACCGGTCACAACGAGGCACTGCTACTGATTTCGCAGACGCTGATTTCCACCGGCATAATCCTGATTGTGGGCGAATTCATACCCAAAACAGTGTTTCGCATCAACCCCAACCGATCGCTCAGGGCCTGTGCGCCTATCATGATGGTGGTGTACTATGTGCTGTGGCCTGTGTCGAAATTCACATCACTGCTGTCGACCACGATGATGCGCATCTGCGGCATCAAAGCCGACACCAAACGCATGAAGCTGATTTCGGTTGACGAGCTCGATGCCTATCTGCAAGAGAATATCGACAAGCGCGAAGACGAGAACAAGGAAGTGGAAGAAGAAGTGAGGATTTTTGAAAACGCACTCGACTTCAGCGACACCCACCTGCGCGACTGCATGATACCGCGAAACGAGATTGTGGGCGTTGACATTGCCGAGACCACACGCGAGCAACTGAGCGAGCTGTTCACGCGCAGTGGCCTGTCGAAAATAGTGGTTTACCACGATGATGTGGACAACGTGCTTGGCTTTATTCAGGTGAGCGAGCTCTTTGTACCCGAAGTGAACTGGAAAGACCGCGTGAAGCCGGTGATTTTTGCGCCCGAGACCATGCTTGCAAAGAAAATGATGCAAAACCTGCTAAACGAGAAGAAAAGTATGGCTATTGTGGTCGATGAGTTTGGCGGCACAGCGGGTATGGTGACCCTTGAAGACCTGGTGGAGGAAATATTCGGTGAAATAGAAGATGAGCACGACCGCCCACGCCTGGTGTCGCGCAAAATCGACGACAACACCTATGAGTTCTCGGGACGCATGGAGATTGAAGACATCAACGACACCTATCACCTCAATCTGCCCGAAAGCGACGATTACCAGACCATCGCAGGGCTGATGATTGACCGCCTGGGCGAGATTCCAAACGAAGGCGACACAGTAGACACCGACACCGCACAAATGACGGTGGTAAAGAAGACGGCAGCCCGCATAGAGCTTGTGCGCCTCACTGTGGTGCCAAAGGAAAAAGACTAACACGCATCACGCAGTACAGCACAACAAGGGCGGCCTGATTCAAACATGAGTCCAGACCGCCCTTGTGTTATATTATATGATATTACAGATTTGATTGTACAGCTACTGCTGTTGCTGGCCCACGTTGCCCAACTCGATAACTGCACCGGTCGACGGCGACAGTTTCACATAGCTTTGCTGCTTCTTGTTGGAGAACAAGTCGGGGTCAAGTCCGAAATCCACACCAAGTTGCGCCAAATCGAAGTCGGTGGTTGCCATTTGCTTACCGTTGTAGGTGAGAGTGAACTGAGCCTTGCCGGGAATTCGGTAAATCACAGCATCCTTAGGCAGCTTTTTCGTTTCCCCTTTTTCGTTGACTGGCAGTTTTCCGCGATTCAGCACACGCATCGTGAGGTACACGGGCTCACCGCTAAGATCGTTTTTGTCGACAAGGCCATTCACGTCGCTCACGCGAAAAGCCACGGCATTGGTCACATCTTCGGTTCCGGGATTGAAGCCAAATGCGGTGCTGGCGGTGCTGGTTGTGGTAGTGCCCACAAACATTGCCGTGAGGGCGGCCTCCTGCTCGTCGAGCTGCTGCATGATGATTTTCAGCGCAGCACCATCGGGCATGGTGTCGGCCTCACCCGTCACATAGTCGGTGCGGCTTTGGCGTATTTTGTATATTTGCTGGGCTGCAAGCTCGGCTCGCTTCGAAAGCGACTCACTTGCCAAGATGTCGGCCGAGAGCGAACTGATGTAGTTGTTGTTGTCGAGCACGGTCTCCTTGCCTTGCGAAGTGTGCAGCGTGGGCTCTGTGGGCAGAGTGTTCTCGCTGTTGATGGCAAGCAGCAAATTGTCGGCCGTCTTCATTATAAACGGAGCCTGACCGCTCTTAAACTGCATCAGATATTGCTGAGAGGGGTCGGGCACGCCATAGCTCACAAGACTCACGCCGGTCAGCGTCCACGTCTGCGAGTCGGCAGTCACCACATCGGTAGTGCCCAGATATTTCTTTGCATATTTCCAGAAAGGACCTGCCTTTTTCACCGTTTTCAAGGCCGTGGCATAGATGCGCACCTTGGTAGTAGGCAACTCATAGGTGAGGCCATACTCGTTGTTTTTGTCGGCAGTAAACTTCTGCGTGCGCTGTGCCATGGCAGGCACGGCAAGCATGGCAGCGGCAGCCGCTATAAGGGTTGATTTCTTGCAATTAATCATATCAATCGGTTTATCAGTCGTTAGCTAATTAGGGAGAAGGTGTCACCTGCGAGCCACATCCGAGAGGATGTCGGCAATAGCCGGCCCCACGGCGTCGGCAATGTCGCCGGCCATAAGGCCATGCTCACCATGCACACGCGCAGCCAAGTCACCGGCCAGACCGTGCACATACACGCCCATCCACACGCTGCAGTCGGTGGGATAGCCCTGGGCCATCAGTCCCGCTATCACGCCGGTGAGCACGTCGCCGCTGCCCGCAGTGGCCATGCCCGGATTGCCGGTGCTGTTGACATACACCTTGCCGTCGGGGCGCACCGTCATGGTATAGTGCCCCTTGAGCACGATAGTCACCTCGTGCAGCTTCGACACCTCGATAGCTTTTTTGAGGCGTTCCTCATCGGAATTGTGTTTGCCGAAAAGAGCATCAAACTCGGTGGCATGCGGTGTGAGCACCGATCCCTTGGGGATGCTGCGCAGCAGCACGGGACGGAAGTGAATGCAGCGAAGGGCGTCGGCATCGAGAATGCACGGGCGGCGGCACGACTTGAGGAACGAGTCGAGCGCATCAACCGTCTCGGTGCGCGTGCCCATGCCCGGGCCAAGAGCCACCACCTTGAAATCGTGGTGAAGCTCGATTTGCGTGGTGAAAAACTCACTTGGGTCGGCCTCGAAAAGAGCCTCGACCGCAGCCGTCTGCAATGGCACGTAGCCGCAGCGCGGTGCATGCACGGTCACCAGTCCGGCACCCGAGCGCATTGCTCCACGGGCAGCCAGCACGGCAGCTCCCATCATTCCGTAGCTGCCGGCCACCACGAGCACAGTGCCGTTGTCATACTTATGGATGAAGCGGTTGAGCGGCTTGAGCACGCTTTGCACATCCTGGCGCTCAATGAGGTAGAAATCGGTGGCCGTGTTGGCTATGGCATCGGCATTCATCTCAAGGTCGAGCACCTTGCACTCGCCTATATAGCCGGCATTTTCCTTGAAAAAGAACGACAGTCTCTTGAACTGAAAGGCAAGCGTGAGACTTGCCCGGATTATGTTGCGCCTATCGCAGCCGGTGTTCCACTCGCCAAAGAGGCCCGACGGCACATCGATTGAAACCACACACGAGTGGCTGTCGTTGATATACTGCACGAGGGCCGTGTATCCGCCTTTGAGCGGGGTGCGCAGGCCACTGCCGAAAAGGCCATCGATAACCACATCGGCCGGGCCAAGCTCCGGCGGGATGAAATCGCGCACAATCTCGGTGAAGTTGATTCCCTCACACGACTCAACCAGGCGGTCGCGGTTAGTGGCACAAGCGGGAGACAGATGCGACGACTTTATGTTGAACAGATACACCTCGGGGCGATAGCCCTGCTCATAGAGAAGCCTTGCCACCGCCAGAGCATCGCCACCGTTGTTGCCAGGACCGGCAAAAATCACAATCCGCTGCACAGGACGCCAACGCGACATTATCTCGAACGACACCTCTTGTGCCGCACGCTCCATCAAATCGAGCGTCGACATATTGTCGGCCTTGATGGTTGCCTCGTCTATTTCTCTGATTGCCTTGGTCGTAAATATCTTCATCCTATGATTTATTCAAGTTTCACTTTAATACATGCACAAAAATAACTCTTTTTTATTATAATGTGAGCGCTCTGCTGCCTAAAATTGGGAACGGCCTATAAAAAAAGCCCCACAAACTTCATTGTGAGGCTAAACCGAGCGGTGCGTACGGGACTCGAACCCGTGACCCCATGCGTGACAGGCATGTATTCTAACCAGCTGAACTAACGCACCGTGTGGGATTGCGACCGAATTTCTCTTCGATTGCGAGTGCAAAGGTAATGCTTTTTTTCAGCATTGCAAATTTTTTCGCAAAAAATCGTGCGAACGAGCGGTTTCATGAACCGATTTTGCACTTTTCGGGCAATGCGGGGCGGTGACACTTGGTGCAAGGCCACATGATTGCACAGCTCAACAGTAGCTGCAACCGATGCTTGAGCAATGCATGAACAGGCATAAGCAGGCAAAACCGCAGAACTAAAATTTGGTTAAAGATAGCTGCACGTTGACCGCAATTGACTATTTTTGTAAGTTGAATTGATTTTCACCATTTTATTCACCGACAATGCAGAAAATAGAATTAAGTCACACATTGCCCGCCGTGTTTGCCGGCCGTGACGACGACAGCTCACAGATTTGGCTCAGGCAGGTGGAGTTTGAGCGAGGCAAGATGTACCTGGTCTCGGCCGAGAGCGGCACGGGCAAGTCATCGATGTGCAGCTACATCTATGGCTACCGCAACGACTACTCAGGCACAATAGCCTTCGACGGCCGCGACACAAGAAGCCTGAGTGTGGCCAAGTGGTGCGATGTGAGATGCCGTCACATAGCCTATCTGCCGCAAGACCTCAGATTGTTTCCCGAGCTCACGGCCTATGAGAACGTAGAGCTCAAGAACCGATTGACAGGCCACAAGACACGCAAGGAGGTGACAGACTACTTTGAGATGCTCGGGATAGCCGACAAGGTGAACAGCCCGCTCGGCAAGCTCTCGATAGGCCAGCAGCAACGTGTGGCCATAATACGCACGCTATGCCAGCCATGCGACTTCATTCTGCTCGACGAGCCGGTGAGCCACCTCGACGAGGCCAACAACAAGATTGTGGCCCAAATGGTAACCGACGAAGCCCGGCGCCAAGGTGCCGGAGTGATTTCCACCTCAGTGGGTAACAACGTGATGATTAACGTAGACAAGGAGTTCAAGCTATGAAAGGATTAATGTGGAAGCTGCTTCGCAAGCACATCAGCGCCCTGCAGCTGATTGGGTTTGCCGTAGCCAATCTGGTGGGCCTCACCATAGTGACCCTGGCCGTGCAATTCTACAACGATGTGCTGCCGGTATTCAACGACGAAGAGAGCTTCATAAGCAAAGACTACCTGATTATAACCCGCTCGGTGAGCAGTGCCGGCGCCATGCTGGGCAACAGCAGCGAGTTCAGCGATGCCGACATCGCCGATATCGAGAAACAGCCGTGGTGCCGCAAAGTGGGCCGGTTTGTGAGCAGCGAATACAGCACATTTGCCACCATCGGAGCGTCGGACGGCAAGGCGATGCGCACCCAGTTCTTCTTTGAGTCGATTCCAAGCGACTTCATCGACATAGCCCCCGGCGATTGGGGCTTCGACCCATCGAAGCCCGAAGTGCCCGTGATTGTAAGCCGCGACTACCTGTCGCTCTACAACTTCGGGTTTGCAGCCGCACAGGGAATGCCCAAGATAAGCGAGGGCCAAGCCGGCATAATCCCGCTTGCGTTCACCCTCACCGGCAATGGCCGCAACGAAGTGATTCCCGGCCGCATAGTGGGTTTCAGCAACCGCCTCAACACCATCATCGTGCCCGACGGATTCATGCGGTGGAGCAACAGCCGCTACGGGCAAGGCGGAAAGCAGCAGCCACTCCGGCTCATTGTGGAAGTGAACCGCCCCGGCGACGTGAAAATCTCAGACTACATGAGCGAGCACCACTACGACGTGGCCGGCGATAAAATGTCGACCAGCAAGGCCTACTACTTCCTCACTGTCATCATCAGCGTGGTGGCCGTGGTGGGCATAGTCATCAGCCTGCTGTCGTTCTTCGTGCTCATGCTCAGCATCTATCTGCTGCTGCAAAAGAACACCCGAAAGCTGCAAAACCTGCTTCTGCTCGGCTACTCGCCATCGCAAGTGTCGCGCACCTATGTGGTTATGGTGGTGGCCATCAACGGAGCAGTGCTGCTGCTCTCGCTGGTGCTGACCATGATCTCGCGGGCCTACTACATGCTCACGCTCAGGGCCATGGGCACACAAGGCGGAAGCGTGTGGCCGGCAATAGCCGCAGCAGTAGCCATAATGGTATGCATCACAGCAGGCAATGTGGCCGCAATCAGACGAAAGGTGGCATCGCTATGGATTCAAGACTGAAAAGCGACACACCCCGACAACTGTAAAAAAAGACAGACAAACACGACAACGACACTACTACGAATGGACGAAAACAACGGCAAAATGAGAATTGACATATTGAGCGTGATGCCCGAGGCCTTAGAATCGCCGCTACACTGCTCGATACTGCAACGCGCACAAGACAAGGGACTGGTGGAAATCCACGTGCACAACCTGCGCGACTGGTCGCTGCGCAAGCACCGCAAGGTTGACGACTACCCGTTCAGCGGCAATGCCGGCATGGTGATGCAGATTGAGCCTGTGTGGCGCTGCATGCAAGAGCTGCAGTCGCAACGCCACTACGACGAGGTGATATTCACCTCGCCCGACGGCGACATACTGGACCAACCCATGGCCAACACACTCTCAATGGCCAAAAACATAATAATACTCTGCGGCCACTACAAAGGCGTGGACTACCGCATACGCGAGCACTTAATCACGCGCGAGATATCGATAGGCGACTATGTGCTCACCGGAGGCGAGCTGCCGGCAGCGGTAATCGCCGACGCCGTGGTGCGGCTATTGCCTGGAGCCATAGGCGATGAGCAGAGTGCGCTGAGCGACTCATTTCAAGACGGACTTCTCGAAGCCCCCGTATACACACGCCCGGCCGAATTCAACGGTTGGAAAGTGCCCGAGATACTGCTGAGCGGCAACCAAGCCAAAATCGACGAATGGAAAATGGAACAAGCCCTGGAGCGCACACGCCGCCTGCGTCCCAACCTGCTTAAAGACTGACACAACGCACTATGCACAAGACACTCACCACACTGCTAACGATGGTCGTGGCCGCACTGCTGGCCACTGCAAGTGCCCAGACCTCCGGCACATTTGCCCGCGACCCCATCAATGACCTGGCGCTGATATACCAGGGCGGCACATTCCGTCCCGACTGGACCCAAAGCGAATTTGAGCCCTATGTGACCCACACATTCAGCGATGGCTCACGCCGATGGCTGTTCGACGGATTCCTGTTCCTCGAGTTCCGCCGCCAAGGCAAAGTCACCTATGCCAACGGCTACGGCACAGGATCGACCCGCACCGACTGGGAATGGCTTATGGACCGCATATTCGAAAACGGCAAAGCGCTCGACGCGCTCGATAAGTGCATCGCTGCCGCCAAGAGCCAACTGGGCGATCCCGGGTTCAAGCACAAAGTGGTGCTTATGCTTCCCAGCCCCGAAAACGGGAAGACCGACTGGGGACGCGTGAACGGCCGCAAGCTGAACTTCAACAGCATCGACGACAAGGAGATTGCCGTCGAATGGTACTTGCAGACGATTTACGACCGGTTTAACAAGGCCGGATTCAAGAACTTGGAGCTAAGCGGATTTTACTGGATTGAGGAGACAACCACGCAGACCGGCAAAGAGTTGCCCGCACGCGTGAGCAGCATGGTGCACAAACTTGGCAAACGCATGTATTGGATTCCATTCTACGGAGCCAACAACAACGACAAAGGCAAGTCGATGGGATTCGACATCACATATCTGCAGCCAAACTACTTCGTGACCAACGGCTTGACCAAACAACGCCTGACCGATGCCATCAACAGCGCGTTGAAGGTGGGCTCGGCCCTTGAGATGGAATTTGACGAGGGGGCTTACAACAACGCCAGCAAGCACAACGAGGCCCTCGAGCACATTGAGGCCTACATCGATGCCTTTGAGCGCTACGGCGTGTGGAAAAACGCCTCAGTAGCCTACTACCTGGGCGGAAGCGTGTGGGGCAAAATGGCCAAGAGCACCCAGAGCCGTGACCGCCAAGTAATGGAACAGCTTGCCCGCAAAATAGCCGACCGCCACAACACACTGTCGGCCCAAAAGGCACCGGCTGCCACAACCCAAAACAGCTCAGCCAAGAGCAGCACAAGCAACACTCAAAAGACCGAGAAGAAAAAGTGGTGGCAACTCGACTGGCACTTCTGATTCCTCAAAAAAAGCAACAACACCAAAGCATTATGGCCCGATTCAAGACAATAAACGAAAAGATATCGAGATTCAAGAACAGGTGGATACACCTGCCCTTTATCATAATCCTTGCCTTCTTTGTAATGCTGTTTTTCTTCGGCGACTACAATTTCATCAACCGCAAGGAATACATCAACAAGATAAGCGCCATCAAGGCAGAAATAAAGGCCAACGAAGACTCGGCCGCAGTGTATGAGGCAAAGAGCCGCGAGCTCGACACCGACCGTCAGACGCTGGAGCGCATAGCCCGTGAAAAGTATGGGATGAAACGCGCCAACGAAGACGTCTACATCACCGACATCCCATAAGCAAACAGAAAAAACATACAGTTTCAACGAAAAAACAAGAGAATAATATGATCAACGACGAAAAGAAACAAATAGAGATTCAAAACATAACACTGGCCGTGGCCACCCTGGTGCTGCTTGTGACAGCAGCATTGCCGATATTCGGAGTTGTAAGCGACTGGACCAAATACGCATTTGCATTCGGAGCCGTGCTGGCACTGGCCGAACGGTTCACCGAGCGCTACAAGGGCAACAACCTGCGCATACGTCGCCTCTACCGCATGGGCAAGGTGTCGGCAATGTTCTATTGCGTATCGGCATTTTTCCAATTCAACACAGCATGGAACGTCAACACCGGGCAGACGTGGGGCAACCGCGACTGGCTCGCATTCCTGCTCGCCGGTGCCCTGCTGCAAATCTACGCATCGTTTGCCATCCAGCACGAAGAGAACAAAGAGAAAAAGCACGACAAGGGCGGCAAGTAGAGTCCCCAGGCATCTGCCTCCCCCCAAAAGGCACTACCGCCAAGCACCGCGGCCAACCACAAAGCGGGGCAAAGGCGGCAATGCACCAACAAACACGCGGCCAAGCTGCAGAAAAAAGGATTAAAACACACAGTGCATAGCCTGTGTGCTGATTATTTCATTATCTTTGCAAACGGATGCCTCCACGGGCACACAAGCGCCAGCCATTGACCGGCCGGAGCCAATGCGTGACACCGTAAAGGCAACCTTACCCACTTATTGGAAACCGAATATGAAAAAAAAGCACTTGATAATGTGGACTTGCCTGGCCGTTCCCGCCATCGTGGGAGCGCAGCCGCAGGTAGCCGGCAGCGGTGCCGACGGCTACCTGAAGCGCACCAAACTGATGTACGAGAACCGCAACTATGCCGGAGCCATCGACCAGGCCCAGCGCTTGAGCCAACTGCCACACAGCGCCGACGAAGGCGAAAATGCCGCCTACCTGGCCGCCTTGAGCGAGTTTGAGCGCGGCAAGACCGGAAGCTTGACTGCACTTAAGAGATTCATTGCCGACTACCCCACCTCGCCCCTCGCGGTAAACGCCCAAGAGCGAATAGGCAGTTACTACTTCTACCGTGGCGACTATGCCGACGCAATCATTGAATATTCAAAAGTGCGCGCGGGAGCCCTCAACGCCGACGACAGCGAAGACATACTGTATCGCGAAGCCTACTGCTACCTGCAGCTTGGCCAGTGGGACGATGCCAAGCAACTCTATGACAAGCTGAGCGGCACCAAGCGCTATGCCGACGCATCGACATTCTACCACGCCTATATCAATTATGCCAAGGGCGATTACAACAAGGCCTATAAGCAGTTCAGCAGCATCAACCGCACCGGACAGCTCGGCTACCAAGCCCAATACTACCTGTGCCAGATTGAATACACACGCAAGCAATACGACCGCGTGATAAGCCTCGGTAACAGTTTGCTCAGCGACGAGGCCAACGACTACTTCGCTCCCGAGCTGCACCGCCTTGTGGGCGAAAGCCACTACCAGCAAGGAGATGACGCACAGGCCAAGTCGCACCTGCAAAAATACATGGCCACGACCGAAGACCCGATTGTGCGCACCGCAGCCTATGCACTGGGAGTCATCGACTTCAAGCAAAGCGACTGGAACGGAACTATCGACAATATGAACCACGTGACGTCGGAAGCCGACGCTCTCACTCAGAGCGCATACCTCTACATAGGTCAAAGCCAACTCAAGACGAGCCAACCCAAAGCAGCCGCCATGGCATTTGAGAAAGCCGCCAGCATGAACTACGACAGCTCGGTGCGCGAAACGGCATTCTACAACTACGCCATCAGCCAAAGCCAAGGCGGGCGCACGCCATTCGACCGATCGATCGACATGTTCGAGCAATTCCTTAACGAATATCCGAAATCGAAATACGCATCGCAAGTCGAGGGCTATCTGGTGGATGCCTACCTCACCGCCAACGACTACGAGAAAGCTCTCACAAGCATCTCGCACATCAAGAGCCCAAGCGCAAAAGTGCTGAAAGCCAAGCAGACCGTACTATACAACTTGGGTGTGCAGACACTGAAGAACGACCGCCCGGCCGAGGCCGCCAAATGGCTGCAACAGGCCATAGCCGTGGGCAACTACGACCGCACCGTGGTCAACGAGAGCAAATTATGGCTTGCCGAAGCCCAATACCGCACCGGCAACTACGCCGCTGCCACCACCAACCAATTGGCCTTCGTGAACTCAGTGTCGAAGACCGATGCCAACTACGGCCTGGCCCAATACAACCTGGGCTACTCGCTGTTTCAGCAACGCCGATACGAAGCCGCCAAGAAAGCATTCCAAAATGCCATCAGCAGCAAGACCCTCGACAAGAGCCTGCTTGCCGATGCCTACAACCGCATAGGCGACACACAATATTACACCAGCGACTACACCGGTGCCGAGCAGAGCTATGCACAAGCCGTGACAAACGACGCGCAAGGTTCAACCGACTATGCGTTGTACCAGAAAGCCATGATGGCCGGCCTCAACAAGCAATATCAGTCGAAGGCCGACCAGCTTGAGGCACTGCTCAAAGCCCACCCGTCGAGCAACGTGGCCCCGGCAGCAATGCTCGAACGAGGCAACGCCCTTGCCGCCCTGGGCAAAAGCAAAGAGGCCAACGCCGCCTATAGCGAGCTGACATCGAAATATCCCAAGAGCAACGAAGCCCGCAAGGCCCTGTTGCAGACTGCCATCGTGAGCAAGAACGCCAACGACGAGAACGCTGCCATAAAAGCATACAAGAGCGTAATCACAAAATACCCCACCAGCTCAGAGGCGCAAGCCGCTGCCGAAGACCTGAAGCTCATATATGCCGACCGTGGCCAGCTGGCGCAATTCGGAGCATTCCTGAAGAGCGTGCCTGGCGCACCCACACTCGACGTGAACGAGGTTGACCGTCTCACCTTCGAGACTGCCGAGAAAGACGCCATAGCCAGCAAGCCCAGCATTGCAAAAATGCAGGCATACATCAACACCAACCCCAACGGAGCCTACGTGGCCAAAGCAAACTACTACATAGGCCGCCACGAAGCCAACCGCGGCAACTATGCCGCCGCACTTCAGAGTCTCGACGAGGCACTGAAGGCCGGCACCGACGCATCGTTTGCCGAAGACGCCCTGGCAATAAAAAGCGACATCCTCACCAAGCAAGGACGCACAAAAGAGGCTATCGAAACACTCAAGGCACTCGAGGCCAAAGCATCTAGCGGCGACAACAAGGTGACCGCCCAACTGCAACTGATGCGAGCCAACAGCAAAGCCAGCCAGTGGGCCGAAACGGCACGCTATGCCGACTTGGTGCTGTCGACCAGCGGCCTCTCGGCCGATGAAGAGCGCGAGGCAACACTCGAACGCGCCATTGCCAACTCACACCTGGGCAACAACAGCTCAGCCCAAGCCGACTTGAAGAAACTCGCCGCCGACGTGCAGACCGAGCAAGGAGCCCAAGCAGCCTACCAGCTTGCCAAGATGCAATATGACGCCCGGAACTACAAAGCATCGGAAAAGACACTCAATTCCATAATCGACGCCGGCACCCCACACTACTACTGGCTGGGGCAAAGCTTCATCCTGCTTGCCGACATATACAACGCTCAAGGCAAGACGTTTGAGGCCTGCGAGTACCTTGAAAGCCTCAAAGCCAATTACCCAGGCAAAGACAAGGAGACATTCAACGAGATTGAAACGCGACTCAACAAGTGGAAGAAGAACGGCAAGGCCGCCTCAAAGGCCTCGGCCACCAAGACTTCATCCACGTCGAAAAAGCGCAACCAAAGCGCCGACAACAAGACAACAAAAAGCCGCTGACATCCATACCGAAGAATCCATTTTTTGAGACAACACGACAATGAAAAGAATATATATAGCAGCACTCGCAGCCTGCATGGCCACAATGGCCGGTGCCCAAGTCCAGCAAGCCGCCAAAAAGACGGCCAAGACCGACAAGGCAACCGACAAGACCGAGCTGAAACAGGAAATAACCCTCGAGAAAGACTTTGTGCCTGTGGAGAAAAAGGCCACGAAGAAAAACGTGCTACCCAAGGTGAAAAAGACCGCCACGACCGAGAAAGTGGCACTAAACTACAGCAGTTGGGCAGTGCCCACCACCGTGCCGGCACAAATACCCACAATGCTCCCCTATGGCTACCGCACACTGCACAACTTCTCGGCAGCACGCGGCTACCTGCAGTTTGGCCTCGGATCGCAAATCAACGCCACTGCCAGTGCCGGCTACCGGTTTATCGACAACGACACCACAGTGCTGAAAGCATGGTTCCAGCACAACAGCACATGGGCCGGCAAAAACACCACCAAACTGATTGCCCCCGACGGCGAACGCCTGAAGCAACGCTACAACGACAATACCTTCGGGATTGACCTCAGCCACCGGCTGAGCGCCGGCACGCTAAAAGCCGACGCCATGGTGCACTATGACAACTTCAACTACTATGGCGGACAAGAAAAACTGTGGAACGACAACAAGCAGACCATATTCACCGCCCGCATCGGGGCCGGATGGGACGGCACAACCGCCATGGGGCTCGGCAGCCTCAACTACCATGCGGCACTGCACTATAACCACACTGCCCTTGACCGTGCCCTAATAACCGACGATGCCGGTTTCAAGGAAAACTCAGTGCAATTCCATGCCGGATTCGACTACGACCGCACCGAGGCATCGCGCTTGGGCATTGACCTGCGTGGAAACTTCGTGAGCACCAAGGCAAGCAATGGGGCCAACGTGAGCGACTCAACACACAGCCGTGGCCTGATAACAATCACCCCCTTCTACAGCATCCGCACCGACATGCTGCGCGCCCAGTTCGGTGCCAACGTTGACTTCTCGTTCAGCGACGGTGCCAAGTTGCGCCTGTCGCCTGCGGTGAAGCTCGATGTGACCATGGTCGACGGAGCCGTGATCTACGTTGACGCACAAGGCGGCAAACGCCTGAACCAACTCAGCGACCTCTATCATTACTACCGCTACAGCTCCCCGCTAAGCGTGCCGACAAGCACATTTGTGCCACTCGACGGCGAGGCCGGCTTCAAAATAGGGCCCTTCAGCGGCTTCTACTTGAAATTATATGGCGGCTACGGCATCACCAATGGAGCCTTGCTCCCAGCATTCATCCCCACTCTTGCCGACGGCACCGATGCCTCGGCGAGCGCCTACGCTTATGCCAACTACATCTATCCAAAGGTGCGCGGCTACAAGGCCGGAGCCGAAATCAACTATGAGTTCCGCTCACTCTTTGAAATCAACCTCAAAGCCTGCTATGCTCCGCAAGCCAAGGAATACAAAGCCGACGGCTACATGAGCGGCTATTTCACAGGCATCGACCGCGCCACCACCGTGGGCAGCGCCGACCTGAAGGTATACCCCACCAAGCAACTCAACATTGGCCTCGGCCTTGACTACCGCGGAGGCCGCAGCCAGTGGAAAGGCGTATATGCCTCTAGCACCGACGAGATAAGCATAGTGAAACACGACCTCGACGACGTGCTCAACCTGCGTGCCAATGCAAGCTACCGCTTCAGCCCCGCAATCACGCTATGGGTAGAGGCAGGAAACCTGCTCAACCGCCAGTGGGACGTGATAGCAGGCCAAGGCGCACAAAAGCTCAATGTGATGGGCGGTGTGGGTCTGGTGTTCTAAGCCACACAAACGCGCAATTCACCACACAGCACCACAATGGCGACCACAGACCGAAAACAGTGGCCGCCATTGATTTTCCATAAAAAAGCCACATTCAATCATGAGCAACGACACCCCCCGGAATTCTGAAAGACGCATCTATGCCTCAGCCATTGACACATGGCTGCTGGTTGTGATTGGGTTATGCATGGCCGGCACAACATTGCTTACGGCATGGAGTGCGCTGACCGGCGCGCAACCCGTTGCCATCGCCATCACAGCAACAACAATAGCCATGGGAGCATTGTTTGCCGATGTGCTGATTAACACCAGCTACACCATCGCCAACGGCAAACTCATAATAAAATGTGGCATCACACAGCGCCACACAGTTGAAATAAGCGAAATCACATCGATAAGGAAAACGCAGTCGTTGCTAAGCGCGCCGGCCCTGTCGGTGCGGCACCGCATCGAGGTGAAATACGGCCGCCGGAAAAGCATCATAATATCGCCACGCAATCGCCACGACTTCATTGACAATTTGCTACATATCAACCCACTTATCGAGATTCGTCTATAGCCAGCCCCCTACTGCCGGTGCTGAAAATGACACTAATTTGTTACAAAAAATTCATTGCCTCTTTTTACTTTTATGCCAGGCTTGGGTTATTAAGGTGTAAAGTTCATTACCCAAGAGGAAAAAAAGGATAATGACAGAGTGTTATTAAAAAAGACGTTAAACCTCTAAAGAAAGGTAGATTATGAGCACAATTAAGACTATGATTGCAACGGCCATGCTGATAGCATCAACAGCCATTCCCGTTGCCGCACATCACAGACACTATCCCCACACATTGCATCACTATTATCCTAACACTATTCATGTAACAAAATACGTGAGCCGACCGGTTACAGTGTCACGCACAACCAACCGCTTGAGCAAGAAAGACCGATTTGAAATGGCTGTGGCCTACCTGAAGAACAACAAAAGCCTCACCATTGGCAAATACAGTAAAATCACCGGACTTTCATCGGCCGTGGCCGAAGCTGAGCTCGACGCATTCTCGGCCAACAGAGACAACCCGATTGTAGCCGTGATGAACGGCAAGAAAAAGGTGTATGTGCTTTCACACGCACACTAACCTTAATGACAACTGCGGGCAACAATTCACTGGAGGCATATAAAAGAGTAACACATCTTCAAACAATCAATTATTGATTTTAATTATGCACAAGAATTTGATTATCGCATTAGTACTGCTGGCCACAAGCATAGCCTGCAATGCCCAAGACAGCATTTTTTCGAAAGAGTCCTTTTCGTGGGGCGGAACCACATTGCAATATCGCAAAGCCGTGGTTGCGGGCAACGAGCCCGGGAAAAGCATTATGGTGATGTATCTTCACGGAGGAACGAGCAAAGGCAACGACAACGAAAAGCAACTGCAAGAGGAAGGCGTGGACTCGATCTACTCATTTCTCAACGGGAAGCACACTAATGCAATCATGCTTGTACCGCAATGCCCAAGCGACAAATATTGGCTTGGACCGATGCTGGGAGTCTTGCGGGCCCTTGTGAGGGAATACACCGACCAGGGCATTGCCGACCCCACACGAATCTACATAATGGGTGGTTCAATGGGTGGTACCGGCACATGGAACATGATATCAAATTACCCCGACGTGTTTGCCGCAGCCATGCCAACGGCCGGGAACCCCGATGGCCTTGACGCACAAAACGTGTCGCAGACACCAGTATACACGGTAATGGGGACTGCCGACAAAATCATGAGCATTCCCACAGTGCAAAGCTTCCTCGAAAAGATGGACGACTACGATGCTGAGTATGTGCTTGATTGCGAGGAGGGATGGACACACGAGGACGTGTGCACAAAGAGTTACACCAAGAGCCGGCTCGACTGGGTGCTCAGCCACACAAAGAGCCAGGCAGTGGTGGAAACAGTGACCTGCAACGATGACGATGTGGTGTCAACCACTTGGTTCACAATCGGTGGCCAAAGGCTTACCGGATATCCAACCCAAAGCGGTATCTACATAAAAACGACGGTTTACAGCAACGGAAAGACAATAGCTAACAAATATTACATACGATAGGCCTTAAATCTCTTGGCGTCCCTATAAGCCAAGACCAAAGCTCAGACTTGAATCAAATATCACAGATCAGTTAAAAAGAGTGAGACAATCAACTTCAGGGAACCGTAACCTCGACCAAATGGCCGAGGTTTTTTTTGCTCATCACACAAAGCCAATGCCCTGGCAAGTTCCTCGGGGACAAACGATCCAAACCAAGCCACATGCAACAGCAGGCAACCCCAAGCGAGCAAAACCCAGCCACCGCAGTTACTGATTTCAACGGCCATGCGCTCACAGCTTATTAAAAATCACTTATAGCTTTGGCACTAAGGCAAAAATTACTATCTTTGCGTGTTAATTTAGCAAAATTTTAACTGCAACAGATAAAAACAAATAACATTAAATAATGGCAGCACTAGAAAAAATCAGAAAAAGAGCTGTGATATTGACCGTTGTGATCGGACTCGGCCTCCTCGCCTTCATTGTTGAAGACGGTGTGCAGGCTGCGCGTTCGTTCTTCAACGACCAGACCGCAGCCAAAGTCGGTAGTGACAAAATCGACATCATGGAGTTCCAAAAGCGCTCCGAGAAGCTTAACGCCCAAAACCAGAATCAACAGCAAAAGCAGGATCCCGCAGTGGAACAGCAGCAGCTGCTCGACGAGATGGTGTTTGAGAAATTGCTTGACCAGGAATACGACAAGGTGGGTATCTATGTGAGCGACAGCGAATTGAGCGAAGCTCTCACTGGCAAGAATCCGGCACAGGCAGCTGTGCAGTTTGCTCAGCAACTTGGCGTGCAGAGCCCGGCTCAAGCCTATGATTTCATCACCAACCCCACAAAATACAAAGTGCAAGAATCACAAGTGACCGAGATACGCGCCGCATGGAATGATATGCAAGACCAGGTGTACAAGCAGCTGCTCATGCAAAAGCTCTATGCACTCGTCGACGGCTCGATGCAGGCCAACGACCTCGACCGCAAGCAAATGCAGGAAGATGGCGAGACCACCTGCTACGTCAACTTTGTGAAGAAAGACTTCTCGACACTTGCCGACGACAAGTATCCCGTGAGCGACAGCGAGATTAAGGCCGAATATGACAAGGAGAAAGAAATCTTCGCCAAAGACGAAGACGTGCGCAACATCCACTACATCTCAGTTGACATCACTCCGAGCAAGACCGACCTCGACGCCGCCACCAAGCAGCTCGACAACGCCTACGCCAAACTCCAGGCAGCCAACGGCGTTGACCAAGTGCGCACAATGGCCGATTTCAAGGTCGACACTCCGAAAGTGTCGCTGAACCAAATCACTGACCAAAAAGTGAAAGACTTTGTGAAGGGTGCCAGCGTGGGTGCCGTATACCGTGCCGATGCCCAGAACAACGTCTACAACATGTATAAGCTCACCAAGGTTGAGTTGTCGCTCGACTCTGTGAACATTGCCGGCGTGGTTGTCCAAGGCGACAAGAAGCTTCAGGACTCTGTGCTCAACATGCTCAACAGCGGCAAGGCCGAGACCGAGGTTGCCAAGGTGAAGGGTGTGCAAGTGCAGCCCGCACAATGGCAGCAGATTGCCCTGGCTCCCGACTCGCTGAAGAACAAGATTTCGGCAGCTGGCAGCAACTATGTGGTGCTTCAGTCGCAGGCCGAAGGAGCTTACCTGTGCAAGGTGGTAGAAAAGAAGGCCCCCAAGACCTACTACACAATAGCAACCGTGACCTATGAGGCATATGCAAGCCAGAAGACAATCGATGGCCTGCGCGACAAGCTGCAGAAGTTTGTGAGCGCCAACACCACCGCATCGGCATTTGCCAAAAACGCCGCCAAGGCCGGCTATAACGCAGTAGAGATTCAAGTGACCCCAAGCACTCCCGAAATCGGCTACAACCCGCAATTCGGCATTGGCCTGCGCGACACTCGCAAGGCCATCAAGTGGGCATTTGAGGCTAAAGTGGGAGATGTGTCACCGATATTTGACGCCGACAACAACAACGCGCTCGTGGTTGTATGCCTCGATGCCGTGTACGACGGCGGCTACTTCCCTGTTGACTATGCTCCCGTGAAGAAATACCTCACCGAGAAAGTGCGCAACTCAAAGAAAGGCGACGACTTGATGAAGCAGTTCGACGGCAAGGCCAAAGACCTCCAGGGATATGCCAAGCTGATGGGTTGCTCAATCGACACCACCGAGATCAACTTCGCACAAGACCAGGCAATGAAGATTGACCCGAGCGAAGGCGGACTCATCGGCCGCGTGGCAGCAGCCAAAGTAAACACCCTCGTTGGCCCATGGAAGGGCAACAGCGCAGTGTGGGCATTCCAGGTAGTGAAAGCCGAGAAGAGCCAGCGCAAGCCCGCCAAGCAAGAGCTCGACGCACAATTCGCCCGCACCCGCGGCTCACAAATCGTGTGCCAGCCCCAGATGCTCTACAGCATCTTGAGCAAAGCCACCACAGTTAAGAAGAACCTCATCAAGTTCTATTGATAACATTGCCCCCTGAGGGCACACAACAATAACAACAGCGGAGTCGACCCCATGCGGGTTGACTCCGCTGCCGTTTTTCTCTACACCCATCAAAGCCAATTCCCATAAGAGAAGCAGACTGAGCCGTGAGGCTCACGCCGGTCACAAATGCGCGCATGGGGAAAACCGCAGGCTTGCGCCATTGAGTGAGTTGCGAGCGAGTGGCATTGATTAAAAAATCACTACTTTTGCGACATGAAGTCTTATTCTGCCAAAACAGGAAATCAATACAGAGGCATTTTGCGATTGGCCACGCCTATAATGATAGCCCAAATAGGTTCAATCATCACAGGCTATGCCGACACCATTATGGTGGGGCACTATACAACCCAAGCCCTTGCCGCCGCATCGTGGGTGAACAACATGTTCAATCTCATGACCATTGCCATACTTGGCTTCTCGTATGGCATCACGCCACTGGTGGGTGCCCTCCACGCCCGCGGCGATGCCAATGGCTGCGGGGCAATGTTGCGCAATGCAGCCGTGGCCAACGGAGCATTCAGCCTCGCAATGCTGGCAGTGTGGACGGTCATATATGCCTGCATAGACCATATGGGCATTCCCGAAGAGCTGCTCCCCACAGTGCGCCCCTACTACCGCACCATTCTGTGGTCGATGATTCCGCTAGCGGCAGTGAACGTGATGCGGCAATACACCGACGCACTCACCCACACCAGCCTTGGAATGTGGATACTCACAGGCGGCAACGCGCTAAACATTGCCGGCAACTACGCACTGATTTTCGGCCATTTTGGAGCACCAGAGCTTGGACTCTACGGAGCTGGCATCAGCACCCTTGCATCGCGCACGGCAATGGCAGTGGCCTTTGCAGCCGTGCTAGCCTTGGCACCGCGGTATCGCGAGCACATGAGAGGATTCAGGCAAGGCGCCACACGCGCTTGCGAAGTGGCCAGGGTGAGCCGCATGTCGATGCCAGTGGCCTTGCAGATGGGCATGGAGACCGGCATTTTCACCGCCGCATCGCTCATGGTGGCGAGGTTTGGCGCAAGTTCACTGGCAGCATATCAAGTGCTTGTGATGCTGGGCAGCATAGGCTTTATGGTTTATTACGCCATAGGCGCAGCCACATCGATAAAGATAGCCGGATACTGCGGCAACGGCCACATCGAGCAGGTGCAGGCAGCATCGCAAGCCGGCTACAGAATCACGCTGGTCATGGCAGTAGCCGCCGGAGCAACGTTTGTGGGACTCGGCCGATGGATTCTCATGGCATTCACCGCCGATGCCGAAGTGCAGGCAATAGCCATGAGCGCCATGTGGCTGCTTGCCGCCTATCAGATTGGCGACGCCACCCAAGTGGCCTATTCCAATTCGCTCCGCGGCATCGGGCAGACGGCACCAGTGATGCGCATCGCCTTTGTGAGCTACGTGGCCGTGGGCATTCCGCTGCTCTACGTGCTTGCATTCATTGCCGGCCTGGGAGTGCCAGGCATCTATGCAGGATTTGTAGTGTCGCTGTTCATAGCCGGCCTGCTTTTCAAAAGGAGTTTCGACAATTCGCTCAAAGCATTTACCAAAAGTGGGCAAATTGGCTAATCGGCACACTTTACACAGCGTTTTTTTTCTTATAATGGCTTTTTGGTGTAACTTTGCAAACGGTCAATTTGCAAGTTGGCCACCACTAACAATCGAAACGCTGTCCACACCTTTACCCCAGAAGGCTGTGGCAAAACAAACACCGACTAATAAATCACATTTATTGCAATAAACGATATTCTATCAAAAAAAGACATGTTAGAAAAAACCAAAGTACTATTCCGTCAAAGCATAGTAGTGCGCTTTTCGGGCGACAGCGGTGATGGCATGCAGCTTGCCGGCAACATTTTCTCAAATGTTTCGGCCGAAGTGGGCGACCAGATTTCAACCTTCCCCGATTATCCCGCCGAGGTGCGTGCACCGCAAGGCTCACTGAACGGCGTATCGGGTTTCCAAGTGCATATCGGCCATGGTGTGCACACACCCGGTGACGAGTGCGACGTGCTGGTTTCGATGAATCCGGCCGCCCTTAAACAAAACGCCAAATTCCTGCACAAGGGAGGTGTGGCCATTGTAGACATCGACTCATTCAAGAAAGCCGACCTCGACAAGGCCCTTTTCAAGACCGACAAGCCCTATGAGGAAATCGGCCTTAAGGCCCAAGTGGTGGAAGTGCCCATGACATCGATGGTGAAAGCCGCTCTTGCCGACAGCGGAATGGACTTCAAGGCACAAATGAAGTGCCGCAATATGTTTGCGCTGGGCCTTGTGTGCTGGCTGTTCAACCTGCCGCTCGACGGAGCCCTGCGTTTCCTTAAGAACAAGTTTGCCAAAAAGCCAGCCGTGTATGAAGCCAACGCCAAAGTGGTGCGCGGCGGTTTCGACTACGGCCACAACATACACGCCTCAGTGTCGACCTACCGCATTGAGACCGACGACGTGAAGCCAGGCGTCTACACCGACGTCAACGGCAACAAGGCCACCGCATGGGGCCTGATTCTGGCATCGGAAAAGAGCCACCGCCCGCTTTTCTTGGGCAGCTACCCCATCACCCCCGCCACCGACATTCTCCACGAGCTTGCCAAGCGCCGCGACTTGGGCGTAAAGGCTTGCCAGATGGAAGATGAGATTTCGGGCATCTGCTCGGCAATCGGAGCCTCCTATGCAGGCAACCTTGCCGTGACGAGCACATCAGGCCCCGGCCTGTCGCTCAAGAGCGAGGCCCTTGGCCTGGCAGTGATGGCCGAGTTGCCACTCGTGCTGATTGACGTGCAGCGCGGCGGCCCATCGACCGGACTCCCCACCAAGACAGAGCAGACCGACCTCACCCAGGCCCTCTATGGCCGCAGCGGCGAGTGCCCGCTCGTGGTGGTTGCAGCTCTGTCGCCAACCGACTGTTTCCGCATGGCATTTGAGGCAGCCCGCATAGCCATCGAGCACATGACACCGGTAATTCTGCTCACCGACGCATTCATTGCCAACGGCTCATCGGCATGGCGTCTGCCCGAAGAGGGCGACTATCCAGAAATCAAGTCCAACTTCGTGCCCGACTCGCTGAAAGACAGCTGGACGCCCTATATGCGCAACGCCGATGGCGTGCGTTACTGGGCCATTCCCGGAACCAAGGGGCTGGAGCACCGCGTGGGCGGCCTTGAGAAAGACTACGACACCGGCGTGCTGAGCAACAACCCCGAGAATCACGCCAAGATGGTAGAAGTGCGTGCCCAAAAGGTGGCCAACGTGGCCAAGCACATCCCCGAGCTTGAAGTGAAGAGCTGCAGCAACGACGCCGACACAATCATTGTGGGCTGGGGCGGAACCTACGGACACATCTACACCGCCTATGAGCAGCTCAACGAGGCCGGCACAAAGATAGACTTTGCACAATTCCGCTACATCAACCCGCTGCCAAGCAACACCAGCGAGGTTCTCAGCCGCTACAAGACGGTGATTGTGGCCGAGCTCAACTGCGGCCAGTTTGCCGACTATCTGCAAGCCAAGAATCCTAATCTCAACATCAAGCGCATCAACAAGGTGGAGGGACAACCGTTCCTCGTGCACGAGATTGTGGATGCAGTTAAACAAATCAAGGAGGGCAAATGATCATGGACAATCAAAACAACACACAAGCATACCAACCCAAGGACTTCAAGAACGACCAGACCGTGCGCTGGTGTCCAGGTTGTGGCGACCACGCCATCCTGAACGTGCTTCACAAGGCCATGGCCGAACTCGGAGTACCACCCCACGAGACTGCAGTGATTTCAGGTATCGGCTGCAGCTCACGACTTCCTTATTACATGAACACCTACGGCTTCCACACAATTCATGGCCGTGGCGGGGCTGTTGCCTCGGGCTTTAAGGTTGCCAATCCCAAGATGATGGTGTGGCAAGTTGCCGGCGACGGCGACGGACTTGCCATCGGCGGCAACCATTTCATTCATGAGGTGCGACGCAATGTGGACGTCAACCTGCTGCTGCTGAACAACAAGATTTACGGCTTGACCAAGGGTCAGTATTCACCCACGAGCGACCGCGGATTTGTGTCGAAATCATCGCCCTACGGCACAACGGAAGACCCGTTTGTGCCCGCCGAACTGGCGTTTGGCGCCCGCGGCACATTCTTTGCCCGCGGCATCGACGTGGAGCTCAAGGTGGGCCAGGAAATCATGGTGGCCGCAGCACGCCACAAGGGATGCTCGGTGGTTGAGATTCTGCAAAACTGCATGATTTTCAACAACGGCATCCACAACTACATCACCGACCGCGCAACCCGTGCCGACCGCACCATTCACCTCGTTCACGGCGAGAAGATGATTTTCGGCAAGGACAACGACAAGGGTATTGTGCAAGACGGTTTCGGGCTTAAGGCCGTGAAGCTGGGCGAGGACGGATATACCATCGACGATGTGCTTGTGCACGATGCACACTGCCAGAGCAACTTCCTGCATCAGCAGCTTGCCATGATGGACGGTCATGAACTTCCTCTTGCCATAGGCGTGATACGCGACGTGGAGGCACCGAGCTATGATGCCGAAGTCGAAGCCCAAGTGAGCGAAGTGAAAGCCAAGCACGGCTTCAAGTCGCTGCGCGACATGATTCTTGCAGGCGACACTTGGGAAGTGAAATAACGCCCTGACCCACTGCGGCAACGGTGAAGGCTGCGGCAAAAAGGAATGCCGCGACCCACGAAACCACACATCTTTACTGAATCAAACCCGGAGGCGAAGCATCACCAAGGTGCCACCTCCGGTTTTTTTATGGCCCCTGCCGGCACTCCACAGCCGGCAGGGGCCTTTCTGCATAAAAGCTGCTTTTTTGAAAGTTATTTAAGCGCCACCACTCGCTTTTGTTGGAAAAATGCGAAAAAAAATCTAATTTTGTAGAGATTAGGCGGCACATAGCCGCACACCAGCTACGGCTAAAACACATTGACAAGAGAAAAAAATACAGAAATGGAAAGTATCAACGAAATTCAAGACGAGATTATCGACGAGTTTTCGGGTATGACCGACTGGATGGACCGCTATCAGTACATAATAGAACTCGGGAACAGCCTTGAGACCATTCCCGAAAATCAGAAGACGGCCGACAACTTGATTGAAGGCTGCCAAAGTCGCTTGTGGCTTAGCGCCACTTGCACCGACGGGCGCATACACTTCAGTGCCGACAGCGACGCAATTATAGTGAAAGGAATAGTGTCGCTGCTGATTCGCGTGTTCAACGGACACACACCACAAGAAATCATCGACACCGACCTATATTTCATCGACCGCATTGGCCTGCACGACCACCTGTCGCCCACACGCAGCAACGGACTGCTGTCGATGGTGAAGCAAATGCGCATGTATGCCATAGCCTTCAAGGCAAAAGGTGACAATTGACCCTCATCCCTCCGTGACAAAAAACAATTAATAACCAAAAAATAAGAATTACGCATGCTAAAAAATCATCCCAAAGGACTAATCGCAGCCGCCCTTAGCAACATGGGCGAGCGATTCGGCTACTACATCATGGCAGCCGTGCTGTCGCTGTTCCTGTGCTCAAAATTCGGTTTGAGCGACACCAGTGCAGCAACCATCTACTCGGTGTTTCTGGCCGGCATCTATGTGCTGAGCCTCGTGGGCGGCATCATAGCCGACCGCACCCAGAACTACAAGGGCACCATTATGGTGGGTATCATAATCATGGCTATTGGCTATGTGTGCCTGGCAATCCCCATCACAGCCACATCGGCCAACTTCACCAGCCTGCTTGTGCTCACTTGCGCTGCCCTGGTGCTCATTGCCTTTGGTAATGGTTTGTTTAAAGGCAACCTGCAGGCCATCGTGGGCCAGATGTATGACGACTTCGAGGCCAAGACACTGAAAGAAGGCGGCCAAGAGGCCCTCAACAAAGTGAAAGGCCGTCGCGACACAGGTTTCCAAATCTTCTATGTGTTTATCAACATTGGCGGCCTCGTGGCTCCGTTCATCGCTCCGTTCCTGCGCAGCTGGTGGCTGGGCCTGCACGGATACAAGTACGTGGCCGAACTTCCGGCATTGTGCCACCAGTTTATCAACAACACCTTGCCCGCCGAGCAAACTACCAACATGCTCAACTACATGTCGCAAGCCGGCATCAGCGGAGCTCCGAGCGTTGAGAACTGCCAGGCCTACCTTGAGGTGTTCAACCAGGGTGTGCACTTCGCCTTCATCGCATCGGTGGTGGCAATGCTCATATCGCTCACCATATTCCTGACCCAGAAGAAGTCGTTCCCAACCCCGGGAAAGAAAGAAGCCGCTGGAGCCGTGAGCTACACAGCCGAGGAGAAAGCCACAATGGCCAAGGAAATCAAGCAGCGCATGTATGCCCTGTTTGCAGTGCTTGGCGTGGTGATTTTCTTCTGGTTCTCATTCCACCAAAACGGTGTGTCGCTGTCGTTCTTCGCCCGCGACTTTGTGAAGACCGGCCAATTCCCGCCCGAATTCTGGCAGGCAGTCAACCCATTCTTCGTGATTGTGCTCACCCCTGTGATCATGGCCATCTTCGGCGCCCTCAGCAAGCGCGGCAAGGAGATAAGCACACCGCGCAAAATCGCCATCGGTATGTTTATTGCCGGCTTGGCCTATGCCTTCCTGGCCATCTACTCTTATGTGGCCGGATATCCCTCGGGAGAGTCGTTCATGAAAATTGACTCGGCCGCACGCGAGATGATGAAAGCAGGCGCATGGGTGATGATTGTGACCTACTTCCTGCTCACAGTGGCTGAATTGTTCATTTCTCCGCTTGGCCTGTCGTTTGTGTCGAAAGTGGCTCCCAAGAGCATGCTTGGCCTCTGCCAAGGCTTGTGGCTCGGAACCACCGCACTGGGCAACATGCTGCTGCCTATCGGCGCCCTGATGTATAACAAGATTGACTTGTGGCAGTGCTGGGGCGTGTTTATCTGCGTATGCTTCATTTCGATGGGTGTGATGCTCGGCATGGTGAAATGGCTTGAGCGCGTGACAAAAGCCTAACCGCAACCACACACAGCAAAAATCTAATGCAATGGGAGGCAGCACCAACAGAGCCTCCCATTGCTTTTATTTAAAACGAATCTACAATTTCAAAAAACAAACAAAGAGTAAGTTTATGTTCAGCAATCAACCCAAGGGACTTTACACGCTGGCTCTCGCCAATACCGGCGAGCGATTTGGCTACTACACCATGATAGCCGTGTTTGTCCTGTTTTTGAAAAGCAACTTCGGCCTCGACCCGGCAGTGGCAGGCGGAATCTACAGCGCGTTTCTGATGCTTGTCTACCTGATGCCGCTTGTGGGCGGAGCACTTGCCGACCGCTTCGGTTACGGCAAGATGGTGACACTGGGCATCGTGGTGATGTTTTTAGGCTACATGGCCTTGTCGCTGCCGTTGGGCAGCGGCCACGTGGCCATGGCAAGCATGCTCGGCGCCCTGCTACTAATCAGCATAGGCACCGGCCTGTTTAAGGGCAACCTGCAAGTGATGGTGGGCAACCTCTACGACGACCCACGATATTCATCGAAGCGCGATGAGGCCTTCAGCATCTTCTACATGGCCATCAACATAGGTGCGCTGTTTGCCCCCACGGCCGCAGTAAAAGTGATGGACTATGTGCAGAGCCTGGGCGTGAGCGTGGCCGAAAGCTACCACTACGCCTTTGCGGTGGCCTGCGCCTCACTTGTGCTGTCGATAGCCATCTACTACCTTGGGCGCAGCACCTTCCGCCACGTGGAAGCTTCGGCGAAGAAAACCGAAGGCACAGAGGCCGAGGGCGCACAACTGAGTGCCGCCGACACACGGGCCCGCATGGTGGCACTTATACTGGTGTTTGCTGTGGTTATCTTTTTTTGGATGGCATTCCAGCAAAACGGACTCACACTCACATTCTTTGCCGACGAGTTTACGGCACGCACCTCGAGCGGTGTGCTAAGCATGTCGTTCGACGTGACCAACCTGGTGCTGCTGATAGTGATTGTGTATGCCGCTTTTGCACTGTTTCAAGGCAAGACAAGAAAAGGCCGCGTCACAGCAGCCGTCATTATCGCCGGATGCGTAGCCGCGCTCGTATGGAAATATCGCACGCTGGCTCCTGTGACGGCAATTAGCGCACCCATATTCCAGCACTTCAATCCGTGCTATGTGGTGGGACTCACACCGGTATCGATAGCCCTCTTTGGCTGGCTTGCACGCAAAGGCAAGGAGCCGAGTGCGCCACGCAAAATTGCGCTTGGCATGCTTGTGGCAGCAGTGGCCTATATGGTGCTTGCAATAGGGTCGGTGGGACTACCGTCGCCCGATGAGCAAGCCAAGGCCATAAAGGCCGGCACAGCCACATTCGCATCGCCCAACTGGCTTATCGTGACCTACCTGATCATGACATTCGGAGAACTGCTGCTCTCACCCATCGGTCTGTCGTTTGTGTCGAAGGTGGCTCCTCCCAAGTATAAAGGACTGATGATGGGCGGATGGTTTGTGAGCACAGCCGCCGGCAACCTCCTGGTGGCCGTAGGAGGCCTGCTGTGGGGCTCTATTCCGCTGTGGATAGTATGGAGTGTATTCGTGGTGCTTTGCCTCGTCTCAGCCCTGTTTATGATGGCCATAATGAAAAGGCTCGAGGCTGTGTGCTGATTGAGCGCAGCCACGCTGTGAATCGACAAAACGGCGGCACATCCGGTCTGCAAGGTCTTGCAGCGGATGTGCCGCCATTTTTATCCTTATCGCCCAAGTGAGCGCAATCAGCCCAGGGCCTCAAGCATCTGACGGGCCGTAAGTCCCGACAACGGATGCCGCCACTGGGGGGAAGTCTCGGCCAGAGGGGCAAGATAGAAATAGCGCTCAGCCAAATGCGGATGCGGAATCTGCAGCTGCGGTGAGTTGACCACCAAGCCCGACACGGCCACTATGTCGATGTCGACAAGACGATCGGCATATCCGCCCGAAGCGTTGCGGTGACTGCCCGACCCCAGCGCGCGCTCAATGCCGTGAACGGCATCAAGCACATCAAGAGGCTCACGGCACGAGGCCACCACCAGCTCCATATTAAGAAAAGCATTGGCCGACTCATAGCCCCAGGCTGGCGTTTCGACAATGCTGCTACGCACCACCTCGCGCCCCAAAGCGGCAAGTGCAGTTGCGGCCGCATTGAGCAAGGCGCGTCGGTCGCCAAGGTTCGACCCTATGTTGAAATGATACTCTAATTCGTCCATAAACCTTTTTTCACAAGCTACTGCCAGCGCAGTAGAACCAACGTGAAAGCCCTGCTGCGTGCGATGCAACAGGGCTTTCCTGAAATATGTCTCAACACCTCCTGCCCGCCGCTGTCAAAGAAAATGCAAAGCGGCCGGCTGAGGTTGGTTATTACAACTTCTTCTGGATTTCGATTTCCTCAAATGCCTCAATGATGTCGCCGGTCACAATGTCGTTGTAACCCTGCACACTCAAGCCGCACTCGAAGCCCATGCCCACTTCCTTAACGTCGTCCTTGAAGCGCTTGAGCGATCCAAGGGCACCGGTGTAGCGAACAATGCCATCGCGGATGATGCGCACCTTGCACGAGCGCTTGATTTTGCCCTCACGCACAATGGCACCGGCAATGGTACCAACCTTCGAGATGTGGTAAACCTCCTTGACTTCGACATTTCCGGTAACCTCCTCCTTGATTTCGGGAGAAAGCATGCCGGCCATTGCATCCTTGATTTCCTCAATGGCATCGTAGATGATTGAATAGATGCGGATGTCCACGCCCTCTTGCTGAGCCAAGCGCTTGGCATCGGCCGACGGGCGCACCTGGAAACCGATAATGTAGGCATCGCTGGCAGCAGCCAGTGTCACATCGCTCTCTGTGATTGCACCCACAGCCTTGTGAATGACATTAACCTGAACCTCAGGGGTAGAGAGCTTGATGAGCGAATCGCTAAGTGCCTCGATTGAGCCGTCGACATCACCCTTGACGATGACATTGAGCTCGTGGAATTCGCCAAGCGCACGACGCCGGCCGAGGTCTTCGAGGGTGAAACGCTTCTGGGTGCGCAAGCCAAGCTCTCGCTGCAGCTGTTCGCGCTTGTTGGCAATCTGGCGAGCCTCCTGGTCGGTATCCATGATGTTGAACTTATCACCGGCCGTGGGAGCGCCATCAAGACCCAGAATCAATGCAGGCGACGACGGGCCGGCCTCCTTGATGCGCTGGTTGCGCTCATTGAACATTGCCTTCACCTTACCATAGTGAGTGCCGGCAAGCATGATGTCGCCCACACGAAGCGTGCCGTTGTCGACGAGCACCGTTGCCACATAGCCACGGCCCTTGTCGAGCGACGATTCGATGATTGAGCCTGAAGCCTTGCGGTTGGGGTTGGCCTTAAGATCGAGCATATCGGCCTCAAGCAGCACCTTGTCCATGAGTTCCTGCACACCTACGCCCTTCTTGGCCGAGATGTCCTGACTCTGATACTTGCCGCCCCAGTCCTCAACGAGGTAGTTCATAGCGGCCAGCTCTTCTTTTATCTTGTCGGGGTTAGCACCCGGTTTATCAATCTTGTTGATGGCAAACACGATGGGCACACCAGCCGCACTTGCGTGGTTGAGAGCCTCAATAGTCTGTGGCATCACGCTGTCGTCGGCAGCCACAATCACAATCACGATATCGGTCACCTTTGCACCACGGGCACGCATTGCCGTGAACGCCTCGTGGCCAGGAGTGTCGAGGAATGTGATGCGGCGTCCGTTGGCGAGCTTCACATTGTAGGCACCAATGTGCTGAGTGATACCGCCGGCCTCACCGGCAATCACGTTCGACTTGCGGATATAGTCGAGCAACGACGTCTTACCATGGTCCACGTGACCCATCACGGTAACCACCGGCGGGCGTTGCTGCAGGTCTTCGGGCTTGTCTTCCTCTTCGTGGATAGCCTCGGCCACATCGGCACTCTCATATTCGGTCTTGAAGCCGAACTCCTCGGCCACGATATTAATGGTCTCGGCATCCAGGCGCTGGTTGATTGAAACCATAACGCCGATATTCATACAAGTGCCAATCACCTTGTTGACAGGCACATCCATCATCATAGCCAAGTCGTTGGCAGTAACAAACTCGGTAAGCTTCAACGTCTTTCTTTCGGCTGCTGCTGATGCTGCCTCCTCGCGCTCCTCCTCGCGCACGGCCTCACGCTTCTCGCGACGCCACTTTGCGCTCTTCTTCTGAGTCTTCGCGGTGAGGCGGGCCAACGTCTCTTTCACCTGACGCTGAACATCTTCCTCGCTAACCTCGCTCTTAAACGGTTTTTTCGCTTTTTTGGCATTGCCGCGCTTGCCACCCTGGGCATTGTTGTTGCCGCCCTGGTTGCGGTTTCCGCCTTGATTGCCATTTTGCTGAATTTGAGCTGCGCTCTTCTCGATGTCGATTTTCTCGCGACCTATGCGGCGACGCTTCTTGCGTACGCCATCGTCGGCGGTGCCTTGAGCTGCATTAGCCGTAGTGCCCTGCTTGCGGGCTTTCTCTTTGCTGATGCGCTCGTTGCGGCGCTCCTCCTTGCTCTTTTTCTTAGGGCGGGTCTGCTGATTAATCGACGACAAGTCGATTTTGCCCAAAATCTTGGGCGTGTTCTTCAGTGTTGCCGTGCCATAAGTGAACACCTCGGGGTCGGCCTTTTTCTCGGGTTCTGCCTCAGCCTCGGCTTCGGCCACTGCCTTGGCGGACTCTTCCTTGGGTTTCTCATTCACCACAGGCTCAGCCACATCTTTTTTAGGCTGCTCCTGGGGTTGCTCCTTCACCACAGGCGCTGCCGGCTTCTCTGGCTCAGCAGGAACTTCAACCGCTTTGAGCTGTTCCTTTTCCTTGGGTTGTTCCTTAGGCTCCTCAGTTGCCACGGGTTCTGCCGGTTTCTCCGGCTCAGCAGGAACGTCGACCACTTTGGGCTGCTCCTTTTCCTTAGGCTGTTCCTTAGGCTCCTCAGTTGCCGCGGGTTGCTCTACCACTGGCTTGCCTGTTTTCAAGTCGATTTTACCAAGAACTTTGGGAACTTGAACCTCAATCTTGATTTCCTCAACCTTATTGGTCTTTTGGGCTTTTTGGGCTTGCTGCTCCCTTGTGAAGTTAACCGATTTTTCCTTCTGCTCCTTGTCAGATCCGAATTCCTTGACGAGCATGGCATAGACTTCCTCAGAAATTCTTGCGTTAGGGCCTAAATCGACTTCTATGTTCTTCTTGTGAAGGTAGTCACTAATCGATTGAACCCCAACATTTAAATTTGATGCTACTTGACTTATCTTTATACGACGCATATTTTCTGTAGAGTTGTTGTTTTTATGAAGAATTAAGTTGATGCCGCCTTTCGTGACACGGCAATGTGAAAGAGTAGGCGGCCGGCCGCCCGGGGCCGATTATTCTTCAAACTCGGCCTTGAGGATGCTAATGACGTTGTCGACCGTGTCTTCCTCAAGGTCGGCCTTCTCGATGAGCACCTCGCGAGGTGTGCGCAGCACAGCCTTGGCAGTGGCGCAGCCCATGTTTTTCAGAGCCTCAACCACCCAGTCGTCGATTTCATCCTTGAATTCATCGAGATAGATATCTTCTTCGCCTTCAGACTCAAGGTCGCGGTAAACGTCGATGGTGTAGCCTGTGAGCATCGATGCAAGCTTGATGTTGAGACCACCCTTACCGATTGCCAGCGACACCTCCTCGGCACGCAGGAACACCTCGGCACGCTTGTTCTCCTCATCGAGGCGAATGCTCGAAATCTTTGCAGGGCTAAGCGCACGCTGAATGAAGAGTTGCGGATTGGATGTGTAGTTAATCACGTCGATGTTCTCGTTGCGCAATTCGCGCACGATACCGTGGATGCGAGCTCCACGCACACCCACGCAAGCGCCCACCGGGTCGATGCGGTCGTCGTAGCTTTCTACGGCAATCTTGGCACGCTCGCCAGGAATACGGGCCACGGCACGAATCACAATAAGGCCATCGTGAATTTCGGGCACCTCAAGCTCAAACAAGCGGCGCAAGAACTGCTCGCATGTGCGCGACACTGTGATTTTGGGATTGTTGTTCTTGTTGTCAACATTGTAAATCACGGCACGCACCGTTTCGCCCTTGCGATACACGTCGGTGGGAATCTGCTGATCCTTGGGCAGGAGCAGCTCGTTCTTCTCCTCGTCCATAAGCAGCACTTCGCGCTTCCACACCTGATACACCTCGCCGGTCACAAGGTCGCCTTCCAAATCCTTGAATTTGGTGTAGATGGCATCCTTCTGCAGATCGAGGATTTTGCTTGCAAGCGTCTGGCGCAGGTTAAGAATTGCGCGGCGGCCAAACTTGGCAAACTCGATTTTGCGTGAGTGCTCCTCGCCAACCTCAGCATCGGGGTCGGGGTTTTCGTCGTCGTTGCGTGCATCAGTAAGCGATATTTGGCGGTTGGGATTCTCCACCTCACCGTCGGGAACCACGTCGAGGCGCTGGTAAATCTCGCAGTCGCCCTTGTCGGGATTCATGACCACATCAAAATTCTCGTCGGTGCCAAACATTTTAGCAAGCACGCTACGAAACGACTCCTCCAAGACACTAATCATCGTGGTCTTGTCGATGTTTTTCAGCTCTTTAAATTCCGCAAATCTGTCGGACATGTCGACAGTTTCTTCTTTCTTAGCCATAGTGTTTACTTAAAACTGGATTATATTTTTTGTATATTTTATTTCATCATATTTCAGCTCAACGTCGACCTCCACGAGTTCGGGACGCTTCTTGCCCTCAGGCTTCACCTTTGTGGCCACCCCAAGCGTGACCGACTCGTCGCCGGCTGCCTTGAGAGTGCCTTTGAGCTTGCGGCCGTCGGCCGTGAGCACCTCCACCTCGCCGCCAAGGTTTTTCTCATATTGACGCTTCACCTTGAAAGGTGCCGAAATGCCATAAGAGCCAACAGTGAGCTCAAAATCTTCGACATCACGGTCAAAGGCGGCAAGCACCGCATCGTTGACCGTCACACAGTCGTCAATAGTCACGTCGGTCATGCTGTCGAGCAGCACCTCCACGCAGTTGTCGTGGCTCACAGTCACCTCAACCAAGAAAAGTTCGGTGCCGTCTATTGCTTCGGTCACCACCTGGGCAACGGCTGATTTATCAATCATTAAACTGATTTTTTCAAATATATAATAAAAATGAGGAAGCTCCTGAGCCCCCTCGTCGAATTCTGCTTACAAAGGTAGTGCATTCACATTAATAATGCAACAACAGCCTTTGCTAAATTCAAACAGACCAAAAAACAAAGCCGTTTTTTAATCTTAATTATAATTATTTAGCAATATTTATCTAATAGATGCATTTGCGTTCACTTAATGAAAAAGCTAATCACAAGGTAAGCAACAAGCAGTCCAATAATAACCAGCATGCAACTTGAGCACCCGAACACGTGAGTTTTCACCTCACCGCTTTCGATGCGCGCTTTAATGTCTTTCATCTCGGCCAGCTCCTCGCGATTTTTCGGAACATTGCCCAAAAGACCGCCAGAGTGAGGGATGAGAATCTGGCGCGGGCCTCCAGTAGCAGGGCCTACTATGCCCTTTTCCTCTAAACGCCTCATAATGTCGGCCGCACGGGCGAAATCCACACCAAGGTAGCGTTGCAGCATTTCGGTAGATATGGCATTGCACATTTCCACATACTCGATGGCATCTTTGAGAAGCGGATCTTCGAGTCCGCCTTGAGCCACCCATGTGTCGCCTTGCCCAAGCTGCTCCGTAGCAACCGGTTCCGGGTCGGGGTCAAACGTGTTGTCGGCCGTAGGGATATAGGCATAATCGCCGTCGACCTTGAGAGTCGACATGCAACTCGGGCACACCACCTTATTATCGAGAGCCGAAAGTTCGTCGGCTGCTATTTCAGTCACATGACCACACTTGGGGCAGGTTATCTTCATAACACACTATTAAGTTTTTTGATTCACATATATTTCTCAGCAGTCATCCGGCTATTGCAGCAGCAGGCCAGCCAGCACATAGAGGGCAAAACCAACTGCCACAGCCACCACAGTGCGCCAAAAGCACCCCAAAGGACCTATTGGCGACGCATCCTTAGCCGTCTTTTTAGTCGACCGCGGAGCGCGTGACGGCGAAGACGGGCGCGGAGCGATGCGGGCAACAGGCTGAGCCGGTGCCGCCTGATTGCGCGGAGCCTGACGCCGATAAGGGGGCGGCGCATCAGCGGTGCGCTTTCTGCTCCCCTTAAGGCTGTGACCACACTTGGGGCAGAAATCATCAGAGGCCTTGACACGCGAGCCACAATTGGGACAATAACTTGCCGACTGCTGCGCAGCCATCGACGACTTACCGGCCGATGCCACGCCACTGCCAGCGGCAGGGACATCCACATCGACACGCGTGAGACACTGCGGACACACGAGATGCCCGCCAAGCCGTCGGGCTTCTTGCGCCGTCACCTCTATTTTACGACCGCAATTTGGACAGTTGCATTTCATTTTCCAGAAACCGCTTTTTTACACACCGTACTTTCAAAAAACATGCCAAGCACACAAAGTGCCACTACTCATAGTGAATGGTTGCACGGCGCGTCACATGCCATTTTCCACATTCGAGCACAGCCTCGCCCGGGGCATCGGTCACCACCCGCCGTTTTCCATGCGAGAGTTGTATCGACTCGCCCACGCAGGCTACAGTGAGATTCTCGGTGGGCATCATCAAGGCAATGCGATGCACATTCTGGTCATCAATAACCTCAAAGGTTGCCGTCAGCCCATCGGTGGTAACAAGGCGGAAAATCGAGTTGCCAGCCTCAAATGAGGCACTTGCCCTCATGAAAAAGCCATTGGAATCGGGACGTGACATATAGAACACCTGCGGGCTCACAGGGGTATCGGCAGTAGTTTGTGCCTGATGAGGCACAAGCTGCGCACCCTGGCAAACGACCTCTGGCTCAGACTGGGCAACAGGAATTCCGACAACCGGCCGTGAGGCAATGCGCTGCACTTCGTCGGCCACTGACTGCAATCCCTGCTCAATGGCATCGATGCGTGCACTAGCCTCTGCCAAGCTCTGCTGCAACTTCTGCACACGCCTAATGGTGGCAACGGCCACAAAGGCGCACACCACCGCAGCAACAACGCACAGAATTTGAGCCACAAGAGCAAACGGCATTGCGCCGCCATCGGTCGCAGCAGGTTGCTGCGGTTGGAGTCCGGCAGTATCAGCTTCCTCCCTCACCCTTGGGTCACTTGCAGCAAAAGCAGCCATGGCACTATCCACGGCATTGCCGCTACCCTTCAGCGTGCGCTCAGCAAGCTGATGTAGCGACGCACCATCGGCAGGCGTGGCCTCTTGCCGCTTGAGCTCGGCATACACCACATTCCACCCCGTGCAGTCGGAATATACGCTATTGAGGTCGTCGAGAGTGAACCCGTTGGGGAAATCCCTGTCTAATTGGCCCGTGGGAAGACCATAGCCACCATCGACAGCACTCATCTGCGCGCACAATGCCACTCCGTGCCGCCATTGGTCGGCCGGCAGTGGCTGTGAGTGCACAGCGAGCACCATTGCCGCCATGCACAAAAACGATATCATTAAACGCTTCACTTGAGTCATTGAATTTTTGAAATCACTTCGTTGCACAAATTCTTAAGCAAATTGTAGCGAATGATGCCTATCACAGGATAGAAGAAAGGCACATCCTCAATGACGTCGGCCTCCTCGTAACGTCCCTTGAGGAAGCTCACGATGCCCGCCGCCAGATAGTTGTCGATTCCGTCGTTGACCACACTGCAAAACAGGCGGAACACCTTCTTGTCGATGCCAAACTCGTCTTTTGTCTCATTGTCGCACAGGTCAACGAAAAATTCATTGAACCGTCGCACACCGTCGGCGATGCTGTTGCGCACCTCCATGCTGTTGACCTCGCCGTAGGTCAGCGAGTCGGCCCCGGTCATCGGGAAGCAATACTTGATGCGGTTGACATTACGCGGCGAGAACGCATCAACGCTGGCGCGGCCAGCCAACCGGGCATTCTCAAGCCGTACACCGCCGCGGCAAGTCACCTGTTTCGGGCACTCCTGCTCCACCTTGACCACAAACGGCTGGGGGCAAGGCTGCTGCATCACGCCCTCGATGATGCGCTGCGTGAGCTCGCGCACCTGCTCAAGACTCCCTATGATACTGAGAATCTTAGACCCCGTGCCGCTAAAATAGATTTGCTTGGGCAACTCATAGCCACGGGCACGCATCGACTGCGCCGTGTAGTAGATTATGGCAGTGTAAAAGTAAAGGAACACCAGTTTGCGCTGGTCGTCGTTGCGCAACAGGGCGTCGTAGCTATACAGATTGCGGTCGACCTCGTGCAGGCACCGCAACTGCTCCACATTCTCTATCGAGAACAAGAACGCGTTGACGTCTTCCGACCGCTTTTGCTTGAGCACCGTCTGCAAGATGCTGTTGAGGTAAGTGACGTCGGGGTTCTTGGCTATCAGGCGTGAAAAATATTCGGCATAGTGGCAAATGAGCGGATTGTTGTCGGCGTCGCGCTCGGTGAAAGCATCACCAAAAATGGCATTGCCTGCAAACCTGAACGACGACACCGCCACCGGTACACTGTCGAGACGGTCGGCCGTAGGCTGATAAATCACCGTGTCGGTAGTGCCGCCACCAATGTCGATAGTCACGAAACTCGAACCGGCCACATCGGCTCCCTTGTAGAAAAATGCCGGAGCAATCGACTCGGGATAGGCGTGCAGATACAGGTCGGCACCCTGAGCGCCGATATAGGTGCGGTAGAGTTCCTCCCAAGCGTCTTGCAGCTTGCGTCTATCGCCACCACCCATGCTTGCCGGGAAGAAGTAGATTATATGCGTCTTTGTTATGTCGGCATTCTCAATAAGCACCTTTGCCCTTATGAGCATGGCTATCTCGCGCAGGAATTCGCGGCTTAGCGAGTTGTCGGTTCCCCATTTCAGATTGGTGGTCACATCGTAGCCGTCGAAGTATTGGCGCTCATAGAGGAATGGGATGTTCACATTCCCCCACAGGCTTGTGCTGCCGTCGTTGTTGACATTGCTCGCAAGCGACGTGCGCAACGGGAAGCCATAAAGGCTGTCGATGTCGCTGGGCAAAAACTCGATGCGCTGAAGCTGATCGGCTATCAGGAGCGACTCGCGCTTGAGCAACGGGGCAATGAGCGTGGCTGCCGAGTTGAACTCGAAAGTGAGCGGCTCACTGTCGTGCCCGCGTTCGGCCCACTCCACATGACTGTTGGTGGTGCCGAAGTCGACGGCAAACATTAGTTCGCGTGCCGAGGGCAAGTAAGGCTTCCACCGAGGCACGATGAAACCGCTATGCTGCCGCCCGCCACTGTGCACGGTCGCCTCTATCAAGTCGAAGGCGCCTTTCACGCCGTAATACTCAGTGACATAGGAAGTGCGTGTGCGCACACGGCTGCTCACATTCAGGCCGCGGCTCACGAGCCCGTCGGCATAGAAAGCAAGGCTTGCATTGCCGTCGTCTTGCCCCAGCGAGAACAGCTGCACAGTATAGTCGTCGGCCACGCCGGTCTTGACAAACGGGAATATGGATGCGCCCATCACCACATCGGTGACAAGCCGCCCCGTGCCACGCTGTTCGTCGAATTCCCAAGTCCCGTCGGATATAGGCAAATAGTTGCGCGTCAGTTCTATGAAGCGCTTCTTCACCGGGATGCGCAGCGTGACCGTCACACACCCTGGCCGTTCTTCAATTTCAAGCACATTACGCCCACACACAGTGCCCGTCAGAAACGCAGCATCGAAGTAGCAGAAAAACAGAGGGGTGAGCGGCAGCAAGTAGCCGTAATCGGGGCTTGAGGCATGGCCATGCGCATTGCCGTCGAAGTAATGATCGGAATCAAGCGGCCCGCTAAGCCTCACAAGCGTAGGAGTAAGCAAATCGGCCGTAGTGACAAACGGATACTCGATTGCCGTGCCCGGCAAATGACGCTTTTCGACAGGGACCCCACCTGCCAGCACCTCAACAGAGCTGTCCCACGGGCGGTCGACATAGATGTAGGACTCTGCGCTGCCGTTGAAGCCCGACCGCAGCACAAGCGGCAACTGCGCTCCAGCCGGCTGGGCTATGGTTGGTGATATCAAGAAATCGCTATTCGACACTGCCCGACGGATGTCGGTTGCGCGCTTGCGGTAGAGCCGGGCTCCCAAAACGGTGATTTCGTTGTCGCCGGCAAAGGGATCGTAGAGAATGTCGAGCTGCTCGCGCACCTTGTCGGCCGACTCGGGGCTAAACGACTCCACATTGGGCACCACGGCCACAATGCTTGCATAGAGGGCAGGCTTGGCTGCGCGTATTTTGTCCAAGTTCTTGACCATGTAGGCATACACACCGCCAAGAGCCTTGCGCAACGACGGGAATGCATTGAACAGGAAGAACATCATGCGTACAAAGTCGTCGCCACGCTGCCACAGGTCGCGAGTTTCGGCAGCAAAGAGCGGTATGCCCTGTTCCACCATTATCTCGCGCACCGGCTCGGTGCTCTCGCGCGGCACACCCATAGTGAACGACGATGGCGATGTGGCGCCAATCACACGATTGTGCCACAGAATCACATACCAGTCGGTGAGTTGTGCAAAGTTGTATTTTGTGTCGCTATTGAGAAAAAGCTCGATTGTTTCGCCGTAAAGACGGTGTTCGGGCTCACTTTTTAGCCTTGCCAACTGCTCATCGCGGTTCCACCTCACGATGTGCAGATATTCCTTATGGCTTTCGTAGTCGAACAGCAGTTGAGCGATGTCGAGAGCGTTCGACACCAGACGCTTGTCCATCATGGTGCCGCCCAGGTTGATTCCGGCTGCCAGATGCTCAAATGCGTTTTTCACAAGGTCGAGCTGCGCAAAGGGGCTCGGTATAGCCGTATGCGGATTCTCCGACCTGCCACCATTAGGGTCGCGGATGGCGCGGATGTCATCGTCGTCATAAGGTTCCACGGGAATCCAGTCGCGATCTGCCGTCTTAGTGGTTTTGTTGTTGTATGACAGTATATTGCTCATGATTCGTTTTTTCTTAATTTTCTGTGTGTTCCGTGACGTAGCTGCCGGGCAGCGTCAGTTGATGTTGTCATAACGGTCGGCTATTATTTTGTCGGCCGCACGGTTAAACAGGTCCATCAGCTTAAATTCAAGCGTGCGCCCGCTGTAAGAGTGATTGTCGCGGCTAAGCTTATTCATCTCGCTCTTGAAAGTGTCGCAGCTCACCGTCTTAGCGCCGAAAAAGCCCTTGCGGGTGCGCACGCCCTTGATGGCATTTGTCATGTCGTAGACTCCGCTATTGAACGGCTCCACATGGCGGCGGTTGAACTTAAGCTCGCTCAGCCATTCAGTGTAAGCATTGAAAAACGAGTCGGTGAGTGTGCGATAGAACTGCGTTGCAGTGAAGTCGCGCGATATTTTGGGCGAATCTTCGGTGAAGCCCTGCCCTATCATGCCACTGAAGCCAGTGCGCAGGAAAATGAACAGCAGATGAAACTTGACCATACTGCCATATATCAGGTCGCGCGTCTCCTTGCCAAGCGAGGCAAAGTCGATGTCGTCGGTGTCAACATCAAGGCCATATTCAAAAGCCTTTGTGGGCAAGGGTCGGCGGGTGACGGGATCAACGAGCTGGTCGATGGGCAGACCGGCGAAATTGAGCGGTGCCAACGCACCCACAAGTTCTATGAGGTGAGCCGGATCGTGCTGGTCTTGCTTGTCGCCCGGGTCATACTTGTAGGGAGCATCGTGTCCGTGATCGCCAAGGTAGTAGATGGCATTCACCTGATTGCCATCGGACCCGGTGATGGTCTGGTTGTAATATTCAAGAGCCGACTGTGTCTTGACCACGAAGTCACTGCTCTCGATGCGGCGGTCGGCATCGTCGGGCGTCATAAGGCTGAAATAAGGAAGCACTGTGAGCCCCCCTATGGGTGCAGTCTGCAGAAATGCACGATTCTTCACATCGTCGCCGGCTGCCTGCCGTATGTTCTTGACCAGAATGGGGAAACCGGCAGCACCCGTGCCACCGAATATAGAGCTGATGAAGAATATTCTGTCGCCCTCGGCAAACACGCCGGTAAACGCCTTGAACTCATTACTGTCTTTTATGCCGTTGAGAGCCACGCTGCCAATGTTGGGCGAGCCCACAAAACCGATGCTCATCTTATTGTCGAGCTGATAGTCGGCAAAGAGCAGCGAGGTGAGGGCTTGGTTTGGCTCATTCATGGTGTCGAACCCGATGAAGTCGCGAAAACGCTTGCTGCCCACTGCGGCCATGTTGAATATGAACGAGTCGTCGAGCGGCACAGGCGATCCCTGCATGATGTCGCGCAAGGTGGATATCTTGGTTGCAAAGAAGCCTTCGGCATTCACTGCATCGCCGTGAATCTGACGACGCAGCAGGCGGTAGGCGCTCAGCAGCGACTCTGTGCGCTTCAGGTCGGCATTGCTCTTGTGAGGGTCGATTATTATGGGCACCAGCTCAAGATTTGGCACAGGACGGCCATCAGCCCCCACCGGGCGCACACCTGCCGCCGAGAGCATCAGCAGCGACTTAAGCACCCTTGACCCGGTGCCGCCTATTGCGAAAATAAACAGTTTCATGACTCTTATGGGATATTATAGAGTTTCATTATTGTGGAATTGGGGTGTGGCGGCAGTTGCTGCTCCACCAGCGCACCGAGAAAGAGGCCACCACAAACATCAGCATCGCGTAGAGCACAGTCGACGTTTGGAAAGCCACCGTTTCAGACGGGTAACTGATGCCGCCGGTGTCGGCAAAGACGCCGGTGATGACGCCATAGCACACTACCGGAGTGAGCACAGCCACCACGGTGAGCACGGCAAGCCAGTGCCACCAGCGGTCGAAACGGACCGAATTAATGACATAGTAGTATATGCCCGCGGCTATCCACGGCAGGGCGATGACCACAATCGTCACCGTGTCGTAGAGGCCCAGGTTATACATATTGTCGCTGTAGCCGGGAGCGTTATACACGAGTTCGAGCAGCTGCACGCGCAGCAGCCAAAACAGCACCGTGACCACTATGCCGGCAATGAGATAGATAGTATCCTTTTGCATATATCGTTAATTTTTCAGTTTCAGTTCAATTTTTGTGTAGTTGCGGTCTTGACCGTGAGTAAAGGCGTTGTCGACACCTTTCATGAAGCTCTCAAGTCCAAAGGTGGTAGTGGCAAAGCCAGATGCGGCAGGATTGGTGTCGTCGGCTGCCGTGGAGGCAGATATCCACCGCGGGAAATAGTTGGGCACACTCACCGTGACGTTGTCCTGCGGCGTGTCGAACTTGCCGGTGAATGTGATGATATGAGTCATTCCATCGAGATAAGCCTTGTTGTTGGCCGTGACATCGGCTTGCACTATGGGGCGCACATTGATTTCGAAGCCATTGAGCGACCGCACTGCAAAGTTGGTGGCATCGGCAAAAAACGCCGCATCCTTTTGCAGCACGCCAAGGTTGGCAGCCACGCTGAAGCACAACTTGCCCGTGGTGCGGTCGGGGGTGCAACCGGTGAGCGTGCTGGGGTCGTCGTGCGACACACGGAAGCGGCCCGCATTTTCCTTCCAATCTGGTATCACCTTAAAGGCAACAGGGGCCTCACTCTGATTGAAACGGTAAGTGTTTACTGCCGCCGACGGATGCACCACGGTGGCAAACGCCGGATTGGCCGCCATTTGATCGATGGTTTTGGCATCGGCTATCACAATCAGATAGAACGGGCGCTTGCCCCGATAATCAACCGGGTTACCGTTATAGGGGTAATACTTGCCATCGTAGTCACCCATAAGCTGACTCACGACCACCGACTTACCATTGTGGTTGCGGAACAGCGACGCAGCCACGCTACGCTCCTCATTGAATATCTTTTCCACGCTCACGTCGCGGGTGTCGGCTGGCGAGTAAATCATATCGGTCACCAAAAGGCTCACATTGCCCGGGGCTTGCGCATTCAGTATCTTTTCAAAAATCAGTTTGAAATCAGTGTGGCTGGCATCGCCTATACCGGCAGTGCTGGCATAAATATCGCGGTCTTGCAGAAAAGCGTCAACGCTTTTGCCGTAAGGATATATATTATCGTTGACGATGTTGATCTTAACATTGCTCCGTGCGGGAAACGCGTTGATTATATCGTTGACGGCTGCCTTAAGCTGACCGCCACCCGAGCGGCTGTCGTAGGGCACCATTGACCCGCTACGCTCAAAATAGACCGTGAGCGACAGGTTGGCGGCTCCATATTTTGATATGTCCCAACTCATGGGCGGACGCAAACTTTTACCTATTTCTGCCACCTTTGCAGCCAAGGCTTCAACGTTTATTTGCCCGTTTTCATCGATAAAATCGGCATATTTCTTTGAATCGGCTTGGATGATTTGGCAGATTTTGCCGTAAGCCTCACGCGTGGTGTCGCCTTTCACCATAGCCGAGCGTATGGCCTTGTCGAGCTCACCACCGCGGCCGCTGCAAGCCCACAAGCCACAAGCGGCACAAGCCACAAGTGCAACACCAAATATAACTCTGATTATTGACTTCATCTCTCTTCTTCCCATTTCACATGATTTGCCTGTTCCTATCAATAGCACAACTACACTATTAAATAAACAAAATTAAAAATAAAGCACATGGCAAAGCCCGAAGCGGTGTTAAAAAAACAAAAACCATCACGAGCCGGCACACATGTGCGCAATGCCGATGCAAACCGACCCACATTTATTGTTTTTGACGCACTTAGCACCCCGGCAAGTTGCACTGAGTGCTAAAAAAGGCGGAGACAAGGCAATCAAGCCACAGCATAGCGGCCATCAGCGATAGCGCGGCTCGGCCGGCCACTCCTGGAAGAACGAGTTGCTGTAACGTATGCCCCACAAATCGTAGCGCTCGCTTTGGCGCACAAGGCGGAACTTGAAGTCGTCCCAGTTGCGTTGCGGGCCAAGCCACATATTCTCACACAAGGCAGCCAATCGCGGAAACACCATCAGCTCAACCTTCCACTCGGCAGGCACATACTCAGTCCACATGCATCCCTCAGCCCCTATTATGGAATTGCGCTGGGCGGTAGTTGCCGAGTCGGGCACAATGTTAAAGTCATACACGTCTTTCACGGTGAGAATCTTGTTGCGGTCGGCCATCACCATCTGAACGTCCTTGTCTTCACGATAATCGAAATAGAACCACCGGCCCGCAGCCACGATTGTGCGGTGGCCGGGAGTTAGCTTTTGGGCATTGGTCGATGAGCGGTGATGCCAATTCATCACCACCGACCCTGCACTGTCGCACTGCTCAATGCCTCCATTCCATCCTATCAGCGTCTTGCCGCGGGCATTCACTATGCGTTTCACATAGTCCATGAAATAGCGTTGAAGCCCGTTTTCGTCGATTAATCCGTGTTTTTTTATGAATTTCTGTGTGGTTTTACTTTCTTTCCACCACTTGGGCGCACACTCGTCGCCACCGGCATGCACATACTCACCCGGAAACAAATCGCACACTTCGGCAAACACATCATCAAGAAAGCGGAATACCTCGGGCGTGGGGGCAAGCACATTGTTCTGCCTATTGTAGATTCCCCATGTGAGGGCAGTGTTTTTAGGCAAATCGGGAGTGGTGCTAAACTCGGGGTGTGCCGCAAGCACAGCCATGCAGTGGCCGGGTATGTCGATTTCAGGGATCACGGTCACATAGCGGTCGGCGGCATATTGCACCACTTCGCGTATTTGGTCTTGCGTGTAGTATGCTCCATAAGGGCACTCACGGTATGCACCGGGAAACACGCCCTCAATCTCGCCCTTACGCTGCGAGCCGCGGGCGGTCAGTTCGGGATGGCTCTTGATTTCGATGCGCCAGCCCTGATCGTCGGTCAAGTGCCAGTGGAAATAGTTCATTTTGTGAAGGGCAAGCCAGTCGATATAGCGTTTCACAAACGACACTGGGAAAAAGTGGCGCACCACATCGAGATGCATTCCGCGATAGCCGAACCACGGCACATCGGTCACCGTCACCTTAGGCAACATAGGTATCACGCCGGCACGGGTGGGCATGAGTTGCAGCAGCGTGAGCATTCCATAAAAAGTGCCTTGAGGGTCGTTGCCCTCAACCACCGCCCCGCGCTCAGCATCCACAGTGAGGCGGTAGCCACCTACTGTGCCTCCATTACGGGTATTGATGAGAGTGATGCACGGTTTCATCGGCGATTTTGAACCAATATTCACAGGAATACCTAAATATTCGTCCATATAGTGAGCAAAATAGCGGGCCGACCGAATTACGGAAGAATCGGAAAAAACCACTTGCGTGTTGCGGTCGATGGTGAGGGCAACGCAACCGGTGTCGATATCACATTCCACGGGACGGGGAATTATGCCGGTTGAATAATTGGTGTAGTAAGACGGTCGAGCCATAGCGGCAACACAGCCGAGTACACATGCAGCGGCTACAGTCAGACGGTGAAGGACGGAAGTCATAGTTGGTAGTTAAAATTTACTGGTATCACTAAGCAGCATCAAAAGCCATTAGCAAAGATAACATAATATTCCGATATAACCCACACAGCCGGCAAACCGAAGTGGGCCTCCACCTCACAAAGCCCCGGTTGCAGACCGTTTCTCGTTTTTTAACTATTGCTGTCCGCTAAAACTCAAAAGAGCATAAATATCCTGCCCGAAGCCTTGTA